>CAVXIJ010000024.1:0-550685 GCA_963761765.1 uncultured Actinomycetota bacterium
TGCCGTGCGCAAGATGGAGGCCTTCCGCGACAAGCGGCTGCTGATCGTCGGCGGCGGCGACTCGGCGCTCGACTGGACGCTCAATCTGCATCCGATCGCCAAGCGGCTGACCCTGGTGCACCGGCGCGACGAATTCCGCGGCGCGCCCGACAGCGTCAACAAGATGCGCGCGCTGGTCGCCTCCGGCGCGATGGATCTGCGCATCGGCCAGGTGTCGCTGCTGGAAGGCGGCGACGGCCAGCTCACCGCCGCCTCGATCAAGGACAAGGACGGCGCGGTCACGCGGGTCGAGGTCGACGCCATGCTGCCGTTCTTCGGGCTCACCATGAAGCTCGGTCCGGTCGCGGAATGGGGCCTGGCGCTCAAGGACGAACTGAATTCCGGTCGACACCGGCACCTTCGAAACCAGCATGCCCGGCCTGTTCGCGATCGGCGACATCAACACCTATCCGGGCAAGGTCAAACTGATCCTGTCGGGATTCCATGAAGCCGCGTTAATGGCGCAAAAAGCCTATCACTATGTCTTTCCGGATAAGCGGCTGGTGTTCCAGTACACCACCTCGTCGACGTCGCTGCAGAAGAAGCTTGGCGTGGCATAAACATCAATGCCGAAGATCACATTCATCGAGCATGACGGCGCCGTGCACACGGTCGAGGCGGAAATCGGCTCGACCGTGATGGAAACCGCGCTGCGCAACGACGTGACCAGCATCGTGGCGGAATGCGGCGGCACCTGCACCTGCGCCACCTGTCTGGTGCATGTGGACGAGGCCTGGACCCCGATTGTCGGCCCGCCCTCGGCGGAAGAAGAAGATATGCTCGACTTCGCCTTCGAGGTGAAGCCGACTTCGCGGCTGTCCTGCCAGATCAAGGTGACGGAGGCGCTCGACGGCCTGATCGTGCGCACCCCGGCCTATCAGGGACGGTGAAAATCGTCGCTCGCCGCGATTTTTGCAGCTAGCATGGCCGCAATCGATCCGCGCGAGATCGCATTGTGTCGATGTGGCGACGAACTCGCCGGCGTGCGCGGACCTGCAACGCACGGATTTGGAGCGCCGCCGTGCTCGAATGCGAAAATCCCCTTTGGCATTTTTGCCGCGCGGGTTTATGCCGCGCCCGGCGTCGAAGCGGAGTGCCTTGCTTTGCAGCGCGCCTTGAATATCGATGTCAATCTGCTGCTGTTCTGCGCCTGGCTCGGCAGCACGGCGCAAGTCATTTTGACGAAGAAACACTTGAACGCGATCGAGGCCCGCGTGCGCCATTGGCAGGAAATGGCGGTGCGGCCGTTGCGCGCGGCCCGGCAAGGCATCAAGACCATGCCGGAGATCGAGCACGAGGCGGTAAAGGATCTGCGCAAGGCGGTCGCGGAAATCGAATTGCGCGCGGAACAGATCGAGCTGGCGCTGCTGTTTAAATCGGCGCGCGAACTTGTCGACGGCGCCGCCGGCGGCAAGATCGAAGACGCCGTCCGCCGTAACGTGACGGCATTGTTGCAGCATGCCCTGCCGACCGCCACGGCAGCCGCCGGCGGCATACCCTCGGCCGAGCGCCTGATCGCCGCCGCGGTCGTATACCGCGGCTAGCGCGCTGCGCCGGCAAACGTCAGATCGATTCGGGCACCATCTTGATCGCGCCGCAGGGGCATTCGGTGGCGCACAGGCCGCAGCCCTTGCAGTAGTCGTAGTTGAACTCGAAGCGGTTGCCGGGCCCGAGCTTGATCACCGCGTTGTCCGGGCAGACGCCGTAGCAGTTGTCGCATTCGAAGCAGTTGCCGCAGGACAGGCAGCGCCGCGCCTCGTACAGCGCGTTGGTCTCGTCGAGCCCGCCCTGCACCTCGTCGAAGGTGCTGTGCCGGCGGACGCCATGTCGAGCATCGGCCGCACCGTCTTCGGCGCGTCGGCGTAATACCAGGTGTTGAGCTTGTCGAAGCCGGCCAGCTCGTGCTTCTCCGGCGGCGCGTAGACCGCGCCGCGCAGCCAGGCATCGATGTGGCGCGCCGCCTTCTTGCCGTGGCCGACGCCGACCGTGACGGTGCGCTCGGACGGCACCATGTCGCCGCCGGCGAAGATGCCGGCATGGCCGGTCATCATGTTGGGCGCGACCTGGACCACGCCGTCCTTGATTTCCAGGCCCGGGCACGCCGTCGAGCAGCGACAGATCGACGTCCTGGCCGAGCGCCAGCACCAGCGAGTCGGCTTCCAGCGTCTCGAATTCGCCGGTCGGCTGCGGGAAGCCCTTGTCGTCGAGCACCATCTTCTCGACCGTGAGCACGCCCTCGTCCATCCGCTTGATGGTCGAGAGCCATTTCATCATGACGCCTTCTTCCAGCGCCTCCTCGACCTCGAAATCATGCGCCGGCATGCGTCTCGCGCGTGCGGCGATAGACGATGATCGCCTCGGTCGGCGCCCATGCGCTTGGCGGTGCGCGCGACGTCGATGCGCGGTGTTGCCGCCGCCGTAGACCACGACGCGGCGGCCGAGCAGCGGCTTGTCCTCGCCTTCCATCGAGCGCAGCACGCGAGACCGCGTCGAGAATCTTCGAGGCGGCGCCGGCCGGGATATAGGCGCGCTTGGCGATATGGGCGCCGACGGCGAGGAAGGCGGCGTCGAAGCCGCCCGGCCTTCATGGTCGTCGAGAATGTTGTCGACCTTGGCGTTGAGCTTGAGCTCGACGCCCAGATCGAGGATGCGCTTGCACCTCGGCGTCGAGCACGTCGCGCGGCAGGCGGTATTTCGGAATGCCGAAGCGCATCATGCCGCCGGCCAGCGGGCCGGCTTCGTGGATCGTCGACCGCGTGGCCCAGGCGCGCCAGATGATAGGCCGCGGAAAGGCCGGAGGGCCCGGCGCCGACCACCAGCACGTGCTTGCCGGTTTCTTGTGCCGGCGTCTCGAATTTCCAGCCGCGCTTGATCGCCTCGTCGCCGAGGAAGCGCTCGACCGAATTGATGCCGACCGCCTCGTCGAGCTGGGCGCGGTTGCAGGCGCTTTCGCAGGGGTGATAGCAGACGCGGCCCATCACCGCCGGCAGCGGATTGTTCTAGCGTCAGCACGCGCCAGGCCTGCTCGTAGTCGCCGGACTCGGCGTGGAACAGCCAGCCCTGGATGTTTTCGCCGGCCGGGCAGGCGTGTTGCAGGGCGGCAGCCGGTCGACGATAGACCGGGCGCTCGGTGCGCCAGGAGCCGGTGAGGTTGGCGAGGCTAGCTGCCGGCTGTCGAGCGTGATGGCGAAAGGGTGCTGTTCATCGCACGCGTTCCTCTTCGCTCGCAGCAGCTCGTATTCGCGCGATGTTGCGGTCGGCGATGGCCTGCAGATCTGCGCGACGTCCGCGGCGCGCCGTGCTCGTCCTTGAACAGATGCGCGAAGCGCTTCTGCGGCTTGAGGTATTCCTCCACCGGCACCTTGCGGCGGATCTTCGCGACTGCCGGTGACGTCGCCGTGCTCGGCCTCGAAGACCGGGAACATGCCGGCTTTCCACGGCCAGCCGCGCCAGCCGGATGGTGTCGTGCGAGGCCGTGCCCCAGCCGAGCGGGCAGGGCACAGGATGTGGATGTAGCGCGCGCCGTGCAATGCTCATGGCCTTGCGCACCTTGCGCTCGAGGTCGTGCAGGTCGGCGACGGTGGCGGTCGCGACATAGGGAATGCCGTGCGCCATGGCGATCTGCGGCACGATCTTGCCGGTGCCGAAGACATTGCCGGGCTCCGGGCCCACCGGCCGGCGTGGTCGCGGTGCGCGCGGCCGGCGGCGTCGCCGAGGAGCGCTGCACGCCGGTGTTCATATAGCCTTCGTTGTCGTAGCAGATGTAGAGCACGTCATCGTTGCGCTCGAACATGCCGGACAGGCAGCCGAAACCGATGTCGGTGGTGCCGCCGTCGCCGCCCTGGGCGACGACGCGCACCTCCGGACGTGCCCTTGACCCGCATCGCCGCGGCGACGCCGGTGGCGACCGCCGCGGCATTGCCGAACAGCGAATGCATCCACGGGCATCTGCCACGAGGTTTCCGGATAGGGCGTGGTGAAGACTTCCAGGCAGCCGGTGGCGTTGACCGCGATCAGATTGCCGTCGGTCGCGCGCATGGCGGCGTCGATGGCGTAGCGCGCGCCCAGCGCCTCGCCGCAGCCCTGGCAGGCGCGATGGCCGCAGGTGAGCGCGTTGGAGCGGTCGATCGAGGCCTGCACCGCTGCGCTCGGCGTCCGGCACCAGCGCGGTTGCCGACGGTGAAGGTGCCCTTCTGGTAGAACTTCAGTTTCTGGGTGGCGGTTGCGGTGCTGTGATCGGTCATGGCTGCCTCACTCCGCCGCCGCGGACGTGCGCGGCTGATCGAGCCGGCGCAGCAGGTTTTCGGCGGTCGGCCCGGAGCGGCGCATCTTGCGCACGTGGTGCAGTTCCTTGCCGATGATCTCTTCGTTGAGGTCGAGGAAATGCGCGCCCTCCCAGGGCTGCGCCATCGGCGCGGCGGAACACGCGGTGCAGCGAGGCCGCGTGATCGGCCGGCCGCCCAGCCCGGCGATGACCGAATGCACCTGCGGCGCCGCCGGCGTGTTGCGCAAGCGCAAGATCGACATTGTTGGCGAGCTGGCCGCCCATGCCGACGGCGAAGCTCTTTTCGACCACCACGACATGCTTGCGGCCGGCCAGCAGCCGCGCGCAGCGCCTCGGTCGGGAACGGCCGGAAGGACACGAGCGTGACCAGGCCGATGCTGAACGCCGTCGTCGCGCATCTCGTCGATGGTGTCCTTGATGGTGCCGTTGACCGAGCCCATGGCGACCACCAGCATCTCGGCGTCCTCGGCGCAATAGGTGCGCAGCAGGCCGCCGGTGTCGCGGCCGAACTGCGTCTTGAACTCGGCCGCGAATTCCGGGATCAGCCGCAGCGCCAGCGTCTGCTTGTAGTGCTGCAGGTAGCGCACCTCGGTGAAGGCGTCGGGCCCGACCATGGCGCCGATCGAAATCGGCTCCGCCGGATCGAGCACCTGCACCGGCTCGTAGGGCGGCAGGAAGGCGTCGACATCGGCCTGCGTCGGAATATCGACCCGCTCGACCGCGTGGGTGAGGATGAAGCCGTCGACGCAGACCATCACCGGCATCGACAGTTCCTCGGCCAGCCGGAAGGCCTGGATGTGCAGGTCGACCGCCTCCTGGTTGGTCTCGGCGAAGAGCTGCATCCAGCCGGCGTCGCGCATCGACATGGCGTCGGAATGGTCGTTCCAGATGTTGATCGGCGCGCCGATGGCGCGGTTGCCCAGCGTCATGACGATGGGCAGGCCGAGGCCGGAGGCGTTGTAGACCGCCTCGGCCATGAACAGCAGGCCCTGGCTCGCGGTCGCGGTATAGGCCCGCGCGCCGGCAGCCGAGGCGCCGATGGCGACCGACAGCGCGGCGAATTCGCGATTCGACATTGATGAATTCGCAGTTCTGCAGTTCGCCCGTCCGCACCATGTCGCCCAGACCCTCGACGATATGGGTCTGCGGCGTGATCGGATAGGCGCAGATGACTTCCGGGCGGCACAGGGCGATGGCTTCGGCCATGGCGTGGGAACCTTCGATCTGTTTCAGCATCCGATCTTCCTTCACGCTCGCCGACTTGTGCGGGCGGCGACGGCATCATGCGACCTCGGTGCGTGGCGGCGACATTGGCTTCGCCGATCTTGCCGGGGAACTGCCTGGCGGATCGCCTTGGCGACCGAGTCGAGACGGACCATGCCGGTCAGCGCCGCGAAGGCGCCGAGCAGCGCGGCGTTGGGCAGCGGCCGGCCGATATGTTTGATCGCCAGTTCGGTCGCCGGCACGGTGACGGCATGGCCGGCCGGAAGTTTGGCCACGACCGGCTCAAGATGAAGATCGGCGAAACTCTGGTCGACCCCGGCCCGTATGTTCGGCCTCTACCCGAAGAAGGGCACCATCGCCCCCGGCGTGGACGCGGACATCGTCATCTACGACCCGCAGGCCGAGCAGACCGTGTCCGCCGAGACGCACCACATGAACGTCGACTACTCGGCGTACGAGGGCAAACGGATCACCGGCCGGGTCGAGACGGTGCTCTCACGCGGTGTCCCCGTGATCGACAACGGCGCCTACGCGGGCCGCTCCGGTCATGGCGCGTACGTGCCCCGGGGGCTCTGCCAGTACGCGAACTGAAGGTCCGCCGCCGTACGGACACGATCGCCGGTGCGCCGGGCGGAAACGCCCGGCGCCGCCGCGGCCGGCCGTGCGGTCGTCAGGAACGCTTCCCGCTCGCTGTGCACACGCCCCGCACCGCCGCCACGAGTTGGTCCCTGTGCGGCTGGACCGCGCGGTCCAGCTCCAGGGCGAACGGCAGTACCGCGCCCTCGGGCCGGGTGACCCGCCGGGGCGGTGCGGTGAGTCGTGAGCTCCTCGGCGGCGGTGCTGACGATCTCGGCTCCGAAGCCGCAGAAGCGGTTCGTGTCGTCGATGACGACCAGCCGGCCGGTCCGGCCCACGGACGCGGCAAGCCCGCGCCAGTCGAACGGATACACCGTACGCGGGTCGAAGACCTCGATGGAGATCTCGGACGCGAGTTCGTCGGCGACCGAGAGCGCTTCGTGCACCAGGTGGCCGACGGCGACCACGGTGACGTCCGTAACCCGCGCGCACCACATGGCCCACGCCGAGCGGGAGCGGAGCGAGCTCGGCGAAGTTCACGTCCTCGCGGTCCGCCGAGGCGGCGGCCGGGGCGAGGACCACCACCGGGTCGTCGTCGCGGATCGCCGAGACGAGCAGACCGTAGGCGTCCGAAGGGGTGCTGGGGACGACGGTCTTGACTCCGACGTGGGCGAAGAGCCCGTACGGGTGGTCGGAGTGCTGCCCGGCCCAGCCCGTGCGGGAGCCGGAGCCGGGCACCAGGTAGGTGACCGGCACCTTCGCCTGGCCGCCCGTCATCAGCGGAGAACTTGTGCGCCTGGTTGGCGATCTGCTCGAAGACCAGGAACAGCAGCGACGGGATCTGGAACTCGATCACCGGACGCTGCCCGACCAGCGCCGCACCGGTCGCGAAGCTGGTGAACGCCTGCTCGGACAGCGGCATGTCGACGATCCGCTCCGGCCCGAACCGGCCCACCAGCCCCTTCGTGACGTTGGCGACGCCCACCCGTACGTCCTCACCGAAGACGCAGACACCGGGATCGCGCGCGCAGCTCGTCGGCGAGCGCCCGGGAGAGCGCGCCGAGGTAGGAGAGCTTAGCCATGCGCGGCCACCCCCGCCCGAGGGCGCAGTCCCGTCGCGTAGAGGTAGTCGAGGGCGTCGGCCGGGTCGGGTTCGGGGCTGCTCAGGGCGAACTCCACCGCGGACGTCCAGCACCTGCTCCACCTCGCGTCGACGCGGTCTTGGACCTCGGCGGAAATGCGCTCGCGCCTGGATGAGCAGCGGGTCGCGGGAGCGGCCCTCGGTCACCTCCTCCTTCGTCCGGTAGCGGACGAAGGATCTGTGCTCCCAGGTGTGGTGGGCGTCGAAGCGGTACGTACGGCACTCCAACAGCGCCGGCCCGTCTCCCGCCCGGGCGCGCTCGGCGTATTCGCGCGTGGCGGCGCAGCACGGTCTCGGCGTCGCTACCGTCGATCTGCACGGCGGGGATGCCGAAGGCGGCGGCGCGGCCGACGATCGAGCCCGCGACGGCGTTGTCCACGGTGCAGCGTGGAGGCGTAACCGTTGTTCTCGCAGACGAAGATGACGGGCAGTCGCCACAGCGCCGCCAGGTTGAACGACTCCAGCACCACACCCTGGCTGACCGCGCCGTCCCCGAAGAAGCTCACCGCGATCCGCCCGTTGCCGGCGCGCGTCGCCGCCCAGGCGGCACCGGTCGCTATGGGAGCCCCCGCCCCCACGATGCCGTTGGCGCCGAGGATGCCGAGGCTGACGTCGGCGGCGTGCATGGAACCGCCGCGGCCCTTGTTGAGACCGGTGATCCGTCCGGCCAGCTCGGCCAGCATGGCGGCCGGATCAGCTCCCTTGGCGAGCACGTGACCATGGCCCCGGTGTGTGCTGGTGAGGTAGTCGTCGGGGCGCAGCGCGGCGCACACTCCGGCCGCGATGGCCTCCTGCCCGATGTAGGGATGGATTCCGCCGGCGATCTCCCCGGATCGCACCAGCTCGATACAGTGCTCCTCGAACCGGCGGATCAATCGCATGGTCCGGTACAGCCATTCCCTTGTCGCGTGCTGCTCACTCATGGGCTGCTCCTCGTGGTCGAACCGCCGTCCGAAGAAATCGAAGCGGAAGAGCCGAGCGCTACCGCGGTCACTCCGGTCACAACGGGGAAGAGCGAACTGGGAACAGGGCGGCCACGAAATTCCGTATCCGCTGATACCGCGGATGCGGACCGCCTCGGTCATGACACCGCCTCAGCGGGTCGCAGAAAGTCAGGTCCTGAGATGCGTGGTGCAGTCATACCCGCACCAGCTATGAGACCCCAGGATCGTAGCTCGCCTTCCCGAACAGCAGCAAGTAACCGTCCGGCAAAGGAACACGAGACAGTGCAGGCAGTCATACGATGCCGACTGCTGCCATTATCCAACATGCCTGATATGGCCATCTTTTGTGCTGATCCATCCCCCTTCCGGGTAGCGACCGCACTTGCTAGAGTCGAATATCGTTATCCCCAAGTGCGCCAAGGATCTCGAATTCGGAGATCGGTCCATTGGCCAGTCGGCGGCCGAATCGACAGAGTTTCCGTTCTCAGGAAAAGCGCCAGGCAGGCTTCATAGCCGCTCTCCGCAGTCATTCACCAGGTTTTCCAGGTCGCTCCATGTTTCGCACGGCCGCATTACGACGAATGCGAGGGATTCCATGTCGAGGCCGCAGGACGAAGTAACTCCGGATAGCCCGAAGGAGCTGTTGCCGCTGTTGGCGGCCCAGGCGGGAATCTGGTTCGCGCAGGCTCTCGCCCCAACGGCCACGCACCACAGCATCGCCGACTGCCTTGAAATCGATGGTCCCGTGGACCCCGCAATCCTGCAGGCGGCCCACCGGCACGTGCTCACCGAGATGGAGGCGCTGCGCCTGCGTTTCGTGGAAACCGCCGACGGCCCGGCGCAGTACGTCGACGAGTTCGCCGACCCGCCGGCCCACTACTTCGACGTCAGCTCCGAAGCCGACCCGCGGGCCGCGGCCGAGGCGTGGATGCGCACCGACATGGCCAAGACCGTGAAGCTCTCGGAGCCGCCGCCGTTCACCACGGCGCTGTTCAAGCTCGCACCGGACCGGTTCGCGCTCTTCCGCCGGGTCCACCACCTGCTGCTGGACGGCGGCAGCCTGGGCATGCTCCACCACCGCACCGCGCAGGTCTACAGCCTGCTCGCGGCCGGCCAGCCCGTCGGCGACAACCCCTTCCCGTCCTTCCGGCTGCTGCTGGAGAGCGAAGCGGCGTACCGCACCTCGACGCGCCGCGAGCGGGACCGCAAGTACTGGCTGGACCGGATGTCCGGCCGTCCCGACCCCGTGCGCCTCACCAGCCGGCGCGCCGCGGGCGGCCAGGACGTGCTGACCCACCGCGTCACCCTGGAACCGGCGAGGCTTCAACGGCTGCGCGCGGCAGCCGACCGGTTCGCCCTCAGCTGGGCCGAGTTGGCGATCGGCATCAGCGCCGCCTACACCGCACGGATGACCAACTCGCCCGAGGTCGTCATCGGCATGCCGGTCGCCGCGCGGCTGACCCGCATCGAGCGGGACGTGCCGGGCATGCTGACCAACCCCGTACCGCTGCGGCTGGCCACCGAGGCACAGACCTCGCTGGCGGAGTTCTTCTCCTCGACCCGGGCCGAGGCGCGATCCGCGTTCCAGCGCAGCCGTTACCCCTCGGAGGAGCTCTCCCGGGAGCTGGGCCTCATCGGCAGTGACCGCCCGCTGTGGGGGCAGGCGGTGAACGTGATGGGTTTCGGCCACGCCCTCGACTTCGCCGGGGTCCCGGCGCGCCTGCGGGCGCTCTCGCACGGCCGCGTGGACGACGTGATGTTCACCTTCTTCCAGACCTCCGCCGACGGGTCGACGGACCTCATCGTCGCCGCCAACGCCGACTGCCTCCAGCCGGCCGAACTCGCCGCCCACGCCGACCGCTTCCTGTACTTCGCGGACGGCGTCACCGCCGCAGAGCCCGAGGCGTTGCTCGGCAGCCTCTCCGTCCTTCGCCCCGCGGAGCGGGAACAGCTGCTGGCCTGGGGCGCGGGGCCCGTACACGACATCCCCGAGGTGGGGATGCATACGCTGGTCGAGCAGTGGGCCCAGCGCACTCCCGACGCACCCGCGGTCGAGGTCCAGGGCGCCCCGCACAGCTACCGCGCCCTCAACGCGCAGGCCAACCGACTCGCACGCCACCTGGTGTCCCAGGGCGTCGGACCGGGCAGTGTGGTGGGCCTGTCCCTGCCCAGGTCTCCCGATCTGGTGGCGGCCGTCCTGGGCGTGCTGAAGACCGGTGCCGCCTTCTTGCCGCTGGACTCCTCCTACCCGGTGGAACGGCTCGCCTTCATGGTGTCCGACGCGACCCCGGTGCTGCTCCTGCTGCACTCCTCGACCGCGCACCTCGCGGCGGACCTCGACGCGAGGTGCGTCCTGCTGGACGACCCCGGATTGGTACGCACGCTCAGCCAACAGCCCGAGCACGATCTCTTGGACGCCGAGCGCACCGGGCCGTTCGACCCAGGGCTCCCCGCGTATCTGATCTACACCTCCGGCTCCACCGGACGGCCCAAGGGCGTCGTCGTACCGCACCGCGGTGTGGTGAACATCACCGGAGCCATGCTCGACCGGCTCGGGTCCGGACCGGGCAGCCGCACCTTGCAGTTCGCCTCGGCGAGCTTCGACGCGTCCGTGGGCGAGATGGCCCAGTCGGTGCTGGTCGGCGGCACGCTCGTGGTGACCGCCGGTGAGCGCCCGGCGCCCGGCCCCGAGCTCGCCCGGCTCATCGACGAGGCGGGCGTCAACGACCTGGTGCTGGCGCCCTCGGTGCTGGAGGTGATGTCACCGGACGACCTGCCGCCGGGCGTCACCGTCACCATCATGGGAGAGGCGTCGTCACCGGACGTCGTCAAGCGCTGGTCGCCGGTCTGCCGGCTGATCAACGGCTACGGTCCCACCGAGGCCACTATCTCCACCGCGATGAGCCTGCCGCTGACACCGGCCGACGCGGAGGTGACGCCGATCGGCAAACCCCTGCGCAACGTCCGGGTCCGTGTGCTCGACGAACGGCTGGAGCTGGTGCCCGTCGGCGCCGTGGGTGAACTGTACGTGGGCGGTGCCGGGGTGACGCTGGGCTACCGGGGGCGGGACGAACTGACCGCGGAGCGCTTCGTGCGTGACCCGTTCGGGCCCGAGGACGCCCGGATGTACCGCACGGGCGACCTCGTCCGCTGGAACGCCGAGGGAGACCTGGTCTTCGTCGGCCGCAACGACGACCAGGTCTCGCTGCGGGGCTACCGCATCGAACTGGGGGAGGTGGAGGCGGCGATCCGGGGTGTCCCGGGTGTCGCCAGGGCGGCGGCCACGGTGCTCGACGACGTGACCGGCGACCGGCGGCTGATCGGATACGCCGTGCCAGAGCCGGGCGGGCGCCTCGATCCGGCGGCGGTGCGGTCCGCGGTCGCCGAACGACTGCCGCAGTACCTGACCCCAAGTCAGATAGTGGCGCTGGACGAACTCCCGCTGACCGCCAGCGGCAAACTGGACCGCAACGCCCTGCCGGCGCCCACGGCAGCCGCCGTGCAGCGCCACCGGGGCCCGCGTACCGCGGTCGAGGAGGTCCTAGCCCGGCTCTTTGCCCAGATCCTCGGATTGCCCCACGTCGACATCGACGACAGCTTCTTCGATCTGGGCGGGCACTCGCTCTCCGCCACCCGGCTGCTGGGCAGGATACGGAGCACGCTGGGCCGCGAACTGTCGGTGGGCGAGCTGTTCGCCAGCCCTTCGGTGGTCGGCCTCGCGGAGCAGCTGGGCGAGGGCGCGGCCCGGTACCGCGACGACATGATGGCGCCCCTGCAGCGGACGGGAAAGAAGACACCCCTGTTCTGCGTCCATCCTCTCGACGGGCAGAGCTGGGTGTACCTGCGGCTCGCGGGACACCTCCCGGCCGGCATACCGCTGTACGGACTCCAGCCGCGCAGCCTGCTCGAAGAGAGCGGGCTGCCGGGCACCCTGGAGGAGCTGGCGGCCGAGTACGTGGACGCGGTGCGCGCCGTCCAGCCGTCGGGCCCTTACCGCTTGCTGGGGTGGTCCTTCGGCGCACGGGTGGCCCATGCGATGGCCGTGCGGCTGCGCGACCAGGGGGAGGAGATCGAGTTGCTGGCCATGCTCGACGTCTCCCCGGCGCAGCCGGATGCGGACGCACCGGACCCGGCGGAGCACGGCATGCCGGAACAGGAGGCGCTGCGCGTACTGCTGGCCCTGTTCGGCTGCCCGGAGCCGGCCTTTGACGAGCCCCTGACGATCGCGGGGGTCACCGAAGTCATCCGCGGCCAGGGCGGCGGGCTGGCGGAGTCGGACGAGAGCCGGACCTCGGCCCTCGTCCGGACGCTGCGGTACACCAGCGCTCTGGAGCGCGGCCATCGCCCCGGGTGCTTCGACGGGGACGTGGTGTTCTGCACAGCCGCGCAGGACACGGCATCGCGGGATTCGGCCGGGTCCTGGCGTCCGTTCGTGCGGGGCCGGCTGGAGAACCACGACATCGGCTGCGCGTCCGACGAGATGATGCACCCGTCGCCGTTGGCCGAGGTAGCCCAGGTGCTGGCGGCCGGACTCGGCGCCTGATACGCACGCATGACGCGGCTCGGCCCGCTGCCTTCGGGGCAGCGGGCCGAGCCGCGTCGGCGGGAAGCGGTTGGTCAGATCCGGATCTCTCCGAGCGCCTACCTCACCACCTTGTCCGCCGAGACCGTGGTAGCCGCGCCACATGCCGAAGACCGCGAGCCGTTGCCCATCGCCCCGCGCGCGGTGCAGAAAGCGCGACAACAGCACCGCCGTCTCCACCGCCTGGGCGCCGTTGCTGCAGTAGCGGATCTTGTTCAGGTGCACCGGCAGGTGCGGCAGGAGCGCCTCGGCGGCCTCCACGGCGATCGCGCCGGGCCGGCCGTAGCCGATCAGGTTGGTGTACGGCAGCTTGCGCAGCTGCCGTTCGATGGCCTCGGTCACCCGGGGATGGCTGTAGCCGAGGGTGACGTTCCACAGCCCGGAGCGGGCGTCGAGGAACCACCGTCCGCCCGCGTCCCGCACTCGTACACCACGCCCCTCGACCAGCATGTTCTCGGCGGACAAGGTGGTGAGGTAGGCGCTCATGGTCGGGCTGTTCCACAGCGGATAGGTGTCTCGATCGATCACGACCCGGCTCCTTGTCTGCGGTCGGCTGGCAGCGGTGGTTCCCCCCGCTCACCGCCAGTTACGCGGTGGTGAGCGGACGTGATTCGATGACGCACATCCCCGGCGGCCCCTGTACCACCCGCTCCAGATGCCAGCCGCCGCGCTCCAGCAGCTGCCGGTACTCCGGCAGCGTCCGTTCCTTGGCGCGGTGGTAGAGGGTGAGCATGGCGACGTCGGCCCAGCTCTGCAGGGCGGAGGGAACCGCGTCGTGCGGCAGGACGTCCTCGAAGATCCGCAGCACGGCCGTGTCGTCGGCGCTGCGGCGGACGGCGTCGAGGATCTGGACCACGCTGTCGTCGTCCCAGTCGTGCAGGACCCGCGAGAGCACATAGACGTCCGCCCGGGGCGGCACGGCGAACAGGTCGCCCGGCTGGACCGTGCAGCGGTCCAGGACGCCCTGCTCTTCGAGGTAGGCACGCGCACGGCCGAACACCTCAGGCTGGTCGACGAGGATGCCGTGCGCGTCGGGTTCCTCGTTCAGGATGTCGGTGAGCAATACTCCGATGCCGCCGCCGAGATCGGCCACCGTGCCTTCGGCGGGCCAGTCGACCAGCGGCACGCACGGCAGCGTCAGCAACCGCGCCTGCTCCGCCATGGCCTCGCCGAACACGAGTTGTTCGTCAGGGTGCTTCGACAGGTGCTCCCAGAAGTCCACGCCGAGCGCGTGCAGGGTGGCGGGCCGGCCGTCCGTGAGCGTCCCGGTGAGCGCGTTTGCGACGTCCGGGACGCCGAAGGTGGCGAACGTGGCCCAGAGCGACAGCGGGTGAGACCGGCACAGCACTTTTCCGCGGTCAGTGAGCGCGACGGTGACGCGGCCCGCGTCGACGTCGACGATCCCGCTGCCGGCCAGCATCAGCAGTACCCGCCGCAGGGCGTCCTCGTCCGTCCCGGACTCCGCGGCCAGTGAGGTGATGTCGCGCCGGCCGTCTCCGATCAGGTCGGGGATGGACAGCCGGCTGACGGCACAGAGACTGTGGAAGACGAGTCCTTGCCGATAGATGTCCAACAACGCGGCGACGTCGCGCAATGGTTCAGCAGCCACGAATCCTCCAGCAAGCCATTGACGCCTGCTTCTGTCGAGGGCTTTCACGTTGAAGTGCTACGTGGTTCCTTGACGCGGTACATGATGTCCGCGGACGCGCTTTGCGTGGGAAGAGAAAGATCCGTAGGCGGGAACTCTCAGGGGTGCGTTCAACACACACGGACACGTACTGAGAGTGACGATCGTCCTCGTCGACTATACACGCCGGACCGAACATTTCGGGGCGTCGGTCCGGTCCGAGACGGGTCGTCAGTCCGATTTGCACCGAAAATAAAATCTGTTCCCGCAGGTTGCTCCAGGGGTGCTGGGGTCCCGGAATGTCAGCCCTTGACTAGCGTTGCCACCCGACAGCATGATGGCACAGGTGTGCGCCACCATTGCCTCGGAGAAGCGTCTGTCCTGGCCGTAGAAGTTCCCGACCCAACACCGAGTTGAGCGTATCCGGAACGCCGGAGATATGAGACGGCTCTCCATCACTTGATTCCTGTCCTCAAACTAGTGCGGTTTCCATGTAAGAGGCGACGTCCGGCTATAGGACTCCGGACTTCATTACTCCTGACGCCGGGTCCGGTCGAGAAGGGGGATTAATGCAGCGCCCAGGGGACGGAGCGGCGGAAACCGATGCCCGCCTGCCGCTGGATGTGTTGGACATCCGGGAGGCACGAAAGGGATTGCGGAGCGGGATACGACGACCTTTATTCACGCTTAAGTTGCTGGTCTGTGCACTGATCACGGCTGCCGGATGCTGGTCGGCTCTGCAGCCGCAATTGACACTCCGGTTGTCCGGAGTCCTGTTGATCGGCCTGATGTACGCGCATGCCGCGGAACTCCAGCACGAGACGCTGCACGGCCTCGCCTATCGCGGTCGGCGTGCCAATCGTGTGGTGGGCGTACTGCTGGGCATGCCGATGCTGATCTCGTTCACCGCCTACCGCGTGGCCCATATGCGTCACCACCGCGACCTCGGCACGCCGATGAACCGGGAGTTCTTCGACTACGGAGACCAGTACGGCAAGGGGGAGGGACGGTCCCGGGTGCGCACCGCGCTGATCTGGCTCGTCCGTTTCACCATGGCCCATCACTACTGGCAGTTTGCGACCGGCGTGGGACAGTCGGTGCGCGGCGGGGACTTCGACGGCGAGAGCGCCGTCAACACCCGCCGGATGCGCACCGAGCACCTGCTCGTCCTGCTCGTCCTCGTCGCCGCGACGGTGCTTTCCGTCGTGTTCGCCACCGCCGCCCTCGTGTGGGTCTGGCTACTTCCGCTGGTCGTGGTGGCGGCACCGGTGCACGCGCTGATCGAGCTGCCCGAGCACTTCCGCTGCGAGACGCTGGACCGGTCGCCGTTCGTCAACACCCGGACGATCAAGTCCAACAGGCTGCTGACCTGGTTCACCAACGGCAACAACTACCACGTCGAGCACCACCTGATGCCCAATCTTCCCATCGGGCGGCTGCCGGACCTGCATACCGAGGTCCGCGACCGGCTGCGCCACTACCACTCCGGCTACTTCACCTACTTCAAGAGTCTCATCGGCAGCAAGTAGCCGGTCATATCCGCAACGTGGACGGAAGGGAGGACGGGACCATGCTCGATGACGTCACCTTCCGCAGGGCGCGCACACCGGCGGAACACGCGGATGTGCTGCGGCTGCGGGACGCGGTCTATGTGCAGGACCAGGAGCGGCTCACCGACACCGGGCAGACCGCGGCGACCTTCGACAGGTTCGACGCTTTCTCGTACTACATCGTGGGGTACTCCGGAGCCGAAGCGGTCGGCACGGTGAAGATCGTCCCGGACTCGCCGGCCGGTCTGCCCTGTGAGGACGTCGCCGACGTCAGCGCGCTGCGCGCCGAGCACCGGCTGGTGGAGTTCGGCCACCTGATGACACTGCCGGGCGTGCGCAACCACAAGGTGGGGATGCGTCTTATGCGCGAGGCGCTGGTGTACAGCGCCAGGGAGCATGACGTGACCTGCATCCTGGGTGACTTCTTCGTCGACGATTTCGATGGCCGGCTGCGCGACTTCTACACCGACATCGGATTCATTCCGGTCCACGGACCCTACCGGGACCCCCGCTTCACGGGCGCGCCGATGAGCATGGTGGCGGCTCTCGACGTACCGGACGCGGTGCGCCGCTGCAAGGCGGCAGGGGCCGACGGCAGCGGGCTGCTGAGGTATTTCTTCCAAGACTTCGACGCCTACGCAAGGGGATCCTCCGAGGATGCGGACATACCGACAGGTACTGGCCGAAGTTAAGGCGGCCCACAACCACCCCACCTATTCGAAGATGTCCTTCGTCATGGGCTGCGGAGTGCAGGGCGTAGGCACCGGATCCTCCGTACTGGACGACGGCGGACGGTCCTACCTGGCCATGTTCGACCAGTACGGGAACCAGTCCCTGGGCTATTCCCACCCTCGGATCGTCGCGGCCATCCGTGATCAGCTCGACACCGGGGTGCTCAACAGCACCAAGATCATGTTCGAAGAGGTGCAGATCCGCCTCACCGAACGGCTGGCCGAACTCACCGGCCAGCAGCTGCCGTTCGCCTACCTCGCCAACGGCGGCGGCGAGACGATCGACAACGCCCTGAAGCTGGCCAGGGCAGCCACCGGCCGACCGCGGTTCATCAGCGCGCTCGGCTGTTTCCACGGCAAGACCTTCGCCACCCTCAGCGCCGCCGCCCGGCCCGAACACCACGCCCGCCTCGGCCCGCTCATGTCCGAGTTCGATCAGGTGCCCTTCGGCGACCTCGACGCACTGGCCGCGGCGCTGGACGACTCCGTGGCCGCCGTGCTGCTGGAGCCGGTGCAGGCGGAGGCCGGCGTCATCACACCGCCGCCGGGTTATCTGCAGGAGGTCCGGCGGCTGTGCACCGAAGCCGGCGCGCTGCTCATCCTGGACGAGATGCAGACGGCGTTCGGCCGGTGCGGCACCTTCTTCGCGTACCAGCAGTTCGGCATCACGCCGGACCTGGTCTGTGTCGGCAAGGCGTTCGGCGGCGGCATGCTCGCGCTCTCCGCGGTGCTGGGCACCGAAGCGGTCTGGGACGTGCTGCGTGATCTGCCCTCCACTTTCGGCTCCAGCCTCGGTGGCAATCCGCTGGCCTGCCGGGTCGGCCTGGAGACGATCGCCATCGCCTCGGACGAGGGGCTCCTCGCCGACGTCGGCGCCAAGGGCGAGCGCATCACCGCCCGGCTGTCCGCCGCTGCCGCCCGGTATCCGGAGGTGATCGCGCAGCACCGGGGCCTGGGCATGATGCACGGTCTCGAACTCCGCGACGACGCCCTGGCTGGGCTGGTACTCGGACGGTTGCTCGAAGAGGGCGTGACCTCCACCTATTCGCTCTACAACCCCCGGGTGCTGCGCGTCCAGCCACCCTTGATCATCTCCGACGCCGACCTCGAACGGTGCCTGACCGTGCTCGACGGCGTGCTGGCCGAAGCCGACGCGGCCCGGCGGACCGTGCGGCCGGCGGCGCAGGCGCAGGCACTGTCTCCGTTCACCCGCACCGCCCCGCTGGCGCACCGTGCCGAAGACGTGGTCCGGCTGCTGCACGACCGGCCGCGGCTGCTGGACCCGTTCGCCCTGGACACCCGGGCCGACCGGCAGGAGGCACAAGAGGCCTTCAGCGGCAGGCTCGGGCAGGACGAGGTGGTCTGGCCCGACCGGGTCGCGCTGAGCGACGACGGAGTCGCGCTGCGGGCGGACCCGTGCTGGCTGTGGAAGGACCTGGCCCGCACCGCCGTGGTGCGCCCGGCGTCCGACGGCGGCTGCACCGTCGAGGTCCAGATCGCCTGGGACACCGGCAGCGGTGGCTACGAGGAGATGCTCGGCGGCCGGATCGCCCTGTTCGCCGCGGACCGCCTCACTCATCTGCTGGCCCGCCTGGAAAAGGAGTTGGACAACGCGTGAGCATGAACCTCGCAGAGCTCGGTGACCGCTATCGCGGACACACGGACGCGCGGCTGATCGAGTTCGACATGTCGGGCGGGCGACGCGCCCTCACGTACGACCAGCTTCATGAGCTCGTCACGGCCCGGGCACAGCAGTTGGCGGCGGCCGGGGTGGAGCCCGGCCAGCTGGTCGGCATCCGCGCGCCCAGCAGCATCGACTGGGTCTCCTGGGACCTCGCGACGCTGATGCACGGGTCGGTGCTCAAGGCGTTCCCCGAGGACACCGAGGTGGCGGACGCGGCCGAGTTCATCGCCCGGCACGAGCTCGCCCTGCTGATCGCCGACGGCCTGACGACCGACTGCCCCGCGGCGATCGCCCCGGACGGCGTGCCCGGGCATGACGTGGTGCCGGCCACGGCCGGACGGGTGGACCGCGAGCAGATCCACAGCATGGTCTACTCCTCGGGCACCTCGGGAAAGCTCAAGGGGCTGAACATCAGCGCCGCGGGCACCGAGTACGTGATCAACCGCTTCATCGAGGACTTCCGCCTCACATCGAGCGACCGCCACCTCGTCTTCCTGCCGCTCTCCAACTACCAGCAGCGGCTCTCCCTCTACTGCTGCCTGTGGCTCGGCGCCGACCTGACGCTCGCCCCCTACCAGCGCGTCTTCAACGCGGTCAGAAGCGAACGGCCCACCTTCCTGATCGGCCCCCCGGTCTTCTACGACACCGTGCTGCAGCTGTACCGCAAGTCCGGGGGCACGGCGACGCTCGGCGAGTTCCTGGGCGGTGCGATGCGCTTCCTGATCACCGGCATGGCCCCCATCAGGCGCGAGACGCTGAACGCGTTCTGGGAGCGTGAGGTGAAGCTCCTGGAGGCCTACGGGCTGACCGAGACCGGGATGGTGGCCTGGAGTACGGAGGAGGGGTACCGGCTCGGCAGCGTCGGCAGACTGCTCGACAACGACCACGTCCAGTTCCTCGACGACGGCGAAGTGATCATCGACCGTCCCGCCCCGCTGAGCAGCGGCTACTTCGAGGCCCCAGAGGAAGGGCCCGAGGACACCTTCCGCTCCGACGGGACCATCGCCACGGGCGACTACGGCGTGCTGGACGCCGACGGCTTCCTCACGCTGCTGGGCCGGAAGAAGGACGTGATCGCGCTGGGCAACGGGCGCAAGGTGCACCCCGCCCAGATAGAGGACGCCTTCGCCGACGTGGACGGGATCGCGGAGATCATCGTGGTGCCCACGCCCGAATCCGGGCGCCTGGGCGCCGTGGTCACCACCACCGACCCCGCGGACGCCGCCCTGCCGGCCGAGGTCAACAAACGCATCACGGAGGTCAACCGGCGGCTCGACACCCACCAGCGGATCGTCTCCGTGATCTTCTCCGCCCAGCAACTGCGCTCCGACCCCCGCTTTATGACCGGGAACCTGAAGCTCAGCCGTACCAAGGTGGCGCAGCACTTCGCCGAGGCCGTGCGCGGCGGCGGCGCGGCGGTCGACGGAACGGACCACGCGTGACACCGGAACCTCAAACGGCACCTGCACCGGACCGGATCATCGACGCGCAGGTCAATCTGGCCAGCCTGCAGGCGATACCCCGGTCGTTCGTGGAGCACCAGGCCGCCAACGTCCACCACCGGCTCGACGCCTACGGCGTGGGCGCACGGCTCAACCGGGTCCAGAGCCAGGTGTTCTCGCTGTACGAGGACGACGACGCGGACCGGCTCGTCGCCGAGATGGACGAGGCCGGGGTGGACCAGGCGTTCCTCGTGGCACCCGACTACTCGCACGCCGTGGACTGCGCGCTGACCCAGCCCGAACTGGCGGCCCTGCACGACCGGGTGAACCGGCGCCACCCGGGCCGGTTCCATGTCTTTTGGGGTGTGGACCCACGCGGCGGGCAGGACGGCATCGACCTGTTCGAACGGTGCGTGACGGAGTACGGATTCGTCGGGATGAAGCTCTACCCGCCCTGCGGATACACCCCGAGCGACTCGCGCCTGTACCCGTACTTCGAGCGCTGCGCCCACTACGGCATCCCGGTCCTGACCCACACGGGCCCGGGCTGGGGCCCGCTGGACTTCACCTTCGGCAGTCCGCTGCTGGTGGACCGGGCGGCGCGGGATTTCCCCGGCGTGGACTTCATCCTCGGGCACGGCGGGGTCACCCACGTCGACGAGGCCGCGTATCTCTGCGCCCACCGGCCCAACGTCTACCTGGACATCAGCCAGTTCCACTCGGTGCTCAACGCCGAGGGCTGGCAGACGCACGTCAACCGGCTCTTCCGGACCGGGATCTCGCACAAGATCCTGTTCGGTACCTGCTGGCCGTCCTTCCGGTTGTCGGAATCGCTCGGCGGCCTGGTGAAGGAGTTCTCCCGCGGAGCCCCGGCCGTGGCCGGGCTGAGGGAGTCCGAACGCAAGATGATCATGAGTGGCAACAGTCTGCGCCTTCTGGGGCGGAAACCGGCAGAGCAAAGGGGTGGTCAGCTGTGAGCGACGACGTCTCGGCGGTGGAGAAAGAGCTGGTCGCGTGGGTGGAGAACTGGAACGAGGGGGAGGTGGACGCCGACGTCGACGCCGGGACGGAGCTGGCCGAGTCCGGGTTGCTGGACTCCATGGCCCTGGTGGGCCTCATCTCCTACCTTGAGGAGCGGACCGACCGGGAATTCGACTACGGGACCTTCGATCCAGGCGCCGGCGTCAGCGTTCGCAGCCTGGTCGAACACTGCTTGCGGTGATCGTCTACGACGGCCACTGCCATGTGGCATCCACCGACTTCGTCCCGCGCGCGTTCGTCGAAGGAGTGGCGGAGAACGTCCACAGCCGACTGGCCGCACGCGGCGCGGCGCCCGATCCCGGCCGTATCGCCGACGGCTACCAGGCTCAGCACCATGACCATCTGGCCGACGGCCTGGTCGCCGAGATGGATCAGGCCGGGATCGACCGCTCGGTACTCCTGGTACCCGACTTCAGCCACCGGATGGCCTGTCCGCTGACCCCGCAGGAGATGGCCGAGCGGCACCACGAGATCCGGCTCAGGCACCCGGGTCGGTTCTGGGTCTACATCGGGGTCGATCCCCGGCACGGCCCCGGAAACCTCCGGTTCTTCGAGGCGACGCTGGACGACTACGGCTTCGACGGCATCAAGCTGTACCCGCCGTGCGGCTACTCGCCGTCGGACCGACGCCTGTACCCCTACTACGAGATATGCGCCGCCCGGTCGCTGCCGGTCTTCGTGCACACCGGCCCCAGCGCGCCCCTGCTCGACACGGAGTTCGCCCATCCGGTCAACATCGACCAGGCGGCCCGTGACTTCCCCGGCGTCGACTTCATCCTGGGTCACGCCGGCGTGACCAATGTGCAGACGGCGGCCTATCTCGCGGCGCACCGGCCCAACGTGTACCTGGACATCGGGGGGTTCGCCAGCGCAGCCACGTTGCCGAGTTGGCCGGAGCACCTCAACCAGCTGTTCCGGATGGGCATCAACCACAAGGTGATCTTCGGGACGGACTGGCCGCTGGGCCGGATGTCCTGGGGACTGCGCCGCATCGTACGGGAGGTGGTCGAGGGGCCGACGGTCTTCGCCGGTGTGCCCCGGCGCGACCGCGCGCTCCTGCTGCACGAGAACCTGCTCCGGGTGCTCGCTCCGGCGAGCCGTCCGGCTGCCACCGGCCCACGGGCCCCCGGCCGGAGCCGGTCGTGAACCGGTCGGCCGGGCCCCGGGTCCCGTTACGCCGCGACCAGCGCGCTGTCGTCGTCGACGGTGGTCAGGAACGTGCTGAGGAAGTCTTCGAAATGGTTGAAGGATTCGGCCCTGAACAGCACGGGCTGATATTTCTCCACCAGATACTCCTGACGTCCCATGGTCGCCACGTCGAACGGATGGATCTGCGCGCCGAGGAAATGTTCCAGTTCCCCGCAGGAGGACAGCAGGCTGGCTCCGCAGACCTTCGTCCGACCGCCTTCCAATACCAGACCGTATTCGATCGTGAACCAGAACATCCGGGACACGAGGCTGACGGCTTGCTCGGACTCAAGTCGGCGCACCGTCTGTCCGATGAGTTCGTACAGCGTCGCCCAGCGTTGATGGGAAAGATGCGTGCCGTGTCCTACGACCTCATGGATCATGTCGGGCTCGGGCGAGAAATGCGGGAGTGAGGGATGGCGTATGTACTGGGTGGCCTGGAACCTGCGTTCGGCGAGTGAACCGTAGAAGTCTCGTTGCTCCACCAATCCGGCGGCCGGGCCGAAGGTGAATCCAGTGAGCGGCCGAACTCGCGCTGAAACCTCGCTGAGCTGCGGGAGCCGGTCGTGCCGCAGACTGAGCAGCTCCGATGCGTCGAGAAATTCACGGCAGCCGTGCATACGGTGTTTGGCGGACAGTTCCGTGCTCACCGTTCGCCAGGTCTCGTGTTCGGCCTCCGTGTACGGAATGTGCGGAGCCGGCTCACCCGTTGTGTGCCTTAATGCTAGTTCGGCTATACGGGACCGGTGCTCCTGATAAGGCCGGTCCCGGTAGCCGGGGTGGCCCTTCGCGAAGACCACGGATACTCGGCCCTGCTCATTCTTGATTTGCGGAGAGTAAAGGGTAGCTTCCTTGGCCATCAGAACCACCTGCTAGACGAACGGATTCAAGTCGCGGGTAACTCGGCAGGGTTGGAGACTTTGGAGTAGATTGCGGATCCCGTCGTATCCTAACCGTTCGCAGGGCGAGTGTCATCCTCGACAATTATAGGTGGGCCGCCGGTTATTGCGGATTACCGGCTTCCACAATACGGATTCCAGAAAGGAAACCATGAAGATGCGGACTCCCCGGTGGACGGCGGGCCGAGCCGATTCGGACCTCGCCGACCCGCACCTCTACACCGATGAGGAACATCTGGAGATGTGGCGGCAGGCCCGCCGCGAACATCCGGTGGCATGGACGGAGTCCGCACTGGCCGGCGGCTTCTGGTCGGTGGTGACGCATGCCGAGGGGTCGGAGGTGATCAAACGTCCAGGGGTCTTCGTCTCCGCCCAGGGCATGCGGCTGCAGAGCAATCCCGCAGGGGTGCGGGCCGCGGCGGGGCGCATGCTGGTGGTCTCGGACGGAGCCGAGCACCGGCGCCTGCGCGGAGTGCACCAGGCATGGTTCAACGCGCGTTCCGTCGCCGCACTTGTCCCCACCCTCGGCTCACGCATCGAGGAGCGCCTCGGCGCACTTTTGGACCGCGGCGACTCCTTCGACGCGATCGCCGAACTCACCGCCGAGATACCCAGGTGGGCCCTCTTCGAGCTGCTGGGGGTGGCCGAGGAGGACCAGGACACCCTGGCCGCCACCATGACGGCCGCCTTCGACGACTCCGACCCCGGGCCGCTCGGCGAGGCCGCCCGCACCGCGGCGCACACCAGCATCTTCGGCTACTTCGAGGACCTGCTCGACCAGCGCCGCGAAGAGCCGGGTGACGACATCGTCTCCGCGCTCACCGAAGCCGCCCCGGACGGTGTGCCGTTGTCCGACGACGAGATCCTGCTCAACTGCGACGGCCTGATGAACGGAGGCCTTGAGACCACCTCGCACGCGCTGGCCGGGGCACTGCTGGTCCTCGGCCGCAGGCCCGAGGTGTGGCGAGCGCTGCGGGAGGATCCCGGGCTGATCGACACGGCGATCGAGGAGATCCTCCGATGGACCTCGCCGGCCCTGCACGCCATGCGCACCGCCACGGAGGACACCGTCCTCGGTGACGTCCGGATTGCCGCGGGCGACCGGGTCGCGGTCTGGTACCCCTCCTGCAACCGCGACGAGAAGGTCTTCCCCGATCCGGACACCTTCCGCATCGACCGCCGCCCCAATCCGCACATCGCCTTCGGCGGCGGCCCCCACTACTGCATCGGCGCCACTTTGACCCGCCTGGAGGTGCGGTGCCTGCTGACCACCGCGATCGAACGGGTCGCGGACATAGAAGTGGTCGGTGACGCCGTCCGGCGCCCGTCCAACTTCCTCCAGGGCCTGTCGGACCTGAGGATCGGCCTGACCGCGGGCCGGCGGCCGGCCCCGCGGCGCGCCCCGACAGGCGGCGTCACCCCGAAGGCGAACTCTCCCGACCTGCACATCGAAGTGCCCGGGGCGGACGCCGCAGCCCGCAGCATCACGGTGCGCAGCAACCAGGAGGTCACCTTTGGCCGGGGCATGACCGGAGCCCCGGCCGACATCCGCGTCGACGACCCCACCGAAGAAGCCATCGCCGGACGCATCCGGGCCGCCGAGGGCGGACTGTGGTTCATCACCAACCTCAGCCGGGCCCGCACCTACGTGGTGGAGAACGAGGAAGGGGGCGGCGAGTACGTCTGCGTGCCACCGGGCCGGCTCGACATGCCCGTGCCGTTCACCCACGCCAGGATCTGCCTGCCGTCCTCGTCCGGCCTGGCCTCGCTGTCCGTCAGCGCGCCGGCCCCCGCCAACGCGTACTTGGCCGACACGGCACCCGCCGAGCCCGCGGCCCCGGCCTTCGCCCTCGATCCCAAGGCCAAGTACTTCCTGGTGCTCGTCGCGCTCTGCGAATCCCAGCTGCGCACCCCCGCCACCGCCGCCATCCCAAGCACGGCCGAGATCGTGCGCAGGCTGCGCCCCCTCGCGTCCTGCCGCCGCATCAGCCCGGCGGCGGTCAACTTCCACATCGAGTACATCGCCCGTAACAAGCTGCGGGTACGCAACGAACAGCTGCCGTCGGGCCGCGGCGGCGGCAACTGGCTGCGCCAGGCGGTCGTCTCCACCGCGCTGCGGTTCCGGGTGGTGTGGACCGAGCACCTGGCGCTGCTGCCGGACGGCGAGGAGCAGTGACCGTCAGGCGCCCGCCCGCAGCCGCCGGGAGAGCAACTCGGCCACCGCTCGCGCGGACTCGGCTGCCAGCATCCGGTGATGCGTGCAGTCGAGCGCCACGTTCTCGATGGCACCGTCGACGAACGGCCCCCAGGCCCGGGTGGCGGACGGCAGGTCGTCGCCCCGGTCGAGGGCCGCGGTCACGAACAGCACCGCACCGCGAAACGGTTTGGGGGCGAAGGCCTCGGCGAGTGCGAGGTTGTTCTCGAAGACCTTGACCATGGCGTCCAGTTGCGCGCCGCTCAGCCCGTGCGGCGCCTCATCGGACGCGGAGCCCGCCGGCTCCCCGTCCACCCCCGGGGCCTCGAACGTGTCCACCCCCAGGGCCTCCAAGACGGCCGCGCGCGCGTTACTCGCCTGTGCCACGGGCTGCCGGCCGCCCTCCTGTACCAGCGCGTCGCCGCTCCTGGGATAGCCGTCCAGGATGCACAGCAACGGCACCTCTTCGCCCTGTTCCTGGAGGAGGACCGCCATCGCCTGCGCGACGAGGCCGCCGAACGACCACCCCACGAGGTGGTAAGGCCCGGCCGGCTGCACCGTGCGGAGCTGCTCGACGTAGTCCGCCGCCATCTCCTCGACGCTCGCCGGCGGCTTCGCGACCGGGGAGATACCGCGCGCCTGCAGCCCGTAGACCGGGTGGCCGGGCGCCAGATGGGCGAGCAGCGCGGAGTAGCACCAGGCCAGTCCGCCGCCAGGATGCACACAGAACAGCGCGGGACGCGTGCCGGCGGAACGCAGCGGCAGCACGGTCTGGAAGTCGTCGTCCTCCAGCGGCTCTTGGTGCCCGCCCCGGTCGGTCAGCCGCACGGCGAGCTCCGCCACCGTGGGTGCCTCGAACAGGTCCCTGATCCCGAGCTGGTGGCCGGTGGCCGACCGTATCTGGCCGATCAGGCGCGCCACGAGCAGCGAATGCCCGCCGAGCCGGAAGAAGTCGTCCTCGGCCCCGACCGCCGCCACCTTCAGCACCTCGGCGAAGAGTCGGCCAAGCAGCTCCTCCGTGTCGCCGCGCGGCGCACGGCCGACGACCGAGGCGCCGAACTCGGGCTCTGGCAGCGCCCCGCGGTCGACCTTGCCGTTGGCGGTCAGCGGCACCGTGTCGAGCACGACGAACGCGGCGGGCACCATATGGTCCGGCAGCGCCCGCTCTGCGAACCGGCGGAGCTCCTGCGTGTCGAGGCGGACGCCTTCGCCGGCCACGACGTACCCGACCAGGCGCACGTCATCGAAGGATGTCCCGTGCGTGGCGGCCACCGCACGGGCCACCCCAAGATGGCGGACCAGAGCCGCCTCGATCTCCCCCAGCTCGATACGGAATCCGCGGACCTTGACCTGGTCGTCGGTACGGCCCAGGCACTCCAGGTGCCCGTCCGCCCGCCACCGGACCAGGTCCCCGGTGCGGTACATCCGTGACCCCGGCAGGCCGAACGGATCGGCCAGGAAGCGCTGTGCGGTCAGGCCGGGGCGCCGCAGATAGCCACGGGCCAGACCGGTGCCGCCCACGTACAACTCGCCCTTCACCCCGACCGGGACCGGACGCAGCCGTTCGTCGAGGACGTAGGCGCGGTTGCCGGGCAGCGGACGGCCGATCGGTACCGGACCGGGAGGCAGGTCCCGACGTGGTTCGATCTGGTGTTCGGTACAGCTGACCGTGGTCTCGGTGGGACCGTAGACATTGCGTACCCGCACCCCGGGATGCCTGCGCCGCCAGGTGTCCAGCGCGTCACCGGTGAGCGGCTCCCCGGCGAGCAGCAGGTCGACCGTCGGCGCGAACACCGGCGGCAGGGCGTCGAGCAGCGCCAGATGGCTCGGCGTCGCCTTGAGTAGCGTGCACGGGTTTTCCGCCAGCCATGCCTCCAGCCGCGGGTCGTGCTCCAGCGGTGCGACGAGGACACAGCCGCCCACGACCAGCGGGGTGAACAGGGCGGTGACGGTGAGGTCGAAGGAGACCGACGAGTGCAGCAGGGCGACACCGCGCGCCCCGGGGTACGCCTGGCCGGCCCAGGTGAGGTAGTCGGCCAGCGAGCGGTGTGTGACGACGACGCCCTTGGGCCGGCCGGTGGACCCGGAGGTGTAGATGATGTACGCCGGATGGTCGTCCCGCAGCGGCGCGCGGCGGTCGTCGTCGGTGAGAGGCGTGTCGGCGGCCGGCGCCGTGGGATCCGGCCGGTCCAGGTGGCAGGTGAGCACGTCCATATCCGGCAGTCCGGCCTGCACGGAGCCGGTGGTGAGCAACAGCGCGGGACGGGCGTCGGCCAGCATGAAGGAGATGCGCTCGGCCGGGTAGTCCGCGTCGACGGGCAGATAGGCGCCGCCGGCCTTGAGCACGGCGAGCAGCGCGACGAGCAGCTCGGCCGACTTCGCCACCGCGACGGCGACCACGTCCTCGGGTCCGATGCCGAGGGCCACCAGGCGGCGGGCAAGGCGGTTCGCGCGTGCGTCGAGTTCCGCGTAGCTAAGCACGTCCGCACCGCACCGCACCGCCGGCTGATCGGGGGTGAGCCCGGCCTGCCGCGCCACGAGGTCGAGCACGGAAGCCGCCGGGGCCCCGTCGTCCCTGGCGGTGTCGTTCCCGGCGCCGCTCCAGTCGGTAAGCAGCCGGCGGCGTTCCGTGGCATCCAGCAGATCGATGTCGTGCACGCGGATGTCCGGGTCGACCACCGCCGTGTTGACCAGCCGGACCAGCCGGGACGCCATGCCTTCGACCGTGGTGTGGTCGAACAGCTCGGAGTCGTAGTCGATCACGCACCGGATGCCCTGGGGCTCGCCGACCGGACCGTACTCCTCCTCCAGCTGGAACAGCAGGTCGAACTTGCTGGCGCCGGTCTCCGCGTACATCGCAACCGCCGCCACCTCGCCGAGCCGCAGGGCCGCGCCGGACCGGACGGCGAAGGTCAGCATGGTCTGGAAGAGCGGGTGCCGGCTCAGCGAACGGTCGGGATTGACCGCCTCCACCAGCCTCTCGAAGGGCAGGTCCTGGTGCTCGTAGGCCGCCACGTCGATCTTGCGCACCCGGTCGACGAGTTCCCGGAAGGTCGGATCGCCACAGAGATCGGTACGGAGCACCACGGTGTTCACGAAGAAGCCGACGAGATCCTCGAACTCCTCCTCGGCACGGCCCGCGACGGCCGAACCCAGCGGGATGTCCGTGCCGGCACCGAGCCGCGACAGCAACGCCGCGACTGCGGCCTGCAGCACCATGAAGACTGTCGCACGGCTCTCCTTGGCCAGCGTGACCAGCCGGCCCTGCACGGCGGTGCCGAGCCGGAACTCGATGGTGCCGGCACGGTGGGCCGACACCGGCGGACGCGGCCGGTCGTAGGGGAGCTCCAACTCGGGTGGCAGCCCGGCCAGAGCGGACGTCCAGTACCGCAACTGCCGTGCCTGAAGGCTGCCCGGTGCGTCCGGATCGCCCAGGAAGTCGCGTTGCCATGCCACATAGTCCGCGTACTGCGCGGGCAGCGGGTCCCAGTCCGGTTCGCGGCGCGCGCACCGTGCCGCGTAAGCCGTCGAGAGGTCCCTGGTCAGCGGCCCGACCGACCAGCCGTCCGCGGCGATGTGATGGGACAGCACCAGCAGTACGTGGTCGGTCTCGCCCAGCGCGAACAGCCAGCACCGGATGGGCAGCTCCGCGGCCAGATCGAACACATGGCGGGCCACGGCGTCGAGATCCGCCGACAGCTGCTGCGGATCGCTCTCCCGCACGATGAAGATGGGCCGGGCCTGCTCACCGTCCCGCACCTGCTGGCAGGGCTCGCCGTCCACTTCCAGGTAGCCGGTTCTCAGCACCTCGTGTCGCTCGACGACATCGGTGAAGGCCTGGCGGAGCGCGGCGTGGTCGAGCCTTCCGGTCAGCCGCAGGGCCAGCGGCACGTTGTAGGCCGCGCCGTGTTCTTCGAGTCGGGACAGAAACCACAGCCGGCGCTGCGCATAGGAAAGCGGGATCATTGGTTCCCCCATCCGATGGTGGTGTGACGCTCTTGACGGCACTCATGCCTGGTGGCCGACGCCGGTTGCCCGGTCGCCGGCCGTCCGTGGCCGCCCGATGAGATCGCGGTGGCGTTATGACTTTCCGCCGACGGGTTCGGGCTCAGGCTCGGGCTCGGGCTTTCCGAGCGGGATGTCGCGCATACCGCGCAGCGGTGAGAAGTACAGCCACAGTCCCGCGCAGCAGCCGCCGCTGACGGCGATCCACAAGGTGGTCTGGACGCCGAGCGCGGTGGCGAGCGCACCACCGGCCAGGCCGCCCAGTGGCAGTGTGCCCCAGGTGATCCAACGGGCGGCGGCGCTGACCCGGCCGATCATGTTCGGGGGACAGGCGGCCTGGCGGTAACTGACCAGCGAGATGCCCGCGACCGTGGAGGCGAAGGTCCACGAGATCCAGCCGAAGCCGAACAGCAGCACCCACCAGCCGGAGCCGGCCAGAGGGATCAGCAGGCCCGGCAGCGACAGCAGGGTCATCGCGATCCAACTGATCCGCGCCGAGCCGACCTTGCGCGCGAGGGAGCGCGCCGACACACCGCCGACCACCCCGCCGACTGCCCCCAGCGCCAGCAGCAGCCCGACCAGGCCGGGCCGCAGATGCAGTGTGCGGATCAGGAACACCGGGCCGAGGGTCTCCACCATGATGACGAAGAAGTTGGCGGTGCCGTTGAACGCCACCGAATTCCGCAGGATGGGGTCACGGGCCACATAGGCGAGCCCTTCATGGATCTGCGACAGCAGGCTGGGCCGGCGGCCGGCGTCGGCCGGCGGCTGGTGCGTCTCGCGGGTGCGGATCGCCGTCAGCGAGCCCGCCGACAGCAAGAAGGACAGCGCGTCGGCGGTCATCGCTCCCGCGGCCCCGACCAGCGTCACCAGACCCGCGCCCAAGCTGGGCCCGGCGATCTGTGCGACGGACCGGGTGGCGGCGAGCTTGCCGTTGCCGTCCATGAGCTGGTCGCGGCCGAGCAGCACCGGCAGGAAGCTCTGGTAGGCCACCGAGAAGAACACGGACAACACGCTGGAGACCAGCGCGACGGCATAGAGCTGGGCGAGTGTCAGCGTCCCGAAGGCGTGGACCAGCGGCACCGAGCCGATCACCAGGAACAACGCGAGGTTGCACCAGAGCATCAGCCGGCGCTTGGCGACCCGGTCCACGATGGCCCCGGCCGGCAACGCCACCAGAAGGTACGCACTCGTCTCTGCCGTCGCCAGCAGACCGACCTGGAACGCGGTGGCGTTCAGCACCACGACGGCGACCAGCGGCAGGGCGAGGACAGTAACCTGCGAGCCCATCTCGCTGACCGTCTGGCCGCCCCATAACAACAGAAAATCACGATGACGCCAGATCGGGGGACGCTTTCCATTGTCATCAGCCATCCGCCCGATAGTGCCATCAGCCACCACCCCTGTCCATGCCATACCTGGCCACCGGTGGCGCGGCCCTCGGCTGTGCGGTCCCTGTCCCGTCGCCGGCCCGGTATAGATCTTCAGTGCGCTTCTAGGGGTTGTGCAAAAGCGGGTGCCGGGTAGGCTCGCCGTCGCCGGGATCACGTCCGTGGTGCGTGGCATTGCCCGACCGTGCGGTTTGGCTGTGTCTTTTGTGTCTTGGGAAAAGCGACACCTGGCTGTGCACGGCACCAGTTTTGTTTTGCCTGTCTCGTCACACCGCGTGGAGGGCAAGTGTTCAACGAGTTCGGCTACGAAGTGGGACGTTGGGACATCGCCCGCTTCAAGGCGCGTTCCCCACAGGACACATTCACCGTACTGGACCGGGAGTGGAGCCTTCTTCCCGATGTGTGGCCAGGTAACGCCGTCGCCACCAGGCTGTTCACCTCATGGCTGCCGTATGCGGAAGCCGACGCCTTCCTTGAAGTCGGCTGCGGATCGGGGGTGACGGCGGTCAACGCGGCACTGCAGGGATGCGCTCGCGTATGCGCGCTCGACATCAGTCCCGCGGCGGTCGAAAATGCCAGGCTGAACGCGACCAGGCACGGCGTGGACGAACGGGTCACCGTCCTCCACAGCGATTTGTTCGCAGAGCTCGACGCGTCCGAGGAATTCGACCTGATCTATTGGAATTCTCCTTTCGTCGAGGCTCCGGCCGGCCACCAGTACGAGAGCCAGCTCGACTACGCGGTCTTCGACTCCGACTACGCGATGCACCGGAAGTTCTTCGCCGAGGCGGGCCGGCACATGGTGGACGGCGGGCGCCTGTTCCTGGGCTTCAGCAACACCATGGGCAACGGCCCGCGCGTGAGGGAGCTGGCGGAGCTGGCGGGATTCACCGGTTCCGTGTACCGGCGCGAGGTGCTCAGCCTGTCCATCGACGTGCCCGGCGCCCCGCCGTCCAGCAGCGCGAACGGCGAGACGGACGTGGACTATGTGCTCTACGAGTTCCAGCGGGCGTGACACGGGACCTCGCCGCCGAACGAGTCGAGTGAGTAGAACGAGCCGAAAGAGTGGCCGCCTTGGGTTCCGGTGGCGGGCCTGGTCTGCTTCGGGCCCGGTGGAGTGATCCGCAACGGAATCGTCGAGAACGCGGTCGTCCCGGGCCGGGCAGGTGCCCTGGCCCTGCTGCTCGGCGCCGGCGTATCGGTTCAGTTCGGGTCTGCCGCCGCGGCCCTGCTGATCTCCGGCGTAGGCGTCTGGGGCGTACTGGTCCTGCGGCTGACCGTCTCCGCGGTGCTGCTGGTCACGATCTGCCGTCCCGCGCTGCGTGCTCACCCGGCCACGGCCTGGGCGGCGGCGGTCTTCCTTGGTCTGACGCTGTGCGCCTGGAACAGCTGCTTCTACCTCGCGATCCTGCGTATGCCCCTGGGCCCGACCGTCACCCTGGAACTGCTCGGTCCGCTGACGCTCACCCTGCTCGGCGCCCGGCGCGCCGCCGACCCGCTGTGGGCGGTGCTCGCCCTTGCGGGAGTGTTCCTGCTCGGCAAGGACGGCTTCACCGGTCTCGATCCCACCGCAGTGGCGTGCGCGCTCTGCGCCGCCGGCCTGTGGGCCGCCTACATACCGCTCAGCGCGCAGACCGGCGCCCACTTCAGACGGCTGGACGGACTGTCATCGCGCTGACGGTCGCCGCCGTGGTGAGCATCCCGGCGAGCCTGGTGTTCGGGCCCATGTCCCGGCCGGCGCCAGGGGACATCGGGCTGGTCGTGGCGGTGGCCGTGCTGTCCTCCGTGGTGCCCACCGCCTCGGAACTCATCGCGCTGAGCGCGATCCCCGCCGTCGTCTTCGCCGTCCTGATGAGCCTCGCCCCTCCGATGGCCGCGCTGGCCGGCCTGCTGGTCCTCGGCCAGTCGCTGTCCTTAGTCCAGTGGCTGGCCATGGTGCTGGTGGTCACCGCCTGCGGCGGAGCGGTGCTGACACCGCGGCGGCCCTAGGGCCTGTGTGGGGTTGTGATCTGGATCAGGGAGCGGGGCGTGGTGCGTGCGATCGCAAGGCGCCGGAGCGCCCTCATAGCGGAGCTATGCGGGCGTTTCGGCAACGCCGCTGGGGGCACCTCCCACGCCCGTTCAGGGCAGTGGGGGAGTGCGTGCCACGCCCCGCGAGCCCAGATCACGACTCCATACAGGCCCTAGCGCCGCGGTGTCAGCGGTCAGCCGAGGCTTCCGATGCTGCGCTGCGGATCGGCGGTGGCGGTGCTGAGGAGGGTCTGGAACCGTTCGGCGAGGCGCTGAGCGCTCGCCGCCGTGAAGAGGGCGCTGCTGTACTCCAGCCGGCCGATCAGGCGTCCTTGCTTACGGGTGATGCCCAAGGACAGGTCGACCTTCGCCGTCGACGTGTCGCCGTGCTCCGAGTCGACCTCGCAGCCGGGCAGCACCAGCCCGGCGCCGGCCAGGTCCGCGTCCTGGTAGCTGAGCATGAGCTGGAAGACCGGATTGAACCCGGCGTCCCGCACCGGATTCAGCTCCTCGACCAGCGTCTCGAACGGCAGCGCCTGATGGGCGATCGCGTTCCTGCTCTCGTCGCGCGCCCTGTGCACCAGTTCCCGGAAGGCCAGTGTCGCCGGCACCTCAAGACGCTGTACGACGCTGTTCACGAACATGCCGATCAGCCGGTAGTGGCTCTCCTGCTGCCGGGCCGTCACCGGTGTGCCGATCACGGCCTCCGTACCGCAGCCCTGCCCATGCGCCAGCACCGCGAACGCCGCCAGGAGCACGGTGAACGGAGTCGCCCGGCACGCCCTGGCCAGCAGGCCCACCCGCTCGGCCACCGACGGCTCGATGACGAAGCGCACATGGCTGCCGGCGAAGCTCTGCACGTCCGGCCGCGGGTGGTCGGTCCGCACGGTCGCCGGCGCCGGAAGGCCGGCGAGCCGCTTCAGCCAGTAGCCGAGAGCCGGGCGCAGTGCGGAGTCCGCGAGCTGAGCCGCTTGCCAGGCGGCGAAATCCCGGTACTGCTCGTGCAGTACCGGAAGGTCGGGCGCCGTACCCGCCTGCCAGGACCGGTAGCAAGCCGACAGTTCCTTCTCCAGTACCTGCAGCGACCAGCCGTCGCAGGCGATGTGGTGGAGCGTCAGGCACAGCCGGTGCCGCTCGGGTGCCAGCCGCAGCAGCAGCGGCCGGATCACCGGATCCGAGCCCAGGTCGAACGGCCGCCGTGCCTCGGCGACGGCCAGCCGCTGCGCCTCGGCATGCGGATCTTCGTGAGCCGAGACGTCCACGACCGTGAGCCGTACCGGCTCCGCCGGCCGGACGAACTGCCGCAGGACGCCCGACCGGACCCGGTAGACGGAGCGCAGGACCTCATGGCGGCGGACGACCTCGCTCAGCGAGCGTTCCAGCAACGCGATGTCCAGCGCGCCGTTGATCCGGTAGGTCAGCGGAACCACGTAGGCGGCGGAGTCCGGATACAGCCGGTCCACGATCCACAGCCGCTTCTGCGCGCAGGAGACCGGATGGTGCTCACTGTCCACGGGAGACCTCCGCCGCCAGCCGGCCGACTGTCGGGTCGTAGAGGAAGTCGCCCAGCGCGATCTGTACGGAGAACCTGTCGTTGATCCTGGAGACCAGCCGCATGGCCAGCAGGGAGTGACCGCCGAGCGCGAAGAAGTCGTCGGTGACGCCCACGGAGGCCAGGCCGAGCATGTCCGCGGTGAGCGCCGCCAGTTGTCGCTCCAGGTCGGTACGCGGCGGTACGGCTCCGGCATCAGGGCTGCCCTGCGGCACCGGAGGCAACGCCGCCCTGTCCACCTTGCCGTTGCCCGTCAGCGGCAGCTCGGGCGAGACCACGAAGGCGCTGGGGATCATCCAGTCCGGGAGCCGGGTGGCGAGGAACTCGCGCATCCCGCTCGGCGTGGTCCCCGCCACGGCCGGCACCACATGGGCCACCAACCGCCGTTCGCCCACCGGCCCGTCCGCGATCACCGCCAGATGCCCGACATCCGGATGCAGGCTCAGTATCGCTTCCACCTCGCCCGGCTCCACCCGGTAGCCCCGGATCTTGACCTGGTGGTCGACCCGACCCAGGTATTCGAGCAGCCCGTCCTCGCGGTACCGCACCACATCACCGGTCCGGTACATCCGTGCCCCCTCCTCCTCAAGGAAGGGGTCGGGCAGGAAGCGCTCCTGCGTCTGCTCGGGCTGCTCCGCGTAGCCCCTGGCCACGCCAGGGCCTCCGATGTACAGCTCTCCGGTCGCGCCGGCCGCGACCGGGCTCAGGTCCGCATCCAGTACGTAGCACGAGGTGTTCGCGATGGGCTTGCCGATCGGTACCGAAGAGGCGTCCTTAGGAAGCGACTCGATCAGGCCGCAGGCCGCGAAGGTGGTGGTCTCGGCCGGGCCGTAGGCGTTCAGGAAGCGGGCCGGGCGGGTGGCCGGGCCGCTCGCGGCCAGCTTGCGCGCCCAGGAGACATTCACCACGTCCCCGCCGACAAGCAGGTTTTTGAGACCTGCGAAGGTGTCCGGCCGGTCGGCCATCACCTGGCTGAACAGCGCGGAGGTGAGGAACAGCGTGGTGATGCGGTGGGTCGCCAGCGCGGTGGCGAGGCGGCCGGGGGTGAGGATCTCCTCGGAGGGGATCACGCACAGCGTGCCGCCGTGCAGCAGCGAGGCCCACACCTCGAAGGTGAACACATCGAAGGACATGTCGGCGGCCTGGGCGATGCGCTCGTCGGGCCCGAGGTCGATGTAGTCGGTACCGAAGACCAGCCGCAGCACCGATCGGTGCTCGATCATGACTCCCTTGGGCCGGCCGGTCGACCCCGAAGTGAAGAGCACTAGCGCGAGGGCACGGGAGTCCACGACCGCCGGCGGGGCGGGCGGCGGAGCATCCGCCGCCTCCGCCAGGCGCAGTTCCTCGCGGGTCACCACGACCGACGCCTGTACGTCGGCCAGCATGCCCTGCTGCCGCTCTCTGGGATAGGCGGGGTTGATGGGCACATAGGCGCCGCCGGCCTTCAGCACCGCCAGGACGGCCATGACCAGCTCGTGACCGCGCTCCAGCAGCACGCCCACCCGCGTTCCGGGGCTCACGCCGCGGTCGCGCAGCAGGTGCGCCAGCCGGTTGGTCCGCTCGTCCAGCTCGGCGTAGGTGTAGGACAGCTTCCCCTCGACGAGGGCGACAGCATCCGGGCGCGCCCGCACCTGCTCGGCGAAGAGCTCAGGAAGCGACGAGTCGGCCGGGTAGGGCCTTGTCGGGCCATGCAGTATTCCCACTTCGGTGCCTCCAGTTCCCGCAATTCCCACGTTCCGGGCGTCCTTGCTGTTCCGCCGTCATCCAGGGCTCTGTCGTGCGGATCATGCTGGGCCCGTCGGGCTCGGTGCACCCGATCTGCGGCGTTGTGATCCAGCCTGACCCTGATCCGCACGAAAGGACCCGGCCGGCTGGTGCGAGCGCGAAGGCGGCCGGCCCGCCGTCGTCGCGGAAGCGGTCCCGGGCGGTTTCGCCTCAGGGGAGCGCGGCATCGGGGACGACCTCTTCGGCGAGTTTTTGGAGCGCGGCCCGGTCCGTCTTGCCGTTGGCGTTGAGGGGCAGGGACTCCAGGTGCAGGGTCCTGCGGGGCACCAGGTGGATCGGCAGCGTTGTGCGCAGCGCGCGCAGCAGGTCCCGCGGTGGCAGGAACTGCCCGGTGTAGCAGGCGACCAGCTCGGCGAGCCCATCACGGGTGACAGGCAGCACGATGGCCTGGCTCACCTGCGGCAGCTGCCGCAGCGCGGCTTCCACCTCGCCCAGCTCCACCCTGAATCCCCGGATCTTGACCTGATCGTCCAGCCGCCCCTGGTGGACCAGCTGCCCGTCCTCCAGGCGGACCCGGTCGCCAGTGCGGAAGTAGAGATCGGGGCCGGGACGGTCGGCGTCCAGGCGGCCCAGGAAGCGGCCCGGGTTGTCGCGTGGGTCCAGATAGCCGTCGAACCGCTGGGGTCCGCGTACGCACAGCTCGCCGGTGTCCTCGCTGACCAGGTGCTCCAGGCCGTCGTGGACGCGGCCGATGGGCACCGTGTCGTTGGAGGTCCGCGGCCAGTGCCGCGGCTCGCGCGGCAGCCGGAACCCGGTGCACGCGACGGTGAGTTCGCTGGGTCCGTAGATATTGTCGATGAAGGATTCCGGCGCCACCGCGTGCCAGGCCGCCGCCTGCGCGTAGGTGAGCTGTTCGCCGCCGAACGTGCTGTAGCGCAGCGCGGTCGCGCGCCCGGTGGGCAGCTGGCCGAGGCCGGCGCTCACCGATATGACCGACGGTACGGAGAACCAGTGCGTGATCTCCCGGTCCGTCAGGTAGTCGACCGGGCTGAACAGCTCGGAACGCCCCGGCACCACCAGGGTCGCCCCGGCGCCCCAGCTGACGAAGAGGTCCAGCACGGAACCGTCGAAGGTCAGGTCGAAGACGTGCGACATCCGGCAGCCGGGACCGACTTCGTACCGGGCGATGTTGCGGGCCAGGAGAGGCAGCACATTGCGGTGCCTGATCGGTATGCCCTTGGGCCGGCCCGTCGTCCCCGAGGTGAACACCAGGTAGGCCGGCTGGTCCTGACGGGCCTCATGGGGCGCGAGTCGCCAGCTCGGTACCGCGGACAGTACGGCGTCGTCCGTCAGGGGCAGTACGGGACGGTCGCCGGCCCATTTCTGGCCGCTGCGGTGCCACATGGCGGCGTCGGCCACCACCAAGTCCACATCGGCCAGTTCGCAGGTGCGGTGGTTCCGCGCGGCGGGGTAGTCGGGATTGAGCGGCACGACGGTCGCGCCGAGCCGCAGGGCCGCCAGGTAGCCCGCGTAGGCCACCAGACTGCGGCCGGCGAACAGGCCGACCCGGTCGACGGGGCCTGCCGCGTCCCGGATCTGTTCCGCGACCGCCTCCGCGGCGCGCCGCAGCCGACCGTAGCTCACGGACGTCTGCGGCAGTTCGACGGCGGGAGCGTCCGGTTGGCGGTCGGCGGTACGGGCGAACACCAGGTAGAGGCTGTCGCTCATCGGCCGTCCGCGAGGAGCGCCACCTGTGCGTGCACGGTCGAGTGCTGGAAGAGATCGGTGGCCCGCAGATGGCGGGAGGTCAGTTCGTTGAGCTGGTCGCAGAGCAGCAACAGCAGCATCGAGTTGCCGCCCGCGTCGAAGAAGCCCTCCTCAAGGGGTACGGCTGCCGCATCCATGCCCAGCGTCTCGGCCCAGGCGCCGCGTACCGCGTGGAGCAGATCGTCCTCATCGGTCACTTCAGTACTCTCCCGCCCTCGGCCAGAGCCGACACCCGGGTCTCAGGGTCCGCGGTCACCGCGGCGAGCAGTTTCTCGTACTGCTCGGCTGCCCGTGCGATGGTCGCGCCGTCGAACAGGTCCCGGTCGTACTCCCAGATCAACTCGATCCCTCTGGACTCCTTCTGGCCCCGCTGTCCAATCGCCTGCTCGGCCCGGGGTATCGCGATGATGTTCAGATCGAACTTGGCGCTGCCGTTGGCGACGCCGGGAGTCACCTCGATGTCCAGTCCTTGCGTCCGTGCGGCGCGCAGCGGGGCGTCGTGGAAGGAGAACAGCACCTGGCACAGCGGCTGCCGGCCGGGCAGTCGCCTCGGACGCAGCGCGGCGACCACCCGGTCGAACGGCACGTCCTGGTGCTCCAGCGCGCCGAGCGTGGCCGCGCGTGAGCGGCCCAGCAGCTCCCGGAAGCGAGGATCCCCGCGCAGGTCGGCCCGGAGTGCCACGGTGTTGACGACCATGCCGAACATTTCCTCGGTCTGCGGCCAGCGGCGGCCCGCGACCCCCGATCCGACGCAGAAGTCGTCGTTGCCCGACCAGCCGTACAGCAGGACCTCGAAGGCGGCGAGCATCACTGTGAACAGTGAGGCCCGCTCGCGCCGCGCCAGCGCGCGTACCCCGTCGGCGACATGCCCTTGGATGGTGAACCGGGGCGCGGCGCCCTCGAACCGGCGCACGGCGGTGCGCGGGTGGTCCGTGGGCAGGTCAAGGAAGTGCGGGACGCCGCTGAGGTGCCGCTGCCAGTACTCCAGCTGCTTGGCGGCCTCCGGACCGTCCAGCCACAACCGCTGCCATGCCGCGAAGTCGGCGAACTGGAGCTCGGGTTCGGGCAGCGGCGACGGTCTGCCGGCGGCGTACGCCTCGTACAGCGCGCACAGCTCGTCGACGAAGACGTTGAACGCCCAGCCGTCGTGGACCAGGTGGTGTTCCACATGAAGGAGGATGTGCCGGCCGTCGGCCACCCGCAGCAGCCGCCAGTTCACCAGCGGCAGATGGCGCGGGGAGATCTCCGCGGCGACCGCCTCGCGGATCACTTCCTGCGCCGCTTCCTCGGGGTGCGGTGTATCGCGCAGGTCGTCTACGGGGAGCTCGATGGCGAACGGCGGGTGCACCACCTGCCGCGGGCCTTCGGCTCCGTCGCGGAAGGTCGTCCGGTAGACCTCGTGTCTGCGGACCACTTCCGTCAGGGCCTTGGCGAGGGCCTCGCTGTCGAGCGTGCCGGTGAGCTCGATCGTCGCCTGGAACTGGTAGGCGCGAATGCCCGGGTGGAGTTGCAGAACGAACCAGAGCCGTTCCTGTGAGCACGACAACGGCAGGTGCCCGTCACGCGGCACGGGACGAAAGTCCCGAAGCCTCCCTGCGGCGTGCAGCGGTGCGCCACTCATCGCAAGCCTCCTTCAGGCCGCATGACCACATCAAGTAGAGGCGAACCCCTGCCCTGTGTCAATGATGGGTTTCGGTGTGTGTATGACCACCCTTGGTGCTGCTCTCTACTGTGGGGTGTCCGTGCCGGTGAAGGGGGACAGTCATGGCCGTGGCGGCCTGGGCGAATCGCGAGGGCCTGTGGCGTTCACCGGACTTCCTGAGGTTGTGGGCCGCACAGTCGGTCAGTGAGACGGGCACCCAGATCAGCCAGCTCGCCGTTCCCCTGCTCGCCGTCGGCACGCTGCACGCCTCCGCGACCGAGCTGGGATTTTTGACCAGCGCCCGTATGCTGCCGTTCCTGCTGCTCGCCCTGCCGGCGGGGAGCCTGCTGGACCGGGTGCGCCGAATACCGGTCCTGGTCGTCTCGGACCTGTGCCGGGCGGTGCTGCTGGCGAGTGTGCCGGTGGCGTACGCCCTGGGTGTGCTCTCGCTCGCCCAGCTGTATGTCGCCGTTCTGCTCGTCGGCGTCTGCACCGTCACGTTCGACATCTCCTACCAGAGCTATCTGCCCACGCTGGTGCGGCGTGCGGAACTGACCGACGCCAACGCCAAGCTGACCGCCAGCGCTTCGGCGGCCGAGATGGCGGGTCCGGCCGCGGCCGGTGTCCTGACCGGAGCCATCGGCGCCGCTTCGACCGTGCTCCTGGACGCGCTCAGCTTCCTCGCTTCAGGTCTGCTGTGCCGCGCCATCCGGCACTGCGAGCCCGCAGGCCAGAGCACGGACGACAGGACGCTGAAATCGCTGTACCACGGGGTCGGCGAGGGCCTGCGCTTCGTACTGCGGCATCGCGTGCTCCGCTCGGTCGGCGCCTGCGCCAGTCTGATCAACCTCAGCTCGTCGATGCTCACGGTGCTGCTGACGCTGTACATGATGCGGACGCTCGGCTACTCCACCACGCTGGTCGGGGTGGTCTTCTCGATCGGCGGTGTGGGCCTGGTGGTCGGTGCGGTGTGCGCGAGCCGCCTCATCGGACGCCTGGGATACGGCCGTACGATCACGGGCGGCGTCGTGCTGTGCGCGGCGGGTCTGGCGCTCATGCCCGCCGCGTCGCCCTCGCTGTCCTTGCCGGTCCTCGCCGGCGGCCAACTGCTGTTCGGCCTGGGCGTGCCGCTGTTCAACATCGCGCAGGTGACGTTACGGCAGTCCCTCACGCCCGACCGGCTGAGCGGGCGGATGAACGCGTCCATGCGGTTCGTCATCTGGAGCTCGATCGCGGTCGGTGGCCCTCTCGCGGGCCTCCTCGCCGGGACCATGGGCATGCGGGGCGCCATCGTCGTCGCCGCGGGCTTCGGCGCCGTCTCCTGGCTGCCCCTGCTGGGATCACCGGTGTGGGCGGTGCGCGAACTTCCCGAAGAGCCGGACGGGACGTGACGCGCTCTTAGAGGTGGTAACTCCATGGGCGTCCGATCAGCGGGTGGCGTCTGGTGCGTGCGATCGCAAGGCGCCGGAATGGTCTCGTAGCGGAGCTACGTGGCCGTTTCGGCAACGCCGCGAGCGTGCGTGCCAGACGTCACCCGCCGGGCGCCCATGGAGTTACCACCTCTTACGCCTCCTCCCGCAGCCCGCTCCAGTGGACCTTGAGCCCCGCGGCCCAGAACTGCCCTGCGGCGCTGAGCAGCAGCTCCCGCTCGGTACGGCTCTCGAACTGGCCCGGCAGGGTCTGCACGAGGGACGCCACCGCGTGTGCCGGACGGTCCTGGTGCTGCAGGGCGAGCCTGGACAGTGCCTGTCCCGGGCCCAGTTCGACGAGGAGCGGTTGGCGGATCCGCCACAGTTCGGCCACCTCGTCGCTGAACCGGATCGTCCGGCACAGCTGCCGCGCCCAGTAGGCGGGGCTGGTCGCCTCCTCGTCGCGCAGCCAGGTCCCGGTCACGTTCGACAGGAGGGGCAGGACGGGTGGCCGCAGCGGGAGCGTGCCGAGCAGGTCCTCCAGCGGACCGGTCAGCGGCTCGGTCATCGCCGAGTGGAAGGCGTGCGAGGTCGCCAGGCGCCGGCAGGCCATGCCTTCGGCGGTCAGCCGCCGGGCGGTCTCCTCGATCGCCTCGACGGGCCCGGAGAGCACGGTCTGCTCGGGCCCGTTCAGCGCGGCGAGCGACACGGGTCCGCCGAGGTACGGCCCCAGCGGCTGGGGCCCGGCCATGACGGCGAGCATCGCGCCGGCGGGCAGCTCGTCCACCAGCCGGGCGCGCTGCGTGACCAGCCGCAGGGCGTCTTCGAGCGTGAACACTCCGGCGACGCAGGCCGCCGCGTATTCGCCGACGCTGTAGCCGGCCAGGGCGGACGGCTCGCAGCCGAGCGCGGTCAGGGCGCGGGCCAGCGCGTACTGCAACGAGAACATCAGGGGCTGGGCCACGACCGTACGGTGGATCTCCTGCGTCGTCTCACGCCGGTCGAAGAGGGCGGCCAGGTCGGGGCCGCCGCTACCGGCGCCCGCCGACGGTTGTGATGATCCCAACGAATCTGACGAATCTGACGACTCGGGCGGGAACAGGAGGGGGCGCAGCTCCAGGCCGTGTTCGGCGAGCAGCCGCACACACCGGTCGAGTTCGCTGCGGAAGGCCGGCAGACACCGGTAGAGACCGGCGCCCAGTCCGGAGTACTGGTCTCCGACGCCGGAGAACAGGAACACGGGGGACGGCCGGGAGTCGGGGCCGCCGGTGAACACCCGGCGTGCATCGCGCTTGCGCAGCCGCCGTGCCGCTTCCGCCGCCGTGCCCGCCGCCACCGCACGCCGCAGGGACCGCGGTGGCGCCTGTGTGTCCGGCACCTCAGGCAGCCGGGCGAACCCGGCGTCGTCCAGGCTCTCCAGCTGCCTGGCGAGTTCGTCGGTGGCCTGTTCCAACGCCGGGGCGGTGGGCGCGGAGAGGGTCAGCAGACGCGGCTGTCCGCTCACGGCGCCACCGCCGCACGGACGGTCGCGGGCCAGCCGTCGGGATCGAGGCCGTGCCGGCAGAGGAAGGCGTAGGCGAGCCGTTCCAGGCCGAAGCCGGCGCAGCCGGTGAAGACGGCCTCGTCCGTGCCGCTCCGCAACTCGAACGCGTTTGCGAAGAGTTGTTCGTGGTAGTTGAAGGAGGCCACGGCGACATCCCGTTCCTCGTCCAGCGGCAGCCTCAGCTCGTACTTCAGCTCAAGCCAGCGCTGCGACCAGGCGCGCGCCGCGGTGGCGTCGCCCAGGAAGAACGGATCGCCGGCCACCTCGCACCGGCCGCCGAGACCGAGCAACTCCATGAGCGCGTAGGTGCGCTCCATCAGCCGGGTGCGGGAGCTCAGTACGAATTCCGGCGGGCCCAGGAACACCACCTCCCGGATCGTGAAGTCCCACAGCCGTTCCAGGGAACGGCGGTACCGGGACTCGTACCGGAACGATTTTCCACGGGCGGTCACCACCATCGGCGAGGACGGCAGCGGACCGCCCGCGTACTGGTGGTACGTGTGAAAACACATGGTCGGCGGCAGGCAGTAGTCGAAGCCTCCGCCGTGCGCGCGCAGCGCCTGGGACAGATCGCCGCCGTCCGCGATGGCGTCGAGGAACCCGCGGTAAGTGTCGACGTCGTTGTGCAGCCGGGAGACGAACATGAGCAGCTGCGCAAAGGACTCGACGTAGCCGGTGCGCCGCAGCGCGTCCGCCGGGATCAGCGTCGGATAGCGGAACTCCCGCGCACCGAACTCCGCCTTGACGAGATCCCGGACCAGCGTGTCCAGATGGTCCATCAGCGACAGGACGGGCTCGCCCAGCGCGATCTGTCCTTCACCGACCTCCGTGGCGGCTCCGCGGGCGAGCAGTTCGTCGAACACATCCCGTCGGAGCTCCCGGGCGGCGGCGCGCCAGACCACCTTCGGCTCCACCTGGCGCTGGCCGAGCACGTCGTTGTGACGACGAGGTGAGCTTGCGGGCGAGCTCTCCCGGGTCGACGCGTCGGCCGGCCGCGTGGTCACGTCCACGGCCGTGATCTCGTCCCCGGCGCGGACCAGGGAGAAGTCGGTGATGCGGCCGAGACGAAGTAGACGCGCTTGGCGAGCTCTTCGGCGAGTGCCAGGGCACCGGCGCGGTGAGCGGGAGCCTGTTCATCGGCGTCCGCCGTACGGCCCGGTGCGCACACCGCGCCGCGCGGACGCGGCGCTCTTCCTGCCCAGCCGCTGCTGTTCGGTGCTCACTCCGACGCGCACGCGGCGCCTCCGGCACGGGTCCGCTTGCCGGCCACGAGGTCCGCGACGGCCCGGCGATCGTCGGAAGTTGCGAAATCGAGGTCACCGCCTCCACTGGAGGCCGAAGTCCCTCCACCAAGGCACGAGCTGGACGGCGAAGAGCGAGTTGACGTAGCCCGCCGGCGAAGAAGTCGTCGTCGTCGTCCACGGCCAGCCGTTAGTGGGGGAGATGAAGTCGCGTATCCGTTCGCTTGTACGCCGTCAGAGGCCATGGTGCCGAACTCCCGACTAGTAGGTGTGAAAGCCGCGTCCCGTCTTACCTCCCTGCAGGCCCGCGTCGACCATCTGGCGCAGCAGCGGGGCACGGCCGGTACTTGCGGATCGTTGAAGTTGTCGTACAGGACTGTGAGCGAGCAGCAGGATCGGTGTCAAGGCCGATCAGGTCGGCGGTCTCCAGCGGGCCCATCTCATGCCCGAAGCATCCTTGAACAGCCGGTCGATGTTCGCGGCTGAGGAGACTCTTCATGGACGAGGAAGATCGCCTCGTTGACCGTGAGCATCGCCACCCGGTTGGTCACGAAGCCCGGCGAGTCGCCCACGACGACCTCTCGCTTGCCGACGCCGGCCAGCAGCGCCTGCGTGCGCGTCGATGGTCCCGCCGAGGTGTGGTGGCCGCGGATGAGCTCGACCGTGGGCTTCAGCGGGGCCGGGTTCATGAAGTGCGACCCGACACCCGGCCGGGCCGGCCGGTGACCCCCGCGACCCTGGTGATGGGGATCGCGGAGGTGTTGACGCCGAAGGGCACTTCGTGCGGGCAGAGGGCGTCCAGCTCGCCGTAGAGCGGGCGCTTGATGTCCCAGTCCTCGGTGACGTTCTCGATGAGGTAGTCCACCTGGCTCAGCTGCTCCAGGTCGGTGGTGAACCGGATGAGTCCGGTGACCTCCTCGGGCTGCCGCGGCGGTGTGCCGGGACGGATGAGCGGCGCGAGCCGGATGTTGCTGCTGATGCCGGCCCGCGCGGAATCGAGGATGTGGTCCGCGATGTCCACGAGCACGACCTCGTGCCCGCCCTCGGCGAAGAGCTGTGCCACGCCGCTGCCCATGGTGCCCGCGCCCACCACACCTATCCGGTCCAATCACGGCCTCCTTCAATGGTGACGATGGTCTCCTGCAAGGTCCGCAGGGTTTCGTGCTGCTCCTGACGGAAGTAGAAGTGCCCGCCGGGCAGGAGCCGCAGCTCGGTGGCGCCCTTGGTGTGCGCGGCCCAGTCGTCCGCGCTGGGCGTCCATGACTCCTGGGCGCCGGCGAGAACGGTGATCGGGCAGTCAAGGGGGCTGCTCGGCTGGTAGCGGTAGTTGTCCAGGAGCGCGAAATCGGCCCGGTAGCAGTCCAGCGCGTGCGCCCGCAGCCCGGGATCGGTCCGCAGATGGTCCAGGCTCTCCCCGTTGTGCCGCTCGATCCTGTCGAGCAGATCGTCGTCCGGGAGGGTATGGACGGGCTCCGCGAGGGACGCGAGCGGAGGCGGGGGGCAGGACGACACGATCAGCCGGTCCGGCTGTGCGCGGCCCCGCGCGCGCAGCTCCCTCGCCGCCTCGAAGGCCATCAGCGCCCCGAGGCTGTGGCCGAAGAACACGAAGGGTGCGTCGAAGTCGACGGCTGACACCAAGGCGTCCACGAGCGATTCCATGCGGGTGAGGGGCGGTTCGGCCAGCCGGGTGGTCCGGCCGGGCAGGTGCACGGCCCATACCTGCACGTCCGGCAGGCCATCGGACCAGCGCACATACTCTCCAGGCGAACCGCCGGCGTGCGGGAAGCAGTAGAGCGAGGCCACCGCGTCCGGCCGCCGCCGCCGGCGCACCGTCCACCGCGTCACGGGGTGCCCCCAGCGGCCATGCGCTCGTCGATGAGGGCGGCGAGCTGGGCTGCCGTGGGGGCTTCGAAGAGGGTCCTGGGTGCGAGTTCCACCGGAAAGAACTCCCGCGCCCGCGCCACGAACCGGGTGGCGATCAGCGAGTCACCGCCGAGATCGAAGAAGCTCTCGTCCGGCTCGACGTCCGGCAGGTCGAGAGTCTCGGCGAACAGGGCGGCGACCACGTCGAGCGTCTTGCCGGCGCCTGCCGCCGGCGCGGGCGAAGGGACGGCGGCGGGACGGGTGGGAGCGAGGGAGGACTCGGCCGCCTCCACGATGAGCCGCTGCCGTTCAAAGGGATAGGTGGGCAGCGCGACTCGCCGTGGCCGCTGGCCTTCGCGCACCGCCGCCCAGCCGATCGGCGCTCCCGACAGCCAAAGGCTCCCGAGCGTGCGCAGCACGGCCTGTTCGGAGTCCGGGTACAGCCCGGCCGCCAGGTCGAGGACGACGCGGTCCGGGTCGTCCGGCAGGTCGGGGGCGGCGGCGTCCGCGGGCGGCGGCTGTCGCAGGCACTCGGCCCAGAACACCGGATCCACCGCCTCGGCGGGCGATATCCGCTTCGTTCCGCGCACGGTCCTGAGCGGGATCTCGGGTGCCCGCGGTCCGTACTGCCGCACCAGCTCCGCCAGCTGCCCGGCCGCCGGCAGGCGGGCCGCCCGCACCGCGAGCCGGGCCGCGTCCGCCGGCCGGAACACCCCGGCCACGGTCGCCGCCGCCAGCGCCCCGACGCCCGCTCCGGCGGCGGCGCCCGGTGCGACGCCCCACCGCTGTTGCCACAGCCGTGCCAGGGCGTACGGTCCCGCGAACGCGGCCAGGGCGGCGAGGTCCGAGCTGTGGTCGGCGTCGGCGTCAGCGGCGAGGAAGGCGTGCTGTGCGCCGCATGCGTCGGCGGCGCGGCGGAACACCGGCTCGGTCGCGTACAGGCGCGCCCAGGTGTCCCGCTCCGCACCGGAACCGGCCACCGCCAAGAACCGGAAGACCACCGGCCGGTTCAGAGTCTCCCCGGAGCCCGTGACACACCGGTCCGGTTGCGCACCGTCCAGCGCACGCACGGCGTCCGCCTGCCCGTCGACGACCGCGAACCGCCGGTACCGGTGCTCAAGGCGGCCGGTCTGCAGGGTCCAGGCCGTGTCGGCGAGCGGTGTTCCGGGGTGGTGGCGCAGATGCTCGGCGAGGCGGCCGGTGGCGGCCTCCAGTGCGGCGGGGGTCTTGGCCGACAGGGGCAGCAGCTGCCACGGGTGCGGCGACGGGCCGAAGTGCGGTGCCGCGGGCGCCTCTTCCAGGACCACGTGCGCGTTGATGCCGCCGAGGCCGAACGAGCTGACGCCGCCGCGCCGCGGCAGCCCCTTCGGCTGCCATGTCAGCGGCCGGGTGACCACCTGGAACGGGCTCGCTTCGAAGTCGATCTCCGGGTTGGGCGTGGTGAAGTGCAGGCTGGGCGGGATGACGCCGTGCTTGAGGGCCAGGACCGTCTTGATCAGTCCTGCCACGCCCGCGGCGGCGTCGGTGTGCCCGATGTTGGTCTTCACAGAACCGATTCCGCAGAATCCGCGCCGGTCGGTGTCGCGCCGGAACGCTTTGGTCAGCGCGGCGACCTCGACCGGATCGCCGAGCGGAGTGGCCGAGCCGTGAGCTTCCACGTATGTGCACGACCGCGCGTCCACTCCCGCCGCGCGCTGCGCGCTCTCGATCACGGCGGCTTGTCCGTCGATGCTGGGGGCGGTGAAACCGATGCTGCCGGCACCGTCGTTGTTCACCGCGGACCCGCGGATGACGGCATCCACCCGGTCACCGTCGGCTACCGCATCCGCCAGGCGTTTCAGGACGACGATGCCCGCTCCGTCGCCGCCCACGACCCCGTGGGCGCCGATGTCGAAGGCTCTGCAGAAGCCGTCGGGTGCCTGGATGCCCACCTCGTCGGTCGCGTCCAGCCGAAACGGGACGCGCACCGAGACACCGCCGGCCAGGGCGAGGTCGCAGTCGCCGTTCAGCAGGCCCTGCACCGCCAGGTGCACGGCGACCAGCGAGGTGGCGCAGGCGGCCTGCACCGCGACGGTGGGGCCGCGCAGGCCCAGTTTGTGGGCGACTCTGCTGCACAGGAAGTCCGGCCCGTTGGCCACCCGGATCTCCCAGTCGGACACCGAAGGCAATTGCGCCCGCTGCGTTTTGAGGAGCTGTGCGTAGCCGTTCTCACTGCCGCCCGCGTACACGCCGATGGTCCCAGGATGGCGGGCCGGGTCGTGGCCGGCGTTTTCGAGCGCTTCCACGGCGCATTCCAGGAAGACCCGGTGCTGCGGGTTGATGATCCGGGCCTCCCGCGGGGAAACGCGGAAGTAGCCCGCGTCGAACCACTCGGGATCCTCCAGCAGTCCCCGTGCCGCCACTCCCTCAGGTCCAGCCAGGCGCGTGATGGAGTCCGTACCGCTCAGCAGGTTGTGCCAGAACTCGTCCGGATCACGCGCTCCGGGGAACCGGCAGGCCATGCCAATGATGGCTATATGGGCGATGCCGTCTTCCTGCTCACTGGCATCGGCCGTGCTCTGTACCGGACTCGCCACCGGTCACCAACCTCTTGGCATGTTGAGGTCAAATCACCGAACCGGGACAGAGTACCTGCCCCGCCCGTGGGAGGAGAAGGGGAACCGCTGTGCCGACGCGGGCCCTGGCAGCTGGGTTTTATGCCTGGCCATGCGCCATCAGGGCGGTATGAGGCAGCACCAGGACACCGTCCGAGTCCACGAACTCCGCACACAGCGCGTCGAAGTGCCTCTTGATCTCCTGGATGACCTCAGGAGACTGGCTCTGCACCAGCTGCCCGATGTTTGCCACTCCGGCGGCCGGGCCGCTCCACCACTCCTCGGGAGTCGTCCGGTGATCCCAGGCCAGGGTTGCGCAGCCGGCACTCAGCAGGCCCGCGGCACCGAGCAGCGCGGTGAAGCCCTCTTCCGTACGGGGAAAGTCATCGTCGAAAGCCAGCGCAGGCAGGTGGGCGGGACGACTGACTCCCGCTGCCTGGACGGCTCGCCCGAGCAGCGCCCGTCCGGCGGTCGCGGGGACCGCCCAGATGGTGACGGCTATCCGCCCGCCCGGTCGCGTCACCCGGCGCAGTTCCGTCAAGGTTGTGCGAGGTCGTCCGACATGGTTGAGGACGAAGTTGCCGACCACGGCGTCGAACTGGTCGTCGTCGAAGGGAAGGTGCGGCAGGGCGGCGAGGCGCACCTCGGCCGCGGGTGCCCGCCGGCCGGCCGCGGCGATCATGTCGGGTTCGGCGTCCACCGCGGTCACCTCCGCGCCCCGCTCACACGCGGCTGCGGCGGCAGCGCCCGTGCCCGTCCCCACGTCGAGGACCCGCATGCCCGCCTCGACCCCGGCGGCGTCGAGCAACGCGGGCACGGGATGGGCGCAGAGCTTGGCGAAGCTGGCCGCGTAGGCATCGGCCTGCCCGGCCCACGCCCGACGCTCGGACTCGTCAAATGCCGTCACCGTCATAGGTCCCTTCCCGGAGCCACCAGCAGGAACTCACTCCTGCGCAGGCCCCGACGCTAACGCAGCGATCACCGCGCCCAAGTGCCTGCCCGTCCTTCCGGCGTCGCCCGGACGGGTGAAGCGCGGAGTTCCACCGTGCGGTGCGAACGACACCCGGCGGTGCGGATTCACCCTCGTGAGGCAGAGCAGGGCGAGCCGGGCGAGCAGGGAGAGCAGGCGTATCCGGAACATCCGGAACTTTCGACTTGGGCGCAGGTTGCGACGAGAGGATCGGCTGCCGCCGCCGTTCACGCAGGAGCAGCAAAGACGGACCGAGGGCCTCTTTCCAGTCCCGGGGAAGGGGTCCAGGATGGTGCCCCCGCGGCGCGCGTTCGAGGCGTCCTGGTGCGCGGTTCGGCATGGCCTGATGTGGAAAGCTCTTTGCGAGCACGTGCCATGAGGGGCATCGTCCCCGAGCCTTCGCAGACGAGCACGGGAGTACCTGAGTACGGGAGTACGGGAGCACGGGAGCACGGGAGCACGGGAGCACGGGAGCACGGGAGAGGGTGCTATGCGTACTGGGCGACTTCGACGGCACACCGGTGCCGCCCGTCTTCGGGCCGCCGGACCTGTACGTCACCGCCGCGTTCGACCCGCGTCCCGGCGCTGCGCCGCAGGCATGGCCGGGCCCGCCGGCGCGTACGCCGTGTGCGGACCGGGTGTGCGGGGAGCGAGTCGCCCGAGCGTCCCTACCGTCCCCTCTTCCGTAGCAACGCACGGGCGTTCACCAAACGCGCGGGACACGGCCGGTGCACCACGTGCGGCACCTGTCTTTACCTGACCCGAAACCGCCGGCCGGCCCGGACCGTGGTCCCGGCCGCCCGGCCGAGCAGTTCACCTCACGCCCCAGCCCTCTGGACCAGGAGTTGTGCCATGGACTTCGGACTCGTGCTGCAGACGGACCCGCCCGGGTCCGCCGTTGTCGAGTTGATGCGTCGCGCCGAGCAGGCGGGTTTCAGCCACGGCTGGACGTTCGACTCGGCCGTGCTCTGGCAGGAGCCGTTCGTCATCTACAGCCGCATCCTGGAACACACCGAGCGGCTGATCGTCGGCCCGATGGTCACCAACCCGGGCACCCGCACCTGGGAGGTGACCGCCTCCACCTTCGCCACCCTCAACGAGATGTACGGCAACCGGACCGTCTGCGGCATCGGCCGCGGCGACTCCGCGATGCGCGTCGCGGGCCGCAGGCCGAACACGCTCGCTCGGCTGGGCGAGGCCATCGGTGTCATCCGCGACCTCGCCGAGGGCCGCGAGGCCGACGTCGACGGAGAGCGCATCAGCCTGCCCTGGGTGGCGAACGGGCGGCTGCCGGTGTGGATGGCGGCCTACGGGCCCAAGGCGCTGGCGCTGGCCGGGCAGCAGGCCGACGGGCTCATCTTGCAGCTGGCCGACCCGTATCTGACCGAGTGGATGGTCAGGGCGGTACGCGACGCGGCCGCGGAGGCGGGCCGCGACCCGGCGGCGCTCACCATCTGTGTCGCGGCCCCCGCCTACGTCGGCGATGACCTCGCGCACGCCCGCGAGCAGTGCCGGTGGTTCGGCGGGATGGTCGGCAACCACGTCGTCGAACTGGTGGCACGCTACGGGGAGCACTCCGATCTGGTGCCCGACGCGCTGACTTCGTACATCAAGGCCCGTCAGGGGTATGACTACGCGCATCACGGCCGCAGCGGCAATCCCGACACGGCCTTTGTGCCCGACGAGATCGTGGACCGCTTCTGCCTGCTCGGTCCGGTGGAGGCACACCTGGAGAAACTGCGGACGCTGAGGGAACTCGGTGTGGATCAGTTCGCCATCTACGCCATGCACGACGCACGTGAGACCGTGATCGACGCCTACGGGTCGCAGATCATCCCGGAACTCGGCTGACCCGGCCCTCGCACGGTCCCGGCCGCCGTCCCCACCGGCTGCGTGGGCCCGTGCACTCCCGGCTCCTCCGTTGTCCCCTCCCCACTCCTTGAGTCAGCCGTCCTCAGCCATCCCATCCGCACCCCCCACCGCGCACCCGCACCGCTCCACCAGCGCATCCCTACCAGCGAATGGGCTCTTACATGACGCATACCCTCCCCCCTGGTCCGCCCGGCTCGCCCCGCTCTTCCGGTTCGCTCAGCTCCACCGCCTCGATATCGGGCGGTCAGTTCGTCACCGACGACGGCCGTGCGGAACTGCTGCACGGCGCGTATCCGGAAGAGAGCCGCTTCGCCAACGACGACCTGCGCCCCATACCGCTGGCCGAACGGCACTGGGGCACATACAACTTCACCGCGCTGTGGATCGGCATGGCGCACAACATCCCGTCCTGGACGCTCGCCTCCGGTCTGGTCGCGCTCGGCATGGACTGGAAGCAGTCCGTCTTCACCATCGCGCTCGCCAATGTCATCGTCCTGCTGCCGATGCTGCTCACGGGGCACGCGGGCCCCAAGTACGGGATTCCGTTCCCGGTGCTGGCGCGGGCCTCGTTCGGGCTGCGGGGCGCCAATCTGCCTGCGCTGGTACGCGCGGCCGTCGCCTGCGGCTGGTTCGGCATCCAGACCTGGATCGGCGGCCAGGGCATCTATGTGCTGCTCAACAAGGCCTACGGCGGTGACTGGTCCCATGCCGAGAAGATCGGCGGCTACCCCTGGACGCTGTGGGCGTGCTTCGGCGTGTTCTGGGTGCTGCAGATCGCGATCATCCTGCGCGGCATGGAGACCCTGCGCCGCTTCGAGAACTGGGCCGGTCCGTTCGTGCTGATCGGCGCGCTCGTCCTGCTGTGGTGGATGGCCGACAAGGCGGGCGGCTTCGGGCCGCTGCTCGATGCGCCCTCGAAGCTCGGCTGGGGCAGCCACTTCTGGCCAGTCTTCTTCCCGGCCCTCATGGGAATGATCGGCTTCTGGTCGACGCTGTCGCTGAACATCCCCGATTTCACCCGCTTCGGCAAGGGCCAGCGCGCCCAGGTGTGGGGCCAGACGCTGGGCCTGCCGACCACCATGACCGCCTTCGCGCTGCTGTCGGTGCTGGTCACCTCGGGCTCACAGGCGGTGTACGGGGAGCCGATCTGGGAACCGGTGGATCTCGCGGGCAAGGCGGACAACGTGGCCGGGCTGCTCTTCGCCCTGGTGACGGTCCTCGTCGCGACCATCTCCACCAACCTCGCGGCGAACGTGGTCTCCCCGGCGTACGACCTCGCCAACCTGGCGCCGAAGTTCATCAATTTCCGCACGGGCGCGCTGATCACCGGGGTCGTGGGTGTCGTCATCTTCCCGTGGAAGCTCATCGAGACGCCGGAGTTCTACATCTTCGTCTGGCTGGGCGTCGTCGGCGGGCTGCTCGGCACCGTCGCCGGGATCCTGATCGCGGACTACTGGTGCGTCCGCCGCACCGACCTCGATCTCGTCGACCTGTACCGCAAGGGCGGGCGCTACTGGTACGCGGGCGGCTGGAACTGGCGTGCCGTGCTGGCGTTCCTGGTCGGCGGTGTGCTCTCGGTGGGCGGCTCGCACTCCGCGCCCGGCAAGGGCCCCTTCCCCGAGGGCGGTCTGATCCCGGTGCTCAAGCCGCTCGCCGACTACGGCTGGGCCGTCGGCCTCAGCTCGGCGTTCGTGGTGTACCTGCTCCTGATGTCGGGGGCCGCGGTCGCCGAGGGGCGGCGCAGGGAGAGTGAGCGCGCGGTCGGGTCCGGCGCGGCGTAGGCGGCGGGCGGCGCGGTGCGGCACGGGTGCGGCCGGGGCGTGGCGGCCCGGCCGCACGGCGGGCGCACCGGACGCAGGGCCGTGTGCGCGCGGGCCCTGCGAGGGAATTGGTCCAGACATATATCTTGACTGGTCCCTCGCGGGCCGCCTTAAATCAACACGTGAAGTAAGCGCGCCATCACACGCACCCCCTCGTGGCTTTCGTCTGCCGTGCGCCATGCCCTGGACGATCTGTGTCATGAGCATGGCTGCACCCCCTACCGAAAGTGATGTGATGCTCCATGCGTCTTCCCTGGAGACGCCGGCTGCTCGTCTGGGCCGCCGCTGCCCTGTGTTGTTCCGCCGCCGTGATTCCGGCCGCCACCGCGGCTGGCGCCGCCCCGGCGCCGGCCGCCGCCGCGTCCGCGGCCACGCCCGCCCTGCAGGCCGATTTCACCGATGACTTCAACGGCGCCGCAGGATCGGGCGTCGATACCTCGAAGTGGTCTCAGGAGACCGGCGACAACGGCGGCAACAACCACGAGCGGCAGTACTACACCTCGGGCACCAACAACGCCGCCATGGACGGCAAGGGCCACCTGGTCATCACCGCCAGAAGGAGAACCCGAGCAACTACCAGTGCTGGTACGGGACCTGTCAGTACACCTCGGCGCGGATGAACACCTCGGGCAAGTTCAGCGCCGGCGTACGGCCACGTCGAGGCCCGGATGAAGATCCCGCGCGGTCAGGGCATGTGGCCCGCGTTCTGGATGCTCGGCACCGACATCGGCAGCGTCGGCTGGCCCAACTCCGGTGAATCGACATCATGGAGAACATCGGCAAGGAGCCGGCCACCGTGCACGGCACCATCCACGGCCCCGGGTACTCCGGCGCCAACGGCATCGGCGCCGGATACACCCTCCCAGTGGTGCCTTCGCCGACACCTTCCACACCTTCGCCGTCGACTGGGCGCCCAACTCCATCAAGTGGTCGGTGGACGGCAACGTCTACGAGACGCGCACTTCGGCCGACCTGGGCGGCAACCAGTGGGCGTTCAACAAGCCCTTCTTCCTCATCCTCAACCTCGCGGTCGGCGGTGACTGGCCCGGCGACCCGGACGGCTCCACCTCCTTCCCGCAGCAGCTCGTCGTCGACTACGTGCATGTCTCCACGAGCGACACGCGGCGGCACCGGTCAGCGCCATCACGGGACTCGCGGGCAAGTGCGCGGACGTGGCGAGCGCCAGCTCCGCCAACGGCACTCCGGTCCAGCTCTACGACTGCAACGGCACCGCGGCCCAGCAGTGGAGCATCAACGGCAACAGCCTGCGCGCGCTCGGCAAGTGCCTGGACGTGGTGCGGCAACGGCACCGCCGACGGTGCGAAGGTGCAGTTGTGGGACTGCAACGGCGCCGGAAACCAACAGTGGACGTACAACGCGTCCACCCACGACATCGTCAACCTGCAAGCCAACAAGTGTCTCGACGTCACCGACAACAACTCGGCGAACAGCACTCCGCTGCAGATCTGGACCTGCGGCGGCACCGCCAACCAGAAGTGGACGATGCAATGAGACCACTGCGTCCGGGCTTCGTCAGGCGCCTGCTGCGCAGGCCGGTACGCCTGCTGCCCCTGCTCGTCGCCCCGCTGCTCGCGCTCGGCACCCTCCAGGCAGCGCCCGCCGCCGCGGCCACCGGCACCATCACCGGCCTGGCCGGCAAGTGCATGGACGTGGCCGGCGGCAGCTCCGCGAACGGCACCGCGGTGCAGCTCTACGACTGCAACGGCAGCGCGCGCCCAGCAGTGGACGGTCGAACAGCGACGGCACCATCCGTGCCCTCGGCAAGTGCCTGGACGTCGCGGCCAGGCACCGCCGACGGCGCGAAGGTGCAGCTGTGGGACTGCACGGGCGGCGGCAACCAGAAGTGGAACGCGAACGCGGCCCACGACATCGTCAACACCGCCGCCGACAAGTGCCTGGACGTCACCGGGCAACAACTCGGCCAACAGCACCCCGCTGCAGATCTGGACCTGCGCCGGCACCGCCAACCAGAAGTGGACGGCGCCCGCCTCCGACGGCGGTGGCGGCACCACCCGGTGCCGGCGCCTATGGCCGTCGCGCCCTACCTCTACAAGGGCTGGGGCAGCCCGCCCAACCCCACCACCGTCATGAACGCCACCGGCGTCAAGTGGTTCACCATGGCCTTCGTCCTCAGCAACGGCTACTGCAACCCGCAGTGGGACGGTGGCCGGCCGCTGACCGGGGGAGTGGACCAGCAGACCATCAACACCATACGCGGTGCCGGCGGCGACGTCGTCGCCGTCCTTCGGCGGCTGGAGCGGCAACAAGCTGGAGAGCTCCTGCTCCAGCGCGGGCGAACTCGCCGCCGCCTACCAGAAGGTGATCAACGCCTACGGGCTCAAGGCCATCGACATCGACATCGAGGCCGACGCCTACAGCGACGGCGCCACTCCAGCAGCGCACCGTGGACGCCCTGAAGACCATCAAGGCCAACAACCCGGGCATCAAGGTGTACATCACCCATCGGCACCGGGCAGAGCGGCCCCGACACCAGCCTGATCAACCGCGGCGCCCAGTCCGGGCTCACGGTCGACGGCTGGACCATCATGCCGTTCGACTTCGGCGGCGCGGGCCAGAACATGGGCACCCTGACCACCCAGGCCGCGGACGGCCTCAAGAACGCGCTGAAGATCGGCTACGGCTACAGCGACGACGAGGCCTACCGGCACAGCGGCATCTCGTCCATGAACGGAGTCACCGACGATCAGCGAGACCGTCACGGTCGTCCGACTTCCAGACCATCCTGGGCTACGCGAACCAGCACCACCTGGCCCGGCTGACCTTCTGGTCCGTCAACCGGGACCGGGCCTGCACCGGCGGCGGCGCCGACACCTGCTCCGGTGTCGGCCAGAGCGACTGGGACTTCACCAAGGTCTTCGCCCAGTACGCCGGGTGAAGCGGTGATCCGCGCCCGGTGATCGGTGGGCGGGGTGGCGGCGCTGGATCGTCCCCGGCGCCGGCCTGACCGTCCACGGTCACCAACGAGGCCCCCGTCGCACGTCCCTGCGCCATACCGGCAAGGACGGCGACGGGAGCCTCGCACCGGTATGGCCCGGCTGCCCGTACTTCCGCAGCCGGGCCATACCTCCGTCACGGGCGTCCGGCCGCCGTGGAGCGGGCGGCGGGCGGGGCCGTCAGAGGCAGCGCCGTCTCGATGCGACGCACCGCGCGGAACGCGCCATAGGCGATCAGCCGGACCAGGCAGCGATCGGTGTGGCGGGCGGTGCGCCAGGCCCGCACGTCCTCGTCGGTGATGCGGTACGGCGCGAGCGCGGCCAGCAGCACTAGACGGGCACCGGGGTGCGAGCGGTCCGGAATTCCGTCGCCCGTCAGCGGCGGATGCGTACCGTCCCAGGCCGCCATCCGCTCGTCGACGAGGGCCAGGTCCGCCGCATCCAGGAGCTCGGCGCCCGATGTCGCTGCCGTCCGTAGCGCCGCGTAGGCGGGGCCCACCGTGGTTCTCGCGGCCCAGGCGGGACCTGATCCCGCGTCGTCGGTGAACGGCAGGCTCGTGCCGGGCAGGTGGGCGCGTCGCACGGTCTTCGCCACGGAGCGCCCCGCCAGGCTGCGCACAACCCGCAACCGCTGCGCGTTGTACGGCAGCAGCTGCTCCACCAGCAGCGCGGACACGATGCGGTTGATGAAGTGGAACGTCAGCGCGGTGCCCACCTGGGCCGCCGTGTGCTCCGCGGCGAACGGCAGCGGCCACAGCTGTTCACTGCCCGGCACCCGGCTGGCTTCGCCCCAGGCGATCAGCTGCTCCTGCGCCTGGTCCGCGGGCCGCTCGCCGCGCGCCAGGGTCTCGGCGAGCCGGTGGTCGCCGGTGGCGTGCAGGAGCAGGGTGTGGGCGCCGATGCAGAACGGGCAGCGGTTCGCCAGCGACACTCCGTAGGACACGAGTTCCCGGTCGGTACGGGACCCGGCCCCCGCGATCAGTGACTCGCGCAGCAGCGCCCAGGCGGCGGCCATCAGCTCGGGCGCGGGAGACAGCACTGCGAACGTGGCCGCCCGCTCGATGCCGAAGTCGCTTGCGATCTGGGCGTACACCTCGGCGGTGCGGCCGGTCGCGGACTTGTGCGGCACGGGCGCGGTGTAGCGGAACGGGCTGGACATGGCGGCCTCCGGTGCATGGTGGGTGTGTACGGCGAGGTGGCCGGCGCATCGGACCGCGCGCACGGCCCGAGGCATCGCCGACGTGTTGGATGCTGTCCCAGGACGGTGCAGTGCGGCGTCGTACCGGCGAAGGCATCCGGGACTGCGGCCCACGGCCCGGCGGCGTCGGCAACTACTCCCCAGGGAGTAGCGCGGGAGCCGTCCGCCCGGTGGAGGCGGCCGGCTACCGCCACGGTCTAGGGTGCGGACATGACGGAGGATCAGTCGGGTGATACGGGGCGTCCGGGGCGACTTAGGCGACCCGCGACCCCGGCAGCCATCCCGGCCTCGCCTCATGCCGCCGCTCCGGATCCAGCTCCTGCCCCCGTTCGCCCGCGCCCCGTCGACGTGGTCGTCGCGCTCGTGGTGGGCGGCATCGTCGTGGCCGCAGCCGCCTTCGGTGCCGGCCGTACGGGCGCCGTCGACTACGGGTTGATGGTCGTCGGCTCGCTGGCCCTGGTGGCGTACCGGAGATTCCCGCGCGGTGTGCTCGCCGTCGCCACCGTGGCCCTGACCTGCTATGTCCTGCACGCCCACGGTACGGCCGTGGCCGCCCTCCCGGTCATCGGAGCGGTGCACGCGGCGGCCCGGGCGCGGCGCAGGGGCGTCGGCGCGCTGGCCGGTGCGGTCTTCCTGGCCGGATACCTGGTCGCGCACCGCACCGGGCCGCAGATGGCCGGGCAGACGCTGCTGCTCGCGGGATGGTTCCTCTGTGCCGTCGTCACGGGGCTCGCCGACGCCAACTGGCAGGCGTATCTGCGCCAGACGGAACAGCGCGCGCTGGAGGCCGAGCGGACCCGCGAGGAAGCGGCGCTGCGCAGGGCCGGCGAGGAGCGGCTGAGAATCGCCAGAGAACTGCACGACTCGCTCACCCACAGCATCTCCATCGTCAAGCTCCAGGCCTCGGTCGCCGTCCACCTCGCGCGCAAACGGGGCGAAGAGGTGCCGCCCGCGCTGCTCGCGATCCAGGAGGCGGGCAGTGAGGCGATGCGCGAACTACGCGCCACGCTCGACGTGCTGCGCACCGACGAGCCCGCCGGCACCCCGGACGTCCTGGTCGAGCGGGCCCGTGCCGCCGGGCTCGCCGTCGAACTCAAGACGACCGGCGGCGCGCACGCGCTGCCCGCGGCCGTGGACCGGGCCGTCTACCGCATCGTGCAGGAAGCGCTCACCAACGCGGCACGGCACGCGGGCCGCGGGGCCGTCGTGACGGTACACATCGCGCACGCCGCGCGGGAGGTCACCGTCGCGGTCGAGGACGACGGCGCGGCGGATCCCGGACAGCCGACCCGGCACGGCATCGGCCTCACCGGCATGCGCGAGCGTGTCACCGCACTCGGCGGCACGCTGCGCGCGGGCCCGCGCCCGCAGGGCGGCTTCGCTGTACGCGCCGTGCTGCCCCTCGACCCGTCCGGCTCGGGGCCCGTGCGTCCGGGGCCAGGACGGGACAGGCAGGAGGCGTCATGATCCGGGTCGCGCTCATCGACGACCAGGCTCTGATGCGGGCCGGCTTCCGTGCGCTGCTGGAGGCAGAGGACGGGATCGAGGTGGTGGGCGAGGCCGCCGACGGGGCACAGGGCCTCGCGCTCGTCACCGAGACCGTTCCCGATGTTGCGCTCGTCGATGTGCAGATGCCGGTGATGACGGGCATCGAGACGACCCGACGGATCGCCGCGGACCCTGCTCTGTCCGGCGTACGCGTGATCATCCTCACCAACTACGGCCTGGACGAGTACGTCTTCGAGGCGCTGCGGGCCGGCGCGGGCGGGTTTCTGCTCAAGGACACCGAGCCGGCGGATCTGCTGCGGGCCATCGAGGTCGTCACGCACGGCGACGCACTCCTGTCGCCCGCCGTCACCCGCCGTCTCATCGGCGCCTTCGTGGCCCGCCCGCCGGACCGGTTCACCGCTCCCGGGCTGGCCGGCCTCACCCGCCGCGAGCGCGAGGTCACGGCGCTCGCGGCGCGCGGACTGAGCAATACGGAGATCGCCGCGCACATGGTGATCAGCCCTCTCACCGCGAAGACGCACATCAGCCGGGCCATGACAAAACTGGGCGCCCGCGACCGCGCCCAGCTCGTCGTCTTCGCCTATGAATCGGGACTGGTCTCGGCCCAGTCCCGCGATGCGTAGCGGCGGATACGTCCATGGTTCGGCGCTTTGTCGCGGGGTACTCAGAACGGACCCGTGGCGGGTCATGCGCCTGCCGTGCGGCTCGGTGCCGCACCCGGACGGGGCGGTCGGCAGCCTGGAGGTGGTGCGCCGTGGTGTCGGATCCTGAGGTGCTGGGCCGTATCCGGGCCCTGGTCGAAGAGGAACACCAGCTGCGGGACAGCCGCGAGCGCGACGAGATCGACGCGGACCGCGAGCAGCAGCGGCTACGGGATGTCCAGGTCGAGCGCGACCGGTGCTGGGACCTGCTGCGGCAGCGCAGGGCGCTGCAGGACAGCGGCCAGGACCCGAGCGCCGCCCGGCCGCGTTCCGGTGCGCGGATCGAGGGGTACCTCGGCTAGGAGAGGGTGGAGAGGCCATGAGCGGGATGCAGTTCGGTATGTTCACCGTCGGCGATGTCACCCCCGACCCCACCACGGGCCGCACACCCACCGAGGCGGAACGCATCCGGGCCACGGTCGCCATCGCCAGGAAGGCCGAGGAGGTCGGCCTGGACGTCTTCGCCACCGGCGAGCACCACAACCCGCCCTTCGTGCCGTCCTCGCCGACGACGCTGCTCGGCTTCATCGCCGCCCGGACCCAGCGGCTCATCCTGTCCACCTCGACCACGCTGATCACCACAAACGATCCGGTCAAGATCGCCGAGGACTTCAGCGTGCTGCAGCACCTGTCAGGCGGGCGGACCGATGTGATGCTCGGCCGGGGGAACATCGGCCCCGTTTATCCGTGGTTCGGACAGGACATCCGCAAGGCCGTGCAGCTGACCGTCGAGCACTACGGTCTGCTGCGCCGGCTGTGGCGCGAGGATGTGGTGGACTGGGAGGGCGAGCTGCGCACTCCGCTGCAGGGCTTCACGCTCGCGCCCCGCCCTCTGGACGGCGTCCCGCCCTTCGTGTGGCACGGCTCGATCCGCACGCCGGAGATCGCGGAACTGGCTGCATACTACGGCGACGGGTTCTTCGCCAACCACATCTTCTGGCCCGCGTCCCACACCCAGCAGATGGTGGAGCTGTACCGGCAGCGTTTCGAGCACTACGGCCACGGCAGGGCGTCCGAGGCCATCGTGGGTCTCGGCGGGCAGGTGTTCATGCGGCGCAGCAGCCAGGACGCGGTGCGGGAGTTCCGGCCCTTCTTCGACAACGCCCCGGTGTACGGGCACGGTCCCTCGCTGGAGGAGTTCAGCACCGTGACGCCGCTGACGGTCGGCTCACCCGCGCAGGTCATCGAGCGGACGCTGGGCTTTCGTGAGCTATGCGGGTGACTACCAGCGCCAGCTCTTCCTCATCGACCACGCCGGGCTGCCGCTGCAGACTGTGCTGGAGCAGCTCGACCTGCTCGGCGAAGAGGTGGTTCCGGTACTGCGCGAGGAGTTCGCCACCGGCAGGCCCGCCACGGTGCCACCCGCTCCCACCCATGAGTCACTGCTGCGCGCGCGGGACGCCGAACGCGCGGGCGGCGCCGACGCGGGCAGGGCAGGGGCGTCGGCATCGCAGGGCACGGAACGCTGAGGCGGCCGGGTCGCGCACCGAAAGGACCGGGAACAGGGATGACGCACCTGGTGATCATCAGCGGCGGGATACGCGAGCCGTCCTCGACGCGGCTGCTCGCGGACCGTCTCGAAGCGGCGGTCCGCAAGGAGGTGGGCGCTCGGGGCTCACCGTCGATTCGTCGTTCGTCGAGCTACGTCCGCTGGGACACGCGATCATGGACGCGATGCTGACCGGCATCACGACGACGGGACTGGAGTCGGCGTTCGAGACGGTCGCAGAGGCGGACGGCGTCATCGCTCTGACTCCGGCGTTCAACGCTTCCTTCAGCGGTCTGTTCAAGTCGTTCTTCGACGTGCTTCCGGAGGAGACGCTGTCCGATATGCCGGTGCTCATCGGCGCCACCGGGGGCACCGAGCGGCATTCCCTGGTGCTCGAACACGCGCTGCGGCCGATGTTCTCCTACCTGCACGCGATCGTCTCGCCGCGCGGCGTCTACGCCGCCACCGACGATTTCGGCGCCCAGCAGGGCGCGGCCCTGGGACAGCGCATCGCCGTGGCGGCGGCCGACTTCGCGCGCCTGGTCCAGGGCTGCGGCAGTCACCAGCGGCGCGACGCGTTCAAGGAGGAGCTCGTCTCGATGGAGCGGCTGCTCGGCGGCACACCTCCGGGTGATGCACCGCTGGACGCGCTGTGACCGCGGGAGCGGCGTGTGTGCTCCGCCCGTGCACCGCAGCCGCCCGTGCACCGCGCCTACGGCACCCGCGCCGTCCATGCCGCCGAGCCGAACTTCCGGCGTACCGCTTCCCCAGCCCGCGCCAGCTCCTCGTCGGTGACCTTGCCTTCGGTGAGGCCGTAGCGCCGGCGGAAGGCGTCGATCATCCGGTCGATGATCGTCCTCCCGCGCCAGCCCGGTCTGGCGGCGCAGCGGGTCGACCCGCTTGCCCGCACTGGGGTGCCCTTGTCGGACAGCTTCTCCCGGCCGATCCGGAGCACCTCCAGCATCTTGTCGGCGTCGATGTCGTACGCCATCGTCACGTGGTGCAGGACCGATCCGGTGGCCAGCCGCTTCTGCGCCGCGCCGCCGATCTTGCCGCCGTCGGAGGCGATGTCGTTGAGCGGCTGGTACCACGGCGTGACGCCGAGGTCTCGTTGAACGCACCGAGAACCCAGTCGTCGAGGTAGGCATAGGAGTCGGCGAAGACAGCCCTCGACGAGCGAGGTCGGGTGCGGACAGCGAGTACGTGATGGTGTTGCCCGGCTCGATGAACATCGCGCCGCCACCGCTGATCCGGCGGACCACGTCGATACCGTGCCGCGCGCGCCGTCGGCGTCGACCTCGTTGCGCAGGGACTGGAAGCTGCCGATCACCACGGCGGGCTCGCCCACTCCCAGATCCGCAGCGTGGGCGGGCGGCGTCCGGCGGCGACTCCATGGCCAGCACCTCGTCGAGCGCCATGTGCAGGGCCGGGTCCTGCGGGCCCTCGTGCACCAGGTGCCAGTCGTGGTCGGTCCAGTCGGTGGCCCGGGCGAGGGCGCGGCGGCACGGCGATCGCCGACACGCTTCCGGGGAGAAGCCGAGAGACGGTGTCGACGGGCGAGCGCGGCGTCGACGCGGGCGGCGAGCACGCGGGCGTCGGCGGTGGCGGGCAGCCCGGTCAGCGCGGCGTTGATCGCGTCGAGGGCCTCGTCGGGTTCGAGGAAGAAGTCGCCGGCTGATCCGGACCCGCGCAGTACGCCGTCTGCCAGGTCCAGGTCCACCACGACGAGCTTGCCGCCGGGGACCTTGTACTCACCGTGCACCGGTGCCTCCGTTCCAGCCGCACGTGTCGACAACGCCGCCGGGAGATCCGTTCCGCATCGCGGACCGTTATGGCCAAATTGGATCATTATGCAGATACGGGTTTATTATTCCCGTTATCTACGCGATTCGCCGGCCGGTCTGTGTCTCCGACCTCAAGGTCAGCGGCTGCGGGTGCGAGGGCGGCCGTACTGCTCAGCGGTGACCTTTTCCAGCCAGGCGGTCTCCGGCCGGTCATCGCCCGGCCTCTCCCACATGGCCAGATGCTGCATAAACCGGTCCGGTGTGGCGTCGTGCCAGTGCTCCTCGTCCGGCGGGCAGGCGACGGTGTCGCCCGGGTGCGCCTCGAAGACCGTGCCGTCGCGTGTGCCGACGAGGGCGATCCCCTCGACGACGTGCAGCGTCTGCCCGACGGCGTGGCGGTGCCAGGCGGTGTGGGCTCCAGGGGAGAAGCGGACCATGTTGACGCGCATCCTGGAGGGTTCCTGGCCGGCGCAGATGACGTCGAACCACACGTCTTTGGTGAACCAGTCCTCGGGTGCTTGCGTGGTGGGCCGGGGTTTGACGAATTCCATCGTGTCCTTCTTCCAGGCGTGGTGGCCTGCCTGGTGTGGGGAGCGGGCGTCAGCTCGCGGACGTTTTCGGCCGTCGGCCATGCTTTTCCGGCGCCTTGGATTCCAGGGTCGCACCCCGTACGCGGGTTCGCGAAGAGGAGAGTTCCTTTCTGGGGGAGGAGCATCCTGTCCAGGACGGAAACGGAGGCCGGGCTGCGGCCCCGCGCCAGGCGGGTGCAGCAAAACGGCCGAGGCGGGGCCATGCGCCTAGGAAGCGGAGCGGACGCGGTACGTCACGCACCAAGTCGTGCCGGGTTGTTTTGCGCCGGCCGTGACTCTGGCTCATTTCATTGTGACGCGCGCTGATTTCCTGATGTGGTAATACACCACGCGTGCCGTGTCGCCCAGCTCCGTCTGGAGCCGCCGGGCCAGTTGCTCGCCGCGCACCACGAACGACTCCTCGACCTGCGGGGTGCGGAATCGGGAGTCGATCGGGTTGTCCCAGTCGAGGATGGCGTCGAACTCGTCGGCCCAGGCGTCGAGTTCCTGAGCGAGCGGGCCGCTGATGCCGAGGGTCCCCGGCGGCACGTTCTCGACGTCCTCGCCCTGGTGCACCCAGGTGGGATAGCAGTCGTATTCGGCGTGCACGCGGACCGTCGGCTCATCGGACATGGCTCCACACTCTCATATCGGAGAACTCTGAATATCGGCACCCATGATGAAGCCGCTGCCGCCGAACGTGCTGGTCGGAATTCAGTCAACTCCGCTGTACTCGACCTACCAGATCCCACGTCTCTTGATCTCGCCTCGGTAGCCGGCGATATTGCCCTCGGCGACCGTATTCACGAGGTGTTTTGCTATTTCGCCGGGTGTGATGCCGTAGGCCCTGCATCGCTTTGCGTGCTCCTGCGGAACGTGGTCGAGCCCGCGTCCGCCATGGCGTCACCGACAGCCGGGCTGGTGCGCCGGAGCCCGGGCCGCCGGCGCCGCCGCCGGCCACGCTGGGCGCCGCCGCACATGCCGCACGGCCCGTGACCACGGAGGGCGCCGCGCCTGCCCGAACGTTCAGAGTGTCGAAAAGATGTACATGTAATCGATAGCCTGCTCGAACATCAGGAATGGCAGGCGCCGTACGGCCCCGCTTCCCGGTTGCTACCCGGTGAGCGCGGTGTGCGCCTGCCGGGACCGTTCGACCCGGCAAGACCGGTGGAAAGACGAGGTGGCACACGGCATGTTCACGACCAGGCCGACCCTCCAAGGCACCTTCGGCATGGTGTCCAGCACGCACTGGCTGGCCTCCCAGACCGCGATGGCCGTCCTGGAGGACGGCGGCAACGCCTTTGACGCCGCGGTCGCCGCGGGCTTCGTCCTGCACGTCGTCGAGCCGCACCTCAACGGGCCCGCGGGTGAAGTACCGATCATCTTCGCGCCGTCCGGCGGGCCCGAGCGCGCTCCCGGTACGGGTGCTGTGCGGGCAGGGCGTGGCGCCCGCTGGTGCCACCGTCGCCCACTACCGTTCGCTCGGCCTGACCCTGGTGCCCGGCACAGGACCGCTCGCGGCTGCCGTGCCGGGCGCGTTCGACGCGTGGATGGTGCTGCTGCGCGACTACGGCAGCAAGCCGCTGGCCGACGTCCTGAAGTACGCCATCGGATACGCGGCCGACGGCCATCCGCCCGTGGAGCGGGTCGGCAAGACCGTGGAGACGGTGCGGGAGCTCTTCGAGACCGAGTGGCCGTCGTCGGCCGAGGTGTACCTGCCCGACGGCCAGGCCCCGCGCCCCGGCGAACTGCTGCGCAACCCGGCGCTCGCCGCGACCTGGCGGCGGCTCATCGAGGAGGCGCAGGAAGCGGGCCCCGAGCGCCGCGACCAGATCGAGGCGGCCCGCGGGATCTGGCGGACCGGCTTCATCGGCGAGGCGCTGGTGCGCCAGGCCCGCAAGCCCACCATGGACACCAGCGGCGTCCGGCACACGGGCACGCTCACCGCCGCCGACCTCACCTCCTGGGAGGCGTCCTACGAGGCCCCGGCGACATACGACTGGCGCGGCTGGACGCTGTGCAAGGCAGGCGGCTGGAGCCAGGGCCCGTCCTCCTCCAGCAACTCGCGCTGCTGCCCGCCGAACTGCCCGCCTACGACAGCGCCGAGTACGTCCACCTCCTGATCGAGGGCTGCAAGCTCGCCATGGCCGACCGGGAGGCCTGGTACGGGGACGCCGGCGGCGCTCGAAGTCCCGCTCGACGACCTGCTGTCGCCCGCGTACAACACCGAACGGCGCGCCCGGATCGGTGCGACGGCCAGCCACGAGCTGCGGCCCGGCAGCCCCGGCGGCCGTATCCCCGCCCTGTCACCGCACGCCGTGTCGTCGGCCACCGGGGAGCCGGGCGCCGACCTGCTGAGCGGCACCGCGGGTGCAGGGGAGCCCACCATGGCACCGTCCGCGGAGCCCGTCGTGACGCACGACGGCGGCACCCGCGGCGACACCTGCCACCTGGACGTCGTCGACCGGTGGGGCAACATGGTCGCCGCCACGCCCAGCGGCGGCTGGCTGCAGTCCAACCCGGTCGTGCCCGAACTCGGCTTCCCGCTCGGCACCCGGCTCCAGATGTGCCGGCTGGAGGAGGGGCTGCCGAGTTCCCTGACACCGGGCCGTCGCCCGCGCACCACCCTCTCACCGTCCCTCGCACTGCGCGACGGCGTGCCGGTGCTCGCCTTCGGCACACCCGGCGGCGACCAGCAGGACCAGTGGCAGCTGCACTTCTTCCTGTCCGTCGCACTGCGCTCGGCGGTGCGCGGCGGCCTCGATCTGCAGGGCGCCATCGACGCACCCGACTGGCACAACGACAGCTTCCCCAGTTCCTTCTACCCGCGGACCATGAACCCCGGCAGCGTCACCGTCGAGTCCCGCATGGACCCCGGGATCGTCACCGAGCTGCGCCGCCGCGGCCACCGCGTCACCGTCGCCGAGCCGTGGACGGAGGGACGGCTCTGCGCGGTCGCCCGCGACCCGGAGGCCGGCATCCTGTCCGCGGCGGCGAATCCGCGCGACATGCAGGGGTACGCGGTGGGGCGGTGAGAGGGTTCCGCTCCGAGGGACGCGGGATGCGCACCTGCGGGTCGGCGACGGTGTGCGGGGACCGCCGTGGCCCCGCTCGTACGCGGTTTCCGCCTCCGTTTCACAGGCGTGCGGTGCCCGCCCACAGGCCCGTCGGGCTCCCCCCGGCGGGTCCCCCGCCTCCCGGCATATCCTGTGCCGCACTGGCCATCGGCTGACGAAGGAGTCCGAAGGTGCCGTCGATGTTCGATGCCGTCATCGTGGGTGCGGGACCGAACGGTCTCACCGCCGCGGTCGAACTGGCCCGGCGCGGCTTTGCCGTGGCCGTGTTCGAGGCCCGCGACACCGTCGGCGGGGGAGTCCGCACCGAAGAGCTCACCCTGCCCGGCTTCCGTCACGACCCGTGTTCCGCGGCGCACCCCTTGGGCATCACCTCACCGGTCTTCGAGACCATGCCCCTCGACCGGTACGGGCTTGAGTGGCGGCACGCGGACCTGCCGATGGCGCATCCCTTCCTGGACGGCAGCGCCGCCGTGCTGTCCCGTTCCGTCGCCGAGACGGCCGACTCCTTCGGTCCCCGTGACGGGGCCACCTATCGCAGGCTCGTCGCCCCGTTCACCGACCGGACCGACGCCCTCTTCCGCGACTTCATGGCGCTGCCGCTGACCACACTGCCCCGCGACCCCGTCCTGCTCGCCCGGTTCGGCCTGGCGGGGCTGCCGCCGGCGACCTGGCTGATGCGTCGCTTCAAGGACGAACGGGCCAAGACCCTCTTCGCCGGGCTCGTCGCGCATGTCATCGCCCCGCTCGGCGGGATCGCCACCAGCGCCGTCGGCCTGGTCTTCGCGCTCGCCGCGCACGCGGGCGGCTGGCCGGTCGCCCGCGGCGGCTCCCAGTCGATCTCCGACGCGCTCACCGCGTACCTGTTGGACCTCGGCGGCATCGTGCACACGGACTACGAGGTCAAACGGCTCGACGACCTGCCGCCCGCACGTGCCTACGTCTTCGACACCTCGCCCGCGGCGCTCGCCCGGATCGCGGGCCTGGGCCGCTACTACGACGGCTACCGCCACGGCGCCGCCGTCTTCAAGATCGATTACGCTCTCGACGGCCCGGTGCCCTGGACCGCCGAGGCGCCGCGCCGCGCGGGCACCGTGCAGGTCGCCGCGGACAGCCGGGAGATCGGCACCGCTCTCCACCTGGCGTCCCGCGCGGGCCGGGCGCCCGAGGCGCCGTTCCTGATCACCGTGCAGCCCACCCTCGCCGACCCCTCGCGGGCCCCCGAAGGAAAGCACACCTTCTGGGCGTACGGCCATGTGCCGAACGGCTGGCAGGGCGACCTGACCGACGCCATCGAGCGCCAGCTGGAACGCTTCGCCCCTGGCTTCCGCGACCGCGTACTGGCCCGTGCCGCCGCGGGCCCGCCTGAGCTCGCCGCGCGCAACGCCAACTACGTCGGCGGCGACATCGCGTGCGGCGCCGCGGACGGACTCCAGCTGCTGCTGAGGCCCAGGCTCAGCCTCTTCCCGTACCGGACCCCGCACCCGGCCGTCTTCTTGTGCTCCGCGGCGACCCCGCCGGGGCCCGGGGTGCACGGCATGTCCGGGCACAACGCGGCGAAAGCGGTGTGGCGCAGACTGCGGGAGGAGTCCGCGGCGCGCTGAGCCGGGCCGTCAAGGGCCCTGGACCGCGCCCCGTGCCGGGCCGTCCGTGCGACCCGTGCCGTGCCGTCCGTGCGCGCCTACGATGGCGGCCATGACGACCCTCACCCTGGTCCAGGGCGACATCACCGAACAGGCGGTGGACGCCGTGGTGAACGCGGCGAACTCGTCACTGCTCGGCGGTGGCGGCGTCGACGGTGCCATCCACCGGCGCGGCGGACCGCAGATCCTCGCCGAGTGCCGTGCCTTGCGCGCCGGCCACTACGGCAAGGGCCTGCCCGCCGGCCAGGCCGTGGCCACCACGGCGGGACGGCTCCCCGCCACCCACGTCATCCACACCGTGGGCCCGGTGTACCGGGTGTCCGGCAGCGAGCCCGCGCTGCTCGCCCCCTGTTACCGGGAGTGCCTGCGTGTGGCGGACGAGCTGGGCGCGCGGACGGTGGCGTTCCCGGCCGTCTCCACCGGCGCCTACGGGTGGCCCATGGAAGATGCCGCGCGCATCGCGCTTCAGACGGTACGGAACACGGAGACGGCCGTCACGGAGGTCAGGTTCGTACTCTTCGACGAGCGGGCGTACGCGGCGTTCGACCGGCAGCTCCACGGTGAACCATGAATCGGCGCACCGCATCCGCTCGGGCCGGTCAGTCGCACCGGACTAAGGCCGAGCCGTAGGTCTTTCGTCAACATAAGTTGACATCACCGTAACTGTCAACATAGGTTGACGGCATGGACGGTCAATTACTGCTGGTCTGCGGGGCTGCCGCCGGCCCCGTCTTCACCGCCGCGTACCTGCTGGCAGGTGCCACGCGGGTGGGCTACGAGTCGCTCCGCCATCCCGTCAGTTCGCTCGCTCTCGGTCGCGCGGGGTGGACGCAGACGGTCAGCTTCCTCTGCGCCGGCTCGCTGTCGGTGGCCTTCGCCGCGGGACTATGGCGGGCCGGACCATCCCACTGGGGCGCGTTCTTGATCGGTGTATGGGGGGTCGGCCTGCTGGGCGCGGCCGTCTTCCGGACGGATCCCGTGTGCGGTTACCCGCCCGGTACTCCTGATCGACTCCAGCGCCCCACGCGCGCCGGAATCCTGCACGACCTGCTCTCCCTCCTCGCGTTCCTGGCCCTCACCGCGGCCCATCTCGTACTCGCCTCGCACGGCTCGCCGGGATGGGCCCTGTACTCGATCGCCAGTGGCGTGCTCTTCGCCGCGACCATGGCGCTGTCCGGCGCCGCGTTCGGCCAGAACCGACGCCTGGCCGGCGTCGGCGGACTGATTCAGCGCGTCTGCCTCACCATCGGCTGGACCTGGCTGACGCTGCTCGCGATACGCGCCCTGCACGCCTGACCGCCCCTCGCAGGTTGGTGCGGGCGCCGCCGAGTGCCGGTCCGATCGCGGCAGTAGCCCGCTCCTGAGCGGAGAAACGTTCCTGGCAGTGCGAGGCTCATGTCGGATTCTCGCCAGTCCGAGTCCTTCGGATGCCGCATGCTGGAGGCATGTACACCGACATCGAGCGCTGTGTACGCGCCGTCCAGTCCAAGGACGCACGGTTCGACGGCTGGTTCTTCACCGCGGTGGTCACCACCGGCATCTACTGCCGGCCGAGCTGCCCGGTGGTGCCGCCCAAGCCGGAGAACATGCGATTCCACCCGAGCGCCGCCGCCTGCCAGCAGGCCGGGTTCCGGGCCTGCAAGCGCTGCCGCCCCGACGCCACCCCCGGCTCCCCGGAGTGGAACGAGCGTGCCGACCTCGTCGCCCGTGCCATGCGGCTCATCGCGGACGGGGTCGTGGACCGCGAAGGCGTGCCGGGCCTCGCCGGCCGCCTCGGTTACAGCGCCCGGCAGGTCGAACGCCAGCTGAACGCGGAGCTGGGCGCGGGACCGCTCGCGCTGGCTCGTGCCCAGCGCGCCCAGACGGCACGTCTGCTGATCGAGACGACCGCGCTGCCCGTTTCGGAGATCGCCTTCGCCGCGGGCTTCGCCTCGATCCGCACCTTCAACGACACCGTGCGCGAGGTCTTCGGCCTGGCTCCGAGCGAGCTGCGGGCCCGCGCGCCGCGCACGTCCGGGGCGCCGGGAGCGGGCGGCGCGCTCGCGCTGCGACTGCCGTTCCGTGCACCGCTCACACCCGACAACCTCTTCGGACATCTCGCCGCGACCGCCGTGCCCGGTGTCGAGGAGTGGCGCGATGGCGCCTTCCGGCGCACGCTGCGGCTGCCGCACGGCCACGGCATCGTCGCCCTCGCCCCCGGTCCGTCCCACATCGACTGCCGGCTGACCCTCACCGACCTGCGGGACCTGCCCGTGGCCATCAGCCGCTGCCGTCGCATGCTCGACCTGGACGCGGACCCGGTGGCGGTGGACGACCGGCTGCGCGCCGACGAGCAGCTGGCGCCGCTGATCGACAAGGCGCCGGGGCGCCGGGTGCCGCGCACCGTCGACGAGGCGGAGTTCGCGGTCCGCGCGGTGCTCGGCCAGCAGGTCTCCACGGCCGCCGCCCGCACCCACGCCGCCCGTCTCGTCGTCGCGCACGGTGAGCCGGTCGACGACCCACAAGGCGGCCTCACTCATCTGTTCCCGGCGCCCCAGGCGCTGGCCGCGCTCGATCCGGAGCGGCTCGCCCTGCCCCGCAGCCGCCGCAACACCCTCATCAACCTCGTCCAACTGCTCGCCGACGGCACGCTGCGGCTCGGCGCCGAGAGCGACTGGGCCGAGGCCCGCGCCCGGCTCGCCGCGCTGCCCGGCTTCGGCCCCTGGACGGTCGAGGTGATCGCGATGCGCGCGCTGGGCGACCCGGACGCCTTCCTCCCCACCGACCTCGGCATGCGCCGCGCGGCCCAGGGCCTCGGTCTGCCCGCAACCCCGGCCGCGCTGATCGCGCACGCCACGTCCTGGCGCCCCTGGCGGGCCTACGCGGTCCAGTACCTGTGGGCCACGGACGACCACCCGATCAACGTCCTGCCGACCTGCGACACACCCCCGGCCACCCTCCTGCCCGCAGTGCACGGCCGCACCCGGCGGACGGCACCAAACGCCACACGCAGTGCCCCGCCCGCCACCGCGACCCCGGCCGACCTGCCGGGCGCGGCCCGCGACGAAACGAAGGACGAAACGAAGAAGGTGTCATCGTGACCCACCCCACCGCACACACCGTGATCGACAGCCCCTACGGTGCGCTGACCCTGGTCGTCACCGACGGCGCTCTGTCCGGCCTCTATATGACCGATCAGCGCCACCGCCCCGCCGACGGCGCCTTCGGCGACCGCCGAGCCGCCGACGAGGCGCCCTTCAGCGGGGTGAGCGACCAGCTGACGGCGTACTTCGCGGGCGACCTCAAGGAGTTCGACATCCCGCTCGCACTGCACGGCACCGCCTTCCAGCAGCGCGTGTGGCAGCAGCTCCAGCGGATCCCGTACGGCGAGACGCGCAGCTACGGTGAGCTCGCCGGGGCGCTGGGCAGCCCGCAGGCGTCCCGTGCCGTCGGCCTTGCCAACGGCCGCAACCCCGTCAGCATCATCGTGCCCTGCCACCGCGTGATCGGCGCGAACGGCAACCTGACCGGCTACGGCGGCGGCCTGGACCGCAAGCAGCGCCTGCTGGACTTCGAGCGGGGCGTGCCGGGTGTGCTGGAGGGGGCGCTCTTCTGAGGAGAGCGGCACCGGGGCGAGGGCGCGTGACGCGCCCGTCGCCCCGGTCCGCTACGGCGCCAGCTGTCCCAGCAGCTTGGGCAGGGCGGTGCCGATCGGCTCCCGCACCACCTCGTCGGCCAGCTCGTCATAAGGGGTCGGCTCGGCATTGACGATGACGAGCCGCGCGCCGTGCTCGGCGGCGAGGCCCACCAGTGCGGCGGCGGGCTGTACCCGCAGGCTGCTGCCGACCGCGACGAAGACCGTGCAGGCCTTGGCGACCGCGACCGCCTGGGCCAGCACCTCCGGGTCGAGCTGCTCGCCGAACATCACCGTCGCGGACTTCAGGATCCCGTCGCACTCCCGGCACGCCGGATCCGCCTCGCCCGCCTCGACCCGGGCCAGCGCGTCCGCCATGTCCGACTGAACCTGGCACTGCGTGCACACCACGGACCGCGCGCTGCCGTGCAGTTCGAGGACCTTGCGGGCGGACAGCCCCGCGAGCTGGTGCAGGCCGTCCACGTTCTGCGTGATGACCCGCACGGACACCCCGGAACGCTCAAGATCGGCCACACTGCGGTGGGCCGGGTTCGGCTCGGCCTGGAGCGTGCGGTTCTTGCGGCGCAGCTGCCACGACCGCCGCCGGATTTCCGGATCGTTCATGTAATAGCCGTACGTGACGAGCTTCTCGGCCTCCGGGTCCTTCCGCCACAGCCCGTTCGGGCCGCGATAGTCAGGAATGCCGGAATCGGTGGAGATGCCTGCGCCACTGAGGATGGCGACGAGAGGCTTGTTCATGGGCCGAGGGTAGGTCGCCTGCCCATGCGGGGCGAACGGATATCGGCGCGGCCCGGATGCGGTGCGATGGGCGCCGCGACCGCGCGCCGGTGGGTTGAGGAAGATGGCCGAGTGCCTGGGCGGCCTACATAGGTGTGTGATACATCTTCTTCTGTGGAGGATGGGTACGAGGAGATCACCGCGTTCCTGGACGGTCTGGCGCTGCTGGCCGTCCGGCATCTGGCCGTGCGTGACATGAGTTTCACCGCCGCGTCCACGCTCGGGCGCCTCGCCCGGTCGGGTCCGATGCGGCTCACGAAGCTGGCCGCCAGCGAGGGCGTCACCCAGCCGTCCATGACCCAGTTGGTCCAGCGGCTTTCGAAACAGGGGCTGTTGGCGCGGGTCGGCGATCCGGACGACGGGCGGGTGGTCCTCGTCGGCGTCACGGACGACGGTCGCCGGCTGGCCGGGGACCGTCAGCGGATGCGTGCCGAGCGGCTGATCCGGCTGCTCGCGACGCTGCCCGGCGCTGACCGGTTGGCGCTGGCCGAGGCGGCACGGATCGGGCGGCCCGCCCTGGGACGGCTCCTGGAGAACGCCCAGAACGGCGCGGGCCTGCCGGAGAGTCGGAACTCCTGATGCCCGCCGGCGACTCCCACCCCGCTCTTGTCAGCCGTCCGCAGCGGACGGCCGACTTCGTTCATGTCCGGCCTTGTTCGTCCCTGTTGTCCACGGCGGCCCACGGCCGTCAGCCGACGATCGAGGCCGGTCCGCAGCGGTCGGCGGTCATCGGCCGCCGACGGCGATGGGCCGTCGAGTTCATCGAGGTCATGAGCAGTCATCGGTACGCACTCGTCGACTGGAGAATCGCTTGTCATCGCATCAAGGCACCGTCAGTCCGTTCCGTCAGCCGAGAGCGGTATGGGCGGTGGCCTTCGCCTGTGTGATCTCGTTCATGGGCATCGGCCTCGTCGATCCGATCCTGCCCGCCATCTCGAATCAGCTGGGCGCCTCGCCGAGCCAGGTGACCCTGCTGTTCACCAGCTACCTGGTCGTCACCGCGGTCGCCATGCTCGTCACCGGCTTCGTGTCCAGCCGCATAGGCGCCAAGCGCACGCTGGTGGTGGGGCTGGCCCTCATCGTGGTGTTCAGCGCGCTCGCGGGTGCCTCCGGAAGCATCAGCGGGATCGTCGGCTTCAGGGCCGGCTGGGGGCTCGGCAACGCCCTGTTCATCGCCACCTCGCTCGCCGTCATCGTCGGCTCCGCGAGCGGCGGCTTCGCCGGGGCCATCATCCTCTACGAGACGGCCCTCGGTATCGGCATCGCCATCGGACCACTGCTCGGCGGCGAGTTGGGCGGCATCAGCTGGCGCGGGCCGTTCTTCGGTGTCGCCGTCCTCATGGCGATCGCCCTAGTCGCCACGCTGGTCCTCGTCGAACCAACGCCCATACCGGCACGGAAGACATCCATCGCCGCGCCGCTCAAGGCACTGCGCCACCGGGGCCTGCTCACCATGGGACTGACGGCGCTGCTGTACAACTGGGGCTTCTTCACCGTCCTCGGCTACGCGCCGTTCCCGATGGACCTGGGCACGCACCAACTGGGGTACGTCTTCACCGGCTGGGGTGTGCTGGTCGCCCTCTTCTCCGTGTTCGGCGCCCCCTGGCTCCAGGCCCGCCTGGGCATAGCCAGGGCGCTCTATCTGAACCTGGCGCTCTTCGCCCTGGACATCCTGGTCATCGCGCTGTTCACTGACTCGCGGACGACGTTGATCATCGCGGTGATCGTGGCCGGCGCGTTCATCGGCATCAACAACACCATCACCACCCAGGCCGTGATGACCGTGGCACCGGTGGAGCGGCCCATCGCCTCGGCGTCGTACGGCTTCGTGCGGTTCATCGGCGGTGGCCTCGCCCCGTATGCCGCGGGCCAGCTCGCCGAGCACTACAACGTCCACGTCCCGTTCTTCGTGGGCGCCGTGGCGGTCGCTCTGGGCATCGGGGTGCTCGCCACGGGCCACAGCCTGCTGGGTGACGCCGAACGTGCGCAGGCCGAGGCGGCGGCCGAGGCGACCCAGGAACAGGCGCGGGCGGCGAAGCTGGAGAAGCAGGCCCTGGCGGAGGACGTGGGGCCCGCGAGCTGAGGCCGGTGCCGGTGCCGGTGGATCGACGACCGTGGCGGACAGCGACCCTGTCCGCCTGCCGGACGGCGTCCGCCGCCACCTGTCGCCGTGTCGGCTAGGGTCTTTCGTTTGGATCAGGCGCGAGCCCAGCATGATCCAAACGAGAGGCCCTCGCGTCCACCGGCGCGACTGCCTTGATGTGCGCTAAGGGCTGTCCCGTAGGTCCGAAGAGCAAGGGGAGTGCAAGGTGGCGGACGCTGTGACACGGACGTCGCGGAACGTGACGACGACGATCCGCGGGGACGGAGCCGGCGGTACGAAGGCCGATACGGCCACCGGTGGAGTGGCTGCACCGGTGGCTGAGGGGGCCGCTCGACAGGAGATCGGCGGCGCGGCGGCTGACGGGCCCCGTCCGGCTGCGGACCCGAGGCCCGAGGACGCGGCGGATGCGCCGCCGCAGGCCGTACTGATCGCCGCGGACAAGTTCAAGGGATCGCTCACGGCGGTGCAGGTCGCCGAGCGGCTGACGGCGGGACTGCGCCGCGTGCTGCCCCATCTCGCGGTGGCCGCGCTGCCCGTCGCCGACGGCGGGGACGGCACGGTGGCCGCGGCGGTCGCGGCGGGCTTCGAGCGGCGGGAGGCGACGGTCACCGGGCCGCTCGGGCGGCAGGTCCTGGCGGCGTACGCGCTGCGCGAGGGCACCGCCGTCGTGGAGATGGCCGAGGCCGCCGGGCTGCACCTGCTGCCACCGGGCGGCTTCGCACCGCTGACGGCGACCACCTACGGCGCCGGGGAGCTGCTGCGCGCCGCCCTGGACGCCGGCGCGCACACCGTCGTCTTCGGGGTCGGCGGCAGCGCGACGACGGACGGCGGCGCGGGCATGCTCGCCGCGCTCGGCGCCCGGTTCCTGGACGCCGCCGGGGCACCGGTGGCACCCGGCGGCGGACCGCTCGGCACCCTGGTGACCGCGGACCTCTCCGGCCTCGACCCGCGCCTGGCCGACGTCGACGTGATCCTCGCCAGCGATGTCGACAACCCGCTGACCGGGCCGAAGGGCGCCGCGGCGGTGTACGGGCCGCAGAAGGGCGCCGGCCCTGACGATGTGGCGGTGCTCGACGCGTCTCTCGCGCACTACGCAACCGTCCTCGAAGAGGCGCTCGGCCCGCGGGCTGCCGGGTGCGCGCAGGCGCCTGGCGCCGGGGCCGCGGGCGGCATCGGATACGGGGCGCTGGTGGGACTCGGTGCCCGCTTCAGGCCCGGGATCGAGGTGATCCTCGACGTTCTCGGGTTCACGTCCGCGTTGCGGCGGGCCACGCTCGTGATCACCGGCGAGGGCTCGCTGGACGAGCAGACGCTGCACGGCAAGGCCCCGGCCGGTGTCGCCGCGGCGGCTGGCGCCGCGGGCAAGGACGTCATCGCGGTCTGCGGCCGTCTGGCCCTTGGCCCCGAGGCGCTGCGTGGTGCGGGCATCCGCCGCGCCTACGCCCTGACCGATATCGAGCCCGACACCGCCCGCTGTATCGCGCAGGCGGGTCCTCTCCTGGAGACCCTGGGCGAACGGATCGCCCGGGACCTGTGGCCCACGGCGCGCACGTAGGGGTGGCAGCCGCCGCACTCCACTCGCCGGCCGCCAGTCGCCGACCACCGGCCGGCGATTGGTTCCAGAAGCCGGCCGCCGATCACGGGCCGACCGCCGGGCCGGGAAACGGCTCGGCCGCCGATCATCGATCGGCGGCCGGTATGCGGCTTACGGCAGCTGTGCCGGTTACGGCAGCTGGGCCGCCCGGGCTTCCCGGCGGTTGTCGCGGAAGTTGTGCACCCGCCGTGCCGTGGCGAACAGCGGTATCACGGCGCCCAGCACCAGCTGGAGCGAGCAGCCGGTCTGCTGCATGAGCTGCCCGCCGGGGGCGTCGAAGGCCCAGGCCGCGAGCAGGCCGATGCTCAGCACGATCCAGCTGAACATCGCCGCCGCCAGGCGGCCCCGCGGCTTCGGGTACTCGACCCGGCTCACCATCAGCCACGCGGTGCCGATGATCGCCATGAGGGTCGCCACGAACGGCAGCTCAAGGAGCACGATCGAGACGACGGTGAGTGCTCCGAACGGGCTCGGCATGCCCTGGAACATGCCGTCCTTCATGGTCACGCAGGAGAACCTGGCGAGGCGGAGCACCACGGCCAGCAGCACCACGACCGCGCCCACTGCCGCCACCCGCTGGTGCGCGTCGTCCGCGACCATGCCGTAGACCAGCACGAAGTACGCGGGAGCCAGGCCGAAGCTGATCAAGTCGGAGAGGTTGTCCAGCTCGGCCCCCATCGGCGAGCTGCGCAGCTTGCGCGCCACCAGGCCGTCGCACAGGTCGAAGACGGCTGCGCAGAGCATGAGGATCACGGCGGTGGCCGCCGAATGGCGTGCCATGCCGGACTCGGCGGAGCCCGTCAGGTGCGGGATGAGGATGCCGGTGGTGGTGAAGTAGACGGCCATGAAACCGCAGGTCGCGTTGCCGAGCGTCAGCGTGTCCGCGATCGACAGGCGCAGAGACAGCGGCATCTCCTCGCCGTCGTCGTCCTGCTCGGTCTGAGCCACCCAGCCGGCCTGGGTGTCCGGATCAATCACGGTCAATGCGAGTCACCCCAGCCACGGTCTTCTGCCCGACCTCGACGGCGACCTCGATGCCCGCCGGGAGGTAGAGGTCGACACGCGAACCGAACCGGATGAGACCGATCCGCTCGCCCTGCTCGACCTTGCTGCCCTGCGGGAGGTACGGCACGATACGACGCGCCACGGCCCCGGCGATCTGCACCATCTCGATGTCGCCGAGCTCGGTGTCGAAGTGCCACACCACGCGCTCGTTGTTCTCGCTCTCCTTGTTGAACGCCGGGACGAAGCCGCCGGGGATGTGCTCCACGGAGGTGACGGTGCCAGCCAGCGGCGCACGGTTGACGTGGACGTTCAGAGGGCTCATGAAGATGGCGACGCGCGTACGGCCGTCGCGCCACGGCATGATGCTCTGCACCACACCGTCGGCGGGGGAGATCAGGCGGCCTTCGGCGATCTCGCGCTCCGGGTCGCGGAAGAACCACAGCATCCCTGCCGTGAGCGCGGTCGCGGGCACGGCGAGGACGGTCGCGGCCGACCGAGGCGAGCGCACCGCGCGGGCCAGGGCCAGAGCCGCGACAGCGGCGGTCGGCAGAAGCCACGGCGATGCTCCGCGAGCAAGGCGTGCTTCGACGGGGAAGCGGATGCCGTCGCGTGGTGCAGAGGTTTGGCTGTGGGGCATGGATGACCTTCGTAGCGGATGATGCCGCGCACTAATGGGGGACGGCGGCTTTTAACGATCGTATCGGTTGCGAGCCGCAACTCGACAAGCGAGCAAGCCGAGTCCATGGCCGAGAACGACCAGGAAAGAGTGACCGCGTGTGACCTTGTTCTCGAAGAAACCCCCCAAAGCCCGGTATCTATCCCCGATACCGATACTCTTCGAGCAGTCGCCGCCCGATGATCATTTTCTGGATCTCGGCCGTGCCTTCGCCGATCAGCAGCATCGGAGCCTCTCGGTAGAGGCGCTCGATCTCGTACTCCTTGGAGAAGCCGTAGCCGCCGTGGATCCGGAAGGAGTCCTCCACGACCTCTTTGCAGTATTCAGAGGCGAGATACTTCGCCATTCCTGCCTCAAGGTCGTTTCGTTCCCCCGAGTCCTTTTTGCGCGCTGCGTTCACCATCATGGCATGGGCGGCCTCGACCTTGGTAGCCATTTCGGCCAGCTTGAACTGAATCGCCTGGTGCTTTGCTATGGGTTTGCCGAAGGTGTGGCGCTGCTGGGCATAGGCGATACCCAGCTCGAACGCACGCTGAGCGACGCCGCAACCACGCGCTGCGACATTCACGCGTCCGACTTCCACTCCGTCCATCATCTGGTAAAACCCTCGCCCGGTGTCGCCGCCCAGGACGCGAGTGGTCGGAACCCGCAGTCCATCCATGATCAATTCGGTAGTGTCCACTCCTTTGTATCCCATTTTGTCGATCTTCCCGGGAATGGTGAGCCCTGGCCGGATGTCGCCGAAGCCGGGCTCCTTCTCGACCAGGAAGGTCGTCATCGACCGGTGCGGGGCGTTTCCTGCGGCATGGCCGTCGCCGGTTTGGCACAAGACGGCCACCAGGGACGATGTGCCGCCGTTGGTCAGCCACATCTTCTGTCCGGTGAGGACGTAGTCGTCGCCGTCCAGGACCGCTCTGGTCCTGATCGCCGACACATCCGAACCGAGCCCGGGCTCCGACATCGAAAACGCGCCACGTATCTCGCCGGTGGCCATGCGCGGCAGGAAGTACTCCCGCTGCTCCGGGGTGCCGTGCTGCTTGAGGAGGTAGGCGACGATGAAATGGGTGTTGATGATGCCGGAGACGGACATCCAGCCCCGCGCGATCTCCTCCACGCACAGCGCGTAAGTGAGCAGCGACTCGCCGAGCCCCCCGTACTCCTCGGGGATCATCAGCCCGAAGAGGCCGAGCTCCCGCAGTCCGTCGACGATTCGCTGCGGATACTCGTCCCGGTGTTCCAGCTCGGTGGCAACCGGGATGATCTCGCGATCGACGAAGTCACGGACCGTGGCCAGGATCTCTCCCTGGATGTCGGTCAGGCCGTTGGTCTGGGCGAGTCGGGTCATCGGGTCACTTCTCCTGGCTCTGCGGGGGCTGCGGCTCGCAGGAGCGGGCGGGATCGCCCGGCGAGGGCTTCGTGCCGGAGTGGCTGGGTTCCGAAGGCGCCTGCCCGGGGCGGCCGGGCTGCTCCCCGCCGCGCTCCTGGACATGGCTTTCGGTGGGCACCATCACCTTGCGGCGGAAGACGCACACCAGCGTGCCGTCCTGGTTGTAGCCGCGGGTCTCGACCTGCACGATGCCCCGGTCGGGCCGGGATCTGGACGGGATCTTGTCCAGCACCGTCGTCTCGCCGTAGAGGGTGTCGCCGTGGAACGTCGGGGCGACGTGCCGCAGCGACTCGACCTCCAGGTTGGCGATGGCCTTCCCGGACACGTCCGGGACCGACATGCCGAGCAGTAGCGAGTAGACGTAGTTGCCCACCACCACGTTCTTCTTGAAGTCGGTGGTCCGCTCCGCGTAGTGCCTGTCCAGGTGGAGCGGGTGGTGGTTCATGGTCAGCAGGCAGAACAGGTGGTCGTCGTACTCGGTGACCGTCTTGCCGGGCCAGTGCTTGTAGACCGCGCCGACCTCGAACTCCTCGTAGGTGCGTCCGAACTGCATGGTGTTACGCCTCCGGGGCCTCGAATGTGCTGGTGCGCCGCAGGCCCGCGGCACGCCCCTTGCCGGCGATCACCAGCGCCATCTTGCGGCTGGCCTCGTCGATCATCTCGTCGCCGAGCATCGCGGAGCCCTTGGCACCGCCCTCCTTGGACGTGCAGTACGCGTAGGCGTCCAGGATCAGCTCGGCGTGGTCGTAGTCGTCCTGGGACGGCGAGAACACCTCGTTGGCGGCCTCGACCTGCCCCGGATGCAGCACCCACTTGCCGTCGAAGCCCAGCGCCGCCGCGCGCCCGGCGACCGCCCGGAACCCGTCCACGTTCCTGATCTGCAGATAAGGACCGTCGATGGCCTGTAGGTCATGGGCGCGGGCGGCCATCAGGATCCGCATCAGGATGTAGTGGTAGGCGTCCGCCGGATAGCCGGGCGGCTGCTCGCCGACGACCAGCGACTTCATGTTGATCGACGCCATGAAGTCGGCGGGGCCGAACACGATCGTCTCCATACGTGGCGAGGCCGCGGCGATGTCGTCCACGTTGACGAGACCCTTCGCGTTCTCGATCTGCGCCTCGATGCCGATCCGGCCCACTTCGAGACCGACCGTCTTTTCGATCTGCGTCAGCAGCAGGTCGAGCGCCACCACCTGCTGGGCGTCCTGCACCTTCGGCAGCATGATGCAGTCGAGATTGGCGCCGGCGCCCTCCACGACCGTCACCACGTCGCGATACGTCCACTCGGTCGTCCAGTCATTGACCCGCACCACACGTGTCTTGCCGCGCCAGTCGCCCTCGTTGAGGAACTTGACGATGGTGTGCCGGGCCTCGGGCTTGGCGAGTGGCGCGCAGGCGTCCTCCAGGTCGAGGAAGACCTGGTCGGCGTCGAGCCCCTGGGCCTTCTCCAGGAAGCGCGGGTTGGAACCCGGCACCGCCAGACACGAGCGGCGCGGGCGAGAGGGGGCGGGGGCAGTCATGCGGGGACCTCCAGGGGGTCGAGCTTGTTCGCTTGCCGGATTTGTCCGACGATACGGCCGATGATCTCCGTAATGCCGAAGTCCTTCGGGGTGAAGACGGCGGCCACACCGGCACGCTTGAGCGCCGCCGCGTCCTGGTCCGGGATGATGCCGCCGACGATCACCGGGATGTCCTGCGCGCCCGCGGTGCGCAGCCGCGTCAGCACGTCGGGGACCAGTTCGCCGTGCGATCCGGAGAGGATCGACAGGCCGACGCAGTGCACGTCCTCGGCGAGCGCCGCCGCCACGATCTGCTCGGGAGTGAGCCGGATGCCCTGGTAGACCACCTCGAACCCGGCGTCCCGCGCGCGCAGAGCGATCTGCTCCGCGCCGTTGGAGTGCCCGTCGAGTCCCGGCTTGCCGACCAGGAGTCGCAGCCGTCCGCAGCCGAGCTCCGTGGCGGTGCGGCGCACCGCGTCGCGCACGGCGGCCAGCGGAGTGCCCGCCTCGGCGGTGACGGCAACCGGCGCCGACGAGACACCCGTGGGTGCCCGGTACTCGCCGAACACCTCGCGCAGCGCGCCCGCCCACTCGCCCGTCGTCACCCCGGCGCGGGCACAGTCCAAGGTGGCCGCCATCAGGTTCTCCGTACCGGTCGCGGCCTCCTTCAGGCGCTGTAGCGCCTTGCGCGGACACGGATGGTTGAAGGGCGGCTGGCGGCGCGTCACGCGCCACTGGCGCAGCCCCTCCACCACACGCGCCTCCACCGCCGGGTCGACGGACTGGACGGCCGTGCTCAGGTCCGCGGTCAGCGGGTTCGGTTCGCTCGTCTCGAAGCAGTTGACGCCGACGATCTTCTCCTCGCCGGCTTCGATGCGGGCCCTGCGTGCCGCGTGCGAGGCCACCAGCTGGGCCTTGAGGTAGCCGGACTCGACGGCCGCCAGCGCGCCACCCATCTCCTCGATCCGGTCCATCTCGGCCTGCGCCCGAGTGGCGAGCGAGTCGACCTCGGCCTCGATGACGTGCGATCCGGCGAAGATGTCGTCGTACTCCAGCAGGTCGCTCTCGTGGGCGAGGACCTGCTGGATGCGCAGCGACCACTGCTGGTCCCAGGGTGTGGGCAGGCCCAGCGCCTCGTTCCAGGCGGGCAGCTGCACGGCACGCGCGCGGGCGTCCTTCGACAGGGTCACCGCCAGCATCTCCAGCACGATCCGCTGGACGTTGTTCTCCGGCTGGGCCTGCGTCAGGCCCAGCGAGTTGACCTGCACCCCGTAGCGGAAGCGGCGCTTCTTGGGGTCCTCGATGCCGTACCGCTCCCGGGTGATGCGGTCCCAGAGCCGGCCGAAGGCCCGCATCTTGCACATCTCCTCGACGAACCTGACGCCCGCGTTGACGAAGAACGAGATCCGCCCCACCACGTCCGCCCTGCGCTCCTCGGGGAGCTGCCCGGAGGCGAAGACCGCGTCGAGCACGGCGACGGCGGTGGACAGCGCGTAGGCGATCTCCTGGACCGGGGTGGCGCCGGCTTCCTGGAGGTGGTAGCTGCAGATGTTGACCGGGTTCCAGGACGGCATCGTCTGCACGGTGTACGCGATCAGGTCCGTGGTCAGCCGTAGCGAAGGGCCCGGCGGGAAGACGTGGGTGCCGCGGGACAGGTACTCCTTGACGATGTCGTTCTGCGTCGTCCCGGACAGTTCGGCGAGGCCTTCGGCGCTGATGCCCTGTTCCTCGGCGACCACCTGGTAGAGCGCCAGCAGCCACATGGCGGTGGCGTTGATGGTCATCGAGGTGTTCATCCGCTCCAGCGGTATGTCCTCGAAGAGCTTGCGCATGTCGCCGAGGTGGCAGACCGGCACTCCCACCCGGCCGACCTCGCCGCGGGCCAGCACATGGTCCGGGTCGTAGCCGGTCTGCGTGGGCAGGTCGAAGGCGACCGAGAGACCGGTCTGGCCCTTGGCGAGATTGCGCCGGTAGAGCGCGTTGGAGGCCTCAGCGGTGGAGTGGCCCGCGTAGGTCCGCATCAGCCAGGGCCGGTCCTTTCGGTGCCCACTCGCAAAAGGCTGTGCCGGCTGCTGTGACATCTGTGTACGCCCCTTCAGACACTGTCGCGGAAGCGGTTGATGGCAGTCAGGTGCTTCGCGCGCAGCTCTCCGTCGCGCACCCCGAGGCCTTCACGGGGGGCCAGCGCGAGAACGCCGACCTTGCCCTGGTGGAGATTGTGGTGCACGTCGTATGCGGCCTGACCGGTTGCTTCGAGCGGGTAGACGCGCGACAGCGTCGGGTGGATCCGGCCCTTGGCGACGAGGCGGTTGGCTTCCCACGCCTCGCGGTAGTTCGCGAAGTGCGAGCCGACGATCCGCTTCAGCGACATCCACAGGTAGCGGTTGTCGTACTCGTGCCGGTAGCCGGAGGTGGAGGCGCAGGTCACGATGGTGCCGCCCTTGCGGGTGACGTACACGGAGGCGCCGAAGGTCTCCCGGCCCGGGTGCTCGAAGACGATGTCGACGTCCTCGCCGCCGGTCAGCTCCCGTATCCGCTGGCCGAAACGTTTCCACTCCCGTGGGTCCTGGTGGTTGTCGTCGCTCCAGAACGCGTAGCCCTCCGCGCCGCGGTCGATGATCGCCTCGGCGCCCATCGCCCGGCAGATGTCCGCCTTCTGCTCGCTGCTCACGACACAGACAGGGGTGGCGCCGCCGGCCAGCGCGAACTGGGTGGCGTACGAGCCGAGTCCGCCGCTCGCGCCCCAGATGAGGACGTTGTCGCCCTGCTTCATGCCGGCGCCGTTGCGGGACACCAGTTGGCGGTAGGCGGTGGAGTTGACGAGCCCGGGCGAGGCGGCTTCCTCCCAGGTCAGATGGTGCGGCTTGGGCATCAGCTGGTTGGACTTGACGAGGGCCAGCTCGGCGAGTCCGCCGAAGTTGGTCTCGAAGCCCCAGATGCGCTGCTCGGGGTCGAGCATCGTGTCGTTGTGGCCGTCCGACGATTCCAGCTCGACGGAGAGGCAGTGCGCCACCACCTCGTCGCCCGGCTGCCAGGCGTGCACGCCGGGGCCGGTGCGCAGCACGACGCCCGCCAGGTCGGAGCCGATGATGTGGTACGGCAGGTCGTGGCGCTTGCCGAGTTCGCTGAGGCGGCCGTAGCGCTCCAGGAAGGCGAAGGTCGGCAGCGGCTCGAAGATCGAGGTCCACACCGAGTTGTAGTTGACCGACGAGGCCATCACGGCGACGAGGGCCTCGCCCGGACCGAGCTGCGGCACCGGCACCTCGTCGACGTGCAGCGATGCGCGGGGGTCCTTGTCACGGGTGGTGAGCCCGTCGAACATCTCCGTCTCGTCCTTGTGCACCGTCACCGCACGGTAGGAGTCGGGCAGCGGCAGGGCCGCGAAGTCCGCGACCGTGACGGTGGCGGCGCTGCCCCGCTGAGCGGGCTGCGCCGACTGCGCTTGGATCGTGTCCAGGATTTCCTTCACGGTGGTGCCTCCGGCGAATGGTGTCGTGCTCGCCCGCCGGCGCGGCCGGGGGCGGGAAGCGGTGCGGGGGAGCTTTTGAACAGGGCGGCGCTGTGGGCGCGTTCGGTTAGCGGGGAAGTCGGCGTGGGAGCCGGGTGCTGGATGGGGTGGGCGGCCCGGTTCCTGTGGCGGTTGCGGGGTGGTGGGCCCGGTATGTGGTGCCGTCGGTTCGGCGGAGGTGTGCTCGGGCGGCGCGTGGTGACGCCTGGAATGCCTGTGACGCAGGCGTCCGGGCACACACGCGAGCGGCGTGCGGGGACAGTCGGCTTACGCGGATTTCCGCGGGCCGTCCGCCCGGACCACTTCAACGTATGGCACTGCGTGTCGAAGGACAAGGCACAGCGTGCCAAGAATTCGTCTCATCTGTCGATTGGCCTGGTCAAATGAGCGATGATCGATCGAACGGTGCGGTGTGGCGAGGCGGCATATGCGCCGAACTTGTCCTGGCGAAACTGGCGAAACTGGCGGAACTGAGAAATTGGCGAAACTGGAGAAACGCTGCACGCGGCCGGGGCGCGGGCCAGCGAACGAGGGTCCGGGCGACCGGGATACGCGCGGGGCCTGCGGGTTCAGGTTCGCGCGCCGCGCCCCGCGCCGAGCAGCCGGCAGACGCCGGTACGCAGTTCGGGCCCGAGTTCAAGCACCGCCTGGGCGGCCAGCAGCAGCGCCGCGCCGATCGCGGCCACCCGCGTACCCGTCAGCGCCGCCTCGGCCAGCAGCGCCGCGCCCACCGCCGGATGGCACCGGTAGACACACAGCGCGAGCACATGCCCCGCGCGAGTCCCTCTGCTGCGCCGCCACACCCGCCGCCCGGCCCAGGCCGATGCCGCCGCCAGACACAGGTAGGCCAGCCATATGACGGGCCGCCCGCCGCCCAGCCAGCCGTGCACCACCCACGCACCGGCCCACAGCAGGGCGCAGCCGGGCAGTGCGGCGAGCCGGGTGAGGACGAGCGGGACGTGCGGGTCGGGCCGGAAGGCCGGAGGCTCGGGGACGGGGCCCTGATCGTCCCGCGGGGCATCCCGTTCGATCTCCTCCTCGGTCCTTCTGGTCCGCTCCAGCAGTCCGCGCTCAGCGGCCTGGAGACGGGCCGCCGCGCGCTGCTTGCGGAGCACCTGCGGGGTGCGCTCCGCCAGCTCTCGCAACTCCTCGGTGCGGCGGTCGACTTTGTCGTCCGCCCACCACCATGGACGGTCAGAGGCCTCTGCACCCTCGTGGTCGGTCTGGAGCCCGCGCCGTACGAACGCCCCGACCTCGGCGCCGGCCCGCTCCTCCAGGGCCTCCGCGCCCTTGCTCACCGCAGCCGCCTGCGTGCGCAGTCTGCGCGCTTCGGTGTCCAGCACTGCGCGCCGCAGTAGCCGCAGCCGATGGGTGTCCGCCAGCCGTAGCGCGGTGGCCAGCAGGTCCTCCGCCGCATCGGGGCGCCGCATGGCGAGCCGGGCCTCGGCAAGCCGGTGCAGCAGTTCCACCGTGAGGCGGACCTCGCCCGACTCCTGGGCCAGTTCGAGCCCGCGGGTCAGGTGGGCCGTCACCCGGTCGTGGTCGTCGCGGATCTGGACGCTGTCCGCAAGCGCACGGCAGGCCCGGGCGGCGGCTGCCGGATCGCCCGCCGCCTCGGCGACCGCCACCGCACGGGTGTACGCCCGCATGGCCTGCCGCGGCCTGTCCAGCTTGTCCCAGGCGCGCCCCAGACCGGACAGCGACGCCGCGAACCGCGCCCCCTGGCCCCTGCGTCGCCATGCGCGCGCGGCGCGGGCCCGGTGATGGACCACCGCACGCTGATCGTGCTGGGCCTCGGCGTGCTCCGCCAGCGCATCGTCCAGTTCCGGTGAGAGGGTGCCGATCCTGATCCGCACCAAGTGCCCGGCCTCCGCGCACACCGTGGCCTCGCGCTCCTGGTGGATGCCGCGGTACTGGCGGCTCATCTCGGCCAGCAGATCGGCCTCCCGGCCGTGTGCGCCAAGACGGTGGGCCGCGGTGACCGCGTGCCCCAGCACGGTGAGTGCGTCGACGGTGCGGGCCTGGCCGGTCAGGTGCGGGGCAAGGCGGGCGACGAGGGCGGTGACCGCGTCGTACCGGGCCAGCCGGGCCGCCAGCGCCACGACGAGGACCAGGGTGCCCTGCTCCCTGTCCAGCCAGTCGTCGGTCGCGCCGGTCGCGTCGGCCGTGCCGTTCACGCCGTTCACGTAGTGATCCAGTAGCCGGTGCTCTGCCGCGGCGATGTCAGCCGCACGCTCCACTGCCTGGCAGCTCCCTTTCGCGTACTGCCACAGCAAGTCGTGGCAGCGCACCCTCCCGCGCTGCCCGAAGGGCGCGGAAGAAACCCCCGGCCCGCCCTCGGCCCACTCCAGCAGGTGGGCGGCGCACAGCCGCCGCAGCCGCCGCCCCGCCTCCGGCACCGGGCACCCGGCCAGCGCCGCGGCCGTCGCGGTGTCCGTCTCGGTGCCCGGATGCAGTGTCAGCAGCCGCAGCAGCCGGGCGTCCGCGGGGTCGAGACGGGCGAGCGAGGCATCGTAGAGCGGGACGAGACCGAGCTCCGCGGGGCGTTCCGCGGGCTGTCGCAGGATGGTCAGGAACTCCCGTACGTCGTCGTTGTGCTCGGCCAGCCGGCCGGCCGCGACACGCAGTGCCTGCGGCAGCCGTCCACAGAGCCCGGCGACTTCCGCCACCAACTCGTCCTCGGGCGAGCGCCCGGACAGCTGGGCGAGCAGCAGCCGGGCGGCCTTGTCGGGCAGCCCGGTCAGGGTCAACTCCGCGACGCCGTCATGGGCGGGCCGGTCGCGCAGCGTCACCAGGAGCCGGTGCCGGGAGTCCGGAGGGATCAGCGAGACCAGATGATCAGGGTCCGCGAGGTCGTCCACGACGAGCAGGCAGCTCTTGGGCTCCGCCGCCAGCGTGCCGCGCAACTGGCCCTCCAGACCGGCCCGGTGGGTGTCGAGCTGGTCTCCCGGCAGACCGAGCTGCCGCAGCAGGGCGCCGAGCAGGCCCGCCACCCCGCTGATCCCGTCGTCCCGGTGGGCGCGCGCGTCGACGTAGAGCGCCTGCCCGGGAAACCAGCCCCGGGCGCGGGCCTCGTATGCGGCGTTCAGCGCGAGGGCGGTCTTGCCCACTCCGGCGGGGCCGGTGAGGGCGACGGCGCGGGCGGGCCCGGCGGGGTCGAGCAGGGCCAGGAGTGCGGCGGTCTCGCTCTCGCGGCCCACCAAAGGCGCGGGACGCACCGGCAGGGTCGACTCCGGGCGCGGTGGGGCGGGCGCGGCGGCCATGTGCAGGTTGCCGACGTATCCGGCCTGGACCACCGTGCCTTCGACCCGTCCGCGGACGGAGTTGCCTACACCCGCCTCGCCCGGCACCCGGCACACCCCCCAACAGACCCGGATCCGGTCCCATAGGTATCACGGTGCGCGTGCGCCGGTCACGGCCCGCGCGGTGCCGCCGGCCGTGTCCGCGGCGCCGTCAGCCCCGCTTGCGCAAGGCGCCCTCGATGGTCCGCATGATCTCGTCCAGCGGAGTGTCCGTGCGGGCCACGGTCACCAGGACGTCGCCGGAGGGCGCCGTCGACGTGACGGACGCGGGCACGGCCAGGGCCTGCGGGGTGCGGCCCGCGCCGATGCCGGTGCCGAAGGTCCTGCGGACGATCGCGAAGGCGTGGTCGAGCTGGGCCTCCACATCGCCCTGGCCGTCCGCCCGCAGCCAGCGGCGCAGCACGTGGTTGTGGGCGGTGACCACGGCGGACGCGGCGACCTCGGCGAGCAGCGGGTCGTCGTTGGCGGCGTCGTGGTGGGCGTGCTCGTCGAAGTGGCCCAGCAGATAGCGGGTGAAGAGGCGCTCGTAGCGGGCCACGGAGGCGATCTCGGCCTCGCGGAGCGTGGGCACCTCACGGGTGAGCCGGTAGCGGGCGACGGAGATCTCCGGCTGCGCCGCGTACATCTTCATGACTTCCTTGATGCCGCGGCAGACCGTGTCGAGCGGATGCTCGTGCGCGGGCGCCGCGTTCAGTACCGCCTCGGCCCTGACCAGGGTGTCGTCATGGTCCGGGAAGATCGCCTCCTCCTTGGAGCGGAAGTGGCGGAAGAAGGTGCGGCGGGCGACTCCGGCCGCGGCAGCGATCTCGTCGACCGTGGTCGCCTCGTAGCCCTTGGTGGCGAACAGCTCCATGGCGGCGGCGGCGAGCTCGCGCCGCATTTTCAGCCGTTGGGCGGCGGCGCGGGAGCCCGCGGTGCGCTCCCGAGCGTCGGACGTGGCCGGGGATCGAAAGGACTTGGCGGGCTGGGACATGCCCCGAACGTACTGCATCTGCGCAGCCGGGCGCGCAACTGGCGGCCCTGCCCGGGCACCCCGCCGCCCTGGGCACCTCCGGCCGGTGCCGGAGGTTCCCGGGGGCGGGATGGGGCGGCCAGGACCGAGGCGAGGGTCGGTCCCGGCGGGCCTTTCTGGTGGTGTGCGGTGCCTCAGGGGTGGGTGTGTTCACGGAAGCCGCGGCCGGTCTTGCGGCCGAGGCAGCCCGCGGCCACCAGGTGCTCCAGCAGGGGGGCGGGGGCCAGGCCCGGCTCGCGGAACTCGTGGTGCAGCACCTTCTCGATGGCCAGCGACACATCGAGCCCCACCACGTCCAGCAGCTCGAACGGTCCCATCGGGTAGCCGCCGCCCAGGCGCATCGCGGCGTCGATGTCGTCGGGTGAGGCGTAGTGCTCCTGCACCATCTTGATCGCGTTGTTGAGGTACGGGAAGAGCAGCGCGTTCACGATGAACCCGGCGCGGTCGCCGCAGTCCACCGGGTGCTTGCGCAGGCGTGCGCTCACCTCGTGCGCGGTGGCGTGCACATCGTCGGCGGTGAGCACGGTACGGACCACTTCGACGAGCTTCATGGCGGGGGCCGGGTTGAAGAAGTGCAGGCCGATCACGTCCTCGGGGCGTGTGGTGGCCCGGGCGCAGGCGATGACCGGCAGGGACGAGGTGGTGGTGGCGAGTACCGCGCCCGGCTTGCAGGCCTTGTCGAGCGCGGCGAACAGTTCCTTCTTGACCGCCAGGTCCTCCGCGACGGCCTCCACCACGAGATCGGCGTCGGCGAGGGCCGTGTGGCCGGCCGCGGCGGTGATGCGGCCGAGCGCGCTCGCCGCGGCCTCGTGGGTGAGCCGGCCCTTGTCGGCGGAGCGGGCGAGCGAGCGCTCGACGCGGGCTTTGGCCGCCGCCGCCTTCTCCAGGCTGCGCGCGGTGAGCACCACGTCGTAGCCGCCCTTCGCGAACACCTCGGCGATGCCGCAGGCCATGGTGCCCGACCCCACGACACCCACCGACCGCACCGTGCGGCCCGCGACCGCAGCGCGCGTATCGCGTGGCGGCTCGGCGGCGGCCGGGGCAGGGCCGGGCAGCACGGTGGCGCTGCCGGGGGCCTCGTAGGTGTAGAAGCCGCGGCCCGCCTTGCGTCCCGTCAGGCCCGCCTCGGCGAGTTGGCGCAGGATCGGCGCGGGTGCGTGCAGCCGGTCGTGCGAGGCGGCGTACAGGGCGTCGAGGACGGTGCGCGCGGTGTCGATGCCGATGAGGTCGAGCAGGGCGAGCGGGCCCATGGGCAGCCCGCAGCCGAGCCGCATGGCGGCGTCGATGTCCTCGCGGGAGGCGTACTTCGCCTCGTACATGGCGGCGGCCTGGTTGAGATAGCCGAACAGCAGCCCGTCGGCGACGAATCCGGGCCGGTCGCCGACGGCCACCGGCTCCTTGCCGAGGTCGATCGCGAGCGAGGTGACGGCGGCGACGGCAGCCGGGGCGGTCAGCACCGAGGAGACCACCTCGACCAACTTCATCGCCGGCGCCGGATGGAAGAAGTGCAGGCCGAGCACGCGTTCCGGGCGGGCGGAGTCGGCGGCGAGACGGGTCACGGACAGCGCGTTGGTGCCGGTCGCGATGATGGCGGTGGGACGCACGATGGCGTCGAGCGCGTGGATCACCTGCTGCTTGACCGCGTACGCCTCCGGGGTCACCTCGATCACCAGGTCCGCGTCGGCGGCGGCCCTGAGGTCGGTGAAGGTGCGCAGCCGGGCGAGTGCGTCGCGGCGTTCGCCTTCGGTGAGCCGTCCGCGGTGCACCGCGCGTGCGGTGGCGGCGTCCAGCGCGGCGGTGGCGCGTGCCGCGGCGGCCGCGCTGAGGTCGATGCCGATGACCTCGCGTCCGGCGCGGGCCAGTAGCTCAACGATGCCGGTGCCCATGGTGCCGAGACCGACGACGGCGATGGTGCGCATCTCGCGCGGGGCGTCCGGCGGGCGCTGCGCGGCGGCGCTGCCGGTGGACAGGGGGCGGGACAGGGGAGTGACCATCGGGGACTCCAAGAAGCCGGGACCAGGAGGGAAGGTGACGGCCGGTGCGCGGGTGCGTGGACCCGGTGGAAGGCGCGCCCGTGGGTGGTGTCCACGTCGTAGGGCACCGGCACCAGGGGCGCGAGGCCCTCGGTGCGCGCCGCAACGCGCGCCTATTGCACCGGCGGAAACCGGTGGGAGGAGAAACCCGGCAGGCCCTGTCCCGGAGCCTGCCGTACGAGGTGGCACGTGAGCCGTGCCGTGTCAGCCGGCGGTGCGTACCGGTACCGCGATGACCGGGGCAGCCGCGCGGTACCGGTACGTCCTCCGCCGCCCCGAGGGGCGTGGGAGGTGCCTCACCGCCGAACCGGCGCTCTTGGCGGCTGCGTCACCAGGCCGTCGAGAGCGGGGGCGGGCCGGGGCACCTCCGACGCCGGTGACGGCTGGAGGAGTGCCCCGCTCGAATGAGCTTAACTAGTGAGTAACGAGCGCGCTAGTGCCCTGGGTGATTCCCTTGCGCCTTTCCGCCCTGTCCTGGTGATCCGTACGCCCGTTAAGGTCGTTTCATGGACGAAGAGCTGCGCTTGCTCACGGAACGCTTACGCCGCGAGTCGGACGCGGCACCCGAGTTCGAGCGGCTGGCCGCCACGCGCGACGTCGACGAGCTCGCGGCAGTGCTGACCGCCCCCGGCCGGCCCTTGTGGGCGCGCGAACTCGCGGCCTTCCGGCTCGGCACCGCACACGACCGGCGCGCCTTCGAAACGCTGGTCCTGCTGCTCAACCACCGTGACCCGGCCCGCTGCGCCGGGGCGGCCCGCGCCCTGGCCCGGCTCGGCGATCCGCGCACGCCTCGCGCGGCGGCGGCGCTCGCCACGAACGAACTCCGCGTCGCCTACGCCCTGCACTCCGTACGCCTGCTCACCGAACTGCGCGCACCCGAGTCCGCACCCGCCCTCATCATCACCCTCCGCCGCCGTCTCACTCCGCACGACCCTTACGGGAAAGTGGCCCTGGCCTGCGTCGAAGGCCTCGGCGCGCTCGGCGATCCACGGGCCCGCGAGGTGCTCACCGAGGCCGCCGACCATCCGCGGCTGGCCGCCGCCGCGGCGGCGGCGCTGGCCCGGCTGCCAGCGTAAGAGGCGGCCGAAGCCCGACTCCTGCGGTCCGGCAAGCGACCGGTGCGTGAACTCGTTCGCCGTGCTTCGGCAAGTACAGGTGAAGGACGCACCACTTCGCTGACCGAACGGACCGCCCATGACCGATCCACCGAGCCGTCCCGGCGCAGCCAGCACTGCGCCGGTGAGCGGCTGCGGGCAAGACGACGCAGGACTGATCGCCGCATCGCTGGCGCAACCCGAGCTGTTCGCCCAACTCTTCGACCGCTATTCCCGCGCCATCCACGGCTATGCGACCCGGCGGCTCGGTGCCGACGCGGCCGATGACATCACCGCGGAGACCTTTCTCACCGCGTTCCGTATCCGCGCTCGCTTCGACGCCGCCAGAGTCTCTGCCCGGCCGTGGCTGTACGGCATCGCCGGCAAGCTGATCGGCCGGCACCGGCGGCAGGAGGTGCGGGCGCTGAAGATCCTGGCCCGCAGCGGCACCGACCCGGTGGCCGAGTCGTGGACCGACTCCGCCGACGACCGTGTCGCCGCACAGGCCGCCGCCCGCCCGCTGGCCGGCGCACTGGCGTCCCTCTCGACGGGCGACCGGCATGTACTGCTGCTCATCGCCTGGGCCGACCTCAGTTACCAGGAGGTCGCCGAGGCCCTGGACATCCCCATCGGCACCGTCCGCTCCCGGCTCAACCGGGCCCGCAAGAAGGTACGCACCGTACTGGGTGAGACGGCTCCCACGCTCGAATCGCACGTTCCCGAAGGCGGCAGGCTATGAACGAGATCACGGAAGTGAAAAGGCTGCGCGCGCAGGCCCCGCTGCCCGACGAGGAGCGACTCGCGCCGCAGCGGGCCCGGCTGCTTGAGGCCATGAACACCACGTCCGTTCGGCGCACCCGGCCGGGAGTGCCCCGCAGGGCTGTGCTGATCCCCGCCGTGGCCGTCGGCGCCGCCGTCGCTGTGGGGCTCGGTGTGGTGGTGCGGCTGCCCGGTGACGAGCACTCGCGTACGGCTGCCGCACGCAGCGGTGTGCTGTCCGCGGACGATTCCGCGGCAGCCCTGGAACTCGCCGCCGCCACCGTGGAGAAGAGCACGGTCACCGAGCCGGGACCGAAGCAGTGGGTGTACGAGAAGAGTGTCAGCCTCTCCAACGGAACCCAGAAGATGAAGTGGCCCACGGACCACGGCACGGTCACCATTGACCCGTCGAAGTCGGAGGAGTGGACCCGCTGGGACGGCACCGGATCTGCCACTCTCCCCGGCTATCCGCCCAGCGGGCGCATCCCGAAGTCGTTCGACCCGACCAAGCTCCAGGTCTGGTACGGGCCCAACCAGGAGGAGAAGTGGAAGAAGGAGGGCTACGACGACCGCTCCCAGCGACAGTTCTGGCGCCTGCTGGTCACCCTGCCCAGTGACCCGGACGCCATGATGAAGAAGATCCGCGAGAAGCACGCCATCGGTGACATCAAGCACGAGACTCAGGCGCAGCGTGACTGGCGGGAGATCTCGGTGCTGTTCCGCTCCGTCCTCATCCCGTCCAAGGTGCAGGCGAGCATGTACCGGGCGCTCGCGAAGATCCCGGGGGCCCGGGTGGAGCAGGGCGTCAAGGACCCACTGGGGCGCGACGCGATCGGCGTGTTCGTGGACTATCCGACGAGGATCCCCTCAGGTGCGCAGGGCCGCCAGGAGTTCTTCCTCGACCCGAAGACCTATGTCTACCTGGGCGAGAGCATGCAGGACGGTGAGATGGTCAGCGCCCGCGCCGCCTGGGGTGTGGTGGACAAGCCGGGGCAGCGGCCCTGACGCGCCTGTCACGGGGACCCTGTCATGGCTGCCGGCCCGGCTTCGCTGCGAAGCCGGGCCGGCAGCCGAAGGCTTACGGTCTAAAGCCGATCATCCGGTGCAGTGCGGCGCCCTGGGCCGTGGTGCTCTTGGTGCTGAGCGGCCGGGGGTCGGGCAGTTTCTGGCACACCGCGTCGATGCGGTGCCCGCTGCGCGGCACGGTTGCGGACATCAGATACGACGTCAGGTGGTCGTCGAGACAGGCGTTCCCGCTCAGCGTGATGCCGTGGTTGCCGCCGCCCTCCTCGACGACCAGGCTGGAGCCGCGCAGTTTGCCGTGCACGGTGATCGCGCCCTCGTACGGGGTGGCCGCGTCCTCGGTCGCCTGGAAGAGCAGTACCGGCGGGAGGGCGTCGGTGGTGATGTCCGGGGGCGCGGCGGCCGCCCGGGGCCGCGGCCAGAACGCACAGGGGGCGTTGTACCAGGCGTTGTTCCAGGTCGAGAACGGCGCCTTGCGGTGGGCCCGCCGGTTGTCGGCCCGCCAGGTGCGCCAGGAGCGCGGCCATGCGGCGTCCTGGCACTGCACCGCCGTGTAGACGCTGTAGCCGTTGTCGCCAGCGGCGTCCACCGCGCCCAGCTCCTGGTAGGCGGTGACCAGCGGCTTCGGGTCCTTGTCGCGGACGTACGCGGCGAAGGCGACGGCCAGCTGCGGCCAGAACCCGTTGTAGTAGCCGCCCGGCAGGAAGGTGTCCTCCAACTCGGCCGCACCCACCACGGCGCCCGCCGGGTGCCGCGTCAGCGCGTCCCGCATCGCGTACCACGCGGCCTCGACCCGCGCGGGGTCGCCGCCGAGCCGGTACACCGCGTCGTGCTGCGCGACCCAGGCGAGAAACGCCTGGTGGCGGGCGTTGAAGGCGTAGTCCTGCTGGAGGTTGTCCGCATACCACACACCGGTGGGGTCGACCACCGAGTCCAGGACCATCCGGCGGACGCGGTGCGGGTACAGCTTGCCGTACACAGCGCCGAGATAGGTGCCGTACGAGTAGCCGAAGTAGCTGAGCCGGCCGGCGCCCAGGGCGCGCCGGATGCTCTCCAGGTCGCGGGCGGCGCTGACGGTGTCCAGGTACGGCAGCAGGTCCGCGTAGGCCGCACGGCAGGCCCGGGCGAAGTTCTGCGCCCGGGTGAGGTTCGCGCGTTCCCCTGCGGCGTCCTTGGGCACGCTCGGCGGGCGGACCGGGGCGAAGTGGCCGGGCCGGCAGTCGAGTGCGGGCCTGCTGCGGCCGACGCCGCGCGGGTCGAAACCGATCACGTCGTAGCGCGCCGCGACCTTCCGCGGCAGCGCCGCCGCCACGAAACCGGCGAGCGTGCGCCCGCTGCCGCCCGGGCCGCCAGGGTTCACCAGCAGCGGCCCCAGGTACGACGCCGCGGGCGCGGTGTGCGGCACCCGGGACAGCGCCAGGGTGATCTGCCGTCCGGCCGGCCGCGCGTGGTCCAGCGGCACCCGCACCGAGGCGCACTGCAATGCCGGGTACGCGTCGGTGGCGCATTTAGTCCAGACGGGTGCGGCCGGGGCGGTGCGGGGGGCGGGGGCGGCGGTCGCGGAGTACGGAGCGGCCGACGCGATGGTGGCCACCGCAACGGCGGCGCCGCACAGGGCGGCTGCGCGTCTGTGCACAGGGGCTCCCGGGGCCGAGGTTTCAGGACCGCGGGCGCGGCCCGGAAACCCATCGTCTCTGACGGCTTGTCAGATCGGTGGATCAACCGGTCCGGGGTTGACCCGATCGGCCGCAGGGCCATGCACCGACGAACGGGCCCCAGTAGGTCGGCTCGGCAGCGACGGGTGAGCCGACCGGTGTCGGTGGTCCGACGTAACCTGCATGCGAACGCATACACGGGTGAGGGGAACGCAGAGCCATGAGTGAGGCATTGGTACTGGGTGGCGGGGGCGTCAGTGGGATCGCCTGGATCACCGGATTGCTGGTCGGTCTCGCCGACGCCGGGCAGGACGTCACCGGGGCCGACCTGATCGTGGGGACGTCCGCGGGTGCCGCCGTCGCGGCGCAGCTGGGCAGCGGGCTGAGCCTGGCGGAGCTGTACGCCCGGCAAACCGTGCCCGCGCTCCAGGCCGCCGAGATCATGGCCGAGGGCGGCATGGAGGACTTCGTGGCGCAGATGACCGCGCTGCTCCAGAAGAGCCCCTCCTTCGCGGAGTTGCGGCGCGCGGTGGGCGCGTACGCGCTCGGCACGGCGACCGTTGCGGAGACGGAACGGCGCGCGGTGATCGAGTCACGGCTGCCGTCGCACGCCTGGCCGGAGCGCGCGCTGAAGATCGTCGCGGTGGACGTGGAGAGCGGCGAGCCACGGATCTTCGACAAGACGTCGGGCGTCAGCCTGGTCGACGCGGTGACGGCGAGCTGCGCGGTGCCGGCGGTGTGGCCACCTGCGACGATCGACGACCGCCGCTACATGGACGGCGGCGTCCGTTCCGCAGAGAACGCGGACTATGCCGCCGGGGCGAGCCGGGTGCTGGTGATCGCGCCGCTCGGCGTCACCGAACTCTTCCCCAGCGAGGTTCCGCTGTCTCAAGCCCTTGCGGAGCTCCGCGCGGGCGGCGCCGAGGTCGCCGTCGTCGAGCCGGACGAGGCGTCACGCACGGCGTTCGGTGTGAACTTCCTGGACCCGGCCGTGCGGACCGCATCGGCGCAGGCGGGGCGCGCGCAGGGGCGCAGCCTGGAGCTGCAGTGGACCGGGGCCCGGTGACCCGCTGACTCGGTGACGAGGTGTGAACGGCCCGGCCGTCACCGGTCGGGCAGCGTCCGCGTACTCGCACGCTCTCCCGTGTTCGAACCCGACCCGCTGTTGACCCTCGACTTGGTGAAGGGCCCAGAGTGCTGGGTGTGGAGAGCGAGATGCGCAGTATCGGCGAAATGGCCCGTGACGGTGGACTGAGCGTGAGCGCTCTGCGGTTCTACGACCGTGTCGGCGTGCTGGTCCCGGCCTGGGTGGATCCGGTGAGCGGCTACCGCTGGTACGACCCCGGGCAGCTTGCGGAGTCCCAGTTGCTGGCCCGGTTGCGCCGGGCGGGCATGCCGTTGGCGGACATCCGGCTGGTGCTGGCCGGGTGGTCCGCCGCGGACACCGACCTGGTGTACCAGTTGCTCCAGGCACATCTACGCCGTCTCGAACAGGGCCTTTGTGATGCCCGCAGCGAGTTCTCCACGATCCGAGCACTACTCGAATGCAGGGAGAACCCCATGACGTCGCTGGGCACCACGACCGTCCGATCGACCGTCTCCGCACCTGAGCTGGCCGCCGCACTGGACGCGGTCCGCTTCGCCGCCAGTGCCGACCCGGAGCTGCCGATGCTCTGCGGTGTCCTGTTCGACATCGAGGGCGACGAGCTCCATGTCGTGGCCACCGACCGGTACCGGATGGCTGTCGCGCACACCCGTACCACCGGCCATGGTGGCCCTCGTGTGCAGGCCATCGTGCCGTCCCCGCTCGCCGACGCGATGCGGGCGCTGCTGAGCGACGACGCGCCCGTCCAGCTCACCGTGGAGGGTGACCGCGTGGCCTTGGAGGCGGGGGATCGTCAGGCGGCGGGCCGGCGCAGCGACCACGACTTCCCTGACTACCGTCGCCTCGTCCGCCTGCCGGCAGGACGCCGTGCCCTCGTGGACGTCCCGGCCTTCCGCAAGGCGCTGGAAACCGGCCCCGTCCGCGCGAGCGAGGTGCGCGAACAGGACGGCGCGTCCTGCGACCTCAGCCTGCTCGCGATGGCGACCGACGGCGAGGTCACCATCTGCGAAGACGGTGAGGACGATCAGTACGCCGCCGCCGTCAACCGCGAGTTCCTACTGCACGCCCTCGACGCCGGGGCGCGCGACCAACTGATTTTGGAGTTCGGAGCCCCTACGGCGCCCCTGGCGATCCGCCGCACCGACACCGAGGAGACCTTCTCGGTGCTGATGCCGGTCCGCCTGGAGAACTAAGGGCTGGTCCCGGAGGGTCGCTCGTTTGGATCTTGCTGGGCTCGCGAGTCTGGCAGACGGTCTCCGTGGCCGTCGGTGTGTCGGCTGATGAGAACAGCAAGATCGGTGGCTCTGGACGGGTCCCACGCCCCGCCGCTGCGGTCGGTGGCCAGCTGCCAACCGGAGAACACTTCCGCACAGACCGGGCAGCCGTGCGCCGGCTGCGGCGGCTCCATGAACAGAGGCAGGACGGGGGACGCGTCCCGGTACTGACCGGGCAGAGCGGTGAGGGGGGCTTCCAGCACGGGGGACGGGAAGCGGATCCTGTTATCCGGCATGTGACCGCCTCTCCATCAGCCCGCACAGATCACGGGCGATGACGGTGTACGCGCACGCGCGGATATGGGCGTCCACCGACCACCTGACCAGCTCCAGATTGAAACGGGCCTGGTCCATGGCCTCGGCCGTGGGGTGGGGGCCGCTGATCGTGTCGCTGATGTCCGACAGCATGTCGGTGGCCCACTCGGTCAGGGGGCGTTGTAAGGCGGCCATCAGCGCCCCGTCACGATGCTCAGCACGCCCATGGCCCAGGCAACGCAGATGATGGTCTCCAGTGCGACGCGTACCTGCGTGGCGTGCCGGCGGCGACGCTGGTACCGGCCGCACATCAGACCAGCTCATAGGTGTCGACCAGCAGCAGCACGGAGCGGGCCAGGGCGCGGGCAAGATCGTCGGTGCTCTGCAGCCCGGTTCCGGCACGCCGGTCGGCGATCTCCTCGGCCGCCTCGACGGTGGCCCTGGTGACCGGGTCCAGGTCACCGCCGAGTGCGTCCAGGACGGCTTCCCGCATGGTTGTCACCGCGTCACGCAAGCTGGTGACGTCCTGGAGTAGATCCGTATGCCGAGCCAGGGTCTGCGCGCCGAGCACCCTTTGTGCATGTGACCGGTACTTGGATAGATCACTGGCGCTCAGGCGGGTATGTTCCGTCACGATGCCTCCCAGAAGGCGTCCGGCCCCGGACCGTTGGCGCGGTTGCGGGGCACCTTGTATGTGGTGGGAGGCAAACGTACGACTACGCTCCGCACTTGACCATGTGCGGAGCGCGGTAATCGGCGAGTGGTCGGACAGGATGTTTTTAACAACGTGGGTGGGAGCCACTGCTCCAGCGGCATTGAGAGCCACCGGTCTGCGAACGGGATCGGGAGCCACCCGGTGTGATGGTGTGCGACATGCCGCTTTTGGAGTAATTGGGCCTGTGGGCCGATTGGCCGCGCCACGATGTGCGAGTTGATCACGGTCATGTCAGGGGACCTGTGTGTATCGCTCGCGTGAGTGGATTTTTGAACGGATTCGTCGTGACCACAGGACGGATCCGACGTTGTCGGGGCGTGCGCTGGCCCAGCGGTACAAGGTGAGCCGGAACACGGTGGCCGAGGCCTTGAAGGCGCCGGTGCCCAAGGAGCGGAAGAAGCCTCCGCCGCGGCGGTCGGTGCTGGAGCCGGTCAGAGGCGCGATCGACGCGATGCTGCGTGAGGACGTGAACGCGCCGCGCAAGCAGAAGCACACCATCGACCGGATCATGACGCGGCTGGCGGCCGAGCATGACTTCGAGCACGCGTCGTACTCGACCGTCGCCAACTGGGTGCACAAGCGGCGTCCGCAGATCGTGGCGGAGGCGCTGGAGGGGCGTCGTCACCTGGAGGGAACGGTTCCGCAGAAGAAGCTGCCGGGCGAGGAGGCCGAGGTGGACTTCGCGGACGTGTGGCTGGACCTGGCCGGGCAGCGCCGCAAGTGCGTGCTGTTCACGCTGCGGATGTCGTACTCGGGCAAGGCCGTCCACCGCGTCTACGCCACCGCCTCGTAGGAAGCGTTCCTGGAGGGGCACGCGGAGGCGTTCGAGGTGCTGGGCGGGGTCCCGACGCGGCACATCCGCTACGACAACTTGAAACCGGCGGTGAAGCAGGTGCGCTTCGGCCGCTCCCGCAAGGAGTCGACCGGCTGGGCGACGTTCCGCTCGTGGTTCGGTTTCTCGGCGTTCTACTGCACGCCGGGAATCGAGGGGGCCCACGAGAAGGGCGGGGTGGAGCACGAGGGAGGCCGGTTCCGGCGCAAGCACTTGGTGCCGCCACCGGTGGTGGAGTCGCTGGCGGAGCTGAACGAGCGTCTGGCGGCGATCGACGCGGCCGAGGACGCCCGGCACGTGCACGGCCGGCCGACCAGTATCGGCTTCGACTTCGAGACCGAGCGGCCGGCGCTGGGGGCTTTGCCGGCGGACGGCTTCGACTGTGGGCTGGACCTGACCCCGACCGTTCACCGCAACGGCCGGATCACGGTCCGGCAGGGCTACTACTCGGTGCCCGCCCGGTTCATCGGCACTCAGGTGCGGGTCCGGTTGAAGGCGAACGAGCTGCTGGTCTTCGACGGTCGCAAGGTCGTGGCCCAGCACCCCTGGCTGACCCGCCGTTACACCTACCACGACGACCTGGACCACTACCTGGAAATCCTGTTGGTCAAGCCGGGCGCGTTCGCGGGGGCCGCTGCCCTGGCCCAGGCCCGGGCGGAGGGCGGTTTCACGGGCGTTCATGAGGCGTTCTGGTCGGCGGCCCGGGCCGCGCACGGGGAACGGGAGGGCACCCGCACGCTGATCGAGGTCCTGCTGCTGCACCGTCAGCTGCCCGCGCAGGCGGTGGTCGCCGGGATGGAGACGGTGATGCGCATCGGGTCGGTCAGCGCGGAGATGGTGGCCATCGAGGCCCGCAAGGCCCTGGACGACGCACCCGAGGCCGAGCCGGACCGGGCCGATGAGGTGCTGCCCGGACGGGCCGCCTCGGCCGCCCGCGCCGGTTCCGGGCCCGTCGCCGTCCAGGAGGCGGCAGGCCCGGAACCGGGGGCGAAGGTGATCTCCCTGAACGCCCGGCGGCATCTGCCCGAGGACGCCCGGCCCTTGCCGTCGATGGCGAAGTACGACCGGCTGCTGAAACCGACCATCTCTGCGAAATCCCCTGAGGAAGGCACCGCATGAGCCCCACCGTCACCGCAGACCAGGCCGCTGACCAGCAGGTTCCGCCCACGAGGATGCCGCTGCCGGACGGCGACGCGGAGGACGCGGTGATCGACGAGGCATGCAAGCTGCTGCGGCTGCGGCTGCCCACGATCCGCGAGCGGTTCGAGGAACTGGCCGCCGACGCCCGCCGCGACCAGTTCTCCTACAAGCAGTTCCTCGCCGACCTGTTGCAGACCGAGTGCGCCGACCGGGACGTCCGCCGCAAACAGCGCATGGTGCGGGCCGCGAAGTTCCCCCGCCCGAAGCGGCTTGAGTTATCTGGGGTTCTTCTTTGCCTGTCTGGAACGTCGGTCAGCGTGGGGTTCACTCGTTGTGGTGGTCGTTGGCGTTTCGCTATCCGGGGTGGCCCGGCAGCGTCGGTGACGTCGGCAGCATGGCGTCGTGCCAGTACAGAGAGTCGATTTGGGCGATGGGCGGACGTGGACAGTGGTCGGTGCCGACTACCTGCCGGTCATGCCCGTCGAGGAGTTCTTGGAGTTCCTGCGCGTCGGCCGGGATGCGTCGCCTCACACCCTGCGTTCCTACGCCGCGTCACTCAACGCGTGGTGGGACTACCTGGAGGCGGCCGGGCTGGCGTGGAACGAGGTGACGCTGCCGTCGTTCCTGCCGTTCCTGACGGTGCTGCGGACCGGTGATCCGGTCGGAGTGCACCGCTTGCCGGGTGCCGGTGCTGCCCGGGGTGGGGTGGCGGAGTCGACGGTGGGGCTGCGAGTGGCGGCGGTGCTGTCGTTCTACCGCTATCACGCAGATGTGCACGGGACTGCGGTCGCCGGACGGCTCTACCGGGCCGGTGGGCGCCGGGCCCGCAGCCGCTATGTCAGGGCTCTGGCTCACCTGGACCACGGAAGTGATCAAGCGAGCCCGGCGGTGCGCGTGCGAACCCGCGATCGCGGGCCGGCACCGGTGCTCACGCCGACCCAGGCCGAGGCGATCCTCGACGGGTGCGCACGCTTCGATGCCGTGTCAGGGCAGTGGACGGGATCGGTACGCGATCGGCTGTTGTTCGCGACGCTGAGCGAGACCGGGATGCGGCTGGGTGAGTGCCTGTCGCTCAAGCACTGCGACTGGCATGTCGGCCGGGGCGGGACCCCGTTCGTCGAGGTCGTGCCGCGGCAGGACCATCCGGCTGGGGTGCGGGTGAAGAACAGTCGGTTCCGCCGCATCTACATCAGCGACGACCTGGAGCGTCTGCACAGCGAGTACGTGTGGGAACTGTGCGATGCCGACGCCCATCGGGCGGTGGGCCTGGAGAACTGGTGGGTGTTCGTCAACCTGCGTCGCGGCGAGTGGCTCGCGCCGCTGCGGCCGGAGACCGTCTACGACCTGGTCGACGGTCTCAAGCGTCGATTGGGGAAAGCTGTTCCGTCCGCCTGGACGCCGCACTGGTGGCGCCACACCCACGCGACTGCGCTGCTGCTGTCCGGGGCTCACGAGCATGTGGTGATGCGACGGATGGGCCACGCCGACGTGCAAACCACGCTGACCCTCTATGGCTGGGTCACCGAGGACGCCGAGCTGAAGACCCTGGCGAACTGGAAATCGTTCACTACCAACTGGCGTGGTTTGGAGGGAAGTTCAGCATGACTGACCACCACCTCCCGTCAGTTCCTGCTGGCGGTTCGACCCGCCCGGACCGGTTCGCGCAGAGTGCCGCGCTGATCGATGGCTTGGACCCGGTGTTCACCGGGCCGCTCTTCGATGGGCGGGACCCCCGGCTGGCCGGGGTGTTCATGCGCGGATCGCGGCAGGTCCGGCTGGACGTTACCGCCCTGCCACTGGTCATACGCCGCGAGGTCGGATGGTGGCTGGCCACCTGCGCGCGAACCGGCGAACGGCAGGCCCACGCCAGCGAGTGGAACCGCTGGACGGCCACCGCCGCCGACGTCATCGCACGCCACCCACACGTCGCCTCCTTCGCCGACCGGTCGCCGGCCGAGTGGATGACCGCCTGGGCCCGGAGATTCCACGCCGACCGGGGCCGGATGCCCGCCGTCGGGCACCGGCTCCGGGCCGAGCACGCCCTGCGCGGCATGCTGGAGCGGCTACTGCGGCAGTACGCCAGCGGGGTCGACTGGTGGCGCCACGACATCTGGTCGCTACGGCTGGACCCGCGCATCCCGCGGCGCGAGCACGAACCGCGCGCCAACACCGCCGTCCGCTGGGGCGACATCACCCCGCTCTGGCTGCGGGAGGGGACCAAGTTCTACCTGCGGCTGCAGATGGAATCCGGACAACTGACCTGGTCGACGGTAATGCAGCACCGCGTGAACACGGCGCGCTTCGCCGCGTTCGTGACCGAGCGCAGAATCGACCACCCGGCCCTGGCCGAGGGCTCCGAGCGGAGCCTGCGCGCACTCGCGCTGGATTTCGGGACCTTCCTACACAACTGGCAGCGCGAGACGCCCGGCCGAGCCGAGGTTGGCGGCAGCCTCAAGCCGCGCACGATCAACAAGAACCTGCAGACGATCGACCAGTTCTACCGGGTCATGACCGACTGCCGCACCGAGGCCGCCGAAGCCCTGGACGATGCCCGGTGGCGGGAGCTCACCGACAGCCATGCCCGCATGTTCCGCCCCGCCGACCGGCCCCGCCAGCGCGAGGTCCGCGCGGCCGACGAACGCAACTACATCAACGACACCGATCTGAGCAGCATGCTCACCCATATCGAGCTCCTCGGCCTGCCGACCGAGCAGACCCGCACCGTCGTCCGCGACGCCCGCCAGGTCGAGCTGGCCGGGCTCGGACATCCCGCGGTCATGCGGGCCTGGCTTGTCCAGGCCATGACCGGACGCCGGGCCAGCGAAGTGCTGATGATGGACTTCGAGCCGCTGTCGGACATCCCCGGCCTCGACGCCGCCACGGTTCCCGAGGGCGGGATGGTCGCCCGGCTCCGCTACCAGCAGACGAAGATCGACGGGGCACCGAACACCATCCTCGTCGGCCGCGACGTGGTCGAGATCATCCGGGAACAGCAGGCATGGGTACGCGGGCACTGGAACCTGGGCCCCGCCGACACCATCCGCTACCTGTTCCCGAAGACCACCGGCAACCGGCACGGCACCAAGTCCTGGGAGACCAGCAACTACAACCACGTCCTGAAAGACTTCAGCCACCACCTGGACCTGCACGACTCACGCGGCGAGCTCCTCCTCTACTCACGAAGCCACCGGCTTCGCCATACGAAGGCGACCACCCTCATCAACGCTGGAGCCCCCATCCACGTCGTCCAGCGCTACCTGGGCCACCTCTCCCCGGAGATGACGATGCGTTATGCGGCGACCCTCGCGAGCACGGCCGAGCGCGAGTTCCTCGCCCTGGCCAAGATCGGGCGCGACGGGCGCGAGGTCGGTATGGACCGTCGCGACATGCTCGACCTCGTGCAGCTTGACCGCCGCACCGACCGCATCCTGCCCAACGGCTACTGCCTGCTGCCGCCCACCCGGTCCTGCGACAAGGGAAACGCCTGCCACGGCTGCGACCACTTCGCCACCGACCGCACTTTCCTGCCGGACATCCAGCGCCAACTCGCCGAGACTCAGTCTCTGGTCGCCACCCGGCAGGCCCGGCACACCGAGCGGTACGGCGAGCCGATGAGCGGGTCCAACGTCTGGATGGAACAGCGCAACGCGGAGATCCGCAGTATGCAGCTGGAGATCGTCGCCCTCGAAGCTCAGCCAGCCGACAGCACCGCCGTCGTCCGCGGCGCCGGCGTGCTCGGTCGCACCGGCTACCAGGACGCCGCCAGCACCTCGGACAGCGAAGGGGCATCACGCTCATGAGCAAGCGGCCGCACGAAACGGCCCCGGAAACCTTGCCTCCTGCTGACCGGCGGATCGCCGCCCTGCGGCAGGCCGCGCAGGACAAGCACCAGCAGGCCGTCCAACGAGCGGAGGCAGGCATCCGCAAGCTGATCAAGGAGCGCGAGGAGATCAACTTCCGCGCCGTTGCCCGCGCGGCGGGCGTCAGCCTGGATTTCCTCTACGCCCATACCGACCTGCGCAAACGCATCGAGACCTTGCGCGGCCAGCAACAAACCGAGAACCAGTCTCCACCACAGGCACCCTCAGCCGACGACGGCACAGTGATCCATGCCCTTACCGACGCCCTCCGCCGTGAGCGCACCACCCACCGCGAACGCGTCCAAGAACTCGAACAACGACTGGCCGCCGCACACGGCGAGATTCTCCGCTTGCAACGGGTGATCCAGTCACATGACCCGACCTCGTGACAGCACTCGTCGGGCTGCAGAGCTTACGATCCGGAGCGCAATCCCAGAGCACTGTGCTCCACCACGCCCGCAGGAAGATCGTTCTTTCCCGAAGCCCGAGCAGTCAACTTCACGACACCGGCCCGGAGTTCGGCGGCGGGCTCACCAAGGACGATCGCGCTGATGATCAGCTCCAGCATCAGACAGTCGTACTCGTCCCCCACACTCCGATAGCGCTCGCGATCGGCCTCCACAACAGCGGAGGCGATCTTCCTCCCACCACCAGTCACTGGGGCAAAGGACACCTCATAGACGCCTTGACCGGTCCAACTCCGGTGCATGAAAAGGACATCGCCTTCAACGAAGACGTTCCACTTCTCATCCATGTCCCGGGCTCGATATCCGCGCCGGATCCGGTCCCAGTCCTCGTCAGTCCAGACTCGATCCGGCACCTGAGACACCGGCCGGGGCGTGTCAATCGGATGGAGGCGCCGGAACGACTCTCGGGTGAGCGGGGCATCGGCAGTCATGACGTGATCCTACGGAAGCACCACTCCAACAGGACAGCGACTTACCTCCAAGAGCAGACACCCTGGGCAGAGGATGAACCTCAGCCGCCTTCCCGACGCGTCCGCAGCGTGGTGAACAGCGACTTCGCAAGACGTCTTCACCGTTACCCCAGATAACTTGGGACTTCGACTACGAGAAGAACCCCAACGTCCTCCCTGAAGTCGTCGGGTCGCTCCGAAGCGGCTCATGGGTGCGGGCCGGCCGCCCGCTGGTCCTGATCGGCGACTCCGGCACCGGCAAGTCGCACCTGCTGATCGGGGTGGGCACAGCGATCGCCGAACTCGGCATGAGTGTCCGCTACACCACCACCGCGGCGTTGGTGAACGAGCTCGCCGAGGCCGAGGCCGGCAAGCGCCTGACCGGTGTGATTGCCCGCTACACCAAGGTCGATTTGCTCTGCCTGGACGAGTTCGGCTACCTCAACCTGGACAAGAAGGGCGCCAAGCTGCTGTTCCAGATCTTCACCGAGCGCGAGGAACGCAAGGCCACCGCCGTGGCCTCCAACGCGCCCTTCGGCGAATGGGACAAGACGTTCACCGACCCGCGCCTGTGCACCGCCATCGCCGACCGGCTCACCTTCAAATGCACCCTGATCCAGACCGGCACCGAGTCCTACCGCCTCCAGGCCACCGAGGCCGAACAGCACTGACTGTTTGTGAGCCTGGCCTGACAATCGGATCGAAGGGGGCTCCCAAAGCGGTGGCTTGCGCAGGCTTCCGGTCGGTAGGGTTCCCGCCTGCCGATCAAGAAGCCGAGGGACGCTCATGGGCTCAGAAGGACACGTCGACGCTGCGCGTAGCAAGGTTTTCGGTGAGGTGGCCGAGCTCTACGATGCCGCCCGCCCCGGCTACTCGCCCGCGATGGTCACGGAGGTACTGGCGTATGCGGCTCTCGGGGACCGTGCGGCTGTGGAGGTCGGCGCGGGTACCGGGAAGGCCACTGTGCCGTTCGCCGCGCTGGGGATTCCGCTGGTGTGCGTCGAGCCCGACGCCCGCATGGCCGAGGTCCTGCGACGCAACACCGCCGGCTATCCGAACGTCAGGGTCGAGGTCGGCGACTTCGAGCGGTGGCAACCGGGCGGGCGACACTACGGGTTGCTGTTCGCCGCCTCCGCCTGGAATTTTCTGGACCGAGACCGGCGCTGGGACCTGGTCCGCGCCGCGCTCGCCCCCGGCAGTACCGTGGCGCTGATCAGAAACCCTCACGGGATCCATGACCCCGGATTGCGCACCGAACTCGCCCGCATCGGCGACCGTCACGGCATCACCGGTTCACCGCACCGCTTCCTGGCTTCCGACCTCTCCGGCGACGAGCCCGGGAACTGGGACCAGGCCTGGCCGGATACCGAATGCCGCCGGGACGGCCACTTCACCGACCTGCGATCGGTCCGGTTCCGGCAGGACCTGCGGTACGACACCGACCGCTACCTCGGCCACCTCGCCTCGCTGTCCGCCTATCGCATCCTGCCCCACGACCATCGCGAGCAGGCACTCGCCGAGGCCGGGCGCCTGCTCGACGCCCACGGCGGGGGAATCGACGTACTCCAAGTCACCGACATCTTCCTCGCCCGCGCCCTCTGACGCACAAACAGATCCGTTCCAAGGTCATAAAGGTCCCGACACCTTCGATTTACCAACCCCACGGCGGGTGATGCGGCTGCCCTGGGCCGCTGAACTGCGAAGGGCTCTGGAGCGGTCGGCCGCGGGGAGTCGACGACCGGGGATGGGAAGATCAGGCGGCTTGCGCCAGGTAGTACGGGGTGATGTCGCGGCGTGGGATGCGCGCTCCGGTCCTCGCGGTCGGCGACGGAGCATTGGGCTTCTGGAAGGCCCTGGCGGAGGTGTTCCCCAAGGCCCGTCATCAGCGGTGCTGGGTTCACAAAACGGCCAATGTGCTCAACTCGATTCCGACGTCGGCCCAGCCTGGCGCGCGAAAGGCGCTGCAGGACATCTGCAACGCCGAGGACCGCGAGCATGCGGTCAAGGCCGTCACCGCATTCGAGAAGACCTACGGCGCGAAGTGGCCCAAGGCCGTCAAGAAGATCACCGACGACGTCGACGAACTGCTCGCGTTCTACGACTTCCCGGCCGAGCACTGGATTCACCTGCGCACGACGAATCCCATCGAATCGACCTTCGCGACGGTACGGCTGTGGACCAAGGTCACCAAAGGTGCCGGCAGCGCGGCCGCCGCGCTTGCCATGGTCTTCAAGCTCGTCGAGTCCGCCCAGGCCCGCTGGAGGGCGGTCAACGCGCCCCACCTCGTGGCCCTCGTCCGCGCCGGAGCCCGCTTCGAACGCGGACACCTCGTCGAACACCCCGAGGCTCACGCAGCCTGAACAACCTCAACCGACCCACAGGTATTGACAATTACTCGTGAGAGGGATGCCTCCCGGCCCAGACGCCCACCCCGCGGTCACAGCAGCGTCAGCTGCGTCGGCCCTGCGGGCCGTGCCTGCTCCGAGGGTGCCTCGGGTTCGGGCTCCTGGGCGCGGACCCTGCGAGCCAGCCCCGCATGGGCCGGCCCGATGCCGAACTCCCGGGCCAGCTCGTGCACCTGTCGGGTGATCCGGCGCTGGTACCACTTCGGCGCGTAGGACCCCGCCGCGTACAGCCGCTCGTAGCGCCGCACCAGATGCGGATGGTGCTGCCCGAGCCAGGCCATGAACCACTCGCGCGCCCCGGGCCGCAGATGCAGCACCAGCGGGGTCACCGAGGTCGCGCCGGACTCGGCGATGGCCCGGACGGTGGCGCGCAGCTGGTCCAGGTGGTCGCTCAGGAACGGGATCACCGGCGCCATCAGCACCCCGCAGCCCAGGCCGCGGGCGCCGAGCTCCCGCACCACGTCGAGCCGTCGCTGCGGCGCCGGCGTGCCAGGCTCGACGGTGCGCCACAGCTCCTGGTCGGTGAAGCCGACGGACACGGACACGCCGACGTCGGTGACTTCGGCGGCCTGCGCGAGCAGGTCGAGGTCGCGCAGGATCAGGGTGCCCTTGGTGAGGATGGAGAACGGGTTCGCGCGATCCCGCAGCGCGGCGATGATGCCCGGCATCAGCTGGTAGCGACCCTCGGCGCGCTGATAGCAGTCGACGTTCGTGCCCATCGCTATGTGCTCACCGCTCCAGCGCGGCGACGCCAACTGGCGGCGGAGCACCTCGGGGGCGTTGACCTTCACCACGATCTGCGAGTCGAAACCGAGGCCGGTGTCCAGGTCCAGATAGCTGTGCGTCTTGCGCGCGAAGCAGTACACGCAGGCGTGGGTGCAGCCGCGGTACGGGTTGACCGTCCACTCGAAGGGCAGGCGGGACGCTCCTGGCACGCGGTTCACGACCGTCCTCGCCCGCACCTCGTGGAAGGTGACGCCGTGGAATTCGGGGGTGTCGAAGGTGCGGACGGTCACCGCGTTGGCACCGAAGAGTGCGGCGTGCGGGGCGGGGCCGCCGGTCGCGGACGGGGCGGACCGGTCCTCTGTGAGGTTCTCCCAGCGCATGACGCCTCCTCGACGTGCTAGGCGGTGGCTTTGGCGCTCATAATAGAACAGATGTTCCCATGATCGTGCGAGGTGGCTCTGTGCGGCGTGGCGGTGGCAGCGGCCCGGGTCCGCGCCGGTCGGGGCGGGGCGGCGGCTGGAATACAGTTCGTCCTGGTCGGCCGGGTGGTGCGGGTGCCGGATTTGGGTGCGCGTGCCGGTGGGTGATTGGCTTGACAGGCACGTGCGACACACGGGACAACGAGCTGGAGGAAGTGTCATGGCGCAGGTCGAGGCCGTCACCGAACGGATCATCGAGGCTCAGCCGGACGACGTCTTCGATGCGGTGGCCGACTACAGCGGCACGCGCCCGTCGGTGCTCACCGAGCACTTCAGCGAGTACGAGGTGCGCGAGGGCGGTGACGGCGAAGGCACCGTCGTGCACTGGAAGCTCCAGGCCACCAGCAAGCGGGTGCGGGACTGCCTGCTGGAGGTGACCGAGCCCACCGACGGCGAACTCGTCGAGCGGGACCGCAACTCGTCCATGGTCACCACCTGGCTGGTCACGCCGGCGGGCGAGGGCAAGGCGCGCGTCACCGTCACCACGGTGTGGAACGGCGCGGGCGGCATCGGCGGCTTCTTCGAGAAGACCTTCGCGCCGAAGGGGCTCGGCCGGATCTACGACGGGGTGCTCGCGAAGCTGGCCGCCAAGGTCGAGCAGACGCCCGCGACGGACTGATCCATAACGCTGCGCACGGCCCGCCTCGCGGTGCGATACGGCGGCGTCGTGGCCGCTCGCGCGGGTTGCCGCGCCCTTTTCGGGGCGCGGGTGGCGCGGTGGCGCGCGCTGCCGTCTGCGCGCACATGGCCACCCAGGCCTGGAGCTGTGCCCGGCTGAGGTGATCTACTCGGATCGATGACTGATGTCAGCGGCCCGTGCGGGCCCCTGAACAGGGAGGCGGCCCGAGCTGTGAAGATCCTCATCAGCGCCGACATGGAAGGCGTGACGGGCGTGACCTGGCCCGCCGATGTACTGCCCGGCACACCGCAGTGGGAGCGCTGCCGTGCGCTGTTCACCTCGGACGTGAACGCCGCCGTCCTCGGGTTCTTCGACGGCGGCGCCGACGATGTGCTCATCAACGAGGCGCACTGGTCGATGCGCAACCTCCTCCTGGAGAACCTGGACGAGCGCGCGCAGATGCTCACCGGCCGGCACAAGACGCTGTCCATGGTCGAGGGCGTCCAGCACGGCGACGTGGACGGCATCGCCTTCGTCGGTTACCACACCGGCGCCGGCATGGAGGGCGTCCTCGCCCACACCTACCTGGCCAACTCCATCACCGGCGTATGGCTCAACGGTGAGCGCGCCAGCGAGGGCCTGTTGAACGCCGCCCTCGTCGCCGAGTACGGCGTCCCCGTGGTCCTCATCACCGGTGACGACCTGACCTGCGAGGACGCCCTCGGCTACGCGCCCGGAGCGCTCAAGGTCGCCGTCAAGGACCATGTCTCGCGGTATGCCGCGGTGTGCCGCACTCCCGCCCGTACCGCGGCCGACATCAGGGCAGCCGCCAAGCAGGCCATGGCTCTCGCCGTACGGCAGGAGCCCGCGCGGGACGCCGGGCCGTACACCGTGCAGCTCGAATTCGACGCGGAGCACCTGTCCATGGCGGCGACCGTGGTCCCGGGCGTGGCCAGGACCGGTGAGCGGACCGTGGCCTACACCAGCGCCACCATGTACGAGGGCATCCGTACCTTCAAGGCGGTCACCACGATCGCCTCGGCAGCCGTGGAGGAGCAGTATGGCTGAGCAGACCGGAACCGTGCCGCACGGGCAGGCCCCGCAAGGCGGCCTGCCCGCCGTCGACGCCCAGGCGCTCGACGAGGTGGTGCGTTTCACCTCCGAGCTGATCCGCATCGACACCTCCAACTACGGCGGCGGTTCCTGCACGGAGCGGCCCGCCGCCGAGTACGCCGCCGAGCGCCTGGCCGACGCGGGCCTCAAGCCGACCCTGCTGGAGCGCACCCCCGGCCGTACCAATGTCGTCGCCCGCATTCCCGGCAGCGACCCAACCGCCGACGCGCTGCTCGTGCACGGCCACCTCGACGTGGTGCCGGCGCGCGCCGAGGACTGGAGTGTGCACCCCTTCTCCGGCGCGGTCGAGGACGGCGTGGTCTGGGGGCGCGGCGCCATCGACATGAAGAACATGGACGCGATGATCCTCGCCCTGGCCCGCTACTGGGCCCGCGCGGGCCTCACTCCGCGCCGTGACATCGTCATCGCCTTCACCGCCGACGAGGAGGCCAGCGCCGAGGACGGCTCCGGCTTCCTCGCCGACAAGCACGCCGTGCTGTTCGAGGGCTGCACGGAGGGCATCAGCGAGTCCGGTGCGTTCACCGTGCATGACGGGCAGGGCAGACAGCTCTACCCGATCGCGGCGGGCGAGCGCGGCACCGCCTGGCTGAAACTGACCGCTCGCGGCCGGGCCGGGCACGGCTCGCGGGTCAACCGGGACAACGCGGTGACCAAGCTGGCCGCCGCGATCACCCGCATCGGCGAACACGAGTGGCCCGTCCGGCTCACCACGACGGTGCGCGCCGCGCTCACCGAACTCGCCGCGCTGTACGGCATCGAGGCGAACCTTGATGGTGCCGGCGGTGCCGGCAGTGCCGCCGTCGACGACCTGATCGCCCGGCTCGGCCCGGCCGGCGTGCTGATCGCGCCGACCGTACGCAACAGCGCCAACCCGACGATGCTCGACGCCGGTTACAAGGTCAACGTGATCCCCGGCGAGGCCGTCGCCCATGTCGACGGCCGCTGTCTGCCCGGCGGCGAGGACGAGTTCCGCACCACGCTCGACCGGCTCACCGGACCCGACGTCGACTGGGAGTTCGCGCACCGCGAGATCGCCCTCGAAGCGCCGGTGCACTCGCCCACGTTCGCGCGGATGCGCACCGCCATCGAGGAGTTCGCTCCCGAAGGGCATGTCGTGCCGTTCTGCATGGCCGGCGGCACCGACGCCAAGCAGTTCTCCCGCCTCGGCATCACCGGCTACGGCTTTACTCCGCTGAAGCTCCCCGAGGGCTTCGACTACCACGCCCTGTTCCACGGCGTCGACGAGCGGGTACCCATCGAGGCACTGCACTTCGGAGTCCGCGTGCTCGACCGCTTCCTGCGCACCGCGTGAAAGAGCACATACACCAGGCCGACCAGGGTGCCCGGACGGCCGAGGAGCAGCACGGCCGCCGGAATGCACCGGGAACACCGAAGGATGGGGAGACGATGCAGAGTCTGCCGTACGGATCGTGGCCGTCGCCGATCGATGCGGGGTTGGCCGCCGCGCACGACGGGCGTCCCGAATACGCGGGCTGCGTCTCGGCCGAGACCTGGTGGACCGAGCCGCGGCCCACGGAGGGCGGCCGGCGCGCCCTGATGCGGCGCCGGGCCGGATCAGACACGGCACAGTCCGTGCTGCCCGCCCCGTGGAACGTGCGCAGCCGCGTCATCGAGTACGGCGGCCGGCCCTGGGACGGCGTCGAACGACCCGGTGGCCAGGGCCCGCTGCTGGTCTTCACCCACTTCGCCGACCAGCGCCTGTACGCCTACGAGCCCGATGTGCCCGGCGCAGTGCCGCGCCCGCTGACCCCGGTGGGCACGGTCGGCGCCGGGCTGCGCTGGGTGGACCCGGGCCTGCGCTTGGAGCGCGGCGAGGTCTGGTGCGTCCTGGAGGAGTTCACGGGCGCGGAGCCCACCGACGTACGGCGCGTCCTGGCCGCCGTACCGCTGGACGGCTCGGCCGCCGAAGACCGCGGCGCGGTGCGCGAACTCACCGACGACCGGCACCGCTTCGTCACCGGCGCCCGGCTCTCCCCGGACGGCACCCGGGCCGCCTGGCTCGCCTGGGACCATCCGTTGATGCCCTGGGACGGCACCCGGATCATGCTCGCCGAGGTCGGTGCGGACGGCACCTTCGGCGCGCCGGTGCCCTTCGCGGGCGGCCCCGAGGAGGCCATCGCCCAGGTCGAGTGGGACCACGAAGGACGGCTGCTGTTCGCCAGCGACCGCACCGGCTGGTGGAACCTGTACCGTGCCGCGCTTGGCCCGACAGGTTCGCTGGCGGCGCCGGTGCCGCTCTGCCCGCGCGATGAGGAGTTCGGCGGTCCGGTGTGGCATATCGGGCTGCGCTGGTTCGCTCCACTGCCCGGCGGCCGGATCGCGGTGGTGCACGGCAAGGGCGCCACCAGGCTCGGTGTGCTCGACCCGGACACCGGCGAGGTGATCGACGCGGCGGGCCCCTGGACCGAGTGGGCGGCCACCCTCGCCGTGCGCGGCACCCGAGTGACCGGTGTGGCCGCCGGCCCGCGCAGCGGCTACGAGGTGGTGGAATGGAACACCGCCGCCGTCACCGACACCACTGCCGACCCCGCCGCGGCCACCGTCATCGGCCGTGCGCACCACGACCCGGTGGACCCCGCGTACTACCCCGAACCCCGGATGCGCACCTTCACGGGACCCGGGGGCCGCGACATCCACGCCCACGTCTATGCGCCGCACCACCCGCAGTACACCGCACCCGACGGCGAGCTGCCGCCCTATGTGGTGTGGGTGCACGGCGGACCCACCAGCCGCGTCCCGCTCGTGCTCGACCTGGAGATCGCCTACTTCACCTCGCGCGGCATCGGCGTCGTGGAGGTCAACTACGGCGGCTCCACGGGCTACGGCCGCGCGTACCGCAACCGGCTGCGCGAGCAGTGGGGCGTGGTGGACGTGGCGGACTGCGCCGCGGTGGCCCAAGCGCTGGCGGCAGAGGGCAGCGCCGACCCGGAGCGGCTCGCCATCCGCGGCGGCAGCGCGGGCGGCTGGACCACCGCCGCCTCGCTCGCCACCACCGACGTGTACGCCTGCGGAACGATCACCTATCCGATCCTCGACCTCACCGGCTGGGGCACGGGCGAGACCCATGACTTCGAGTCGCAGTACCTGGAGTCGCTGGTCGGACCGCTCGCCGAGGTGCCCGACCGGTACAAGGAACGCTCGCCGTCGGAGCACGCCGACCAGATCAGCGTGCCCTTCCTGCTGCTCCAGGGGCTCGACGACGTCATCTGCCCGCCCACGCAGTGCGAACGCTTCCTCACCCGCCTGTCGGACAGGTGCCCGCCGCACGCGTATCTCACCTTCCCCGGCGAGGGACACGGCTTCCGGCGCGCGGACACCATGATCCGTGCTCTGGAGGCCGAGTTCTCCCTGTACGCGCAGGTCTTCGGCCTGATCCCGCCCGGCATCCCGACACTGGAGCTCACCTGATGACGCCACCGCAGCCCACCGCGCCGTCCGGCTCCCCGGCCTCGCCACCACCGCCCGCCGTGCAGCCCCTGACCCGGCCCGCCCGGCTGCGGCCCGGTGCCCGCGTGGCGGTGGTCGCGCCCAGCAGTCCGGTTCCCGAGGAGCAGTTGGAGGCGGGTCTCGACATCCTGCGCGGCTGGGACCTCGACCCCGTCGTCGGACGCCATGTGCTCGCGAAGCACCCCGCATTCGACTACCTCGCGGGCACGGACGCCGACCGTGCGGACGACTTCCAGGAGGCCTGGTGCGACCCTTCCGTGACCGCCGTGGTCTGTGCCCGCGGCGGCTACGGGGTGCAGCGCATGGTGGACCTGCTCGACTGGGACGCGCTGCGTGCCGCGGGCCCGAAGGTGTTCGTCGGCTTCAGTGACATCACCTCACTCCACGAGGCGTTCGCCACCCGGATGGGCCTCGCCACTCTGCACGGTCCGATGGCCGCGGGCGTCGACTTCCTCAAGAGCACGCGTGGCCAGGACCATCTGCGGGCCACCCTGTTCGCGCCCGAGACGGTACGCACGCTCCCCGCGGGCCGGGTGCTGGTCCCCGGCCGGGCCACCGGTGTCACCCTCGGCGGCTGCCTCTCCATGCTGGCCACGGACCTCGGCGCCCCCGAGGCCCGTCCTTCGGCCGCCGGGGGAGTGCTCTGCCTGGAGGACATCGGCGAGGACACCTACCGCCTCGACCGGTATCTGACCCAGCTGCTGCGCGCGGGCTGGTTCGAGGGCGTGGCGGCGGTCGTGCTCGGCTCGTGGGAGGAGTGCGGGACGCGCGAGGAGCTCTCGGCCCTGTTCACGGACCGCCTCGGCGGCCTGGGCGTGCCGGTCGTGGCGGACTTCCCGATGGGACACTGCGAAGACGCGCTCACGGTCCCGTTCGGCGTGTCGGCCGAGCTGGTCGCACCGCCGGCGGGCGCGGCGGAGCCGGACGCGGTGCTGACGCTGCGCCAGCCCGCCCTGGCCTGACCGGTGCGGCCGTCCCGGGGCACCTGTGGTGCCGTTGGGACGGCCGTACGCTCCCGTATCCGCTCAGACCGTCGTAATTCCGAGGTCCGGGCGATCCTTCGGCGTATTGTGGCCTGATGCCATTGAATGCCCGCTACGTCGCCGAAGGCCCCCGTGTGGTCATACGGCAGTTCACTCACCCGGACGGCCCGGAGTTCACCGCACGGGTGCGGGAGAGCACGGCACTGCACCACCCGTGGCTCTTTCCGCCCGCCGCCGCGGATGCCTACGCCGAGTACGTGAACCGCCTCCACGACGACCCGACGAGATACGGCTTCCTCGTCTGCGAGCGTGACACCGGAGCCCTCGCGGGTTTCATCAACATTAACAACGTTGTCGAAGGCGCCTTCTGGAGCGGCGCGCTGGGCTACGGCGCCTTCGCACACGCCGCCGGCCGCGGTCTGATGCGCGAAGGGCTCGCCCTGGTCGTCGCGCATGCCTTCGGACCTCTCGGCCTGCACCGGCTGGAGATCAACGTCCAGCCCGCCAACACCGCGTCCATCGCCCTGGCCCGCAGTGCCGGGTTCCGTCTGGAGGGCTACTCACCCGACTTCCTCTACATCGATGGCGCCTGGCGCGATCACCAGCGGTGGGCGGTCACCGCCGAGATGACCGCCCACTGACGCCCGTTTGCGTATCCTCCGCGGCCCTGCCGCCGCCGGTCCCGGCGCAGACGGACGGCGATGGATTGTCAGTGCGCCCGGTTAGGCTCCGAACATGGCTGACAACCCTGGACAGTTGTCCTTCGGTACCCGCGCTGCCGCGTCTGACGGCGCGCAGGCCACCCCGGTCCCGGGGCTGGGCTACGTCCCCGACTGGCTCACTTCCGAGGCGTGCGCAGTACTGCTCACGCAGATCGACGCGGCCCCCTGGTCGGCCGAGCTCAGACGCCGGGTCCAGCACTACGGCCACCGTTACGATTACGGCCGGCGCAGCGTGGCCAAGGAACCCAGGACTGCCGCCCCGGTCCCACCGCTGCCCGACTGGGCGGCCGGGCTCGCCGCGCGCCTGGTCCAGGAGGGCCATCTGGACCAGCAGGCCGACCAGGTCATCGTCAACGAGTACCAGCCGGGCCAGGGCATCAGCGCCCATGTCGACTGCGTGCCCTGCTTCGGCCCGGCCGTCGCCGCCCTCTCACTCGGCTCCGGCTGCGCCATGGACTTCACCCGGCCCGAGGACGGCGCGAAGGCCGCGGTGTACCTCGCCGCCGGCAGCCTCTGTGTGATGACGGGTCCCGCCCGCTACGACTGGCGGCACGCCATCGCCGCCCGCAAGAGCGACCCGGGGACCACGGCCCGGATACCTCGGCACCGCCGGGTGTCGGTGACCTTCCGTACCGTCCTCGGTCCGGCCTGATCCCACCCGGCCGGTGGCGGCCCGTCCTTGGCGGGGGGCCGGGCCGGGCCGTCAGCGCAGGGTGAGCGCCGCCGCGAGCTCGCGCCACTGGGGCAGCGGCAGTGCCGTTCCTCGGTCATCACGGACCAGTGCCTGGAGGGCCACATGGTCCGCGCCGGCCGCCAGATAGGCGTCGATGCGTGCCTTGGCCCGCTCCATATCGCCCAGTGCGAACAGCTCGTCCAGCAGCCGGTCGCTGCCGCCGTCGGCGAAGTCGGCTTCCGTGAAGCCGAGACGGAGCAGGTTGCCGGTGTAGTTGGGCAGCTTGAGGTAGAGCGCGAGGACGCCGCGCGCGGTGGCGCGGGCCCGGTCGAGATCGGCGTCGAGGACGACCTTCAGCTCCGGTGCCAGCAGCGCCTGCGGCCCCAGCACCGCGCGGGCCTGCGCCACATGCCCGGCGGTGACCAGGTACGGGTGGGCGCCCAGCGCCCGTTCGGCGGAGAGCTGGAGCATCCGCGGACCCAGCGCGGCCAGTACCCGCCGATTCCGGTCCACCGCGGGGGCCGCCGCGTCGAGGCCGTCGAGGAAGGACACCATGGCCGAGTAGGGCTTGGCGTACTGCGGGGCGAGCACGCTGTGGCTGACCCCGAGGCCCAGTACGAACCGGCCGGGAGCACGCTCCTCCAGCCGCGCGACCTGCGCCGCCACATCCTGCGCCGCGTGGTCCCAGATACTGAGGATGCCGGTGGCGACGGTGATGCGCGAGGTGGCGTCGACGATGGCCGCGGCGTCGGCCACCGAAGGACTGCCGCCGAGCCAGATCGTCCCGTATCCCAGTTCGTCCAGCTCGGCGACCGCTTCGGCAACCTCCTTGTGCCGTGCCGGATCGCCGCCCGCGGTCCGCAGGGCCGAACTCCAGATGCCGATCCGCCCGAACGTCTCCTGCTGGTGAGAATCCATGCACTCACCAGCAGGCACACCCCACCCGCTATTCCCCGAATCCGCCAAAGACGGCTCCCCGCGCACTCGGCCGCCGAGCGACCCGCACGGACGTCCGAAATCCGATGATCCGGCCCCCGGCCTCAGCCCCGGTCCCGGCCCGGACAGCAGCGCGGGCCCGGCGGTGCCCCGGCCCGCCCACCAGCACTGGCCCGGCTATCTGCCGGTCAACTCGTGGCACCGGCCGGCCGGTCGGCGGCCTTTGCGCAATCCTGACCCGGCGGGCTTCCGGGCGCCCCTGGTCAGGACGGCGTTCACCCTGTTCGATGGTGCTCGGGGGGTGACCGGCTGTGCCGCGTGCCCGCCCAGGGCGTACTGACTGTGCAGGTGAACGCGAAGGGGAGGCACCCGTGCCGACGACAGGACCGACGATCCGCCGCTCCGTCCTGACCCTGCCCGCCGCTCCGCCCGGCCCTGCGGGCCCTCTGCCGCCGCTGCGCCCGCTCGACGAACTGCACGAGATCGACGCCCAGGACCTCGCCCGCTTCCCGCGGGACATGGCGCGCCAGTTGCGCTACGCACCGTTGCGCAGTGTCCTGCCGGTGCCGGTCATCGACGGTTACGGCCGCACCCGCACGCAGACCTCGCTGCCGACGATCGTCCTGGAGAACGAGAAACTGCGCGTCACCGTGCTGCCCGGGCTCGGCGGTCGCATCCACTCGCTCTTCCACAAGCCCACCGGCCGTGAGCTGCTCTACAGCAACCCGGTCCTGCAGCCTGCCGACTTCGCCCTGAACGGCGCCTGGTTCTCCGGCGGCATCGAGTGGAACATCGGCGCCACCGGGCACACCACCCTCTCCGTCGCTCCGATGCACGCCGCCCGGGTGCCGGCGCCTTCGGGAGGCGGTGAGATGCTGCGGCTCTGGGAGTGGGAGCGGCTGCGTGATCTGCCCTTCCAGGTCGACCTGTGGCTGCCGGAGGACTCCGACTTCCTGTACGTCGGTGTGCGCATCCGCAATCCGCATGTGCACGCGGCGCCCACCTACTGGTGGTCGAACATTGCCGTCCCCGAGGAGCACCGCGTCCTCGCGCCGGCCGACGAGGCCTGGCTGTTCAGCTACGAACGCAGCCTGCGCCGGGTCGCGGTGCCCGAACTCGACGGCACCGACCGCTCCTACCCGCTGCGCAGCGCCTACCCCGCCGACTACTTCTACGAGGTGCCCGACGGCGAGCGCCGCTGGATCACCGCACTCGACGACCAGGGGCACGGTCTCGTCCAGACGTCGACCGACCTGCTGCGTGGCCGCAAGCTCTTCGTGTGGGGCGCGGGCCCCGGCGGGCGCCGCTGGCAGCAGTGGCTGACGGAACCCGGCTCCGGCGGCTACTCGGAGATCCAGGCCGGTCTCGTGCGCACCCAGTTGGAGCACGTCCGGATGGAACCGGAGAGCGAGCTGTCCTGGCTGGAAGCGTACGGACCACTGTCCGCCGCCCCGCAAGCCGTGCACGGCAGCGACTGGTCGGCGGCCCGCGCCGAGGTGACGGACCGGCTCGCCGAGGCGCTGCCGCGGGCCGAGGTCGACGCCGCCTACACGGCGTGGCGGGCGTGCGCCGACGCCGAACCGGGCGAGCGCCTCGCCACCGGCTCCGGATGGGGCGCCCTTGAGGTGCTGCGCGGCCGGTACAAGCTGCCCGGCACACCGTTCGACGAGGACACCCTCGGCGTCGCGCAGGAGCCGTGGCGGCAGCTACTGGACACCGGTGCCTTCCCCACCCGGGAGCAGCGCGGTCCGCGCACGGCCGCAGACGTCCTGGTGGCCCCGCACTGGCGCGACATGCTGGAGACGGCGCCCGCCACCCCGCTGATCGAGTACCACCTGGGGATCGCGCAGTGGCACGCGGACGACCGGGCACAGGCCGAGCGCAGCTGGGAACGCGGCCTGGCGATGGCTGCGTCATCGGATCGCTGGCCCCTGCTGCGCTGCCTCGCCGTCGCCGACGCATCGTCAGCCCATCGTGAGCGGGCCGCCGATCGCTACGACGAAGCCTTCGACGATCTGTGCGTCCAGCGTGCCGGTGCCGCCGCTGACGGCGAGGCGGGGCCGGCGGAGTGGCGCGAGGTGACGGCGGCGCTCGGCCGCGAGGCGATCGCCGCGCTGCTGGCCGCGGGACGGACCGGGCCGGCGCGTGCGGTATGGGAGAGGCTTGACGAGGAGACCCGCGAGCGGGGGCGGTTCCGGCTGATCGAGGCGGAACTGCTGATCGCCGAGGGGCGTACGGATGCGGCGCGTGCGGTCTTCGAGGCGGAGTTCGAGGTGGCGGACCTGCGCGAAGGAGACGAGGCGATCGGCGAGGTGTGGCGCCGCATCACGGATGAACCGCTGCCGGACGCCTACGACTTCCGGATGCGGCCCCCCACGGACGAAGCGAGCGAGCGCGCCGAGGCGTGAGCCGACGGACAGGGCGCCGTCGGCACAGCTCTCCGTGGGCCCGACAGGGCCCCGGAGCGGCGGCAGGCCTCTTACGTCACCGTCCGGCGGTCCACGTACTCGAATACGGACCCGTCCGGATGCATCGCGATCAGGTTGTGCCCCGCGGGCGACGCCAGCGGCCCCGCCACGATGTGCGCCCCGGCCGCCGCAAGCACCTCCCGCGTCTCGTCGACGTCCTTGACCGCAATCGTCGCGGCGACCTTCCGCAGCACCTCAAGCTCCTCTTCGGGCCCGCTCATCAGCAGAAAGCAGCCGACCGCGGCGACCGAGACCCCGCCCCGCTCAAAACGGAGCGCTCTGCTGCCCGACAACTGCTCATAGAACGGCACCGAGGCGTCCAGGTCCGCGACGCAGATACGCAGCGTGGTTCCCAGGATTTCCATATAGGGGAGCCTAGTTGGGACGAGCGCCGCGGTGTGATCGTTTCCGTCAGGACACCTGTGCTCCCGGGACCGCAGCGTGGTCCGCGGCCCAACGACAGGCGGGTGAGGCGGCCCCGCCACGCCCCTTCAACGAGATGTGGCGGCCCGAAGCTCCAGCTCGTGTCGTGCCGCGCCGCGCAGCGTCTCCTCCAGGTGGTACAGCGTCCTGATGATCGGGTCGTCGTGGCCGAGTGCGCGGTCGGCCAGGCCCATCAACGAGTCGTCCGCGTGCGGTGACGACCACTCGAACAGAAGGTCGCACAACGCGGCACTGTTCTCCTCCGGTTCAGACGCCATCCGCAGGCCGAGCCATGTCCGTTGCACCCAAAGATGCAGCAGCGCGGTAAAGGTCGCGAGGCAGTGTCGTTTGTCCGCGGTGTCCATGTCGGAGTGCAACCGGGTCACCAAGTCGCCGTACAGCTGCGGTATACCGATGCCCAGCACGCGCGCACCCGCGTACGCCCAGCGATCCGATCCCGTCCCGCCGCCCTGGGCCTCCCAACGCGGGTTCCACAGCAAGCGGATGAATGCGGCACGCGCCGCGTCACCACCGCGCGCCGCACCACCAGCGTGTGCGGCACCACCGTGCAGCGCGACGCCGAGGATCAGCCCGCCGTTGCAATCCGTGGACGCACCCTCCTCGCCCCACTCGACGAGTTTCTCCCGCCACGACGGATCGCCCGTCTTCGTCGCGAGGACCGGCAGGAACTCGGGGAAGAAGGCAGCGCCGAAGTGCTGCTCCAGAGCCTGTGCGATCTCGCTTTGCACCTCCCGGCAGGAGAGGTGCAGCAACCCCAGGCATGCGTCTTTCGACTCGTCGTACTCGCACTGCGGTCCCGTGACGTGCGCCCACGCTGTCCGCTGGGCCGACTCGCACCCCAGATAGCCCACGGCGTGCAGCACCTCGCTCGGTACCCCGTCGCGCAGCCTTCCCGCGTCGACGCACGCCTCCAACAGCCGCTCGCCCATCCGCACGTCCCCATGCCGGGCGAATACCGCAACCAGCCTCTTGCGCCTTGTGGGATCGGCGAGGAACACCGGCAGCAACGCCTCCGCGTCGGACCGGGACCCGTACCGCAGCACCACCTCCACGGCCATCGACTCCCACTGCCGGGGCACCGCCGTCGGATCACTGCCGTACCTGTCGAGCAACGTCCGCGCCGCCCACGAAATCGCCACCGTGACCCTCACTTCTGCCCAAGGGCTGTCCCGTCATCCCCAGCGGGCTCCCGACGCGGGCCACGGGCACGCACCGAATGCCGCTCCTTGACGGGCACACGCTACCTTCGCCGCGGCACGGGACAACGCCGTTCGCCATGGCGAAGGAGCGAGCTCGGGCAGCCGGGGTTTCAGGCCCGCACCCGGGGTTACGCGGAAGGTCTGCGGCCCGCCGCGCCGGAGGCACTCATGACCGGATCCCGTACCCCGATCGTCGGAGGACCCACACCATGACGACCCTGGGCCTGACCCATGACCTGACCATGCACGAGCTGTCCGACCTGGGGCAGCAGCTTCGGGTGGACAGTGTGCGCGCCGCCGACGCGGCGGGCTCCGGGCATCCCACGTCCTCGATGTCCGCCGCCGATCTGATGGCGGTACTACTGGCCCGTCATCTGCACTACGACTTCGACCGTCCGCAGCACCTCGGCAACGACCGCTTCATCCTCTCCAAGGGCCATGCCTCACCCCTGCTGTACGCGGCGTACAAGGCGGCCGATGCGATCAGCGAGGCCGAGCTGCTGACCTTCCGCAAGGCGGGCAGCCGGCTCGAAGGCCATCCGACGCCACGGCTGCCGTGGGTCGAGGTGGCCACCGGATCGCTGGGGCAGGGGCTGCCCGTCGCGGTCGGTGAGGCCCTGGCGGGCAAGCGGCTCGACCACGCCGACTACCGGGTGTGGGTGCTGTGCGGGGACAGCGAGCTGGCCGAGGGCTCCATCTGGGAGTCGGCCGAGATGGCCGGGTACGAACACCTCGACCACCTCACGCTGATCGTCGACGTGAACCGCCTGGGCCAGCGCGGACCCACCCGGCACGGCCACGATCTGGACGCCTACGCCCGCCGCTTCGCGGCCTTCGGCTGGCACACCATCGAGGTCGACGGCCATGACGCGGACGCCGTCGACCTGGCGTACACCGAGGCCGCCGCCACCCGGGGCCAGCCCACCGTGATCCTGGCCCGCACCCTCAAGGGCAAGGGCGTGGCATCGGCCGAGAACCGCGAGGGCCTGCACGGCAAGCCGCTACCGAACGCCGCCGAGGCCATCGAGGAACTGGGCGGTCTACGCGATCTGCATGTGACCGTGCAGCCGCCGCCCGCCGTGCGCGCCCGGCACGTCCGGCACGACGGCCACCTGGACCTGCCCCGCTACGAGCGGGGCGGGCAGGTCGCCACCCGCGACGCCTACGGTGCCGCGTTGAGCGCGCTGGGCAGCGCGCGCGGCGATGTGGTCGTCCTGGACGGCGAGGTCGGCGACTCGACCCGCGCCGAGTTCTTCGCGAAGGAGCACCCCGACCGCTACTTCGAGTGCTACATCGCCGAACAGCAATTGGTGGCCGCCGCGGTGGGCATGGCGGCGCGCGGCTGGGTGCCGTACGCCGCGACCTTCGCCGCGTTCCTCAGCCGCGCTCATGACTTCGTGCGGATGGCAGCGGTCAGCGGCGCAGACGTCAACCTGGTCGGCTCGCACGCCGGGGTCGCCATCGGGCAGGACGGGCCGTCGCAGATGGGGCTCGAAGACCTGGCGATGTTCCGTGCGCTGCACGGTGCCACCGTGGTCTACCCGTGCGACGCCAACCAGACCGCCCACCTCGTCGCCGCACTCGCCGACCGGCCGGGCATCAGCTATCTGCGCACCACACGCGGGAAGACCCCGGTCCTCTACAGCCCCGACGAGACGTTCCCCATCGGCGGTAGCAAGGTGCTGCGCGCCAGTAACGAGGACCTGGTCACCCTGGTCGCCGCGGGTGTGACCGTGCCCGAGGCGCTGGCCGCCGCCGACGAGCTCGCGGACACGGGCATCCGCTGTCGCGTCATCGACCTGTACTCCCTCAAACCGGTCGACAAGCACACCCTGCGCGAGGCCGCGGAACTCACCGGCTGTCTGCTGACGGTGGAGGACCACCGTGAGGAGGGCGGCCTCGGGGACGCCGTCATGGACGCCTTCGCCGACGGCCGCCCGGTGCCGCGCATGATGCGCCTCGCGGTCCGTACGATGCCGGGCTCGGCCGCTCCCGACGAGCAGATGCGTGCCGCGGGCATCGACGCCGCCGCGATCGCTAAGGGCGCGCGGCTGCTCGTCGGGCACGCGGTGGTGAGCTGACCGGGTCAGTGGGGCGAGGAGGGGACGGCCGGTCGGGACGGCGACGACCGCTGTGGCCGCCGACGCCCCGCGGATCGTGCATGGCCGTTGCTCCGAGGCGCTATCCCCTCTTACGGCACAGGATCTGCCCGTGCAGCATGGCGAACCAACCGTCCTGCTCGGCTCCCCAGTGTCGCCAGGCCGCCGCGATGCGCTGGAGTTCCTCGGCGGTGGCGTGGCCGCCCTGCACCACGCGCTCGGCGTACTCGGCGGCCAGCGTGCGATCCGCCCACAGGCCGCTCCACCAGGCGCGTTCGTCGTCGGTGGTGTAGCACCAGGTGTCGGCGGAGGCGGTGATGTCCGTAAAGCCGGCCTCATATGCCCATGACTTGAGACGGCGTCCCGCGTCCGGCTCGCCGCCGTTGGCACGGGCCGTCCGCTGGTACAGGCCGAGCCAGGCGTCCAATCCCGGCTCCTGCGGATACCAGGTCATCGTGGCGTAGTCCGCGTCCCGGACGGCGACGAACCCGCCGGGCTTGCACACCCGCAGCATCTCGCGCAGCGCCTGGACCGGATCGGACACGTGCTGCAGGACCTGGTGGGCGTGGACCACGCAGAACGAGTCGTCCGGGAAGTCGAGAGCCTGCACGTCGGCCACCGTGAAGTCCACGTTGGTCAGGCCGCGCTCGGCCGTGGTGGCGCGTGCCTGCTCCAGGATGCCCGCGGCGCGGTCCGCACCGGTGACATGTCCCTCGGGTACCAGCGCGGCCAGGTCCGCGGTGATGGTGCCCGGGCCGCAGCCGATGTCCAGGATCTGCATGTGCGGCTTGAGCGAGCCCAGGAGGTAGGCGGCCGAGTTGGCGGCGGTGCGCCAGGTGTGTGAACGCAGCACCGACTCGTGGTGCCCGTGCGTGTAGACGGCGGTGTCCTTCGGCATGACCGTTCCCTTCTTGGACAGCGGCTCGCTCTCGGGTCGCTGGACTGCGGGCGCCTGCTCGGCTCCCGCATGCACAGCAACGTACGGGATCTAGCCGAATAATGAGATGGGCGTCTTGCTATGTGGTCAATGATGAGCGGAGACACCGCCGCCGGGCCGTCGCCGCGCGTCCGTAAAGCCGGGCAGCACCCGCGCCGCGGCACCGGGCGTCACGCGGCGCACCGAAATGCATTTGGCCTCCACGGCGCGCAGCGGTCAGAATGCGCCTTCATGGGACATCTGGAAGCAGCGCACCTGGAGTACTACCTGCCCGACGGAAGAGTGCTGCTCGGTGATGTCTCCTTCCGGGTCGGCGAAGGGTCCGTGGTCGCCCTCGTCGGACCGAACGGCGCGGGCAAGACCACCCTGCTGCGCCTGCTCAGCGGTGAGCTGAAGCCGCACGGCGGGTCGGTCACCGTGAGTGGCGGACTCGGTGTGATGCCGCAGTTCGTCGGCTCGGTACGGGACGCCTCGACCGTGCGCGACCTGCTGGTGTCCGTGGCGCCGCCCCGCATCCGCGCCGCTGCCGCCGCCGTCGACGCGGCCGAGCACCTCATCATGACCGTCGACGACGAAGCCGCCCAGATGCATTACGCCCAGGCCCTCGCAGACTGGTCGGAGGCGCAGGGCTACGAGGCCGAGACCCGGTGGGACATCTGCACCACCGCGGCGCTCGGCATCCCCTACGACACGGCCCAGTGGCGCGAGGTGCGCACCCTCAGTGGCGGCGAACAAAAACGCCTCGTCCTGGAGGCCCTGCTGCGCGGCCCCGACGAGGTCCTGCTGCTCGATGAGCCCGACAACTACCTGGACGTGCCCGGCAAGCGCTGGCTTGAGGAGCGCCTCGCCGAGACCCGCAAGACCGTGATGTTCGTCTCGCACGACAGGGAACTGCTGGCCCGCGCCGCACAGAAGATCGTCAGCGTCGAGCCGGGGCCGGCGGGCGCCGACGCCTGGGTGCACGGCGCCGGATTCGCCACCTACCACGAGGCGCGCCGCGAGCGCTTCGCCCGCTTCGAGGAGCTGCGCCGCCGCTGGGACGAGAAGCACGCCCAGCTGAAGAAGCTCGTCCTGGCGCTCCGCCAGGCAGCGGAGAACAGTACCGAGCTGGCGTCCCGGTACCGCGCCGCGCAGACCCGGCTGCGCAAGTTCGAGGAAGCGGGACCGCCGCCCGAGCCGCCGCGCGAGCAGGACATCCGGATGCGGCTGCGCGGCGGCCGTACCGGACTGCGCGCGGTCACCTGCGCCGGGCTCGAACTCACCGGTCTGATGCGCCCCTTCGACCTGGAGGTCTTCTACGGCGAGCGGGTCGCCGTGCTCGGCTCCAACGGCTCGGGCAAGTCGCACTTCCTGCGGCTGCTGGCCGGGGGAGACGTGGCGCACACCGGTGCCTGGAAGCTGGGCGCGCGGGTCGTGCCGGGGCACTTCGCCCAGACCCACGCCCACCCCGAGCTCGAAGGCCGCTCCCTGCTCGACATCCTCTGGCGCGAGCACGCCAAGGACCGGGGTGCCGCCATGTCCCGGCTGCGCCGCTACGAGCTGACCGCGCAGGCCGAGCAGCCCTTCGACCGTCTCTCCGGTGGCCAGCAGGCCCGTTTCCAGATCCTGCTGCTCGAACTCTCGGGTGTGACCGCGCTGCTGCTCGACGAGCCCACCGACAACCTGGACCTGGAATCGGCCGAAGCCCTCCAGGACGGCCTGGGCGCCTTCGAGGGCACGGTGCTCGCGGTCACCCATGACCGCTGGTTCGCCCGGTCCTTCGACCGCTTCCTCGTCTTCGGCAGCGACGGCCGGGTACGGGAGACGCCGGAGCCGGTGTGGGACGAACGTCGGGTGGCACGGGCGCGGTAGGGCGCGGCGGTCGGCCGCGGCGCTCCGGTGCCGCGGCGTCCGGTGTTCTGCGCTGCCCGATCGCGGCCCCGGCAGGCACGGCTCCGCTCCCGAAAGCGGTGTGCGGGCGGGCACTGTGCGCGGCTGCGGCCCCTGGTCCTTCCTCGCACGCCCCTTCCCTTCGGCCGCACCCCTCGCTAGCGTTACTGACGCCACTCGTTGATACGTTTCAATCTTGCGACGGCCCCGTATTCGTCCCGCCCAGACCCCCCGCGCCCGCCCGCCGGGCCGCCCGATCCGCCCCGGAGCACCCATGGCCCGTCCACGACCTCTCAGCCGCCGATCCGCCCTGGGCGCCCTCGGCGCGGGCACCGCCGCCACGGCATGGGGCGGCGGCACCGCGCACGCCGCGGCGCCCGGTGAGCACACGGGACCGGAGGCGGCGGCCGGGGCGGGCGGCGAACAGGCCGTGCGGGTGCTGCTGAACGGCGCGCCCGCGGCCGTGGGTACGTACGCCTTCCCCGACCCGGTGCACACCCTCACGCTGGACAACGGCCTGGTGACCTACACCTTCGGCCGCGACGACGACGCCGGCGGTGTCGTCACCGGCTGGCCGGACGTCTCCATCACGGCCACCTCGGTGTGCGTCGACGGTGTCGAACTGGCCCACCACCTGAACGGTGTCGACCCGCGCGACCCGGACCGCCAGCACTCGTTCTACATCGACGCGGCGGGCGGCAAGTCCCGGCTGGTGTGCGACCGGATCGACGTGGTGCGGCTGGAACACGGCCTGGCGGAGGTGGTGTTCGTCGACAGCACCAGCACACCGCTGCGGCACGAGCACCACCTGATCATCAGGGCGGGCCGACGCGGTCTGTACGGGTACGACATCCTCACCGCGGTGGAGGCCACCACCATCAACGAGATGCGGATGAACACCCGCTGGGACCGGAGCATCCTCGACCACTGCTTCAACTGGGAGCGCGGCAAGGGCCAGCAGCCCACCTACGCGTACCTCGCCACGCAGCTAAGGCTCCAGGACGAGACTTGGCAGGTGGACGGCGTCGACAATCCCGATCTGCCGTCCCCGGACAGCAACGCGGGCGGCCTGTCCGCCGGTGATGTCTACACCAAGTACGACTGGAGCCTGTACCACTACGAGAACCCGATGTTCGGGCACTACGGGCACGGCTTCGGGGCGTGGTTCACACCGCTGTCGGGGGTGTCGGACCAGACGCTGGCCGGGTTCTACGGTGTCGGCCCGCAGCGCCAGGACCTGGCCATCCACCAGGACGCCCTGGTCCTGAACTACTTCGGCGTGAACCACTACGGCCTGCCCGCCTATCCGCTGCCCGCCGGCTACCGGCGACTGTACGGGCCCTGGCTCAGCTACCTCACCGTGGGCGATCCCGGCGATCCCGACGCGATGATCGCCGACGCCGCCGACATCGCCCGCGAGGAGATCACCGGCAACCGCGCCGGAGCGTCCTGGGTGAGCGACCCCCTGTACCCGGCTCCACCCGAGCGCAGCACCGTCACCGGGCGCGTCCGTATCGCCGACGGCAGACCAGCCGGGAACATGTGGGTGCTGCTCAGCACGCAGGACGTCGACGACGTGTACACCATCCACGAGCCGGTCCACTTCGTGCGCACCGACGCCGACGGCAGCTTCGCCCTCCCCGGTGTGCCGCCCGCCTGGCAGCCCGGCACCACCACTGATGGCGCTTACGTCCTCTACGTCTTCGCTGCCGAAGGATCGTTCACCGGCCAGTACAAGCAGACCGGCGTCACCGTGCAGGGCACGCACCACCACCTGGGCACCGTCACCGTCACGCCCGAGCCGCGCACCACGTTCCTGTGGCAGATCGGCCATGCCGACCGCACCGGCGGCGAGTACGCACTCGCCACGAAGTCCCCGGCCAGGCCGCAGCCGCGCGGCTATGAGAAGACCACACTGGTGCCCGGCGACCTCACCTTCACCATCGGCCGGGACTGGGAGCCAGAGGACTGGTATTTCGCGCAGGTCAACTCCGGCGCCTGGACCATCCGCTTCACCCTGGACAGTCCGCCGACCGGCACCGCCTGCCTGACGGTGTCGTCGTCCATGCAGCAGGGCACACCGCCGACGGTCATGGTCAACGGCACCGCCGCCGGCATCACGGGCACCCTGCCCGCCGCGAACGACTCCAGCATCGCCCGCCAGGCCGACCGCAGCGGCTACCCGCGCCGCGCGGCGTTGACCTTCCCGGCGGCGCTGCTGACCGCGGGCGAGAACACGCTCACGTTCTCTCTCGGCGGCCCCGCGGCAAACGCGGCCACTCCCTCGTTGACCGGTTTCGGCTGGGACACCGTGGTCCTCGAAGCCGACGAGCCGAGCCCGCCGCCGCCCGCCCGGCTCACCGGCCGGGTGACTGCGCTGGGCGGGTCGGGCGGGACGAGCCGGTGGCAGGTGGAGATCGTCAACCACGGCCGGGGAACCGCCCACGACGTGCGGCTCGACGCGGTGCGGCGGCCCGGCGCGGGACACAGGGTGTCGGATGAGGTCTCCACGGTGCCGGGTGCGGGCACGGCTGCCGGGTTCGCCACGGTCGGCGGCCGTGACCCGAACGCCTTCCCCGTGCCGGTGGCCGCCGTCATCCCGCCGGGCGGCTCGGCCAGGGCCACGGTGGAGATCAGCGCTGACCGGTCGGCCGGCGCACCCGGCGGTGCGATCGAGATCGGTTTCCTGAGCGACGGAGGACATGTGCGGGGGACGGCGACCGGCGCGGTGTGACGGGACGGCGGGTGGCGCACCGGGCGGGTACGAGGGTGTGCGGGGACGGTGTCGGCGCCAGCGGTTTGAATCGTTACATGCCGTGCTGGGGCACGCAGGTGGCGCCCGGTGGCCGGTCCGCTCAGCCCGTCGGCTGCTCCTTCCAGCGGAGCACCGCGCCCAGGCCGCCCACCGGTGCTCGACTGGGGCCTGCCGCGGTCACCGAAAAGGCCGGTGCGCCGGTCATCGCGGCCGACCGGAGCAGTGCGTCGTCGGCGCGCGCGGCCCACGGCGCGGGCTCGCCCAGCGGCTTGCTCTCCGTGCGCCGCACGGCCAGTTGGTCCGGTTGTGCGCCGATCCAGACCTCGCGGCGCGCGTCGGGTCCGTCCGGGCGGATCAGCAGCTCGGCGATGCGGTGCTCCCTGGCGGCCTCGATCAGCTGCGGCACCCCTTCCACCGCTCGCGGGCGGCCCTCGTCGTCCGGGGTTCGGGCCGTGAGGAAACCGTCCAGCTCATCGACGGCGCTGGCGTGCACATGCTCGGCGCGCAGCCGCTCCACCTCCTCACGCAGCAACCTGCTCCCCGTGCCGTGCGTGGCCTCCACGGTCGATTCGCGCATATACGGCGGAAGTTTGTCGTGCACCGAACGGCGTTCCCGGTCGTCACCGACGAGTATGACGAGATCGGCGCGGGTCTCCTCCAGGCCGGTCGCGAGCGCCCGGGCGATCTCACCCGCGTTGTGCTCCCAGGTGTCCTCGACATGTACCTGGTAGTGCCGCTCCGACCAGTCGCCGATGGGTACCCGGCGCAGCGGCCACTGCCGGCCCGCGACCTCTCCGGCTTCCTCGCTGCCGCGCGCGCCGCGCAACTCGAACTCGGCGCCGCGCCGGTCCACGTAGGCGATCAGGCACAGCGGGTCCTCGCCCGCGAGATCCAGCAGTGGCGCCGTGTGCGGCAGTGGTGCCCAGGTGGCGCGGGTCCTGCCGGGCGCGGTGGCGAGCGGCGGATCGAGGACCACCTCGCCGTGGGAGGCGAACAGCGCACGGCCCACCGGTTCCGTCGCATGCCGCAGTTCCTGAAGCGCCGCGCCCACCGCCCGGCTGGTGTCCTTGTCGGCGTCCTGCTCCAGGAGCTGCCGGTACGCGTCCCGTGCGATCAGCGAGCGCTCCTCGGGCGTGGATTCGCTCTGTCGTGAGGTGTCCGTGTAGACCGAGACCCATGGGCCGGGACGTTCGTACAGCGGTTGGAGAAGGCCGAGATCCATGGGTGCCTCCGGGACGCCGTTGCATCGCATGTCGTCGTGTGTCGTCGTGTGCGTATCGGCGGGTACCCGGACACCACCCGACGACACGACGACCATCACGGACCGACCGAGTGGAGCGCGCCATGACCGGAGTCGACCCGGGGCGCCTGGACGACCAGCAGCTCATGAGGGAGCTGGAGGCGATCCACCGCACCCGCCATGACACCCTGCTGTACGGCTCGAACGACGCCCTGCACGCCCACAACGGGCGCATGGCGCAACTGGAGGGCGAGTACCTGCGCCGCCATCCGCGCCGCCCCGTCGCCGCGGGACGCACGCGCGCCGGTGCGAGGGAGCGCGAGGCCGCGGGCGTGCGGCAGCCGCAGGCGCCGGGCGCCCCATGACGGGTCCAAGGACCGGGGTCATGCCCGACGCCCGCACCCATCCGCTGCTCGCCCGGCACTTTCAGGCCCTGGAGCTGTTCACCGCACGGGTGCACGCCGTCGGTGCCGAGCAGTGGCGGGGGCCCACCCCGTGCACCGAATGGAGCGTGCGCGACCTGGTCAACCACCTCACCGCCGAGCAGCTGTGGGCGGTGCCGCTGGTACGTGACGGCGCCATCGTCGAAGCGGTCGGTGACGCCTTCGACGGTGACGTGCTCGGCCCCGCGCCCGCCGCCTCTTGGGACACCGCGGCAGCGGCGGCCCGCGAAGCCTTCGCCGCGCCCGACGCGCTGGACCGCACGGTCCACCTCGCCTCGGGTGACGCCGAGGCCGAGGACTACTGCGCGCAGATGATCACCGATCTGCTCGTGCACGCCTGGGACCTGTCCCGCGCCATCGGCGCCGACGAAGACCTCCCGCCCGACCTGGTCGCCTTCGCCGTGCGCGAGGTCACTCCCTACGCCGCGGACCTGGAGCAGACGGGCCACTTCGCCGCGCCCGTCCCGCCGCCCCCAGACGCCACCATCCAGACGAAACTCCTGTCCATGCTGGGCCGCCGGCCGTAGCGGCAGGCTCGGTCGAAGGCGCCCCTTGCCGCGATGAGTTCCGGCCGGGTCGCGAGTCTGCTCTGGTGACCGTCGTAGGACGTCGTACGACGCTGCCCGGCACGAGACACCACGGAGGAACACCATGACGACCACGCCGGACGACCCGACCACCGCGCTGCCCGGCCGCCCGCCCGTCGTCGACCTGGCCACCTGGCAGGCCGCCCGCGACGAGCTGCTGGTCCGCGAGAAGGCCCACACCCGCGAGGGCGACGCCATCGCCGCGGCCCGCCGCCGGCTGCCGATGGTGGAGCTCGACGGGACGGTCGAGGTCGTCGGACCCGACGGCCCGGTCCCGTTCCTGGACCTGTTCCAGGGCCGCGACGAGCTCGTGGTCTACAAGCACATGTGGTACGACGGCGCACCGCACCAGGGGCAGTGCGAGGGCTGCACCACCACGGCCTGGCACCTGAAGGCAGGACGCCGTCTACCTCAACGCCCGCGGCGTCTCGTTCGCCATCCTGACCACGGGCCGGTGGGACGAGGTGGCCTCCTACGTCGAGTTCATGGGCTACACCCAGCCCTGGTACTCGGTGCGCGACGTGGACGCGCCGATCGGCGGCGGCATGGGCCACCTCACCTGCTTCCTGCGCGACGGCGACCGCGTGTTCCTCACCTACTCCACGACGGGCCGTGGCAACGAGCGGGCCAACGGGTCCCTCGGCCTGCTCGACATGACGCCCTACGGCCGCCGCGAGGCGTGGGAGGACGACCCCGAGGGGTGGCCCGAGGCTCCGCAGGCCGGCTCGCCGGTCGGCGGGCATGGCTCGCCGATCTGCTGGTACTGGCGCTCGGACGCCGACGGCGTCGCCACCTGGGGCCCGACCAGCCGGCCCGTGCCGCAGTGGACCCGTCCCGGCGCGACCCCCGTGGAGACCCTCGGTCGGCGCGGCCACCACCACTGAGAAAAGACGCCTGAAAAGGAACTCCTGGTAGGAGAGGGGCATGTCCGGGCTTGCCAGTCCTCTACCAGGAGTCGGGGGCAGAGCGGTGATCGTCCCTCTTTTAGACGACCGCCCGGCCGAACTCTCGGACGAACGTGCGGCAGAACGCCGGAAGGTCCGCCGGCTTGCGGCTTGTGACCAGCATGTTGTTCCCGTGGTCGCAGACCTTGACCTCTTCGTCGACCCAGATCCCTCCGGCGTTGGAGATGTCGGTCCGCAGGCTCGGCCACGAGGTCAGCACCCGCCCTCGTACGACATCCGCCTCCGCGAGCGTCCACGGTGCGTGGCAGATCGCCGCCACCGGACGTCCCTGGGTGAAGAAGTCCTGCACGAAGGAGACCGCCCGCCGGTTCATCCGCAGTGCGTCGGGGTTGGCCACCCCGCCGGGCAGCACCAGGCCGCCGAAGGAGTCGACGGAGACGTCGTTGACGACTTCCTGTACGGGGAAGGTGTCTGCCTTGTCCAGATGCCGGAACGCCTGGATCCGGCCCGGCTTCGTCGATATCAGCACGGGCTCGTCACCGGCGTCCTTGACGGCCTGCCAGGGCTCCGTCAGCTCGACCTGTTCGACACCTTCGGGGGCCATGAGAAAAGCGATACGCATACGGATACCTGCCTTTGTGTCCGTTGTCGCGTGCATGCAGTGCTGTGCTCTGTGGCGCCGTGCGGGCGCTGCGAGGACTGTCCCGGGCCTGTCCGTGCCCGTTCAGCCGCGCCGGGTGTTCACCAGCCGTGAGCAGGGGGCTCCGCCAGGTTGCTGCCGGCCCTCGGCCTTGCCACGTCCCGCCGTCGACCGTGTCCATCCGCGCGGCTGACCTCGGCGAGGGTGGACTGCGGGTCCTGCGCGATGGCGATGTCGCCCAGGCTCACCATGCCCACCAGGCGGCCGTCCTCGACCACCGGCAGCCGCCGGACCGCGTGCTCGCGCATCAGCCCGGCGGCCACCGACACCTCTTCCTCGGGACCGACGACCACCGGGTTGGGCGTGCACACGGCCCGGGCGCTGACGGTGAGCGGATCCGCGCCGTCCGCGACCGCGCGCAAGGCGATGTCGCGGTCCGTGAGCACCCCCAGCACCTGCCGCTCGGAGGCCACCAGGACGTCACCGATGCCCTGGGCCCGCATCAGCTGCGCCGCTTCGACGAGCGACGCGTCCGGTGGGACCACGACGACACCCGGCGTCATGATCTCCCTCACGAAGTCAGCCATGGCAGCGGCCTTTCTGCGTCTCCCGGCCATTGGGTGGGACCGTCGGTCTCTGTTGGGAATGACGCTGCCTGCAGTACCCGCCAGCGGCGGCCCTATGCCTCCTTTTCCTCCGCGCGTTCACTCGCCTGGACCAATGCCTCGGCGAGTTCGTGCGCGTTGGCGTACTTGATGTCGCCGGGCAGCTCACGGAGGCGCTCGATGAGCTCGTCCGGGGCGTGCTTGTCACGCAGCGCCGACCGCAGTCGGCCCGGCTTGGCGGGGAAGGGAGTACGGCCCAGGTTGCGGGCCAGCTCGTAGTGGAGCGTGTTGACACGGCCTGGCTGATGCCACGGTGGCTCGGGGCCGCTCACGACCTCGGGGTCGTACTCGGCGGCGGGTTCCGGGTCGGTCCACTCCGCCGTCCTGGTGGGGTGCCCGTACCGCAGCTGCCCGCGCAGCTCGGCCTTCATCTCGTTGTCACGGTGGAAGCTGAGCCGGTCGCTGCCTCGTTGCATGTCTGACCCCTCCATCCTCCAGGTGGGCAGTCGGACGGTTTTTCGCGTACCCGGCCGTGCGGCGCCGACACTGCCGGACTCGTCCGACTTGCGCATGAGTGATATTTGATCCGTTTATTCGCAACTGTCCAGGAGACCCGGACTCCGCACTCCCCGGCACCACCGGGGACGCACCCCGGAAGGACAGGGCCATGGCGATAATCGCCGTGTTTCTCCCGCTGGTATTGCTGGTGGTACTGGTCGCGCTGGGCCGGTATGAGGAGCTGATGCTCCCGCCGGCGACGGACGAATCCGAGGCGCCCGACGGCACGGCCCTGGCCGGCCGGGCGGCGGGAAACGCACCTCAGCGCGCCCCGCGATCCGCGCGTGAAGCGGACGCTCGTCATGTTTGAGACGAGGAGGTAAGGGCACAGGAGGAGCAGTGCTTCGGACAGGAGGCACGTCCGTGGGAGAGCGGTGAGCCGCGCCCCGGGTGTGGCCTCGTCTGTACGTGCCCACATGCCCGCACTCCCGCGATGACCGTCCACCGGCATCATCCAAGGGAGTGGTTACGCATTATGCGCACCGACACCCGAGCGAAGCACCACCCGCATGACGACGCACCCGACACCTCTGAGGCCTTCCGAAGGCTGCTCCGCCTGCCCGACGGGCCCGAGCGCGAGCATCTACGCGATGAGGTCGTGGAGGCCTGGCTCCCGATGGCGGACCGGCTCGCGGGGCGGTTCCGCGGCCGGGGGGAGTCATACGAGGATCTGCGGCAGGTCGCCGCTCTCGGCCTGGTGAAGGCCGTCGACCGTTACGATCCGGCGCGTGGCTGTGCGTTCGAGAGCTATGCCGTGCCGACCATCACCGGGGAGATCAAGCGGCACTTCCGCGACCACATGTGGACCCTGCACGTGCCCCGCCGTGTCCAGGACCTGCGCAACCGCGTCCGGTTCGCCTGCCAGGACCTGACCCAGTCGGTCTCCGGACGGCTGCCCAGCATCGCGGAGATCGCCGAACGGGCCGGCATGAGCGAGGACGACGCCCGCGTCGGGCTCGAAGCGCTGGACAGCTTCACCGCGCTCTCCCTCGACGCCGAACTGCCCGGCAGCGAGGACGGCTACGCGCTGCGGGATGCGCTGGGCTCCCTCGATCCCGCGCTCGACGTCGTCGTAGACCGGGAGGCCGTGAAGCCGCGGCTGCGGGCACTGCCGGAGCGCGAGCGCGCCATTCTCTACATGCGGTTCTTCGGTGACATGACGCAGAGCCGTATCGCCGAGCAGCTGGGCATCTCGCAGATGCACGTGTCGCGGCTGATCAGCCGCAGCTGCGGGCGGCTGCGCGACGACATCCTGCACGATCGGGCGATGCCACAGGAGGAGACCGGCCTGCGGGCGGCCGAGGTCCAGGCGATACGGCCGCAGGACGAGACGGCCCTGCCGCAGGCAGCCTAGGGCCGTGCCACCGGATGCCGTGCGGCCGTGTCATGCCGTGTCATCCGGTGGTCGAGACGCCGCGGACGGCGGGGGCAGTGACGGTGGCCCCGCCGCCCGCGGCTCGGCCGTGCGCGCCGCGCCGTGGTCCTCGCGCCGCGCCCGTCGCCGGGCTCGCCGTCAGGCGGATCGGCGCAGTGCGAGGGCCAGGTGCCGCGCGATCATGTCGACGGCCTGGGCCTCGGCCAGCGAGAACGCCAGCCGGGCACCGGTGCGGAAGAGCGTGAGGACGCCTTGCACGGCGCCGTCCGTGCCGTCCGTCAGGGACACGCACACCAGCGAGGTCACATTCGCCCGCAGCAGCACCGGATCGCCCGACGAGTCCCGCCCGAACTCCTCCGGGTCTTCCGGGCGCACCTTGAGCGCCATCGAACCGCCACGGGCGGCCTCCAGGACCAGAGGGCATCCGGCGGGATCTTGCTTCGCCAGGGACTCGGCGAGTGCGTCGCCGTCCGGCGGCCCCAGCACCGCGACCCGCCGCAGCCGCGCGGCACCGGCCTCCTCCATGATCACCCAGTCCGCGAAGCTGCCGTGCAGGGTCCGGGCGGCCCGCTCCAGCACCGCTTCAGGGTCGCCCGCCGGGGCGGTCAGCAGGGTCGTGGTCATGCTGTCCAGGAGGTCCGTGAGGGCCGCATGCCGGGTCGCCTCGGTGAGGTCGGGGACCTGGCCGGTCATGTCCGCGGTCGTCGCGACCCGGATGGTGCCCGCCCGCGCGTCCGCGGGCTGCAGGACGACCAGCACGACGATGCGGGGCTCGTTGCTGGGGCGCAGCGCCGTCAGGGTGGCCCGCACCCGCGCCTCGGGATCCTGCTGCTGGCGCACGATGAGGCTGCGGTCGCCCTCGCCGCGGGCCACCGCCGCCACCTGCGAACGGAACGCGGCGCGGTCGGCGTGCGCCAGGAAACCGGTGAGCGCCCGGCCCGTCGCGTAGCCCGCCCGCACCCCGGTCAGACCGGTCGCCGCGAAGTTCATCCGGCGCACCACCGTCTCGCGGTCCACGAGGGCCACCGCGAGCGGAAACCGTTGGAACATCGCCCGCAGCAACTGCTGCTCAAGCCGCTCACCGGACGGTGCGGCCGACGCGCCACCGCTGACCAGGCGCTCGTACAGTGGCCACAAGTGTCCGGCCGCGTGGTCGAGCTCGAAGAGCGCCGCATCGAGCACGGCCGGCAGGTCCCCCTCGGGAACGGCCCGGGCGGTCTTCAGCTCGGCGATGCGGTGTACGAAGTCGGCAAGCTCCTCGCCGAACTCGTCGGTTTGTGCCATGGCTATGAACTTAGCTGGTGAATCCGTTTTCCGGAGATGCGAGCGGGAAGGCGGACCGAAGAGGAGGCGCGGTCATGTCCGAGGCGGAACACCTGGGTCCGGATCTTCCCGAGTCCGGATTTCCGGGACGCAGACTCTCGGAGCTCGCGGAGAAGGTGGTGGTCTGCACGGCGGACTGCTGCGGAGCGAGCACCACCGTGTTCGACCGGGGCGCGGAGCGCTCCGTGCCCGATGCGAGCACGGAGCGGCCGGCGGCGGTCACCCATCCGGACCTGTCGGCCCTGGTCGCCGTCCAGCTGAAGTCCGGCAACGGGCCGATACCCGCGGCGGCCGAGCGGGGCGAGCCCGTCGACTCGCCGGACCTGCTGCGCGAGGAGCGCTGGCCGCTGTACCGCGCGGTGGCCCTGGACTGCGGGGTGCGCTCCAGCCTGACGCTGCCGTTCCGCCGCAACGGCCTCACCATCACCCTGAGCCTCTACAGTTTCCGACCCGGCACACTGCGCGCCGCCGAGCACAGCCCGGCCCAGGTGCTCGGCGAACTCGCGGTCACCGGTCTGGTGCGCGACCGCGCCTACCAGTCGGCGTTGGCCGAACTCGACCACCTGGGTGCCGCGCTGCGCTCCAGGCCGCTGGTCGACCAGGCCTGCGGCATCATCATGTACGTGCTGTCCTGCGACGCGGACGCGGCCTTCGGAGTGCTGCGCCGCATCTCCCAGGGCACCAACCGCAAGCTCACCGACGTCGCCCGCAGGCTGGTGGACACCCGGGGCCATGGCCTGGAGGACGAACTGGCGTCCCTGGCACCCGCCGCCCACGACAGCACCTGACGCCGCGCCGACGCGGCACGCCGGGCCGCCGCAGGGCCCGCGGTGCGGCCCGGTATCCGACCCGACGGCCACGGCGGAGGCACACATGCACACACAGGACCCGGGCCACGGCCCCGTCCGCTACGGCCCGCCCCTTCCCGACCAGGCACTTCCCGTACTGCCCGAACTGACCGAAGTGCTGGCCGCCGCGGCGGCGCAAACTCGTGCCGAGCCCTTGGGCGGCGGCCGGGAACTGCTGGCCGCGGCCCGCGGCTACTGGGCCCGCCGCGGACTGCCCGCGCCCTGCGACTCGCTCGCCGCGGCGCCCGGCTCGCCCCTCCTGCTGCTCGCGGTGAGCGCTGCGCTCGGCGGGGACGTGCTGCTGCCGCGGCCGTGTTCCGCCTGGTGGGCGCCGCAGGCACGGATGCTGGAGCGGGCCGTCTTTTCGGTGCCGACGGCCGCCGAGTCGGGCGGTGTGCCCGACCCCTACGCGCTGCTGGAGACCGTTCGCCGGGTGCGCGCCGAGGGCGGCGACCCGCGGGTGCTGGTGCTCTCCGTCGCCGACGACCCGACCGCGACCGTGGCGCCGCCCGAGGTGCTGCACGAGACGGTGGAGGCGGCGATCGGCGAGGGCCTGCACATCGTGAGCGACGAGACCCTGCGCGACACCCTGCACCAGCCGCCGCATGTCGGGACGCCCGGCCGGCCCGCGGCGCCGGACGAGGAGCCCGTGGTGGTGGTGAGCCCCGCCGAGATGGTGCCGGACGGGGTGAGCGTGATCACCGACCTGGCCGGGGCGTTCCTGCCGCCCGGCTGGCCCGCCGCCATCGCCCGGTTCCCCGACACGGACCAGGGGCGGGCGCTGCGGGCGAGAGCATTGGACGTGCTGATGGCGGTGGGCGGCCGGATCGGCGCGCCGGTCGCCGCCGCGGCGGCCTACGCCCTCGCCGAGCCCGCAGAGGTCACCGCCCGTCTTGCCGCCGCGGCCCGGCTGCACGCTCACCTCGCCGGCGCCGCGTACCGCGTGGTGACGGCCGCCGGAGCGCTGGCCAGGACGCCGCAGGCGGGCCGTCACCTGTACGCGGACCTCGAACCGCTGCGGCCCGCGCTCGCGGCCCGCGGCGTCGCCGACGCACAGGAGCTGGAGGATCTGCTCACCGACCGCCTGGGCGTGCCGGTTCCCGGCGGCCACCGCTTCGGCGACGACCTCTCGGCGCTGCGGGTACGCCTTTCCACGGGGCCGCTGCTGGGTACGGCACCAGAGCAGCAGGCTCAGGCCCTTGCGGCGGCCGACCCGTGCACACTGCCGCATGTGGCGGTCGCACTCGACGTCCTGGCCGCGGCCTTCGGTGAACTGCGCGATGACGCGGCGACGCGCGCCTGACGCGGCGTGAGCCCGGCGCGGAAGCCGCGCCCGCCGCTTCCGGCTTCACTCAAGAGGCGGAGTCGGTGCCCTCGGCGGGCGCACCGCCACGCCGCCCCCGCAGCCGCCGCCACGCCGCGGGCAGCACGCTGACGACTACCGTCAAGGCGACGGCCGCCGTCACGCCCTGCCACGGCTCGCTGAATAGGGAGCCGCCGAGGATGCCGGTGAGCTGGTACGTCGCCGCCCAGGCGAGGCATGCGGGCAGGTTGCCGCGGACGAAGCGGCGCAGCGGTAGCTCCGCCAGCAGGCAGGCCAGCATGACGGGGACGCGGCCCGCGGGCACCAGACGCGACAGCACCAGGACCGTGACCTCGTGCTCGTCCAGGCGGCCCTGCGCCTGTGCGAGGCGATCTTCAGGTGCGCGTTGCCGGATCGCCGCCAGCCAGCGCGAACCGTTCTTCGATCGCATTCCGCGCCGCCCCAGCCAGTACAGCGCGGTGTCCCCGAGGAACGCGGCCAGCGCCGCCACCGCGAACACCAGCAGCAGCGCGAACGGCGCCGTCTGATGGATCGCCACCGCCCCCGCCGAGCTCACCAGCGCCCCCGTGGGCACCACCGGCACCAGCGCGCCGATCATCACCAGCAGGAACAGCGACGGATAACCCACCGCCTGCTGCGTCGACTCGGGCGGCACCACGGCCATCGCCGCCAGTGCGTTCACCTGGGCACCTCCAGACGGACCCGTTCGCCGTGCCCGAGCCGGTGCACGGTCACGCCGGGCGCCCGCAGCGCTGCCAGCCGTTCGAACTCGATGCCGGGGGAGTGGAACTCGTGCGGACGCACCGCATCCAGGCCGATCGGCCAGTACGTGCCGTAGTGCACCGGCACCGCGCCGCGCGGCGCCAGACGCGCCAGCGCCTCGGCGGCGCGGGACGCGTCCAGATGCCCGTGGCCCAGGTACGGGCCCCAGCCGCCGACCGGCAGCAGCGCCATGTCGACCTTGCCGACCGTGTCCGCCATGGCGTCGAAGAGCCCGGTGTCCCCGGCGAAGTACGTCCGGGCCGCGCCGCTGAGCACATAGCCGAGCGCGGGCGAGCGGTGCGGCCCCAGCGGCAGCCGTCGTCCGTCGTGCCGCGCGGGCACCGCCCGTACCCGCAGCACCCCCGCCTCGACCACATCGCCGGCGGCGACCTCGGTGATCCGCAGCCATCGCAGCCTGCGCAGCCCCGGCAGCACGCGCGAGGCGCCGCGCGGCACCAGGACACGGGTGCCGGGAGCGAGCCGGGCGAGCGAGGGCAGGTGCAGATGGTCGGCGTGCAGATGCGAGACGAGGACCAGGTCGGCGACCGCCGCCTGAGGGGGCGGCAGCGCGCCGCGGCGGCGCCGCAGATGGGCCAGGCGGCGCGTGAAGAGCGGATCGGTCAGCACCCGGACACCCGAGTCCTCCACCGTGCAGGTGGCATGCCCCCACCAGGTGATCTCCACCTGCACCCCGCCGCCTCCCTTCCACGTCGCCCCGCGCCCGCCCGGTTTCGCCCGCCCGCGCTGTGCATCCGTCCGCCGGCTCAGGCCGCACGGCCCGTGCTCCGGCCGGGTGTTGCTCCGCCCGGGTGTGCTCCGGTCGTGCGCCTCCCTGTGAGCCTACGGGCAGCGATAGGGTCGGCGGGCGGTACCCGCGCCCCTTCGTGGGGTCTGGAGGCAGGCACGTGGGGGATGGGGGTCGGGTGGCGGACGACGGCAGTGATCGCGGCACGTCCGGTGATGGGTGCGGTCCCGGGACGCCACGAGCGCTGCGGGTCACGGCCATCGCCAGCCTGACGCCCCTGGAGGAGCTGGACGCCGACCCGTTCCTGGTGGACTCCCGCAGCCAGCACGCGATGTGCGCGCGCTGGGCCGCCGCGCAGGGCTACGTCATCACCCGCGAACTGCTCGCCCACGCGCTGCGCCCTGACCACAGAGCCCTGTGGGCGGACGCCGACGCCGGACTCGTCGACCTCTTCGTCGCGCCGAGCCGCCGCGTCCTGGAACGCACCCTGTGCTCCGTCGACGCGTTCATCGCCGAGTGCACCCGCCGAGGCATCCGCGTCGAGACGGCCGGACTCGCCGAACCGTGCTACAGCACCCAGATGAAGGCCCGCGTCCACCGCAGACTCTCCATGCCGACCGCCGGCTACGACGGACGCTGAGACGACGACGGGAAGCAAGGAGTCCGGACGGGCGCACGCGCACTTACGCTTGATCCGGTCCTTAATCACTCGAAAGGGACCGTTGCCCCGGGGGCGACGGGATCAGGCACGGGACCGGGGCCGTGACCTGGCGAATGAGGACCGCGACCCTGCGCGGCACGCGGCACCGCGCACCGCGCGCCGAGCGCGGTGGGCATACGAGGAGGGGCCGGGTGCGGGAGAGTGCGTGAGCGGACGGTGATCCGGGTGGGGTGGCGCAGGGCGGGCCGCGCTCTGTGGCGGGTGATCGTGGTGTGGGCCGTGGCCACGCTCACCATGCTCGTGCTCGCCGGCCTCCTCCCCGACTTCCGTCTGCAGTCACCGCACGGCGACAGCGCCACCCGCGTCGGGGTCACCGCGGCACTCGGCGCGGGCGGATTCGGGCTGCTGTCCGCCCTGGTGTGGCCGCTGCTGGTGCGCGCGCTGCTGCTGGTGCCCGCACTGGTCCTCGGACTGCTGGTGTTCTTCCTCAACGGCTCGCTGCTCCTACTCGCCCTGCGGCTCAACCCGTCGGGGCGCGGCGAGGCCGCCTTTCAGACCGCGGTCGTGGTGGCCGCGGCGATGTCCGCCGTGGCGTCGGCCACCGGCACCGCACTCACCGTCCACGACGACGAGGCCTACCGCCGCAGGCTCGCCCGCCTCGCGGGCCGCCACCGCCGCCCGCGCTCCGGCACCTGCCCGTCCACCCCGGGCACCGTCTTCATCCAGCTCGACGGCGTCGGACACGACGTACTGTGCCGGGCCGTCGACGAGGGCCTGATGCCCACCATCGGCGGCTGGCTCGGCAGAGGGCCCGCCACCGGACGGAACGCGTCCCGCGGTGCGGCGCTCACCACGGACCCCGGCGGGCCCCGGCGCGCCACCCACCGGCTCACCGCCTGGCGCACCGACTGGTCGAGCCAGACCGGCGCCAGCCAACTCGGCATTCTGCACGGCTCCAACCACGACATCCCGGCCTTCCGCTGGTACGAGAAGGACACCCGTGAGGTCATGGTCAGCAACCGTCCGAGCAGCGCCCATGAACTCCAACGCCGCGCCGCCCGCCGCACGGGCCACGCCGGACTGCTGAGCACCGACGGCGCGAGCCGCGGCAACCTGTTCGCCGGAGGAGCCGGCCAGCTCGCACTGGTGCTGTCGATGGCCGCCCGACGTGGCCCCGGGAACCGTTCGCGCGCGGGCTACTTCGCCTACTTCCGCGACCCGGCCAACGCCGTGCGCACCGCCATGTCGTTCAGCGCGGAAGTCGCCCGCGAGCTGGCCCAGTCCACCCGGGCCCGGCTGCGCGGGCACCGGCCCAGGGTGGGCCGCGGCGGGCTCTATCCGCTCATCCGCGCCTTCGCCACCGTCGTGGAACGCGATGTGGTGGTCGCCGCCGTCATCGGCGACATGCTGGCGGCCCGTACCGCGATCTACGCGGACCTGGTCGCGTACGACGAGGTGGCGCACCACTCCGGGCCGTACAGCCGCGACGCGTTCAAGGTGCTTCAGCGGCTCGACCGTTCGCTGGCGCTGCTCGCCGAGGTCGCCGAACACGCCCCCCGCGCCTACCGCTTCATCGTGCTGTCCGACCACGGCCAGAGCCCCGGCGAGACCTTCAGGGGACGGTACGGACGCACGCTCGAAGACCTGGTCATAGACGGGTGCGGGCGGCCGCAGCCGCGCCGTGCGCGGGCGGTCTCACCGCAGACCGGGCCTTTCTCAGGCCCGCACGGCGGCGCCGAGGCGCGCGGCGCGGTCCGCGCCGCACTGGGCAGGCCCGTGGAGGAGCCCGCCGCACGGCACCGGCCGGCCCGCCGCTCCGGGCCCGTCGTCCTCGCCTCGGGCAACCTCGGCCTGGTGTCCTTCCCCGAGGTGGCGCACCGTATGACCCGCCAGGAGATCGACCGGCGTCATCCCGGACTGCTGGCCACCCTCGCCGACCACCCCGGTGTGGGCTTCGTACTGGTCGCCGACGAGGAGCACGGCGGAGTGGTGCTCGGTGCGCACGGCGCGGTGCTCCCGCTGTCCGACCTCGACGCAGAGCCGGGGCCGCTCGCCGTCTTCGGGCCGCACGCCGCGGACGCCGTGCGCCGCACCCACACCTTTCCGCACGCCGCCGACATCATGGTCAACTCGTCGTTCGATCCGGCGACGGGCGAGGTCCTCGCGTTCGAGGAGCAGATCGGTTCGCACGGCGGGCTCGGCGGCGCCCAGTCCGAGCCGTTCCTGCTCTCTCCTGTGGCACTCTCCGCGCCCTGTGCCGACGGCACACCGCCGGCCGGGGCCGAGCAGGTGCACCGGGTGCTGAGGCGCTGGCTGGCGGAGGCGGACAGGTCCCGGGCGGCTGCGGACCACCGGACGCCGGACGTGCGCCCCGCTGCGCGTCCCGGCTCCCGGCTTCCCGCGCAACGGGACACCGGGCCCGCCGCGGACCAGGGCCGCGGGCTCACCGCCCGGCAGGACTGAGGCGGAGCGCGCCTACCTGTTCCCGTGGCGCGGGGCGGCGCGTTCTTGAAGTGAGCGGTGGGTGCGCCCGGTGTGTGATCGGATGGTGGCCGACGGAAGCTGTGCACAGTTCTTGGAAGGAAATCCGCCGTGGCAACCACGCGTTCCGCACACACCGTATGGGAAGGCAGCCTGATCGAGGGCAAGGGCCTGGTGACCTTCGACTCGTCAGGCATCGGCGAGCAGCCCGTGTCCTGGGCGTCCCGTGCCGAGCAGGCGAACGGCAAGACCAGCCCGGAGGAGCTGATCGCGGCGGCCCACTCCAGCTGTTTCTCGATGGCCCTGTCCAACGGTCTGACCAAGGCAGGCACGCCGCCCACCCGGCTGCTCACCTCCGCCGACGTCACCTTCCAGCCGGGTACCGGCATCACCGGCATCCATCTCACGGTGGAGGGCCAGGTTCCGGGCCTCGACAGTGCCGCGTTCGTGGCCGCCGCGGAGGATGCCAAGGCCAACTGTCCGGTGAGCCAGGCGCTGACCGGGACGACGATCACGCTGACGGCCAAGCTGGCCTGAGACCCGGGTTCCGAGTCCGGCCGGTCGGCGTGTGCTGCCGCGGATGCCCCACCAGGGGTCCGCGGCAGTGTCATGTCCGGGGGCTTGGACCAGTGCCTAGGCCAGGGGGCTGCCTTCGTGCGCTCTGCGTCCCGTGACGGATGCCGATCGGGGTACCCGCATACGCAGGCGATTCATACTTGACAAGAGACCGCTCAAGTTTTGTGATGGAGAGTGCAAGAGGGCCGAGTCAGGCGGAAGGGGACGGACATGGCACGTGCGGTCGGGATCGATCTCGGTACGACGAACTCGGTGGTGGCCGTCCTGGAAGGCGGCGAGCCCACGGTCGTCGCCAATGCGGAGGGCGCCGCACCACACCGTCGGTGGTGGCCTTCGCCAAGAACGGCGAGGTGCTGGTCGGGCGAGGTCGCCAAGCGGCAGGCCGTGACGAACGTGGAGCGCACCGCCCGCTCGGTGAAGCGGCACATGGGCGAGGCTCGAACTGGCGTTTCCCGCAGCAGGGCGACATCGACGGCACCCGGTACCGCGCCCAGGAACTGTCCGCGCGGGTGCTGCAGAAGCTGAAGCGGGACGCCGAGTCCTACCTCGGCGAGGACGTCACCGACGCGGTGATCACCGTGCCCGCCTACTTCGACGACGCCCAGCGCCAGGCCACCAAGGAGGCCGGTGAGATCGCCGGCCTGAAGGTGCTGCGCATCATCAACGAGCCGACGGCCGCCGCCCTCGCCTACGGCCTCGACCGCGGCGAGGAGCAGACCGTTCTCGTCTTCGACCTCGGCGGCGGCACCTTCGACGTGTCCCTGCTGGAGATCGGCGACGGCGTCATCGAGGTCAAGGCCACCAACGGCGACACCCGCCTCGGCGGCGACGACTGGGACCAGCGGGTCGTCGACCACCTCGTCAAGCAGTTCAAGAACGGCTGACGGCGTCGACCTCTCTCAGCGACAAGATGGCGGTGCAGCGGCTGCGGGAGGGCGCGGAGAAGGCCAAGATCGAGCTGTCCTCGTCCACCGAGACCACGATCAACCTCCCGTACATCACCGCCTCCGCCGAAGGCCCGCTGCACCTGGACGAGCAGCTGACCCGCGCCCAGTTCCAGGAGCTCACCGCCGACCTGCTCGACCGCTGCAAGACCGCCGTTCCACCAGGCCGTCAAGGACGCCGGCATCGAAGCTCTCCGCGGTCGACCACGTCATCCTCGTCGGCGGCTCCACCCGGATGCCCGCCGTCACCGACCTGGTCAAGGAGCTCACCGGCAAGGACCCGCACAAGGGCGTCAACCCGGACGAGGTCGTCGCCGTCGGCGCCGCCCTCCAGGCGGGCGTGATCCGCGGCGACGTCAAGGACGTCCTGCTGCTCGACGTGACCCCGCTGTCCCTCGGCATCGAGACCAAGGGCGGCATCATGACCAAGCTCATCGAGCGCAACACGACCATCCCCACCCGGCGCTCGGAGATCTTCACGACGGCCGCCGACAACCAGCCGTCGGTCGGTATCCAGGTCTTCCAGGGCGAGCGGGACATCGCCGCGTACAACAAGAAACTCGGCGTCTTCGACCTCACCGGACTGCCGCCCGCACCGCGCGGCGTCCCGCAGATCGAAGTGGCCTTCGACATCGACGCCAACGGGATCATGCACGTCAACGCGAAGGACCTCGCCACCGGACGCGAACAGCGGATGACGGTCACCGGCGGCTCCGCGCTGCCGAAGGACGACATCGACCGCATGGTCCGCGACGCCGAGCAGTACGCCGACGAGGACCGCCGGCGCCGCGAGGCCGCCGAGACCCGCAACCAGGCGGAGCAGCTCGTCTACCAGACCGAGCGGTTCCTCGCCGACAACCCCGACGGCGCGGAGAGCGCCGCCAGCATCCCCGCCGATACGAGGACGGATGTGCAGGCCGCCGTTGCGGAGCTCAAGGGCCTGCTCGACAAGGACCCGGCCGACACCGACACGGAGCAGCTGCGCACCTCCGCGGAGAAACTGGCCGCCGTCAGCCAGCGGATGGGCCAGGCGATGTACGCGGGCGCACCGGGCGAGGCCGGTGCCGGGCAACCGGGGGCCGCGGGCGCGGCACCGGGCTCCGGTGCGGGCCCCGAGGACGTCGTCGACGCGGAGATCGTCGACGACGACAAGGAGCAGCGGGGCGGCGCTGCCTGACGTTAGGCCCGCGCCGCGGCGCACGCCGCCCGAACGCCGCGCCGCACGGTGTCCCGGATCCGTCGGCCCCGCGGCCGGCCACCGCTGGCTGTGGCAGGCTGGGAGCACCGTCCGCCTGGACGGGCTGGTGCACTTGCGGGCGGCGCCCGCGATGACCGGCCCGCCGGGTGCGGGCGCAGACAGCGGATGGTACGAGAGGAGTGTCCAGATGGCCGTCGAGCCACTGTCACAGGACGAGATCGCGGACCGGCTCACCGGGCTCACCGGCTGGGCCATGGACGGCGACCGGCTCGCCCGCACCTACCAGCTTGGCTCGCACTTCGCCGCCGCCGCGATGGTCGTGCACATCGCCCAGGTGCAGGAGGAGCTAAACCACCACTCCGAACTGACACTCGGTTACCACAGCGTCAGCCTGACCTTGAACACGCACTCCGTCGGCGGCAAGGTCACCGAACTCGACTTCGGACTGGCCGGCCGCGTCGAGGACCTGGCCTCGGGGCACGGCGCACGCTGAGCGGGCGTTACCGGAGAGCGACTCCCGGCGGCATAGGTACGCCGTCTTGCCGGACCGGCAAGGCGGCTGGCCAGGTACGGGGTGCGGCACGCACCCTGGCCGTGTTCTCTCTCCGGAAGGCGGCGACCATGGCCCACCACCATCATCACCACGACCACACGCAACCCGACTGGGCGGCCATGGCCCCGCAGCTGGAACGCAGCGCCGAGGCCGCCGCGCCCGTGCACATCCGGGCGGCGGCCTGGCTGCGGGAGCTGCATCCGCATCCGAAGCTGATCGTCGACGCGGGCAGCGGCCCCGGCGTCGTGACCTGTCTGCTGGCGCAGAGCTTTCCCGGCGCCGAGGTGGTGGCCGTCGACGACGTGGCCCCGCTCCTCGACCTGACCAAGGCGCGCGCCGCCCGCGCCGGACTCGGCGCCCGGGTGCGCACCCTGCGTGCCGAACTGCCCGCCGGGCTGACGGAACTTCAGCCCGTGGACATCATCTGGGCCGCCCGGTCGCTGCACCACATCGGTGACCAGCGCGCCGCCGTCGCCGCCTTCGCCGACCGGCTCGCGCCGGGCGGAGTGCTCGCGCTGCTGGAGGGCGGCCTGCCGACCCGCTGGCTGCCGCGCGCCATCGGCTTCGGCAGGGCGGGACTGCAGAGCAGGCTGGACATGGTGGAGGAGGAGTGGTTCGCCGATATGCGTGCGGCGCTGCCCGACGCCGAGGATGTGACGGAGGACTGGCCGGCGCTGCTGGCCGACGCGGGCCTGCGGCACGGCGGCACCCGCTCCTTCCTGCTGGACCTGGCCGCCCCGCTCCCCATGGACCTGCGCACCCACGCGGTGGACGTCTTCGCCCGGCGCCGCGAGGCGATGCGGGAGCAGCTGACCGCGGACGATCTGGCCGCCCTGGACCGGCTGCTCGATCCGACCGACCCGGGCGGCCTGCTGCTGCGCCCCGATGTCTTCATGCTCGGTGCGCAGACCGTGCACGTGGGCGTCAAGCCCGACACCGCGCCGCCGAAGGTGTGACGTCCACAAGGCGCCGCACAGCCCGTCCGCTGAGCACCCGTGGACGAGGACGGCCACGGCGGCGCCGGGCCCGTGGACTTCTCAGTTGTCGGCGAGGAACTGCTGCGCCAGCGAGTCACCGAGGGTTACCGCGGCGTTGTGGTTCTCGATCGGCGAGACCCGTGAACCGGTGAAGAGTATGTACGTGACGCCGGAATCAGCGCCGCCGAACTCGGGGTCGGGGTCTATGCCGAGGGCCGACGCGGTGGCGTACGAGGCCTCGCCGATGATGGCGGTGGGGCCGGTGTCGCCGACCACGGCGTACTCGACCTTGTTGTTGTAGATGACGGCCACCACACCGCCGCCCTTGATGCCGGCGTTCTGGTAGTTCCAGGTGCTGCTGACGCTCGGCACGACGACGTACGGCAGCGCGGAGGCGGTCAGCGGCTGGTCGTCGGAGGTGTGGAAGGCGGTGTCGTCCTGGAACCAGGGGTCGGTGTCGCCGCTGCACTGCGCGGTGGGCTGCCCGTCGCAGTCGATGTCCATGTCGGCCTTCCAGAACACCGCGCCAGTGGCCCCGCACACCGGGATGGTGGCGCTGGTCTCGTCGTCGGTGCGGTACTTGCCGCTGGAGACCTGGTTGCAGCTGGCCACCTTGGCCAGCAGATCGGCGGCGCTGACCGAGCCCTCACGCACGGACGACGGGGTGTGGGACGCGGCGGGGGCCGGGGTGGCGAGGGCGGGGAGGGTGGCGGTGGCTAGCAGTGCGGCGCCGGCGGCAGCGGCGAGTGACAGTGTGCGCGCACGCATGTGGGGGGACCCTTCTGTTAGGAAAGTTTCCTTACGGGTTCGCCCAATCTGGCGTGCTTAGCATGACCGCGTCAAGACGTTCGCCGCCGATTGTCCGGACCTGAACGGGCCGCGGAGGACGGCGCGGTGCACGGCTTCGTACCGAAGGACCGGCCGTGGCGGTGCGTCTGCGCGCAAGCGGGCTTGCCGACATACGAAAGGCCGCCGCCGCACCTCGGTGCGACGGCGGCCTCGCCGTGTGATCGCGGGCCGAAACGGCCGGTCCGCGGGCCCGGACTCAGGCTATGTTCATCTCCGCCGGGTTGGAGCCGAGGCGGCGGTCCTCGTTCAGCGCGGCGATCGCGGCCATGTCCTCGGTGTCCAGCTCGAAGCTGAAGATGTCGAAGTTCTCCCTGATCCGGGACGGGGTCACGGACTTGGGGATCACTACATTGCCGATCTGGACGTGCCAGCGCAGTACGACCTGTGCCGGGGTCCTGCCGTGCTTCTGCGCGATCACGCCGAGCGCCGGCACGTCAAGCAGCCCCTTGCCCTGGCCCAGCGGCGACCAGGCCTCGGTGGCGATGCCCTGTTCGGCGTGGAGCGCGCGGGACTCGTTCTGCTGGAGGTGCGGGTGCAGCTCGATCTGGTTGACGGCGGGGATGATCGAGGTCTCGCCGAGCAGGCGGTGCAGGTGCTCCGGGAGGAAGTTGGAGACGCCGATGCTCTTGGCGCGGCCCTCCGCGTAGATCTTCTCGAAGGCCTTGTAGGTGTCGACGTACCTGTCCCGGGCGGGTGTCGGCCAGTGGATCAGGTACAGGTCGACGTAGTCGAGGCCCAGCTTCTGCAGGGAGGAGTCGAAGGCGCGGAGCGTTTTGTCGTACCCCTGGTGGCCGTTCCACAGCTTGGTGGTGACGAAGAGTTCGTCGCGGGGAATGCCGGAGTCGGCGATGGCCCGGCCGGTGCCCTTCTCATTGCCGTAGATGGCGGCCGTGTCGATGCTGCGGTACCCGGCTTCCAGCGCGGTGCCGACGGCCTTGACGGCTTCGTCGTCGGGCACCTGCCAGACACCGAAGCCGAGCTGGGGCATTTCCACGCCGTTGTTCAGGATGATCGGGGGGACCTTGCTCACGAGCTCTCGATCCTTAGGTCGACAGTTTTCTGTTCAGATGTTCAACGATCATGCGCCGACCTTGCATTCCCGCTTCCGGCCAGGCCGGAGTGTGAAAGATCTCAGCCATCCGGCGAGGTGACCGGGGTGGCGTGTCGAGAGCGCGTGGTGTAAGGCCGCCGGGGCACGCCGAACGTGACGGGCCGCCGCAACAGGCGCCGTACCGTGGCTCTCAGCCGTGGTACAGCGCTGCGACCTCGGTGGCGTAGGCCTGCTCGATGGCCTTGCGCTTGAGCTTGAGCGACGGCGTCAGCAGGCCGTGCTCCTCGGTGAACTGGTGCGCCAGGATGCGGAAGGTACGGATCGACTCCGCCTGTGACACCAGTGTGTTGGCGGCCACCACGGCACGCCGCACCTCGGTCTCCAGGTCCGAGTCCCTGACCAGATCCGCCGCGGTGGGCATCGTCTTGCCCCGCATGCCGAGCCAGTGCTCGATGGACTCGGCGTCGAGCGTGATGAGCGCCGCGATGTACGGGCGGTCGTTGCCGACGACGATGCACTGCGCGATCAGCGGGTGCTCGCGCACCCGTTCCTCCAGCGCGGCCGGCTGCACGCTCTTGCCGCCGGAGGTGACCAGGATCTCCTTCTTGCGCCCGGTGATGGTGAGATAGCCGTCCTCGTCGAGCGAGCCCAGGTCACCGGTGGCCAACCAACCGTCGTGCAACGTCCCGTCGGTCGCCTTGGCATCGTTGAGGTAGCCCTGGAAGATATGGCCGCCGCGCAACCAGACCTCGCCGTCGTCCGCGATGTGCACCGTCGTTCCGGGAATCGCCTGGCCCACCGTGCCGAACCGGGTCTGGTCGGGCGGATTGGCGGTCGCCGCCGCCGAGCACTCCGTCAGACCGTAGCCCTCGATGATCGTCACACCTGCGCCGGCGAAGAACAGGCCCAGTCGCCGGTCCATCCCCGAACCGCCGGACATCGCATGCCGCACCCGGCCGCCCAGGGCGTCGCGCAGCTTCGCGTAGACCAGCTTGTCGAAGACCTGGTGCTGCATCCGCAGCGCGGCCGAAGGGCCTGGTCCGGTGCGGCAGGCCCGGGCCTCCATCGCCTCCGCGTACCGCACGGCCACCTCGACGGCCTTGTCGAACGGGCCCGCCTTGCCGTCCCGTTCGGCCTTGCGGCGTGCCGCGTTGAAGATCTTCTCGAAGATGTACGGCACGGCCAGGATGAAGGTCGGCCGGAACGCCGCGAGGTCCGGCATCAGGGCCGCCGCGTTCATCTGGGGCTGGTGGCCGAGTTTGAGCCAGCCGCGGATGGCCGCGACCTCGACCATCCGACCGAAGACATGCGCGAGCGGCAGGAAGAGCAGGGTGACGGCCTCGTCGCCCTTCTTGGTGTGGAACGCCGCGTCGTAGCGCTCGATCACCGTGTCCGTCTCGAATATCAGGTTGGCGTGGCTGATCATGCAGCCCTTCGGGCGGCCCGTGGTGCCCGAGGTGTAGATCACGGTGGCGATGGAGTCGGCCGTGACCGCGCGCCGGTGACGGTGCACCACGTCGTCGTCGAGGTGTGCGCCCGCCTCGTTGAGTTCCTGCACGGCGCCCGCGTCCAGCTGCCAGAGCCTGCGCAGCTGCGGCAGCCGGCTGATGACGGAACCGACCGTCATCGAGTGGTCCTCGTGCTCGACCATGGCCGCGGAGACCTGGGCGTCGTGCATCATCCAGCAGACCTGCTCGGCCGACGAGGTGGGGTAGATGGGCACCACCTGGGCGCCGATGGTCCACAGCGCGAAGTCGAAGAGTGTCCACTCGTAGCGGGTGCGCGACATGATCGCCACTCGGTCGCCGAACCGTACGCCCTGCGCCAGCAGTCCCTTGGCGAGCGCCATGACCTCGTCACGGAACTGGATCGCCGGCACGTCCCGCCAGACGCCCGCCTCGTCCTTGCGACCCAGAGCGGCGCGTTGCGGCTCCTCTTGGGCATGCTCGAACACGACGTCGGCCAGACCACCCTGGGACGGTGGTGATGTCACGGCCAAGGGGGGGGTGGTGAACTCGCGCAATGGTGCTCCTCGTGGCGCTCCGCACAGCGCGGGTGACGGTACCCCACCGCGGGCCCCGGCGGGAGAGGTGTCCGAGTGCCGGGGTCCGCGGCGTACGCACTGGTCAGCCGAGTAAATGCGGCCACAAGGGGAAGGGCCGGACAGAATACTTACGGTGCAGTAAGTTTCGGTGCCGTAATCTCCACCGAATCTGTACGACCTGGTCACGCGGTTATGGCCGCCATGACACGCTATGACGGCTCAAAGGTGTGTAGGTACCGATTCCGGCGGCACCGCAGGAGCGTGCTTGAGTGTCTTGCTCCGGCGCACGAGGACCAGCACGACGGCGCCCGCCACCAGGGCCGTCGCCCCCGCCGCCAGCTCGGCGACATTGATCCCGGAGGCGAAGGCGGTCCGCAGTACCCGCTCGGGCAGCGCACCGCGCAGCGCCGCGGCGCCTCCGCCCGCCAGGGCGTGTGCCGCCGCGTGCGGGAGGGTGTGCTCCATCCGCGCGGTCAGTGCCGTGCCGTAGACGGCGACTCCCACGGCGAAGCCCAGTTGCCGGAAGGTGTTCACCGCACCGCCCGCCATGCCCGCCCGCTCGGGCGGCACCGCGGCCAGTGCGGCACTCGCGATGGCCGGCGCGATCAGACCGGTGCCGAGGCCGGTGAGCACCAGCCCGGGAATCAGCGAGGGCCAGCTCGCGTCCGCGTCCAGCACCGCCTGGCAGAACCCGCCGGCCCCGATCAGCAGCAGCCCGCCACCGATGGTGAGCCGCGCCGACACCCCGTGCAGCAGCCGGCCGCCCACTCCGGCCACCACGAACGCGGCGGCCGACAGCGGTAGCAACACCAGACCGCCGCGCACCGGCGACATGCCCAGCATCGTCTGCAGCCAGATCGACGTGTACGGCAGCACTCCGAACGCGGCGCAGTTGAACGCGAGCGCACCCACCATCACGCCGATGAAGGAGGGTTTGCGGAACAGCGACAGGTCCAGCAGCGGCTGCGCGGCCCGACCCTCCACCACCACGAACGCGGCCAGCGCCACCGCCGCCACGGCGAAGGCCGCGACCGGCTGCTCTGACGTCCACCCCGCCTCTCCGGCACGCACCACCGCGTACGTCAGCGCACCCGCGAAACAGGCGAACGTCACCGTGCCCGCCCAGTCGATCCGGGACCCGCGGGGCTGGCGCGACTCGGGCACCACGGCCAGCGTCAGCCACACCGCCGCCACGCTCACCGGCAGGTTCACCAGGAAGATCCAGCGCCAGCCGGGCCCCTGGGTGAGCACTCCGCCGAGCACCGGACCGATCGCGGCGGCGGCGCCGCTGACCGCGCCCCACACTCCGAGTGCCGCCGAGCGCCTGCGCCCCTCGTACACCGAACCCAGCAGCGGCAGCGTCGTCGCCAGCATGGCCGCGCCGCCCGCGCCCTGCACCAACCGTGCGGCCACCAGCGCACCGGGCCCCGGCGCGAGTCCGCACGCCAGCGACGCGGCGGCGAAGACCACGGTGCCCACCATGTAGACCCGGCGCCGCCCGAGGATGTCGGCCGCGGCGCCGACGGCCAGCAGCAGCGCGGCGAGCGCGAGCGCGTAGCCGTCGATGACCCACTGCAGATCGCTGAGTGACGCACCGAGTGCCCGCGCCATGTCAGGCAGCGCCACCACGCAGATCGTCACATCGATCAGCAGCATGAACGTCCCCAGACAGACCGCCACGAGCGGCCCCCATACACGCATGCGTTTCTCCTTGTGTTTGTTTCTCAGCGGTCTTACTGGTCCGTGCGGTCTTCGACGTGCGTTGACCGTGGTGCGGTGCGGTGTGTGGCGTGGTGTCCGCCGTGTGCTGTGCGCCGCACGTCGTACGCCGCCTCCCGGCCGTACGATCGCCGACGGGCGGACGAAAACACCGGCCGGTGCCGTGTGAGCGCCGGAATCCGACGTGAAGGGATGATGGGGCAGTGGAATTCGACAGCGGAATCCTGCCCGAGGGGTTCGACCTGCTCGACGTGAAGCTACTGCACGCCCTGGAACTGGACGCGCGGGCCCCGTTCAGCCGGATCGGTACGGTCCTCGGCGTCTCGGACCAGACCATCGCGCGGCGTTACCGGCGGCTGCGGTCCACGGCGGGCCTGCGTGTGGTCGGCATGCGCGATCCCGACCGCCTCGGCCAGGCCCAGTGGACGCTGCGGCTGCGTTGCGCGCCCGAGGCGGCGCAGACCATCGCCGCGGCCCTGGCGCGCCGCCCGGACACCGTCTGGATCGCACTGACCTCGGGCGGCACCGAAGTGGTGGTACACGTGCATCCGCGCAGCCGCGGCGACGAGCAGGACTTGCTGCTCGGCAAGCTGCCGCGCACCCCCCGGATCGTCGAGATCCGCGCCCACCAGGTGCTGCACCGCTTCTTCGGCGGTCCGTCCGGCTGGATCCACAAGGCCGGTGCGCTGACCGCGGCCGAGGCCGCCGCGCTCGCCCCCGCACCGCCGGCGGCGACGGGCCCCGCCCGGATCGATCCCGAGGACGAGCCACTGGTCAGAGCGTTGGAACGGGACGGCCGCGCCACCTACCCCGAGTTGCAGCGCGCCACCGGCCGCACCGAGTCCTCGGTCAAGCGCCGGCTCGCCGCGCTGCTCGCCTGCGGAGCGGTCTTCGTCGACGTCGAGTACGACGTCGAGGTGTTCGGGTTCCGCGCGGTGTTCCTGCTGTCCGTCACCGCAGAACCCGGCGCCCTCGACGCGGTGGGCCGCGCACTGGCCGGCCACCCCGAGATCGCCCACGCCATCGCCACCACGGGTCCGGCCAATCTCATGGCCGTCGCCGTCACCCGCGACATCCCCCACTTCTACGCATACCTGAGCACCCGCCTCGCCGCCCTCAAGGGCGTCCAGCACGTGGAGACGGCGCCGTTCACCAGCCGTGTGAAGCAGTTGACGTACCCGATGCCCAGGCCGTAGCCCGCGGCATCGCGGCGTGTGCGGCGCGCGGCGGGCAGCGCCACCGGACGTGTACCGCGTGGCGCGTTCGGAAGGGCCTGGCGGGGGGTCGCTATCCGGGATCGCCTGTCACGAGATATCTTGATGTCGAGACGAAGATAGACGTGAGCGGAGTACCGGTGACTGACTCGACCATCATCTATACGCACACCGATGAGGCCCCGGCCCTGGCGACGCACTCATTCCTGCCCGTCGTCAAGGCATATGCCGGGGCGGCAGGCGTCGGTGTCGAGAGCCGCGACATCTCCTTGGCGGGGCGGATCATCGCCAGTCTTCCCGGAGTACCTCCAGGAGAGCCAGCGGGTCGGCGACGCGCTCGCCGAGCTCGGCGACCTGGCCGGGCGGCCCGAGGCCAACATCATCAAGCTGCCGAACATCTCGGCCTCGGTTCCGCAGCTCAAGGCGGCCGTCGCCGAGCTGCGCGAGCAGGGTTACGCGCTGCCGGAGTACCCGGACGACCCGAAGACCGACGAGGAGCGGGAGATCCGCGCCCGGTACGACAAGGTCAAGGGCAGCGCCGTGAACCCGGTGCTGCGCGAGGGCAACTCCGACCGGCGCGCCCCGGCGTCCGTGAAGAACTACGCCAAGACCCACCCGCACCGGATGGGCCGGTGGAGCCCCGACTCGCAGACGAACGTGGTCACCATGGGCGTCGACGACTTCCGCTCCACCGAGAAGTCCGCACGTCCTCACCGCGGCCGACACCCTGCGCATCGAGCTGGTCGGTCGACGACGGCACCACCACCGTGCTGCGGGAGTCCGTGCCGGTGCTCGCGGGCGAGGTCGTGGACGCGTCCGTGATGCGGGTGGCGGCGCTGCGCGAGTTCCTGAGCGTGCAGGTGGCCCGGGCCAAGGCCGAGGGCGTGCTGTTCTCCGTGCACCTGAAGGCCACCATGATGAAGGTCTCCGACCCGATCATCTTCGGCCATGTGGTGCGCGCCTTCTTCCCCAAGACGTTCGCCACCCACGGCGAGAGCCTGGCCACCGCCGGTCTGACCCCGAACGACGGGCTCGGCGGCATCCTCAAGGGCATCGAGGCCCTGCCCGACGGCGCGCAGATCAAGGAGTCCTTCGAGGCCGAGCTGGCCGAGGGTCCTGCGCTGGCGATGGTCGACTCCGACCGCGGCATCACCAACCTGCATGTGCCGAGCGATGTCATCGTCGACGCCTCCATGCCCGCTCTGATCCGTACCTCCGGCCACATGTGGGGCCCCGACGGGCAGGAGGCCGACACCCTGGCGGTGCTGCCCGACAGCTCATATGCGGGCATCTACCAGGTCGTCCTCGACGACTGCCGTGCCAACGGCGCCTTCGACCCGGCGACCATGGGCTCGGTGCCCAACGTCGGCCTGATGGCACAGAAGGCCGAGGAGTACGGCAGCCACGACAAGACCTTCGAGATCCCGACCACCGGCACGGTGCGCGTCGTCGGCCAGGACGGCACCGCGGTCCTGACGCAGGCGGTCGGCGCCGGTGACATCTTCCGCATGTGCCAGACCAAGGACGCACCGGTCCGCGACTGGGTGAAGCTCGCGGTCACCCGGGCCCGCGCCACCGGCGACCCGGCGGTGTTCTGGCTCGACGAGAACCGCGCGCACGACGCGCAGCTGATCGAGAAGATCGGGGCCTACCTGCCGGAGCACGACACCGCCGGCCTGCAGATCCAGATCATGGCGCCGGTCGACGCCATCGCCTTCTCGCTGGAGCGGATCCGCCGCGGCGAGAACACCATCTCGGTCACCGGCAACGTGCTCCGCGACTACCTGACCGACCTGTTCCCGATCATGGAGCTCGGCACCAGCGCCAAGATGCTCTCGGTCGTCCCGCTCATGAACGGCGGCGGCCTCTTCGAGACCGGTGCGGGCGGCTCCGCGCCCAAGCACGTGCAGCAGCTCGTCAAGCAGAACTACCTGCGCTGGGACAGCCTGGGCGAGTTCCTCGCGCTGGCGGTCAGCTTCGAGCAGTTCGCGCAGACCACGGGCAACGCACGCGCCCAGGTGCTCGCCGACACCCTCGACCGCGCCACCGCGACCCTCCTGAACGAGGACAAGTCGCCGAGCCGCAAACTGGGCGGCATCGACAACCGCGGCAGCCACTTCTACCTGGCCCTCTACTGGGCCCAGGAGCTGGCAGGGCAGACCGACGACGCCGAGCTCGCACAGCACTTCTCGGGCCTTGCCCAGACGCTCGCCGAGCAGGAGCAGGCCATCGTCGACGAGCTCATCGCGGTCCAGGGCTCGCCCGTCGACATCGGCGGCTACTACCGTCCCGACACGGCCAAGGCGGCGGCTGTGATGCGCCCGTCCAAGGCGTTCAACGAGGCCATCGCTGCTCTCGGCTGACGCATCGCACGAGTTCAGGCGCCCTGGCAACGATGTCTATGCCAGGGGCGGTTGGGCGCGCATCCCCGTGCCCCTATGGGGCGCGGGGATGCAGTCGCTCACCGCCGCCCAGGATCGCGGCGGCCAGCGCGTCCGCCGCGGCCTGTGCGGACGTCCGGCGCCGGCCGTGCAGCAGCACGAAGTCCACCTCGCCGAGATCGGGCAGCCCCGCACGCTCCGGTACGAGCATCAGGCCCGGCGGTATCAGGCCCCGGGAGTGCGCCATCACGCCCAGGCCCGCCCGGGCCGCCGCGATCAGGCCGTTCAGGCTGCCGCTGGTGCACGCGATACGCCAGGGGCGGCCCTGGCGCTCCAGGGCCTCAAGGGCACGGGCTCGGGTGATGCCGGGTGGCGGATAGACGATCAGCGGCACCGGCCGGTCGGCATCGAGCCGCAGCCGCTCGGCGCCGATCCACACCAGACGGTCGCTCCAGACCGGCTCCCCGCGCGGGCCCGCCGGACGCCGCTTGGCGAGCACCAGGTCGAGCTTGCCCGCCGCGAGCTGCTCGTGCAGAGTGCCGGAGAGCTCGACCGTCAGTTCCAGGTCGACCTCGGGATGCTCGTGGCGGAACGCTTCCAGGATGTCGGTCAGCCGGGTCAGCACGAAGTCCTCGGACGCGCCGAACCGGAGCCTGCCGCGCAGCCGCGTGCCCGTGAAGAACGCCGTCGCCTGCTCGTGCACCTCCAGGATGCGGCGCGCGAAACCGAGCATCGCCTCGCCGTCCTCCGTGAGCTCCACGGCATGCGTGTCGCGCAGGAACAGCTGCCGTCCCGTCGCCGTCTCCAGACGCCGCACGTGCTGGCTCACCGTGGACTGGCGCAGCCCGAGCCGCCGCGCGGCCCGAGTGAAGCTGAGGGTCTGGGCCACCGCGAGGAAGGTACGCAGTTGTGAGGGGTCGTACACGCTCTTGACCCTAGTGCTGTGACCGTGCAAACCGGCTCGCGGTGGGCACCCGCCACGACTGCCGGGCGGAGCGGCCGCGTCCGCGCCTTGCGGCCATAGTGTTCATCATGATCCATGATGACAGTCAGTTCGGTATACCGGATTCCCGATTATCGTGATCAAGAGGACGATGGAGAGGGCACGTCCGGTGCGGTAATGGCACGGATGTGGCACTGAACGGCACCGCAGGGACACCGTGCGGCCGAGCATGACAAGCACGACAAGCACGAGACCGGAGTACTCCGAAGATGAGGAGCGCATGCGCAAGCGCCTGACCTGGCCGACCTGGATGCCGGTCGACCCATTCATCCTGCTGCTGCTCGCCACCGTCGGCCTCGCGGCCCTGCTCCCGGCCCGTGGTACGGCCGCGCAGGGTGTCTCCGGGGCGTCGACGGCGGCCGTGGCCCTGCTGTTCTTCCTCTACGGAGCGCGTCTTTCGACCCGTGAAGCGTTGGCGGGCCTGGCCCACTGGCGACTCCATGGGACCGTCATGGCCTGCACGTTCATCCTCTTCCCCGTGCTCGGCCTGGCCGCCCGTCCGCTGGTGCCTGAGGTGCTGACTCCCGCCCTGTACAGCGGTTTCCTGTTTCTGACCCTCGTACCGTCCACGATCCAGTCGTCGATCGCCTTCACCTCGATCGCCCGCGGCAACGTGCCCGCGGCGATCTGCGCGGGCACGTTCTCCTCGCTGGCAGGCATCGTGCTGACCCCGCTGTTCGCCGCCGGGCTGTTGAGCGGAACCGGCGGGTTCACCGGCTTCTCCGGGTCGGCGGTGGTGCAGATCGTGCTCCAGCTGCTGGTGCCGTTCCTGGCCGGGCAGCTGCTGCGCCGCTGGACGGGAGCGTTCATCCTGCGGCATAAGAAGGTTCTCGGTCTGGTCGACCGGGGCTCCATCCTGCTGGTCGTCTACACCGCGTTCAGCGAGGGCATGGTGCGGGGCATCTGGCACCAGGTCACCGTGGTGCGACTGTTCGCCCTGCTCGGTGCCGAGGCGGTGCTGCTGGCCGTGATGCTGGCCCTCACCTGGTACGGGGCCAGGAAGCTCGGGCTTCGACCGCGGCGACCGGATCGCGATCCAGTTCGCCGGATCGAAGAAATCGCTGGCGTCCGGGCTGCCCATGGCGAGCGTTCTGTTCGGCGCGCAGGCCTCGCTCGCCGTGCTGCCGCTGATGCTCTTCCACCAGATGCAGCTGATGGTCTGTGCGGTGCTCGCCCGGCGGCGCGCCCGTGACCCGCAGCTCACGCCGGCCGAAGAGAGTGCCGCGCCGCACTCGCTCCAGGAGGCCGGACAGCCGTCGTCCCGGGACCTGGCGGGCCCCGGGACGGACGAGGAGGCGTCGGACCGCTTCAGCGCCGCCCGCTGACGTGATCCAACGGCAGCCACAGGACCATGTCCTGGTTCGACGGTGGCGCACCTCCCGCGGGAGTCGCGAGGAGCGCGGAGAGCTCGGCGTCGCTCAGGGCACGGCTGTAGACGCGCACGTCGTCCAGCGCGCCCTGGAAGTAGCCCCGGCTGTCCATGCGCTGGCCGATGTGGACACCGAAGGGCGAGTTGCGGCTCACCGAGCCCGGCACGTCGGGGTTGCTGACCGCGGCGGTGTCCACGGCCAGCGTGAGCTGTCCGCCGCCGCGGCGCAGCGTGAGATGGTGCCACTGCCCGTCGTTGTAGGCGCCCGTGCTGTTCACCGAGGCCGTGGCGGGCGCGGCGGCGCCGTCGCGGGTGGTGATCAGGCCCGTGATGCGGTTCGACTCCGGCTCGCCGTGCACCCAGACCTGCGGCTGGGTGGTGCCGATGCCGCCCATCCACAGCAGGGGTGCTGGCCTGTGGTGGCGCTGTACCGGAACCACAAGGACACCGTGAAGTCCTTGCTGTCCAGACGCAGGCCGTCCCGGTACGGCAGGCGAACGGCGTCGTCCGTGCCGTCGAAGGTGAAGGCGCCGCCGAGTACGCCGCTTGTCGGCTGCGGGTCACCGAGCACATAGCCGTCCGGTGAGTGAGCCGCCTGGTCGGACGTGGTGGGGTAGGAGCTCTGGCGCGCCGTGAGCCAGTCCTGGCCGATGCGGGCGAAGCGGATCTCGTCCCGTGCGTCGACGGCTCCGCCCTCATAGAGCAGGCCGACGGTGGCGGGGTCCGCCTGGACGAGGTCGGAGTAGCCGGACCAGTCCGTGGTGACGGTGGAACCGCGGTCCACGCTGTCCCAGGTGCGCCCGCCGTCCCAAGAGGAGCGGATCATCATGGTCCTGCGGCGGTCGGGGTCGGCCGGGCAGGACATCAGCAGGTGGTCGTGGCCCACGTTCAGGATCGAGCCCTGCACCATCGGCGCGTACAGATCGGGAACGGCCCTGAACGGCGCGGCGAAGCTGCTGCCGCCGTCCGTGCTGACCGCCTCGGTGCGGTGGCCCAGGTCGGTGCCGTCCTGCTCGCGCCCGGTGACGTAGACCGCGCCGTCCGCGCGCTGGGCCACCGACAGCTCGGAGGGCTTCTGGCGGAACGTTCCGTCGGCGGCGATCGGCCAGGAGTCGTGGGCGCCGATCTTCCAGTGGTCGCCGTCGTCGTCGCTGACGATCAGTGCCGCGTTGTTGGCGGTGACCCGGGTGCCGTTCCAGGTCTCCGTGTTGACGGCGAAGGCGAGGCGGCCCGGATGCTGGCGCCCGGTCAGCTGGATGCCGTGCACGGGGCCCGTCGCGTACCAGGAGTTCCAGTTCGGCGGCAGGATCTCGTCGCTCAGATCGCGCGGCGCCGACCAGCTCACGCCGTCGTCGTCGCTGTACTGGAGGTGCGGGGTGCGGTCGCAGGGCACGGCGCAGCTCTTGCCGTCCGTACGGCCCGTGTTGTAGGTCTCCGCGAGGAGGATCCGGCCGGTCCTGCGGTCCACGACCGGCGCGGGATTGCCGTGCGTGTCGCCGCCGCCGTGGTTGACCACCCAGAGCGGACTCCAGGTCTGGCCGCCGTCGAAGGAGCGCTTGACGACGATGTCGATGTCGCCCGCGTCACCGCAGTCACGCACCCGGCCCTCGGCGAAGGCGAGGAGCGTGCCCGCCGCCGTCTTCACCACGGCGGGAATCCGGAAGCACGCGTACCCCGGGTCCTGGGAAGCCTTGAAGAGCACCTGCTGTGCGAACTCGCTGCCGGGTGCGGCCTGACGGGTCTGGCCCGCCGCCGGCGGCGTGGCCGCCGCGACGGTGGCCACCAGAGCGGTGACGAGCAGTGCCACGGTTCTGGCGAAGCTGAACCCTCGCACGGAGCGCAGGGCCCAAGGCGGCCCCGTGACTCCTGTGGATCTCGGCCGCGCGCGAAGACTGAACGGCATTGGTGCGACTCCTGTCCTTCATGGCATCCGGACATGCGCATATTCCGGACGTCCGACATCCCACGTCCGACATTCGCAGGGCAAACGCTAGTTGCGCTGGCGCACGCCCCACAAGAAGCGTGCGTCGTCGAAGTACGGCGTGCGGAGGTGGACCGGATGGGCACGCCGACCGGGCGCCGGGCACCGGCGGGGCACGGGAGCAGGCGGGACGACAGGGCGACGGACACCGCGGATTTTTTGCGTTTTCGCGCACAGCGAAGCGGGGCTCGGCCGACGCAGGGGGCGCTCCCCGCCGGCCGGAGCCCCGCCGTCGTGTGCGCGGGGAGCAGTCAGCCCTGGGGGGCTGCAGCCCGCAGGGCGATCCGGTGTTCGCCCGCGTACACGTTCATGGAGGAGCCGCGCAGGAAGCCGACCAGGGTCAGCCCGCTCTCCTCGGCCAGGTCGACGGCGAGCGACGACGGGGCGGAGACCGCCGCGAGGACCGGGATGCCCGCCATCACCGCCTTCTGCGCGAGCTCGAAGGAGGCCCGTCCGGAGACGAGCAGCACCGTGCGCGACAGCGGCAGCCGACCGCTCTGCAGGGCGCGGCCCACCAGCTTGTCGACCGCGTTGTGCCGTCCGACGTCCTCGCGTACGTCCAGCAGCTCGCCCTCGGGTGTGAACAGGGCCGCCGCGTGCAGACCTCCGGTCCGGTCGAAGACCCGCTGAGCGGCCCGCAGCCGGTCGGGGAGCTCCGCCAGCAGGGCCGGTTCGAGCCGGATCGCAGGCGCGCCGCCCGCCGTGTCGTCGATGGCGAAGCGGGCGGTGGTCCGCACCGCGTCGAGGCTGGCCTTGCCGCACAGGCCGCACGAGGAGGTCGTGTAGACGTTCCGTTCGAGGGTGATGTCGGGGAGCACGACATCCGGGGCGGTCACCACGTCCACGACGTTGTAGGTGTTGCTGCCTCCCTCACCTGTGGCTCCCGCGCAGTACACGATGTTCCGCAGGTCACCGGTCGAGGCGAGGACGCCCTCGCTGACCAGGAAGCCGGCCGCGAGCGCGAAGTCGTCGCCCGGGGTGCGCATGGTGATGGCGAGCGGCTTGCCGTTCAGTCGGATCTCCAGGGGCTCCTCGGCGACGAGGGTGTCCGGGCGCCGGGTGATCTGCCCGTCCCGTACGCGGATGACGCGGCGTCGCTCGGTGACACGTCCCATGGTGTGATCAGTCCCGGTTCTGTACGTGCTGGTAGCCGAAGCGGCCCTTGATGCAGAGGTTTCCGTGGGTCACCGGATTGTCGTGCGGCGAGGTGACCTTGACGATCTCATTGTCCTGCACATGGAGCGTGAGGTTGCAGCCCACACCGCAATAGGCGCACACCGTGGTCGTCTCGGTCTGCTGCGACGCGTCCCAGGTGCCCGCCGCGCGCATGTCGAACTCCGACTTGTTGCTCAGCGCGCCCGTCGGGCAGACCTCGATGCAGTTGCCGCAGTACACGCATGCCGACTCGGTCAGCGGCGCGTCGTGTTCCACCGCGATCCGGGCGTCGAAGCCGCGCCCGGCGACCGAGATGGCGAAGGTGTTCTGCCACTGGTCGCCGCACGCGTCCACGCACTTGTAGCAGAGGATGCATTTGTCGTAGTCGCGGACATAGAGGTCGTTGTCGACCCTGGGCTCCTCGCTCAGGCGCGCCGCATCGGGCCCGAAGCGGTCCGGCTTCGCCTCGTACTCCTTGATCCACTCGGCGGCCTGTGGAGTCGTCGACAGGTCCACGGAGGACGCCAGCAGCTCCAGGACGATCTTGCGGCTGTGCCGGGCGCGCTCGGTACCGGTGTGCACCTTCATGCCTGCCTCGGCCCGCCGCGAGCAGGCCGGGACGAGGGTGCGCGAGCCCTCCACCTCGACGACACACACCCGGCAGGCGTTCTTCGGGGTGAGCGTGTCGCCCTGGCACAAGGTCGGGATGTCCAGGCCCCTGGCCCGGCAGGCGTCCAGGATCGTGGACCCCTCGGGGACCCGCATCGGCTCGTCGTCCAGGGCGAATTCCAGCAGGCGGCGCGGCGGGGCCAGCGGCACCGGAACGGGGCGGTCATCTGTGGTGGTCATGCGTACGCTCCCAGACGGTCGATGGCGGACTCCACGGCGTTCCACGCGGTCTGGCCGAGACCGCAGATGGAGGCGTCCCGCATGGCGCGGCCCACCTCACGCAGCAGCGCGACGTCGTCGGCCGCCGCCTCCCCGGTGCGTGCCAGGAGCCGGGTGAGCGCTTCCTCCTGGCGGACCGTTCCGATTCGGCACGGCACGCACTGCCCGCACGACTCGTCCCGGAAGAACTCCGCGATCCGCAGCAGGATCCGTGGCAGCGGCACCGCGTCGTCCAGTGCCAGCACCACACCGGAACCGAGCGTGGTGCCCGCCTCCCGGGTGCCTTCGAAGGTCAGCGGGATGTCCAGCTCGTCGGGCCGCACGAAGCCGCCCGCCGCCCCGCCGAGCAGCACCGCCCGCAGGTTTTCCGGCGGACCCGCGAGATCGAGCAGTTCCCCGAGCGTGGCCCCGAACGGCAGCTCGTAGATCCCGGGCCGCGCCACGGATCCCGACACGCAGAACAGCTTCGGCCCCGTCGACTTCCCGGTGCCGATCGCCGCGTACGCCTCGGCTCCCATGCTGAGGATCGGCAGCACGTTGATCAGCGTCTCGACGTTGTTCTCCGCCGTCGGCTTGCCGAACAGGCCCTTCTCGACGGGGAACGGCGGCTTGGAGCGCGGCTCGCCGCGGTAGCCCTCGATCGAGTTGAACAGGGCCGTCTCCTCGCCGCAGATATAGGCGCCCGCACCGCGCCGTATCTCGATGTCGAAGGCGTATCCCTGGCCGAGGACGTCGTCACCGAGCAGGCCGCGCGCGCGGGCCTGGCCGATGGCGCTGGTCAGACTGGCGAGCGCGCGCGGATACTCACCGCGCAGGTACAGGTAGCCGTGGTGGGCGCCGACCACGTAGCCCGCGATGGTCATGGCCTCGATCAGCGCGTACGGGTCACCCTCCATGATCACCCGGTCCTTGAAGGTGCCCGGCTTGGATTCGTCCGCGTTGCAGACCAGGTAGTGCGGGTGGTCGGGCTGGGCGGCGGTGGCCTGCCACTTGCGTCCGGTCGGGAAGGCCGCGCCGCCGCGTCCGACCAGCCCGGCGTCTGCGACCTCGCGGATCACCTCGGCGGGACCGATGTCGAAGGCCCGGCGCAGCGCCGCGTACCCGCCGTGCGCCCGGTAGTCGTCCAGCGAGGCCGGGTCGACGACGCCGACCCGGCGCAGCAGTACCAGTGACGCATCGCCGGCCTGCGGCACCGCGAAGGAGGCGGGCGGCTCCTCGGCGGCCGAGTCCGGGGACGTGGCGGTGAGCACCGCGGACTCGACGGTGGCGGGCGCGGCGACGGCTGTGCGCACCGGATCGCCGGCCCGCAACGTGAGCGCCGCGGGCGCCCGCTCGCACAGCCCCAGGCACGGGCTGCGCTCGATGTGCACTCCACTGCCCGCGCCGAGCCGCTGCTCGATTCCGGCGCACACCTCGCTCGCGCCGCGCGCCGCGCACGCCAGGTCGGTGCACACATGCAGCACGGTCGCGGGGCGCGGCGCCACCGAGAACATCGAGTAGAACGTCGCCACCCCGTACGCCTCCGCGGGCGGCACCGTCAGCCGCCTGCAGAGGTAGTCCAGGGCGCCGTCGCTGAGCCACCCGACGCGGTCGTTGATCGCGTGCAGCCCCGGCAACAGCAGGTCGCGCCGCTCGCGCGCCGGCCGCCCGCCGCGCGCCCAGCGCAGGTCGCCGTCGGTGCGCCCGGCCCATTCCCCGGACGGCGCCTCCCAGGCGGAGCCGGGCGGGCCGAGCAGCGCGTCGACCGCGGCCCGTTCCTCGTCGGTGGGCTTGCCGTCACCGAAGTGCAGATCCATGGTCCTGCCTCACCTGCCCTGCTTGACCGCCGCAGCGGGCAGCTTGTCGATACGGATCGCCGACGCCTTGAACTCCGCCGTACCGGCGATCGGGCAGTTCGCCTCGATCGTCAGCTGGTTGGTGTCCACCTCGTCGGGGAAGTGCATGGTCATGAAGGCGAGCCCGGGCCGCAGCCCCGGGTCGATCCACACCGGTGCCCGTACCGCACCGCGCCGCGAGGCCACCTGGACCTCCTCGCCGACCTCGACCCCGTAGCGCGCGGCGTCCTCGGGACACAGCTCCACGTACTCGCCGCGCCGCAGCGGTGAGGCGAAACCGCCGCTCTGCACACCGGTGTTGTACGAGTCGAGCCGCCGTCCCGTCGTCAGCCGGATCGGGAACTCCGCGTCGGTCAGGTCGACTGGTGGATCGTGCTGGACCAGGCCGAACGGCGCGCGCAGCCCGCGGCGCCGCGGGTCGGGGTCCCACAGCCTGCCGTGCAGGTAGGGCGGTTCGAGCCGGTCCATGTCCGGGCACGGCCACTGGATGCCCTGGTGCTCCTCAAGGCGTTCGTACGTCATGCCGTGGTGCAGCGGGGAGAGGGACCTGAGCTCGTTCCAGACCGCCTCCGCGTCCGCGTACTTCCAGTCATGGCCGAGGCGGGCCGCGAGATCGCAGATGATGTCGATGTCCTCGCGGGCCTCACCCGGCGGCACGAGTGCCCGGCGTACCCGTTGCACCCGGCGCTCGCTGTTGGTGGTGGTGCCGTCCGTCTCGGCCCACCCGGCGGTGGCGGGCAGCACCACGTGCGCCAGTTCCGCGGTCTTGGTCAGGAAGATGTCCTGCACCACCAGGAAGTCCAGCGCGGACAGCCGCCGTACGGCCTGCTCGCTGTCGGCCTCCGACTGCGCCGGATTCTCCCCGATGCAGTACACGGCCTTGAGCGAGGGACCGCCCGGCCCGGGCTCCATGGCCTCGAACATCTCCGTGAGGGTGAGGCCGTAGTGCGGCTGGAGCGTGGTGTCCCACATCGTCTCGAAACGGCGCCGGGTCTCGGAATCGAGGACGTCCTGGAAGCCGGGCAGCCGGTTCGGGATGGCGCCCATGTCGCCGCTGCCCTGCACGTTGTTCTGCCCGCGCAGCGGCTGGAGGCCCGAGCCGTAGCGGCCGACGTGGCCGGTGAGTAGGGAGAGGTTGATCAGGGCGCGGACGTTGTCGGTGCCGTTGTGGTGCTCGGTGATGCCGAGGGTCCAGCACAGCTGGGCACGCTCGGCGCGGGCATAGGCGTGCGCCAGTTCCCTGATCGCCTCGGCGGGCACCCCGGTGACCTTCTCGGCGAGCGACAGCGTCCAGGGCTCGACGAGTTTCCGGTACTCCTCGAAGCCGGTGGTGGCCCGCTCGATGAACGCCGTGTTGGCCAGGCCCGCGTGGATGATCTCGCGGCCGATGGCGTGTGCCATCGGGATGTCGGTGCCCACGTTGAGCCCGAGCCAGCTCTCCGCCCACTCGGCGGTGGAGGTGCGGCGCGGGTCCACCACGTACATCCGGGCGCCGTTGTGGATGCCCTTCAGGGTGTGTTGGAAGAAGATCGGGTGCGCGAAGCGGGCGTTGGAGCCCCACATCACGATCAGGTCGGTGTGCTCGATCTCCTCGTACGAGGAGGTGCCGCCGCCGGAGCCGAACGCCGCCGACAGCCCGGCCACACTAGGCGCGTGGCAGGTGCGGTTGCAGGAGTCGACGTTGTGGGTGCCCATCACGACCCGGGCGAACTTCTGCGCCACGTAGTTCATCTCGTTGGTGGCGCGGGAGCACGAGAACATTCCGAAGGCGCCGCGTGCGGCGAGAAGCCCTTCGGCCGCCCTGGTCAGCGCCTCGTCCCAGGTGGCGCGCCGCAGCGGCTCGGCGCGGGAGTCGCGCACCAGGGGATGGGTGAGCCGAGTGTAGGTTTTGGGGTCGCGATCGCGCTTGCCCCGGTTGGTGCCGCGGCCCCTGGGGACGTTTGCGGTGCTCATGCCGCGCTCCTCATGCGGTCTGCCAGCAGGTCGGAAATGGCGTGCACGGTACGGAGCGTGGGCACCGGAACCCCGGTGATCTCGGCCGGGTCGCTGGTGGCGTGGGCCCGCGCGGCGAATTCACCGCGCGGGCTGAACACCCGCACTCCGTGCTGCCTCATGGCCGCCAGATTCGGTCCACGGGCGATGAGATGCACATCGGCGCCTGCGCGGTGCAGCGCGGCGCCGACGTTGGCGCCGATCGCACCGGCGCCGAGAACTGCGACTTTCACGTGGGGCGCTCCGTTCGGTTGAGGGACCGAGCCGGTTGAGGGGAGTGTGTCCCGACGAGTGAGGCGGAGTACCGGGCCGAAGCTGCACCGGTCTCCATTGTGTCGACGAAATATTGTCTACAGTATGGACCTGGCGACAGCAAGGGCTGGCGCAGGAGCGGAGCGGGCTCTTGGTCGAGTCGAGTCATTGCATACGGTCGGCAGCAATGTGCATACCGTCGACGGAATTCCTGTGTGATGTCTTCCCAAGGCCCGGGCCCGTTCCTATGGTTCCGGATCATGAGGCCTTCATCCTCTTCGTCCGCTTCTGCTTCCTCCCACTCCCCGTCCCCCGGGCCGTCCGGCGCCGGCGGCCCCGCGGCGATGCTGTCCGGCGGACCCCTGGCGCCCCCCGGCTGGAGCCGCTGGCTCGTGCCGCCCGCCGCACTCTGCGTCCACCTCTCCATCGGCCAGGCCTACGCGTGGAGCGTCTTCAAACCCCCGTTGGAGTCCGCGCTCGGTCTTAGTGGCACCCAGAGCGCCCTGCCGTTTCAGCTCGCCATCGTCATGCTGGGCCTGTCCGCCGCGTTCGGCGGGACGCTCGTGGAGCGCAAGGGGCCGCGCTGGGCGATGACCGTCGCCCTTGCCGCGTTCTCCGCGGGCTTCCTGCTCGCCGCGCTGGGCGCCGCCACCAGCCAGTACTGGCTGATCGTGGCCGGTTACGGCGGCGTCGGCGGGATCGGTCTGGGTATCGGCTACATCTCCCCGGTCTCCACCCTGATCAAGTGGTTCCCCGACCGGCCCGGCATGGCCACCGGCATCGCCATCATGGGCTTCGGCGGCGGCGCGCTGATCGCCTCACCCTGGTCCCAGCAGATGCTGGAGGCCTTCGGTGCCGACACCTCGGGCATCGCCCTCGCGTTCCTGGTGCACGGACTCGCGTACGCCGTCTTCATGACGCTCGGCGTCCTGCTGATCCGGGTGCCCAGGGCGCCGCGGACGGCGGGAACCGCGGGCCAGGAGCAAGACAGCGGGCCCGCCTCGGTGACCGGCGTGCAGGTCTCGGCGAGCTCGGCCGTGCGCACCCCGCAGTTCTGGTGCCTGTGGATCGTGCTCTGTATGAACGTCACCGCCGGGATCGGCATCCTGGAGAAGGCCGCTCCGATGATCACCGACTTCTTCGCCGACTCCAGCGCTCCGGTGTCGGCGTCGGCCGCCGCCGGGTTCGTCGCCCTGCTGTCCGCGGCCAATATGACAGGCCGCATCCTCTGGTCCTCGGTCTCCGACGTGATCGGACGCAAGAACGTCTACCGGTTCTACCTGGGCGCGGGCGTGCTGATGTATCTGCTCATCGCGGCCTTCGGGGACACGTCCAAGGCGCTGTTCGTGGTCTGCGCCGCGGTGATCCTGTCGTTCTACGGCGGCGGCTTCTCGACCGCGCCCGCCTACCTCAAGGACCTCTTCGGCACCTATCAGGTCGGCGCGATCCACGGGCGGCTGCTGACGGCCTGGTCGCTGGCGGGCGTGCTGGGACCGCTGATCGTCAACTGGGTCGCCGACAGCCAGGAGCACGCGGGCAAACACGGCTCCGGGCTCTACGGAGTGTCGTTGGTCATCATGATCGTGCTGCTCGTCATCGGCTTCGTCGCCAATGAACTGATCCGTCCCGTGCACGTCCGCCATCACGTGCCCGCCGAAAGAAAGGCCGCGGTCTGATGACGACACCGCCGACACCGCCTCCGCCCGCGACGCCGCCTGAACCGGCAGCGCCGGCGGCTCCGTCGTCCGATCGCCGGGTGCTGATCGCGGTCTCCTGGCTGTGGGTGGGCCTGCCGCTCGGCTACGGCGTCTACGAACTCGTCCAGAAGGCGGCCCAGCTGTTCACCGGGTGAACCGGTGCGCGACTTCCGGGACTTCGGGAGCGCGCGGCAAGCCTGCTGCCGGCCGGCGGCGGCCCTTTCTCCATGGGGCCGCCGCCGGCCGGCAGTGTGATGAGGGCAACTTTCGCCGGATGGTCGTCGTCTCCATGAGAGGGAGAGAGGGAGAGAGAAACGGTAGACTGTAGACGATAGCCAATCTGTCTGGCTCCTCGTTGCCCAGGAGGGGGACCGCGATGTTGTCCACAGGACTGCCGCAGGGGGCGGTGCCCAGGCTTGAACGCCCTGGTCCACTGCGCGAGCGGGTGTACGAGGCCCTGCTCGAACTCATCACGACCCGCTCCCTGCGGCCCGGCCAGCATCTCGTCGAGAGTGAGCTGGCCGGCCATCTCGGAGTCTCGCGTCAGCCCGTCCGTGAGGCGTTGCAGCGGCTGAACACGGAAGGGTGGGTCGACCTGCGCCCCGCCCAGGGCGCGTTCGTGCACGAGCCCACCGAGGACGAGGCCGACCAGCTGCTGACGGTCCGTACGCTCCTGGAGGCCGAGGCCGCCCGGCTCGCCGCCGCCAACGCGGGTACGTCGAGCATCACCGCTCTCGAAGAGCTCTGCACTCGGGGCGAGCAGGCCGTCACGGACGGTGATGTCGACCTGGTCGTGGCCACCAACGCCGCCTTTCATGCCAAGGTGATGGAGCTGGCCGGCAATCCGGTCCTGGCCGAGCTCGCCGGTCAGGTCGACCGCCGTGTGCGGTGGTACTACACGCCGGTCGCCCGGCAGCGCGGCAGGCAGTCCTGGATCGAGCACCGCGAGCTCATCGCCGCGATCGCCGCCCGTGACGAGCCCCGTGCCACGGAGGTCATGCGCACCCACACGGAGCACACCCGCAGCACCTACCACCAGCGCAATGCCGTGGCCGCGGGAGACTCCGCCGCCACGTCCTGATGTGCCGCCAGGCGGTCGTCTGCGGCCACCTGCTGATGTGCCGGGTGCCGTCCGGGCGCCGTTGCGAGGAGGCTGAGCGCCGTGCATGACCTGCCGCACATCGCATGGGTCGCCTTCCTCGGCGCGACGGTCGTCGGCGCCGTGGGCGCCCTCGTGCTGTGGCTGCTGCGCAGGCGTTCCGTCGCGGTGGCGATGAACGTCGTGGTCGTCGTGCCGGTCGCCGCGATGCTCCTGGGAACGCTCGTGGTGTCCCGGGCGATGCTCCTGTCCGACCACGATCTCTCGGTCGTCACCATGGTCGTGGTGTCGGCCGCCGTGGTCGCGCTCGCCACGGCGATGCTGCTGGGACGCTGGGTGGTCGCCCGCAGCCGTGCGCTGACCGAGGCCGCGCGGTCCTTCGGTGACGAGGGAGGCTTCGCTCCGCCCGGTGGCCCGTCCACCGCCGAGCTCACCCAGTTGAGCAGGGAGCTGTCCTCGATCAGCGCGAAACTCGTTGCCTCCCGGGAGCGGGAGCGCGCCCTGGAGGCCTCCCGCCGTGACATGGTCGCCTGGATCTCGCACGATCTGCGCACTCCGCTCGCTGGTTTGCGGGCCATGTCCGAGGCGTTGGAGGACGGCATCGCGGACGATCCCGTGCGCTATTTCCGCCAGATCGGCACCGCGGTCGACCGGCTCGACGCCATGGTCGGCGACCTGTTCAAGCTGTCCCGCATCCATGCCGGCGCCCTCACCCTCGCGCTCGCCAGGACATCCGTCGCGGACCTGGTCGACGAGGCGCTCACCGGCGCCGACGCGCTCGCCAAGGAACACGGTGTGCGGTTGGTCTGCGGCCGTGTCGCGGCGGTGGCGGTGGCGGCGGACGGCGGCGAGATGACGCGGGTGCTCGCCAACCTCCTGGTCAACGCCGTCCAGCGGACGCCTCCGGACGGCACCGTCACGGTGGCCGCCGAGCGGCGTGCGGACCGTGTCGTGCTCCGCGTCGCCGACGGCTGCGGCGGCATCCCCGCACAGGATCTGCCGCACGTCTTCGAGATGGGCTGGCGCGGCACCCAGGCGCGCACACCGTCGTCGAGCACGGGGCTCGGCCTCGCCATCGTCCGCGGCATCGTGGAGGCGCACGGCGGGAGCGCCGCGGTACGCAATGTGACGGGCGGTTGCTGCTTCGAGATCACCCTGCCCGTCGCGGCCGGTGACTCCCGGCAGTCCGCAGCCCACCAGGCGGCGGGACAGGGCCCGGCGGCCCCGCCGGACATCGTTCCCGGTTCGTAGGAATTCGGCGCCGTGCCGCGGGAGTACGCCGCAGTACGCTGAATTGTCAGGGCATATGCATACCCAGCGGGAGAAGCCATGGACGACGCACGTGCGGAACACGAGGCTCACCCGGAGACGAGTGAGCACGGCGACGATGCCGCGGCGGCCGTCCGTGCGGCCCGCTTCGGCAAACTGCCGCCCCGTATCGAGCCGTCTGAGATGGTCGAGGAGACCCCGGCCGATCCGCCGAACGACCCGGACTTCGGCCGTAACCCCGACAACGACTGGATGATCCGCTACTCGGCATAACGCCAGGTCGCGACCGTGGAATCCGGGAAATTCCGGTGGCCGACAAGGCACCCCCGGCCGCTGCCGTGAGCAGGCCTCCGAGCGCGTCCCGGAGACGGTTTCGGCAGAGGTGTGTTCCCGTCTTTGTCCTGTGACCGGCGAAAGTCGTGGGTAATTCCCGCTGAGTTCTTCCCCCTCAGGTCATGCGCTGCTACGTTCCCCTCGAAAGCCAGACGGAGAAGGCCGGATGAGGCGGGGAGGGGCACGTGAGACGCATGACGGCTCGTCCCGCTAACGCGCACCAGGCGCGGCTGCTGCGGCTGTTGCGTGACGCGGGGCCCAACTCCCGTGCCCAGCTGGGTGATCAGGTCGACCTCTCGCGGTCGAAGCTGGCCGTCGAGGTGGACCGGCTGCTGGAGACGGGACTCGTCGTGGCCGACGGGCTCGCCGCCTCGCGGGGCGGGCGCCGTTCGCACAACATCCGGCTCGCGCCCGTGCTGCGGTTCCTCGGTGTCGACATCGGCGCCACCTCCGTCGATGTCGCGGTCACCAACGCGGAGCTGGAAGTGCTCGGGCACGTCACCCAGCCTCTCGATGTGCGCGAGGGCCCCGTCGCGGTCTTCGAGCAGGTCCTGTCGCTGACTGCCAAACTGCGCGCCTCCGGCCTCGCCGAGGGGTTCGACGGCGCGGGCATCGGAGTGCCGGGCCCGGTCCGCTTCCCCGAAGGAGTACCGGTCGCTCCGCCCATCATGCCGGGCTGGGACGGCTTTCCGGTGCGCGAGGCGCTCAGCCAGGAGCTGGGCTGCCCCGTCATGGTCGACAACGACGTGAACCTCATGGCCATGGGTGAGCAGCACGCGGGCGTCGCACGCTCCGTCGCCGACTTCCTCTGCGTCAAGATCGGTACGGGCATAGGCTGCGGCATCGTCGTCGGCGGCGAGGTCTATCGCGGTACGACGGGCAGCGCGGGCGACATCGGCCATATCCAGGTGGAACCCGACGGACGCCCGTGCGCCTGCGGCAACAAGGGCTGTCTGGAGGCCCACTTCAGCGGCGCGGCCCTGGCCAGGGACGCGGGCGAGGCCGCCCAGCAGGGGCGTTCGCCGGAGCTCGCGGCTCGGCTCGCGCAGGCCGGCGAGCTGACCTCCGTCGATGTCGCCGCCGCTGCCGCCGCGGGCGACGCCGCCGCGCTCGACCTCATCCGCGAGGGCGGCAACCGCACCGGACAGGTCATCGCGGGCCTCGTCAGCTTCTTCAACCCGGGCCTTGTGGTGATCGGCGGCGGTGTCACCGGACTCGGCCACACCCTGCTCGCCGCCATCCGCACCCAGGTCTACCGCCAGTCGCTGCCGTTGGCGACCGGCAACCTCCCCATCGTGCTCGGCGAACTGGGCCCCACCGCAGGCGTCATCGGCGCGGCCCGACTCATCAGCGACCACTTGTTCTCACCGGCCTGACCGGCACACGCACCGCCCGACCGGCAAGCACGGCCCGTACGCCCGCGTCACCCGCACCGCCCGCGCGCCCGCATGACCGCACTCGCCCGCACGCCCTGCACCACCGCGCACGCGCCGCACCACCGCGCACGCGCCACTGACCCGCTTCACGCACACGCACCCCGCGGCCGGTCCTCGCCGGCCGTGTACCACCTGTCCTGTACCACTGGCCCTGCACCGGCCCGATCCGCCGAGGGGAACACGATGGCACCAGACGCACCGCTGCTCAGCATGACCGGCATCACCAAGTCGTTCCCGGGCGTGCGGGCCCTGGACGGCGTGGACCTCGATGTCCGGCCGGGGGAAGTGCACTGCCTGCTCGGGCAGAACGGCGCAGGGAAGTCCACGCTCATCAAGGTGCTCGCGGGCGCCCACCAGCCCGACGGCGGGCACATCACCTGGCACGGCGAGCGGGTCGCGCTGCGGTCGCCGATCGCCGCCATGCGGCTCGGCATCGCCACCATCTACCAGGAACTCGACCTGGTGGATCACCTGTCGGTGGCCGAGAACATCTTCCTCGGCCATGAGCCGACCACCGCCGGATTCGTGGTGCGCGGGCGTGACGCGCGGCTGGCCGCCGATGCGCTGCTCAGACGTCTGGGGCACGGCGAGATCGGTGCCGGACGGCTGGTGGGCCGGCTGTCCGCGGCGCAGCGGCAGATCGTGTCGATGGCGCGGGCGCTCTCCCACGACGTACGGCTGATCGTCATGGACGAGCCGTCCGCCGCGCTCGACCCGGACGAGGTCGACAACCTCTTCCGCATCGTGGCCGACCTGACCGCGGACGGAGTCGCCGTCGTCTACATCTCGCACCGCCTCGCGGAGATCCGCCGCATCGGCGACCGGGTCACCGTCCTCAAGGACGGCCGCGCCGTCGCCCGAGGTCTGGCCGCGAAGACCACGCCGACCAGCGACATCGTCGCCCTGATGACCGGCCGCGCAGTGGAGTACGCCTTCCCCGAGCGTCCTTCGGACGGCAACGCGGCGGCGGCTGACGGACCGTCCGCCGGACGGCTCGATCCGGACGACCGGACCGCCGTCGCCCCCGTGCTCCCGGCTCCCGTCCTGAGCGTTCGCGGTCTCGCCCGTGACGGCGAGTTCGCCCCGTTCGACCTCGATCTGTATCCGGGAGAGATCGTCGGGCTCGCCGGGCTCGTCGGTTCCGGACGCTCCGAGATCCTGGAGACCGTCTACGGCGCCCGGCGGCCCGACGCCGGACGGGTACAGGTGGACGGGGTGACGCTGCGGCCCGGCAGCGTGCGGGCCGCGGTCCGTGCGGGCCTTGGCCTCGCGCCCGAGGAACGCAAGGCGCAGGCCCTGCTGATGACGGAGTCCGTGACCCGCAACGTGTCGATCGCCACCCTCTCGCGGTTCTCCCGCGGCGGCTGGCTGGACCGGCGTGCGGAGCGCGCCGCCGCGCGCACGGCGGCCCGCGATCTGTCCCTGCGCCCCGACAACCCCGACGCAGGTGTGCGCACTCTCTCCGGCGGCAACCAGCAGAAGGCGATCCTCGCCCGCTGGCTGCTGCGCGGCTGCCGGGTGCTGCTGCTGGACGAGCCGACCCGCGGTGTCGACGTCGGCGCGCGCGCCGAGTTGTACGCCGTCATCCGCCGCCTCGCCGACGAAGGCCTCGCCGTCCTGCTGGTCTCCAGCGAAGTGCCCGAAGTGCTCGGTCTCGCCGACCGGGTCCTGGTGCTCCGCGAGGGCCGCGTCGTGCATACCGCACCGGCCCGTGAGCTGGACGAATCCCGTGTACTCGACCTCGTGATGGAAGGGAGCCCGGCAGCATGACCCAGCCTGCCTCGCCGGCCCAGCAGGGCGGGCCCGACGCCGAAGAGCGCCCCGTGGCCCGCAGGAAGACCGCCGCGCCCGAAGGCGCCGCGCAAGCCGGGCTCTGGCCCACCCTGCGGGCCCGCGTCGACGTCCGCACCCTCTCCCTGCTCGGTGTGCTGGCCGCACTGGTCGTGATCGGCGGTGTCACCAAACCGGACGAGTTCCTGGACACCAGGAACCTGCAACTCGTCCTCACCCAGTCGTCCGTCATCGGTGTGGTCACCGTCGGCGTCACCTTCGTCATCATGGGCGGCGGCATCGACCTGTCGGTCGGCGCGATCGTGGCGCTGGCCTCGGTGTGGGCGACCACGGTGGCCACCCAGGAGTACGGCTTCGTGGGTGTGCTCTTCACCTCCGTGCTGGTAGGAGTCGGCTGCGGGCTCGTCAACGGCGTTCTGGTCGCCTACGGGGGCATGGTGCCGTTCATCGCGACGCTCGCCATGCTCGCCTCGGCCCGCGGACTCGCCCTGCAGATCACCGGCGGCAGGACCCAGATCGTCACCCTCGACGGCATCCTCAACCTGGGCGAACGCGACTCCTATGTGCTGGGCGTTCCGCCGCTGGTGCTCGTCTTCGCGGGGGTCACCGTGATCGGCTGGCTGGTGCTCAACCGCACCACCTTCGGACGGCGCACCGTCGCCGTCGGCGGCAACGCGGAGGCAGCCCGGCTGGCCGGTATCGACGTGCGGCGCCAGCGTCTGTACCTGTACCTGCTCTCCGGACTGTGCTGCGGCATCGCCGCGTTCCTGCTGGTCATCCTCTCGGGGTCGGGCCAGAACACCAACGGCAACCTCTACGAGCTCGACTCCATCGCCGCCGCCATCATCGGCGGCACGCTGCTCACCGGCGGCCGGGGCACCATCACCGGCTCGGTGCTGGGCGTCCTGATCTTCACCACCATCACCAACATCTTCGCCCTGAACAACCTCCAGACCGACGTCCAGCAGATCGCCAAGGGCGCGATCATCGTGGCCGCCGTCCTGGTTCAGCGCCGCACCGCCACCACTCCCTGACACCCACCGCACACCCCACATGCTCCAGACGGGAAGGGCCTTCGCCATGCCAGAGTTCATGAGCCGCATCCCCAGCCGCAGAGGACTGCTCTTCGGTACCGCCGCCGTATCGGCGACAGCCGTACTCACCGCCTGCACCAGCAACGATTCCGGTGGGGACGACACCCAGAAGTCCGCCGGCGACACCAAGCCGGCCGCCCACGACAAGCCGGGCAAACACGTCACCATCGGCTTCGCGGGCCCGCAGGCCGACCACGGTTGGCTCAACGCCATCAACGACCAGGCCAAGAACCGTGCGAAGTCGTACACGGACGTCAGCCTTGAGATCACGGAGGGCTCCAACGACACCGCCACGCAGATCGGTCAGATCGAGACACTGATCAACAAGAAGGTCGACGTCATCGTCGTGCTGCCCGCCGACGGCAAGGCGCTCACCCAGGTGGGCCTCAAAGCCATGCGGTCCGGCATCCCCGTCGTCAACCTGGACCGCGTCTTCAACACACCGCAGGCCTACCGCTGTTGGATAGGCGGCGACAACTACGGCATGGGCTTCAACGCCGGGCAGTACATCGGCGAGCGGCTCAAGGGCAAGAAGAACGCCCGCGTGGTGGAGCTGGCCGGCATCGACAACCTGGAGCTGACCCGGCAGCGCACCCAGGGCTTCGACGACGCGCTGAAGAACTATCCGAACATCAAGAAGGTGGCCCGGCAGTCCGCCGACTTCACCGTCGAGTCGGGCCAGGCCAAGATGGCCCAGCTGCTCCAGGCCCAGTCGCACATCGACGCGCTGTGGAACCACGACGACGACCAGGGCGTGGGCGCGCTGCGCGCCATCGACCAGGCCGGCCGCAGTGAGTTCCTGATGGTCGGCGGTGCGGGTTCGCTCTCCGCCATGCAGCTGATCAAACAGGACAAGGGCGTCCTCAAGGCCACCGTTCTGTATCCGCCGACGATGGCCGCCTCGGCGATCGACCTCGCCCGCGCCCTCGGCCAGAGCAAGGGCGTGACGGGACTCGCCGAGTCCGAGATCCCCACCTCCATCACGCTCTACTCGGCCGTGGTGGACAAGGACAACGTCGACCAGTACCTGCCCACCGGCTTCAAGTGATGCCCAGCCGCCGCCCGCGCGGCAGCCGCGGGTAGCGTCGCGACCAGCATCGACACGACCTCTCGTGAACGGGTCCTTACCTGTGCGGTCCGTGCGGACCGCACAGGTACGGCCGAGGGCGCCGAGGCGGCCGACGTGTCCGAGAGACACGCAGGGCCGAGCAGAAGGAGGAATTGCGTATGGGACAGCCGCAGGAACCGCAGAGCGGGACCAAAGAGGGCAAGCCCGAGCTGCGGGTGGGCATGGTCGGCTACGCGTTCATGGGAGCCGCGCACTCCCAGGGCTGGCGCACCGCGGGGCGGGCGTTCGACCTGCCGCTCAGGCCGGTGCTCACGGCCGTCTGCGGCCGGGACGCGGCGGCCGCGCGCGGTGCGGCGGACCGGCTCGGCTGGGCATCGACCGAGACCGACTGGCGTGCTCTGATCGCCCGCGACGACATCGACCTCGTCGACATCTGCACTCCGGGCGACAGCCATGCCGAGATCGCCGTCGCCGCGCTCGCCGCCGGCAAGCACGTCCTGTGCGAAAAGCCGCTGGCCAACACGGTCGCCGAGGCCGAGGCGATGACCGAGGCCGCCGCCTGCGCCGCCAAGCGCGGCCAGATCGCCATGACCGGGTTCAACTACCGCAGGCTGCCCGCCACCGCGCAGGCCCGGCGCATGGTCGCCGAGGGCCGGATCGGAGCCTTGCGGCACGTGCGCGCGGTCTACCTCCAGGACTGGCTGACCGATCCGGAGTTCCCGCTCACCTGGCGGCTGACCAAGGAGACCGCGGGCTCCGGCGCGCTCGGCGACCTGGGCGCGCACATTGTCGACCTCGCGCAGTACCTCGCGGGGGAGCGGCTCGCGGGAGTGTCCGCGCTCACCGAGACCTTCGTACGGGAGCGTCCGCTGCCCGCCGGTGCCTCGGCCGGGCTCAGCGGCAGCGGCGGCACCGAGCGCGGCCCGGTGACGGTCGACGATGCGGCGGTGTTCACCGGGCGCTTCGCCTCCGGGGCGCTGGCGTCCTTCGAGGCGACCCGGTTCGCCACGGGCCGCAAGAACGCCCTGCGCATCGAACTCAACGGAGCCCTGGGCTCGCTCGCCTTCGACCTGGAACGGCTGAACGAGCTCTCCTTCCACGACCACACCGAACCCGCCACCACCGCCGGATTCCGCCGCATCCTGGTCACCGAACCCGACCATCCCTACCTGGAGGCCTGGTGGCCGCCCGGGCACGGCCTGGGCTACGAGCACAGTTTCGTGCACCAGGCCCGCGACCTGGTGCACGCCATCGCCTCCGGCACCCCGCCGCAGCCCTCCTTCGCCGAGGGACTCCAGGTGCAGCGGGTACTGGCGGCGGTGGAGGAGAGTGCCACGAACAACTCCCTGTACACCGCGGTACCAGGGGCCTGACCCCGGGGCCCGGCACACCCCCGTGCCGGGCACGCACCCGCACCACCGCCCCGCACGAACACCGCACCGCCGCACACCTGGAACAAGCCCGCCATACCGCGCAACAAGCCCGCTCTCTGGAGACCTGGTCATGCCACGTTCCTTCACCCTGTTCACCGGCCAGTGGGCCGACCTGCCGCTGGAAGAGGTCTGCCGGCACGCCCGCGACTTCGGCTACGACGGCCTGGAACTCGCCTGCTGGGGCGATCACTTCGAGGTCGACAAGGCCCTCGCGGACCCGTCCTACCTCGACTCCCGGCACGCCCTGCTCGACAAGTACGGCCTGAAATGCTGGGCGATCTCCAACCACCTGGTCGGCCAGGCGGTCTGCGACAACCCGATCGACGAGCGCCACCAGGGCATCCTCCCGTCCCGGATCTGGGGCGACGGGGAGCCCGAGGGGGTGCGGCAGCGGGCGGCGGCCGAGATCAAGGACACCGCGCGGGCTGCCGCAGCGTTCGGCGTCGACACCGTCATCGGCTTCACCGGCTCGTCGATCTGGCATCTGGTGGCGATGTTCCCGCCGTGTCCCGGACGGCATGATCGACCGTGGCTACGAGGACTTCGCCGCCCGCTGGAACCCGATCCTGGACGTCTTCGACGCCGAAGGCGTGCGGTTCGCGCACGAGGTGCACCCCAGCGAGATCGCGTACGACTACTGGACGACGCACCGCGCCCTTGAAGCGGTGGACCACCGGCCCGCGTTCGGCCTCAACTTCGACCCGAGCCATTTCGTGTGGCAGGACCTCGACCCGGTCGGCTTCCTGTGGGACTTCAAGGACCGCATCTACCACGTCGACTGCAAGGAGGCGCGCAAGCGCCTGGACGGGCGCAACGGCCGCCTCGGCTCGCACCTGCCCTGGGGTGACCCGCGGCGCGGTTGGGACTTCGTCTCCGGCGGGCACGGCGACGTGCCCTGGGAGGACGTTTTCAGGATGCTGCACTCCATTGGCTACGAGGGGCCCATCTCCGTCGAGTGGGAGGACGCCGGGATGGACCGGCTCCAGGGCGCTCCCGAGGCGCTGGCCAAGATGAAGGCCTTCGACTTCGAGCCGCCTACCGCCTCCTTCGACGCGGCCTTCGGCGGCGACAGGTAACCGCCGGGCAACCGGACAGGACACACGGCAGCAGGCAGACGGGACCGCCGAAGAGGACGGTACGGCGGTCCGGACCACCCGGAGGAAGCCACGGCGCCTCCGGGCGGTCCGTGCTGCCCATGTGCCGCTTTGTCTATTGGCAGGAAAAAGTTGAAGTTCACCGCTGCACAAGGGCTTTGCCGCCACGACAAAGCCCGCTACCGTCCTTTGATGTGTACCGGACACGCATCTCTCCGGGGTGACGGCGCACCCCGGCGTTCTCCCCACACCGCGTACGACCACCCTCCCGGAGGGAAACCGTGCACAGGAAACGTCCGAGACTGCACAAGGCACTAGCCCTGCTCACCGGCGCGCTGTTGATGGCCGCGCCACTCGCCGTCGCCGCGCCCGACGCGAGCGCGACCTCTACCAGGCCGGCCGCCAAGGCCGCCGCCGAACCGGAGTTCCAGCAGGTCACCCTCGCCAAGGGGGTCGAGGAGACCGGCGAACCCATGTCGCTGGCCGTACTGCCGGACAGCAGCGTGCTGCACACCTCCCGAGACGGCACACTCCGCCTCACCGACGCGGGCGGCACCACACGGGTGGCCGGCCGGCTCGATGTGTACAACCATGACGAAGAGGGGCTGCAGGGCGTCGGAATCGACCCGGGCTTCAAGGATAATCGTTTCATCTACCTGTACTACGCGCCCCAGCTGGACACTCCGCTCGGCGACGCGCCGGAGACCGGCACCGCCGCGGACTTCGCGCCCTTCAAGGGCGTCAACCGACTCTCCCGCTTCGTGCTGAACACCAACGGCACCCTCGATACGGCCAGCGAGAAGAAAATCCTCGAAGTCCCCACCGACCGCGGCATCTGCTGCCACGTGGGCGGCGACATCGACTTCGACGCGGACGGCAATCTCTACCTGTCGACCGGCGGCGACACGGACCCGTTCGAGTCCGACGGCTATGCACCGATCGACGAGCGCCCGGACCGCAACCCGGCCTTCGACGAGCAGCGCAGCGCCGCCAACACCAACGACCTGCGCGGCAAGATCCTGCGCGTCAAGGTGAACGACGACGGCTCCTACGGCATCCCCGACGGCAACCTCTTCGCACCCGGCACGGACAAGACCCGGCCCGAGATCTACGCCATGGGCTTTCGTAACCCGTACCGGATGAGCGTCGACAAGGCCACCGGCATCGTCTACGTCGGCGACTACGGCCCGGACGCGGGCGCCGCCGACCCGGCGCGCGGACCCGGCGGCCTCGTCGAGTTCAACCGCATCACCAAAGCCGGCAACTTCGGCTGGCCCTACTGCATCGGCAAGAACCAGCCCTTCGTCGACTACGACTTCGCCACCAAGACGTCCGGCGCGTCCTTCGACTGCGACGCACCGAAGAACGACTCACCGAACAACACCGGCCTCACCGACCTACCGCCCGCCCAGAGCGCCTGGCTCCCCTACGACGGCAACTCGGTCCCCGAGTTCGGCGACGGCTCCGAGTCCCCGATGGCGGGCCCCGTCTACCACTACGACCCGGACCTCGACTCGTCCGTGAAGTTCCCCGCGGAGTACGACAAGAACTTCTTCGCCGGTGAGTTCGGCCGCGAGTGGATCAAGAGCATTTCCGAAGGCGACGACGGCACGATCCAGTCGATCAAGGATTTCCCCTGGTCGGGCACCCAGGTCATGGACATGGCCTTCGGCCCAGACGGCGCCCTGTACGTACTCGACTACGGCACCGGTTACTTCAACGGCGACCAGAACTCCGCCCTGTACCGGATCCAGAACGCCAGCGAGGGCCACACCCCGGTCGTCGACGCGAAGGCCGACAGGACCACCGGGAACGGTCCGCTGACGGTCTCGTTCACCGCCACCGGATCCGACGCCGACGGGGACGCCGTCAGCTACGGCTGGGACTTCGGCGACGGCAGCACGGCGGCCGGCACCGACGCCGAGCACACCTACACCAAGGACGGCAGCTACACCGCGACCATCACCGCCACCGACAGCACCGGACGCACCGGCACCGCCAGCGTCTACGTAGTGGTCGGCAACACAGCACCCACGGTGACCTTCGACACCCCGGCCGACGGAAGCCTCTTCAAGTTTGGTGACGACGTGCCGTACAAGGTCACGGTCACCGACGCGGAGGACGACAAGATCGACTGTTCCAAGGTGACCGTCACCTACATCCTCGGCCATGACAGCCATGGTCATCCGATCACCTCGGCGCAGGGCTGCGAGGGCACCATCAGCGCTCCCGCCAGCTCCGACCACGACCCGAACGAGAACATCTTCGGCGTGCTGGACGCCCAGTACACCGACGGCGGGGGCACCGCGGACGCACCGCTGTCCACCCACGCACAGATCAAACTCCAACCACGGCAGCGGCAGGCCGAGCACTTCAGCGACCAGCAGGGCGTCACCGTCGTGGACCGGGCCGGAGCGAACGGCGGCAAGACCGTCAGCGACATCGGCAACGGTGACTGGATCTCCTTCACACCGTACGACCTCGCCGGCGCCACCAAGCTCACCGCACGGGTCTCCTCGGCGGGCACCGGCGGCACCCTCGAAGTACGCGCCAAATCCCCCGACGGCACCCTGCTCGGCTCCGCCGACGTGCCCGTCACCGGCGGCTGGGAGACGTTCCAGAACGTAGACGTCCCACTCAGTAACGTGCCCGATGCGACCACCACGCTCTACCTGGTCTTCAAGGGCGGCGACGGGGCCCTGTACGACGTGGACGACTTCACCATCCCCGCCACGGACCCGCCACCGGTGAAAGACGCCAGGAAAGTCCTGGTCTTCTCCAAGACCGCGGGCTACCGCCATGACGCGATCCCCGACGGCATCACCGCTCTGACCGAGCTCGGTGCGCAACACGACATCACCGTCGACGCCACCGAGGACGCCGGGGCGTTCACTGCGGAGAACCTGGCCGGCTACGACGCCGTGGTGTTCCTGTCCACCACCGGTGACGTGCTCGACGACGCCCAGCAGACGGCCTTCGAGCAGTACATCGCCGACGGCGGCGGCTACATGGGCGTGCACGCCGCCGCGGACACCGAGTACGACTGGCCCTTCTACGGCGGCCTGGTCGGTGCCTGGTTCGACGCGCACCCCGCCATCCAGCAGGCCACCGTCCGTATCGAGGACCACGACAACCCGGCCACCGCACACCTCGGCGACGCCTGGCAGCACACCGACGAGCTGTACAACTACCGCACCAACCCACGCGCTCACGTACACGTCCTGGCCACCCTCGACGAGACCACGTACACCGGCGGCACCATGAACGGCGACCACCCGATCGCCTGGTGCCAGGAGTACAAGGGCGGACGCTCCTTCTACACGGGCCTCGGCCACACCAAGGAGTCTTACGCGGACGACGCGTTCCGTACGCACCTGCTCGGCGGTCTTGAGTACGTCACAGGACAGGTGGACGCCGACTGCGCGCCCCAGACCGGCTACCGCGACCTGTTCAACGGCCAGACCCTGGAGGGCTGGCAGCAGGCCGGACCCGGCGGGTTCACCGTTCAGGACGGCACGCTGAACTCCGAGGGCGGCATGGGGCTGCTCTGGTACCACGCCAAGGAGTTCACGCACGGGTACTCCCTGAAGGTGGACTGGAAGGTGGCGGGCGACGACAACTCCGGAGTGTTCGTGGGCTTCCCCGCCTCCGACGACCCGAACTCGGCCGTCGACCGCGGCTACGAGATCCAGATCGATGCCACCGACACCCCCGATAAGACCACCGGGGCCGTCTACTCCTTCCGGGCCGCGGACCTCGCCGCCCGCGACAAGGCTCTGCATCCGCCGGGCGAATGGAACAGCTACGAGATACGCGTCCGAGGCGAGCACCTGGAGGTGTTCCTCAACGGCGCCAAGATCAACAACTTCACCAACAAGGACCCGGCGCGCAGCCTCACCGACGGCTATGTGGGGTTGCAGAACCACAGCGCCGACGACCAGGTGGCGTTCCGCAGCGTCCAGCTGAAGGAACTGCCCGCGTAGGGCGCCCAGAACGGCGGCGGGCGGAAGACGCCGGACTTTCGCCCGCCGTCCACCACCCCTCCCGTCCCGGGACACCGCGGCTCGCCGGCCCGCACGCACACAGCGTGCGGCCGGGGGAGCGGGCGGGCCGGGACCCCGTCTCCGGCACCGGTTCGCGTACGACAAGGAGGCTGCCCATGTCCGCCGAACCCATCTCTGTCCTGTCCGCTTCCGGATCCGCCCTTCCTGGATCCGCCCTTCCCGGGCCTTCGTCTTCGGGGTCTTCGTCTTCGGGGTCCTTGGTTTCTCGCGGGGCCGCTGCGGGGGCACCGGCTGCTTCGTCCGGATTAGGCCCGCGTGTGTCGTCCGTGCTGCCTGGCCCGGCCATCGGCACGGCCGTCGCCGCGGGCCGTACGCCGGCGCCCGGCCTTGACGCGTCATCCGGCGGAGCCCCTCCCGGGCGTGTCGGCGTCTGGCTGATCGGTGCGCGTGGCTCGGTCGCCACCACCGCGGTCGCCGGATGCGCCGCCGTGACGGCCGGCCTGCACCCGCCGACCGGCATGGTCACCGAGTCACCGTCCTTTGCGGACTGCGCCCTGCCCGCGCTGTCGTCGCTGGTCTTCGGCGGGCACGACACCGTCGACTGCCCGCTGCCCAAGCGAGCCGAAGCGCTCGCCGCAGGGGGCGTGCTGCCGCACGGGCTGCCTTCGGCTCTCGGTGCTGAGCTGGCCGCCGCCGACGCGCAGATCGCGACCGGTGGGCCGCTGCCCGGCGACACCCGTACCGAAGACCAGCTCATCGAGGCCTTCGCCGCCGACATCCGGGCCTTCGTCCGCCGAGGCGGGCTGGCGCGGGCCGTAGTCGTGAACGTCTCGTCGACCGAACCCGCGCCTCTCGCCGGCGCCGATGCCCCGCTCCCGCCGAGCTCCCTCTACGCGGCAGCCGCCCTGCGCGCCGGATGCCCGTACGTGAACTTCACGCCCTCCACCGGCCTGCACCACCCGCGCCTGCGCGAAGCCGCCCTGGCATCGGGGCTGCCGTACGCGGGCCGGGACGGCAAGACCGGGCAGACGCTGCTGCGATCCGTGCTCGGACCGATGTTCGCGCAGCGCGCGCTCACCGTACGGGCCTGGTCAGGCACCAATCTGCTCGGCGGCGGTGACGGCGCGTCCCTCGCCGATCCCGCGGCTGCCGCCGCGAAGAACGCGGGCAAGGAACGCGTTCTCGCCGACACTTTGGGCACCGCACCCGAAGGCGAGGTGCACATCGACGACGTACCGGCGCTCGGCGACTGGAAGACGGCCTGGGACCACATCGCCTTCGACGGTTTCCTCGGCTCGCGCATGATCCTCCAGACGACCTGGCAGGGCTGCGACTCGGCACTCGCCGCGCCCCTCGTCCTCGACCTCGTCCGCCTGGTGGCCCGCGCCCACGAGGCGGGCCTGAGCGGTCCACGGCCCGAACTCGGCTTCTTCTTCAAGGACCCGGACCCCGGCGCGTCATCGGCGCTCGCCGAACAGTACGCCGCACTGCACGCCTTCGCGGGCCGCCTCAAGGCCCCTTCGGACCCAGCTGGCGGCACCCGATGAGGCCCCGTCTGCCCTTCCTGCCACGGTCTTCGGCCACCACCTCGGCACTGCTCGCCGGTGCGGCGGCCGTGCTGGCGGCGAAGGCGGTGAGCGGAGCGCTGGCGTACCGGGCGCGCGGGACGCGGGGTTCTCAGGCGGAGGGCAAGGACGCGGCACCGTTCACAGGTACGGACGGCGGACGCGACGGCGCGGCTGGTGTCTCCGAGACACGGGATGACCAGATCATCCTGAAACTGAACACTCCGAACGAAAAAACCTCGGATGGAATCGCACTGGACGGGCGTGCGCGCCCGTTAGCGGGGGCGTCCGGGGGCGCGCTGCGTGCCTGGGCCGAGCTGCTGCGGCTTCCCGCGCTCTTCACGGTACCGGGGGACGTGCTCGCCGGTACCGCTGCGAGCGGGGCGCGCCCGGGCCGCCGCACCCTGCTCGTGATCGGCTCCTCCGCCTGCCTGTACGAGGCGGGCATGGCGCTCAACGACTGGGCCGACCGCGCGGAGGACGCCGTGGAACGCCCTCACCGGCCCCTGCCGTCGGGCCGCGTCCGGCCGTCCGCCGCGCTCGCCGCGTCCGGCGCCCTGACCGCGACGGGCCTCGCGCTGGCGGCAGCCGCCGGACGTCCCGCACTCACGGTCGCGACCGGTCTGGCGGCCACCGTCTGGGCGTACGACCTCGGCTTGAAGCACACTCTGGCCGGGCCGGTTGCTATGGGCGCGGCCCGCGCACTCGACCTGCTGCTTGGCGCGGCGGCGGCGGACGGCCGCATCCGTCCCGCGCTGTCCTGTGCGGCGATCCTCGGCACCCACACCCTCGCGGTCACCACCGTCTCGCGGTACGAGGCGCAGGGCGGTTCGACGAGCGCACCGCTGGCCGCGCTCGCCGTGACGACGAGTCTGGCCACCGCCGTCGCCCTGGCCGGGGCCAGCCCTGGCGGACTGCGGAACTCCGGCCACCGGGGCACCGCGCCGCGCACCTCTGAACTCCCGGCAGGCCGGCGGGCAGCAGCCGCCCACGGTCTGCCGGGCCCCGGCCACCGCGTCCCGGCCGCCTCCGCCATCCCCGCCTCCGTCGCCGCAGGCCGGGACTGGGCCGCAGCCACCGGCGACGCGCTGCGCGCCGTGCTCGCCGCGGAGTACGTCACCACGGCCGCGGGCCCTTTGCTGCATGCGGCGCTCAACCCCTCGCCGCAGCTCACCCAGCGCGCCGTAGGAGCCGGAATCCGCGCCACGATCCCCCTTCAGGCCGCGCTCACCGCCCGCGCGGGCGGCGGCGTGACGGCCCTGTTGCTCGCGGCCCTCGCCCCGGCCGCCCGCACGTTCGCACGGAAGGTGAGCGTGACATGACCGCACCGCGCACTCCTCGCGCACCAGGCACCCGTGTGGCGCCGCCCTGGGCCGCCGGCTCAGACGACCCACGGGAGCTGAACTTCGGCTACGGCACCAACGGGCTGACCGACCTGCGGCTCGACGACGCCCTCGGCCTCCTTGCCGATCTCGGGTACCGTGGCGTGGGGCTGACCCTCGACCACATGCACCTCGATCCACTCGCACCCGACCTCGCGGACCGCACCCGCCGGGTGGCGCGGCGGCTCGAACAACTCGGCCTCACCGTCACCGTCGAGACGGGCGCGCGCTATGTGCTGGACGCGCGCCGCAAGCACGGCCCCGCCCTACTCGACCCGGACCCCGATGCCCGCGCGGCCCGTATACGCCTGCTGACCCGTGCCATCGAGGTCGCCGCCGAACTCGGCGCGCATGCCGTGCACTGCTTCAGCGGCAGCACGCCCGAGGGCACGGACGACACCACGGCATGGAAGCGGCTCGCCGAGGCATTCGGCCCGGTGCTGGACGCCGCCGCCGCCGCGGGCATGCCGCTCGCGGTGGAACCGGAACCGGGCCATCTCCTGGGCACGCTCGCCGACTTCCACCGGCTGCGCGGCGAGCTCGGCAGTCCTGACCTGCTCGGACTGACCCTCGACATCGGTCACTGCCAATGCCTGGAAGCCGAACCGCCGGACGCCTGCGTGCGTGCGGCTGCGCCCTGGCTGCGGCACGTCCAGATCGAGGACATGCGCCGCGGTGTCCATGAGCACCTGCCCTTCGGTGACGGGGAGATCGACTTCCCGCCGGTGCTGAGCGCCCTGGCCGCCACCGGCTACCAGGGCCTGACCGTCGTCGAACTGCCCCGCCACTCGCACGCGGGACCCCGCCTGGCCGAGGAGTCCCTGCACTTCCTGCGATCCGCGGCCAATGCCGCCGCCCGCCCGCAACCCGCGACACCGCCACCCTCCGAAGCGCCCGCCGCACCCGAGGGAGGCACACGGTGACCGGCTCCGACGGCAACACCGGCAGCGGCACTGATCCGGCCACCGGTACCGGCCCAAGTACCGGCACCGACCCGGACGGCGACAGCCCGAAAAGCAGCGCCGAGCCGGACCGCCCCAGCGCCGTCCCTCTGCGTCCTCGGCAACTGGACGCCGAGCTCAGCACCGCCGCCCGGACCTGGCTCGACCAGGCCCTCGCCCAGGCGGCCAAGGCCGCGCAGCCCCTGGCGGCTGACGGCGACACCGCTCGTGCTCCGCGCCGCCTGCCCGCCTGGGAAATGCGGTTCGCCGAGGCCGGACGGCGCTGCGGGCCCCGGCACGCGGACGCCGTGCGGGTGCTGCTGCTGCGCGCGGCGTGCCCGGACACCGCCGCCGTGACCCGGATGTACACGCAGGGCAGTGCCGCCGAACGACGCGCCGTGCTGCAGGCCCTGCCGTACCTCGTCCCCGGTCCCGACGCCCTGCCTCTGGTCGAGGACGCCCTGCGTGCCAATGACACCGGCCTCATCGCCGCGGCCGTCGGGCCGTACGCCGCCGCGCACCTCGACACCCACACCTGGCGGCACGCCGTTCTCAAGTGCCTGTTCACCGGCGTGTCCGTGGACGCCGTCGCGGATCTCGCGCGGCGGGCCCGCGCCGACGGTGAACTCGCCCGCATGCTCGACGACTACGCACGGGAGCGCAGGGCCGCGGGCCGGCCCGTACCGGACGACCTGTACCGGGTCCTGACCCTGACCGCCGGCACCGCGTCCCCGGAAGCACTCCCGGCCCACGGCACACTCCCGCGCGCCCCCGGGGACTCCACGGTTCCCGAGCCCCCTTCGACTTCGACCGGCGAGGAGTCCTGATGCGCATCTTCGACCCGCACATCCACATGACGTCCCGCACCACCGACGACTACGAGGCCATGTACGCCTCGGGCGTGCGCGCCGTCGTGGAACCCGCTTTCTGGCTCGGCCAGCCCCGCACCTCCGTTGCCTCCTTCCTGGACTACTTCGACTCGCTGCTCGGCTGGGAGCCCTTCCGGGCCGCCCAGTACGGCATCGCCCACCACTGCACGCTCGCCCTCAACCCGAAGGAGGCGAACGACCCGCGCTGCCGGCCCGTCCTGGACGAACTGCCGCGCTACCTCCTCAAGGACAACGTCGTCGCCGTCGGCGAGGTCGGCTACGACTCCATGACCCCGGCCGAGGACACCGCGCTGGCCGCACAGCTCCAGCTCGCCGCCGACCACGACCTGCCCGCCCTGGTGCACACCCCGCATCGCGACAAGCTCGCCGGGCTGCGCCGCACCCTCGACGTGGTCCGTGAGTCCGCACTGCCGCCGGAGCGTGTCCTGCTCGACCACCTCAACGAGACCACCGTCAAGGAGGCCAAGGACGGCGGCTGCTGGCTCGGCTTCTCCGTCTATCCGGACACCAAGATGGACGAGGAGCGCATGGTCGCCGTGCTCCAGGAGTACGGACCGCAAAAAGTGCTGGTCAACTCGGCCGCCGACTGGGGCAAGAGCGACCCGCTCAAGACCCGCAGGGTCGCCGACGCCATGCTGGCGGCCGGATTCACCGAGGACGACGTCGACCGGGTCCTGTGGCGCAATCCGGTCGCCTTCTACGGCTTGAGCGGCCGGCTGTCCCTCGACGTCGCCGCACCGGAGGCCACCCACGAGGGCAACTCGATCCTGCGCGGCGCCCCCAAGGACGCCCAGCAGCCGGAGTCCACCCAGGGTCCGGCTCTGCGCGGCGGCGCCCCGGCGGCGGGGGAGTGAGCGATGCGTTTCCGGCATCCCGACGGGTCCACCGTCCACCTCGCCTACTGCACGAACGTGCACCCGGCGGAGACCCTGGACGGTGTCCTCGCCCAGCTGCGGGACCACTGCGAACCGGTACGCAGGCGGCTCGGCCGCGACCGGCTCGGCATCGGCCTGTGGCTCGCGAAGGACGCGGCGCACACCCTGGTCACCGATCCCTCCGCACTGCGCGGCCTGCGCGCCGAACTCGACCGCCGCGGCCTCGAAGTGGTCACCCTGAACGGCTTCCCTTACGAGGGCTTCGGCGCCGAAGAGGTCAAGTACCGCGTCTACAAGCCGGACTGGGCCGATCCCGAGCGCCTCACTCATACCACCGACCTGGCCAGACTGCTGAGCCAACTGCTGCCCGACGACGTTACCGAAGGCACCGTCTCCACCTTGCCGCTGGCCTGGCGCACCGCCTACGACGCCTCCCGGGCCGTCGCCGCCCACGCCGCGCTCACCACCCTCGGTGAGCGTCTTGACGCCTTGGCGGAACTAACGGGCCGCTCGATCCGGGTCGGCCTCGAACCGGAGCCCGGCTGCATTGTGGAGACCACCGGCGACGCCCTCGCCCCTCTCACCGCCATCGGTCACCCCCGCATCGGGATCTGTATCGACACCTGCCATCTCGCCACCTCCTTCGAAGACCCGGGCACCGCGCTCGACGCACTCACCGCCGCCGGCATCCCCGTCGTGAAGTCGCAGCTGTCCGCCGCACTGCACGCCGAACACCCCGGTCGTTCCGATGTGCGCAAGGCCCTGGCCGCCTTCGACGAGCCCCGCTTCCTGCACCAGACCCGCACCCGCAGCCCCGCACCGGACGGCACACCCCCGAGTGCGCCCGCCCTGCTCGGCACCGACGATCTCGGAGCGGCCCTGGGCGCCCCGGGCCTGCCCGCGGCCACGCCCTGGCGCGCCCACTTCCACGTCCCTCTGCACGCGGCCCCCGCCGCACCGCTCACCTCCACTCTCGACGTCCTCAGCGACGCGCTCACCCGGCTGGTCGGCGGCCCACGACCGCTCACCCGCCACCTGGAGGTCGAGACATACACCTGGCAGGCACTGCCGCCCGAACTGCGCCCGCGCGGCAGGGCGCAGCTCGCCGACGGCATCGCCGCCGAACTCACCCTCGCCCGTGACCTCCTGACGGACCTCGGCCTCAAGGAACTCCCATGACACCCCCCGCGGACCGCCCCGGACCTGCTCGGCGTCCAGAGCCCGGCACAGGAGCCGCCACGCCCGCCCCGGCGCCCGGCGCGCCCACTCCTCTCCTCGTACTCGACGTCGTCGGTCTCACCCCCGCTCTGCTCGACCACATGCCCCGGCTGAAGGAGCTGGCCCGCGGCGGCTCCCGGGCCCGGCTCGACACCGTGCTGCCCGCCGTCACCTGCAGCGCGCAGTCCACCTTCCTCACCGGCACCACACCGGCCGAGCACGGCATCGTCGGCAACGGCTGGTACTTCCGCGAGCTCGGCGACGTCCTGCTGTGGCGGCAGCACAACGGGCTCGTCGCGGGCGACAAGCTCTGGGACGCGGCCCGGCGCGCCCACCCCGGCTACACGGTCGCCAACATCTGCTGGTGGTACGCCATGGGCGCGGACACCGACATCACCATCACCCCCCGTCCCGTCTACTACGCCGACGGCCGCAAGGAACCCGACTGCTACACCAGGCCCCCGGCCCTGCACGACGAACTCACCGAGCGGTTGGGCACCTTTCCCCTCTTCCACTTCTGGGGCCCGGGCGCCGACCTCGTCTCCAGCCAGTGGATCATCGACGCCACCCGGCACGTCCTCGCCACCCGCAGCCCTGACCTGACCCTGTGCTACCTCCCCCATCTCGACTACGACCTCCAGCGCTTCGGCCCCGACGACCCGCGCTCCCACCAGGCGGCCACCGATCTCGACGCGGCGCTCGCCCCGCTGCTCGACGACGCACGGCGCGCGGGCCGCACCGTCGTCGCGCTCTCCGAGTACGGCATCACGCCGGTGAGCCGTCCCGTCCACATCAACCGTGCCCTGCGGCGCGCCGGACTGCTGGAGGTGCACACCCAGGACGGCATGGAGTATCTGGACCCGATGACCTCACGCGCCTTCGCGGTCGCCGACCACCAGATCGCGCATGTCTACGTCCGCCGCCCCGAGGACCTGGACGCCACGCGGGAAGCGCTCGACGGACTGCCCGGTATCGAGCGGCTCCTCGACGACGAAGGCAAGAAGGCACACCACCTGGACCATCCGCGCTCCGGTGAACTGGTCGCCGTCGCCGACCCGGATGCCTGGTTCACGTACTACTACTGGCTCGACGACGCCCGCGCGCCCGACTTCGCGCAGCTCGTCGAGATCCACCGCAAACCCGGCTACGACCCGGTCGAGCTCTTCATGGACCCGCAGGACCCGTATGTGCGGCTCAAGGCCGCCGGGGCGCTGGCGCGCAAAAAGCTCGGCATGCGCTACCGCATGGCGGTCGTGCCGCTCGACGCCTCACCTATTCGCGGCAGCCATGGCCGCCTGCCCGCGAGCGACGACCCCGACAACAGTCCGCTCATCCTGTGCTCCACCCCCCGCGCTGTCGACGGCCGTGTCGCGGCCACCGACGTGAAGTCCCTACTGCTTCGTCTGGCTGGTCTCCAGTAGAGCACCCACCACTGACAACCGCCCCTGACCAGCGCAGACGGGACCCATCACCCATCACCCACCACATTGCACCACCCGCACCCCGAGGAGTCCTGGCATGACCCGTACCACTCGCCCCACTCCGTCCAGCAAGGCACACGACCCGGAAATCGCCCACCGGCTGAGCAGGCGCGGCATGCTCGGTGTCGTCGCCGGCGCCACCGTCGCCGCCCTGGCCGCACCCGCCAGCGCCGCACAAGCGGCAACCGCAGCCGTAGCCGCACCCGCACCGGCCCGTCTGCACGGCGCCCCCGCCGTCCCCCGGGGCCGACTGGGCATCCAGCTCTACACCCTGCGCGACAAGGTCGCCTCTGTCGGTTTCGCCGCCGTCTTCGACGAGCTGGAGCGGTACGGATACGACGAGATCGAATTCGCCGGCTACACGCAGGACGCGACCGGCCCCCTGACTCTCACCGAACTGAAGGGCCTGGCAGACGGCCACGGTCTGAAGCCGATCGGCAGCCACGTCAACTACTACGACGACGGCAATCCGGACGCATACAGCTTCGCGCAGAATCTCACCCAGGTGCTCGACGACGCCGAGGCCCTCGGCCTGCCGCACATCGGCACGGCGTCGAATCCGGGCCGCTACGGCTCCACGGTCGACGGCTGGAAGCGGGCCGCGGAGGAATTCAACACCTATGGTGCGGCTGCCAGGGCGCGTGGCATGAAGTTCTACCAGCACAATCACGCGGAGGAGTTCTCCTTCGCGACCGACCAGCCCGATGTGCGCCTCTACGATGTGCTGGTCGCCGAGACCGATCCGGATCTGGTCTTCCTGGAGATGGACATCTACTGGGCGTTCTGCGGGAAGTATCGTTTCTCCCAGCGCGCCGACGGCACTCCCGCCCCGTTCGAGCCCATCGACTACGTGCTGAAGAACCCGCAGCGCTATCCGTTGTTCCACGTGAAGGACGGCGCACATGACGAATCCGCCACCGACGGCTACCATATGGTGGACGTCGGAGACGGAGACATCGACTACCAGACCTTCCTCACCACGGTGGACCGCACCAGAAACGGGCGGGACCACCACTGGCAGGTCGAACGCGACGACCCGACCGACTCCTTCAGCACCGCCCGCCGCTCTGCGGCCTATCTGCTGAATCTGCCCGAAGGGCGACGCTGAAGGACGGCCGTCCTTCAGGCCGCTTCCCTGCTGATCGGCTGCGGGTTCGGGGCGATGCTCCGGACTCGCGGCTGGCCCGGCTGGCGCAGCAGCAGCGCGATGGCCGCCGCGACCATCGAGACGCCTCCGGCGAGCGCATAAGCGCCGTCGTAGCCCCACGAGTCCACCACCATGGAACCGAGACCACCGCCGAACAGGCCGCTGACCAGCTTGCCGCTGTAGACCAGGCCGTAATTGGTGGCGTTGTAGTTCTCACCGAAGTAATCGGGAGTGAGGGCCGCGAACATCGGATAGAAGGCGCCACCTCCGAAGCCGGAGAGGAAGGCGAAGAACAGGAACAGCGTCTCGCTGTGGATGTCTCCGGCCACGATGACACCGAACTGTGCGAGACCGAGTACGACGATGACGAGGATCAGCGACGTCTTGCGGCCCATCAGGTCGGACATCCAGCCCACGATGGCGCGGCCGACGCCGTTGATGACGGACATGATGCCCATGGACGTGGCCGCCACCAGCGGCCCGAATCCGACCTCCTTGGCGTAGTCGACCTGGAACGAGATCCCGAAGATGGACACGCCGGCCGTCATGACGATGCAGATCCACATCAGCGGCAGCATGCCGGTGCGCAGCGCCTCTTTCGGGGTGTACTGCCGCACGGCGGGCGGGTTCTTCGCCATGCTGGCCGCGGATTTCGTCTTCTTCGGCGGATTCAGCGGATCGACCTCGGCGGGCCACCAGTTCTTCGGCGGGTCCTTGAAGAACCAACCGCAGACCGCCACGGCGACCAGCACATAGATTCCGATGACGTCCAACACCGCGTGGTAGTTACCGGTGTCGAACCAGTAGTTGAAGATGAAGATGAACGGCAGGGAGCCATAGGCGAAGCCGCCGTTGACGAATCCGGTCTTGGCGCCCCGGCGCTCCGGGAACCACTTGCCCACCATGTTGATGCAGGTGGCGTAGATGAGTCCCGATCCCAGGCCGCCCACCACTCCGAAACCCAGCAGGGCCGCGGCCACATTGTCGAAATGCGAGAGCGAAAGGAACCCCAGCAGGCAGAGCACCGATCCGATCAGGACCGCACGGCGAGCGGAGACGTATCCCCGCTCGCGCAGCCAGCCCGCGGGAAAGGCGATCCCGGCCTGGAAGAACACCCAGACACTCAGAATCCAGAAGGTGTTGCTCTGCGTCCAGCCGTGGGCCGACGAGAGGGTGTCCTCCGCCGACCCGTAGGCGTACTCGGATATGCTGATCGCCATCATGGCGCCCATGGCAGGTACACCATGAGCTTGCGTGAGTGACCGAGGATCTCCCGGTCGGACTCGCCGACGCGATAGACGCGACCCTTGCTGTCTGTCACTTCCCGGTATGCGACGACGCCGGGCGTGTCTGGTTGTTCGGCAGTGCTCATGAATATCCCCTTGGCTTCGAAAGAACTGGCCAGCGCCCCCTGTCCAAACCTTTCGCCGCTCAGGAAGGGCTAGGTGAGCAGCCCGGCAGCCCTTGCCCAGCGGTATTTCGCACCGAGCACCGCGACCGGTTTCTCGGTGGTATAGGGGTAGGCGACGACGCCGCGTTCGAAGAGGTAGGCGCAAGCCTCTTCGACTTCGGTGTCGCCCGCGAGAGAAGCCACCACCGGCTTCTCGATGCCGCGCTCCTTGAACTTCGGCCACGACCCGTGCGGTGAGTTCGGCGAAGACCATCGGCGGAGTCACGATCGTGTGCCAGTAGCCGAGCACCAGCGCGTGGATGCGCGGATCCTCCAGGCCGAGCCGGATCGTCGCCTCGTACGTCGACGGCGGCTCGCCGCCCGTGATGTCGACCGGGTTGCCCGCCGCTCCGAAGGGCGGGATGAACGCCCGGAACGACGCGTCGAGATCGGCCGGGATCTCCATCAGCGACAGGCCGTTGTCGACGACCGCGTCCGACAGCAGGACGCCGCTGCCGCCCGCGCCCGTGATGATCACGATGTTGTCGCCCTGCGGAGCGGGCAGTACGGGCAGCGCCCGCGCGTACTCCAGCATGTCGTTGAGCCCCGGCGCCCGGATCACGCCGGCCTGCCGGAGGATGTCGTCGTACACCGCGTCGTCGCCCGCCAGGGCGCCGGTGTGCGACCCGGCCGCCTTGGCGCCCGCTGCCGTGCGGCCCGCCTTGAGGACCACGACCGGCTTCTTCGGCACCGTCGCGCGGGCGGCCGCCACGAAGGCACGGCCGTCCTTGAGGTCCTCCAGGTGCATCGCGATGCACTCGGTGTTCGGGTCCTCGCCGAACCAGGTGAGCAGGTCGTCCTCGTCGATGTCGGACTTGTTGCCGAGGCCGACGATGGCCGACACACCCGTCCTGGTGGTCCGTGCGAAGCCCAGGATGGCCATGCCGATGCCGCCGGACTGCGAGGTCAGCGCCACCCCGCCCTTGACGTCGTACGGCGTGCAGAAGGTGGCGCACAGGTCCTGCCACGTCGAGTAGTAGCCGTAGATGTTCGGCCCGAGCAGCCGCACCCCGTACTCCTCGGCGATGGCGACGATCTCGGCCTGCAGCGCGTGCTCGCCGGTCTCGGCGAAACCGGAGGGGATCAGCACCGCGTTCGGGATGCCCTTGCGGCCGACCTCCTCGAGGGCCGCGGCCACGAACTTGGCGGGGATCGCGAAGATCGCCACGTCCACGTCACCGGGCACGTCCGTGATACTCCGGTACGCCTTGCGGCCCAGAATGTCATCGGCCTTGGGGTTCACCGGGTGGATCTCCCCGGAGAATCCGCCGTCGATGAGGTTGCGCATCACCGAATTGCCGATTTTGCCGGCCTCGTTGGAGGCACCGATCACGGCGATGCGAACGCGGCTCCATCAGCCGGCGCATCGTGGCGAGGATCTCCTCGCGGGTGAACGTGCGCCGCGGCGACGGGCGCGTGCTCGGCGAGGATCACCCGGATGTCCGCGGCGACGGCCGCGTCCGCCGTGGCGATCACCGGGTTGAGGTCCACCTCGGCGATCTCGGGGAAGTCCGCGACCAGCTCGGACACCCGGCGGATCTGCTCGGCAAGCGCCGCGCGGTCGACGGGCTCGGCGCCGCGCACCCCGCGCAGGATCTCCGCCGGCCCTGATCGAGTCGAGCATCGACGCGGCCTCGTCGGCGTCCACCGGAGCGAGCCGGAACGTGACGTCCTTGAGGACCTCGACGAGCACGCCGCCAAGACCGAAGGCGACCACCTTGCCGAACGTCGGGTCGGTCACCGCACCGACGATGACCTCCTGCCCGGGCGGCAGCATCTGCTGCACCTGAACGCCCTCGATACGGGCCTTTGGCGCGTAGGCACGGGCACTGTCGACGATCTTGCAGGAAGGCGGCCCGTACGTCGGCGGCGCCTTCCACACCGACGATGACACCGCCCGCGTCGGTCTTGTGCAGGATGTCCGGCGAGACGATCTTCATGACGACGGGTCCGCCGAAGCGCGCCGCGCAGGCCACCGCCTCGTCGACGATCCGCCGCCAGCGCCTCTCCTGGTACGGCGATGCCGTAGGCGTCCGCGATCACCTTGCCCTCGGGCGCGGTCAGGGCGGTGCGTTGCCTCGGCCCGCACCGCATCCAGCAGGCCCCGCACCGTGCGTATGCGGTCTTCGGCCAACAATCAGATCACTCCGTTCGACTTGAGCAGGCGCAGTTCCTCGTCCCCGAGGCCCAGTTCGCCGACGTAGACCTCCGCGTTGTGCTCGCCAAGCAGCGGTGAGCTGGTGACCTGCACGGGGGAGTCGGAGAGCTTCAGCGGGGAGCCGACCGTGGTGAAGGAGCCACGTTCGGGATGGGCGACCTCGACGACCATCTCGTTGTCCGCCAGCGAGGCGTCCTCGATGATCTCCCTGGTGGACAGGATCGGGCCGCAGGGGATGTTGTGGGCGTTCAGCTTCTCCAGCACCTCCCACTTGGGGAGCGTGATGGACCACTCCTCGATCAGCTGGAACATCTTGTCCAGCTTCGGCAGCCGGGCGCCGGGAGTGGCCCACTCGGGGTCCTCGGCGAGCTCCGGGCGGCCGATCAGTTCGGTGATCGACTGCCAGCCCACCGGCTGCACGATCACGTACACGTAGTCGTTGGGCCCGCCGGGCGCGCACTTCACCGCCCAGCCGGGCTGGCCGCCGCCGGACGCGTTGCCGGAGCGGGGCACCTCGTCACCGAAGTCCTCGTTCGGGTACTCGGCGAGCGGGCCGTGCGCCAGGCGCTGCTGGTCGCGCAGTTTGACCCGGCAGAGATTGAGCACCGCGTGCTGCATGGCGACGTTCACCCGCTGCCCGCGCCCGGTGCGTTCGCGCTGGTAGAGGGCAGCGAGGATGCCCGCCACGCAGTGCACGCCGGTGCCCGAGTCGCCGATCTGCGCGCCGGTGGCCAGCGGCGGCCCGTCGTCGAAGCCCGTGGTGGACATGGAGCCGCCCATGGCCTGCGCCACCACCTCGTACGCCTTGAAATTGGTGTACGGGCCGTCTCCGAAACCCTTGATCGAGGCGTAGACGATGCGCGGGTTGATCTCCTGGATGCGCTCCCAGGTGAACCCCATGCGGTCGATGGCGCCCGGCCCGAAGTTCTCGACCATGACGTCACAGCGGCGGATCAGCTCGGTCAGCAGCTCCTTGCCGCGCTCGGTCTTGGTGTTGAGGGTGATGCTCCGTTTGTTGCAGTTGAGCATCGTGAAGTAGAGCGAGTCGACGTCCGGCAGATCACGCAGCTGCCCCCGGGTGATGTCGCCGGTCGGCGCCTCCAGTTTGATGACGTCCGCACCGAGCCAGGCGAGCAGCTGGGTGGCGGAGGGCCCGGACTGGACATGGGTCATGTCGAGCACCCGGACGTCCTGCAGAGCCCCGGTTCCCGTGCCGGCCGGTGCGTCGATTCCTGTGCTTGTCATGGCGAAGTCACCTCACTTGTACATGGTCTGGTTCATGGTTCCGGGGGCGTACGCGTCCGGGTCGACCCAGACGTTGATCAGCGAGGGCTTGCCGGACTCACGGGCCCTGCGCAGCGCCGGGCCGATGTCGGCGGGGTCGCGGACCTCTTCGCCGTAGCCGCCGAGCAGCTGGGCGAACTTGTCGTAGTGCACGTCCCCGAGGGTGTTGCCGATCCGCTCGCGCTCCGCGCCGTACTTGGCCTTCTGGCCGTAGCGGATCTGGTTCATCGACGAGTTGTTGCCGACGATGCCGACGAACGGCAGGTTGTAGCGGACCAGCGTCTCGAAGTCCCAGCCGGTGAGGCTGAAGGCACCGTCCCCGAAGAGCGCGACGACCTCCTTGTCGGGCCGGGCCTGCTTCGCGGCGAGCACGAAGGGGATGCCGACGCCGAGGGTGCCGAGCGGGCCCGGGTCCATCCAGTGGCCCGGCGACTTGGGCTGCACGACCTGCCCGGAGAACGTGACGATGTCGCCGCCGTCGCCGATGTAGATGGAGTCTTCGGTAAGGAAGTCGTTGATTTCGCTGACCAGGCGGTACGGGTGGATGGGCGAGGCGTCGGACTTCAGGTGCGGCAGTCGCTTGTGCAGTGCGGTCTGCTAGGCGGCGCGCAGCTCGTCCAGCCACTCCTTGCGCCGGGACGCACCGCCGTTCACCCGCCCGGAGGCCGCCTCGGCGACCGACTTCAACACCAGGCCCGCGTCGCCGACGATGCCCAGGTCGATATCGCGATTCTTGCCGACCGTGCGGTAGTCCAGGTCGATCTGGACGACCGTGGCGTCCGGTGACAGACGCTTGCCGTAGCCCATCCGGAAGTCGAATGGAGTGCCGACGATCACGATCACGTCTGCGTTCGAGAACGCGTAGCGGCGCGACAGCTGGAAGTGGTGCGGATCGCCGGGCGGCAGGGTGCCGCGGCCCGCGCCGTTCATGTACGCGGGCACGTTCAGCGTGCGCACCAGCTCGATGGCGGCCTGGGTGCCCCGAGTGGTCCACACCTGGCTGCCCAGCAGGATCGCCGGCTTCTCGGCGTGCACGAGCAGGTCGGCGAGCTTTTCGATGGCCTCGGGATCGCCCGCGCTGCGGGTGGAGGCGCGGTAGTGGCCGGCTTGCGGGACGCGTGCCTTCTCGACGGGCACCTTGGCGTCCAACACGTCGCGCGGGATCTCCAGGAACGACGGGCCCGGGGCGCCGTGGTAGCACTCACGGAAAGCCATCGACACCATGTCGGCGGCGCGCGCAGTGTCCGGCACGGTCGCGGCGAACTTGGTGATCGGGGTCATCATGTCGACATGCGGCAGGTCTTGTAGGGAGCCCATCTTGTGCTGGCTGTGCGCCCCCTGGCCGCCGATCAGCAACATCGGGGACTCGGCCCGGAACGCGTTGGCAACACCGGTGACGGCGTCGGTGGTGCCCGGGCCCGCGGTGACGACCGCACAGCCCGGTTTGCCCGTGATCCGCGCGTAGCCGTCGGCCGCGTGGGCCGCCACCTGTTCATGGCGCACATCGACGACCTTGATGCCTTCGTCCACGCAGCCGTCGTAGATGTCGATGATGTGGCCGCCGCAGAGGGTGTAGATGACGTTGGCTGCGATATGTCTACGGCATGAAGAATATTGCATACAGTCGACGAATACTGTATGAAACTTGTTATCCCGCATCCGGTGGGGTGGTGTCCAGGGGGCGTGCACCACTTTCGGGTTTTCAGGGCGCCGGCGAATCCGTGTCCGGCGGCCGTGGCAGCCATGGCAGTCAGGAGCCGAGATGGACCTGTACGAACACCAGGCAAGGGAACTCTTCGCAGCACACGGCATCGTGGTGCCGAAGGCAGCCGTCACCGACGCCCCCAAGGAGGCCCGCGAGATCGCCCGCCGGCTGGGCGGTCGCGTCGTCGTCAAGGCCCAGGTGAAGACCGGTGGACGCGGCAAGGCGGGTGGCGTGAAGATCGCCGCGGACCCCGCCGCGGCCGAGCTGACCGCACGCCAGATCCTCGGCATGGACATCAAGGGCCACACGGTCCGCACGGTGATGATCGCCGAACCGGTCGACATCGCGGACGAGTACTACGTCTCGTATGTGCTCGATCGCGCGAGCGGACGGTTCCTCGCGATCGCCTCCGCCGAGGGCGGCATGGACATCGAGGAGGTCGCCGCGACCCGTCCCGAGGCCGTCGCTCGCGTCGTCGTCGACCCGCAGGAAGGCGTCACCTCCGCCAGGGCCGCCGAGATCGCGTCGGCCGCCGAACTGCCACCGCAGATCGTCGACGTACTCGTCAGACTCTGGGAGGTGCTGGTACGCGAGGACGCCCTGCTCGTCGAGGTCAATCCGCTGGTGCGCACCGCCCAGGACCGAATCCTCGCCCTGGACGCCAAGGTCACCCTTGACGACAACGCCCGCTTCCGCCAGGCCCGCTGGGGCGACCAGGACACCCATCCCGCCGACGACGCCGCCCTCTTGGAGGCCGAGGCCCGTGCCAGAGGCCTCAACTACGTCAAACTCGACGGCGAGGTCGGCATCATCGGCAACGGCGCCGGACTCGTCATGTCCACCCTCGACGTGGTGGCCGGCTGCGGCGCCCGGCCCGCGAACTTCCTGGACATCGGCGGCGGCGCATCCGCCCAGGTCATGGCCGACGGCCTGGGAGTCATCCTGGCCGATCCGAACGTCAAGTCCGTCTTCGTCAACGTCTTCGGCGGCATCACCGCCTGCGACGCCGTCGCCGACGGCATCGTGCAGGCCCTGCGGACCGTACGGCTCACCAAACCCCTCGTCGTACGGCTCGACGGCAACAACGCGCTACGCGGCCGCGCCATCCTCGACGCACACCCCCATCCGCTCGTCGAACAGGCCACCTCCATGGACGACGCCGCACGCCGCGCCGCCGAGCTCGCCCACACCCACTGAAGGAGCCGGGACATGGCCATCTACCTGACCATGGAGAGCAAGGTCCTCATCCAGGGCATGACCGGCGGCGAGGGCATGAAGCACACCCGCCGCATGCTCGCGGCCGGTACGAACGTGGTCGGCGGGGTGAACCCGCGCAAGGCGGGCCGCAGTGTCGACTTCGACCTCCCCGACGGCCCCGGCGACCGCAAAGGCGCCCGCAGGTCCGTGCCCGTCTACGGCTCCGTCGCCGAGGGCATGGACGCCACCGGCGCGGACGTCAGCGTCGTCTTCGTGCCGCCCGCCTTCGCCAAAGCCGCCGTCATGGAGGCCGCCGACGCCGGGATCGGTCTCGCCGTCGTCATCACCGAAGGCATCCCGGTGCACGACGCCGTCGTCTTCCAAGCCCACGCCAAGGCCCAAGGCACCCGGGTCATCGGCCCCAACTGCCCCGGCCTGATCACCCCCGGTCAGTCCAACGCCGGCATCATCCCCGCCGACATCACCAAACCGGGCTGCATCGGCCTGGTGTCCAAGTCGGGCACGCTCACCTACCAGCTCATGTACGAGCTGCGCGACATCGGTTTCTCGACCTGCGTCGGCATCGGCGGCGACCCCGTCATCGGCACCACCCACATCGACTGCCTGGCCGCCTTCCAGGACGACCCCGACACCGAGCTGATCGTGCTCATCGGGGAGATCGGCGGCGACGCGGAGGAGCGCGCCGCGGCCTACGTCCGCGAACACGTCACCAAGCCCGTCATCGGCTACATCGCCGGATTCACCGCCCCCGAGGGCAAGACGATGGGCCACGCCGGAGCGATCGTCTCCGGCTCCTCGGGCACCGCCGCCGCCAAGCAGGCCGCCCTGGAGGCGGCCGGCGTACGCGTCGGCGCCACCCCCACCCAGGCCGCCCAGCTGGTTCTCGACCGGCTGGGGACATGACGCCCTGGGGCCTCGGTACCCGCTGCAGACCGGGTCCGCACACCTCGGCACGATCCCGCCCCGACTGTGCACCGCGAGCGGAGACACCCATGCCACCACCCACCCTCACCCACTCCACCACCCTCACCCTCAAGTCCGGCACGTCGTGGTCCGACGCCTGGCAGCGCTGCCAGGCCGTCGCACCGGAGGCGTTCCAGGGCGAGAACGCCCGCAACCTCTGGGGCGCCACCTGGCACGCCGACGGCAAGGCCATGCCCGCCACCAGCCCCGTCGACCAGAGCCCCATCGCGGGCCCGCCCCGCATCGACGCGGACACCGCCCAGCAGGCCGTGCGCGCCGCGCTCGACCAGCACCGCGCCTGGCGGCACATCCCGCTCGCCGAGCGGTGTGCCCGCGTGGCCGCCACCCTCGACGCGCTCACCCAGCACCGGGAACTGCTCGCCCTGCTGCTGGTCTGGGAGATCGGCAAGCCGTGGCGGCTCGCGCAGGCCGACGTCGATCGTGCGATCGACGGGGTCCGCTGGTACGTCGACGGCATCGAGCCGATGATCGCCGGGCGCAGCCCGCTGGACGGGCCGGTGTCCAACATCGCCAGCTGGAACTACGCGATGTCCGTGCTCGTCCACGCCCTGCTGGTCCAGGCACTCGCGGGCAATGCCGTCATCGCCAAGACCCCGACCGACGGCGGTGTCGCCTGCCTCACTCTGGCCTGCGCGCTCGCCGCCCGCGAAGGCATTCCCGTCACCTTGGTCAGCGGCAGCGGTGGGCAGCTCTCCGGGGCGCTGGTGAGCGCGGCCCAGATCGGCTGTGTGTCGTTCGTCGGCGGTCGTGACACCGGTGCGGCCGTCGCCACCGCCGTCGCCGACCTCGGCAAGCGCCACATCCTCGAACAGGAAGGACTCAACACCTGGGGCATCTGGAACTTCTCCGACTGGGACAAGCTCTCGGCCACTGTCCCGAAGCTCTTCGACTACGGCAAGCAGCGCTGCACCGCCTACCCGCGCTTCGTCGTCCAACGGGACCTGTTCGACGCGTTCCTCGACGCCTACCTGCCCGCCGTGCGCACCGTGCGCATTGGCCACCCACTGGCCGTCGAGCAGCGTGACGACCCTGTCCGCACCAGGACTTCGGGCCGTTGATCAACGCCGCCAAAGCCAAGGAGCTCACCGACCAGATCACGGAGGCGATCGACCGCGGCGCCGTACCCCTGCACCGCGGCTCCCTGGCGGATGGCCACTTCCTCCCCGGCCAGGACACCTCCGCGTACGTGCCGCCCGTCACCCTCCTGAACCCGCCCCCCTCCTCACCCCTGCACCACGCCGAACCCTTCGGCCCGGTAGACACCATCGTCCTGGTCGACACCGAGGCCGAGCTGCTGGCCGCCATGAACGCATCAAACGGCGCCCTGGTCGCCACCCTCGCGACCGACGACCGAAGGACCTACGAACGCCTCGCCCCGCAGATCCGCGCCTTCAAGGTCGGCCACGGCAAGCCACGCTCACGCGGCGACCGCGACGAACTCTTCGGCGGCTTCGGTGCCTCCTGGCGCGGCGCCTTCGTCGGCGGCGAGCTCCTGGTGCACGCGGTCACCCAGGGCACACCGGGGGAGCGGCTGCCCGGGAACTTCCCGGAGTACCACTTGATGCCGTGATGCACGGCACGGCAGGCGGCAGGGCACGGCAGGTGAAGGGCGGCTGTGTGGCGGCAGGACGCGTGTGGGTCTGGTCGCACACCGCGACGAGATATCCACTGTCGGTGCTGAAAAGATCACGCGTCCCGCCCCTTGCCCGCCCTTGCCCGGACCGCCGCGGGGCACGCAGATACGCAGGTGAAAGCCGCTCTGAAACCTTGGTATTGTGGTCCATGTCGCCGCGGGGAGCCCCGCGCACGGCAACACCTGGTCCGGGTGGCGGAATGGCAGACGCGCTAGCTTGAGGTGCTAGTGCCCTTTATCGGGCGTGGGGGTTCAAGTCCCCCCTCGGACACCGACTGGTAGCCCATGGGTTACCGCAGAGTGCTGGTTGAGATTCGTCTCGACCAGCATTTTTTGTTGTGCGGAGTCGTAGGTGAAGGCGAGCCCGAGTTGGCGGTAGATCTCCGTCTTGTCCCTGGGTTCGGCCTGGCGGACGACGGCGGCCAGGTCACTGATGGAGGGTACGAGCCGGTCGATCCCGTTACGGGTCATCCGGGCGCCGGAGCCTTCGCTGGGAGACGAGCCATTTGTCTTTGCTGTTCCAGCGCAGTGTGGTGGTGTAGCCGAGGGTGACGTCCTCGATGTCCAGCAGGCTCTCGTGTTTGTGCTGCCGGTTCCACACCTGACGGCCGGTGTAGCGCGGGTTGGCGAGGATCACGCGGACGGCGCCCTTGGACCAGGCCCATGTGTCGCGGTGTGGGTTGCGGGCCGGGTCGTGCGCGGAAGGGCTGGGGATCCCATCGCGGGTCAGGCCTTCGGCGATGGCGAAGAACCCGAGCCCGCGCAGGTACTCGGTGAAGATCCGTACGACGACGGGAGCCGCCACAGGATCAGGTTCCAGGGCGTGCAGATGCTTGCCGGTGGCGGCTTTTCCGGGGTTGGGATGCGGGCCGAGGGCGCGAAGTCGGTACCCATAGGGAGGGCGTCCGCCGAGGTAGCGCCCTTCGATGAGGGCCTGTGAGGCCATGGCGGAGTGCGCACGGAGCTTGATGCGGTTGCGCTCGCCCTGGGCTTGATCCGCTTTGACGGACATCTGAGATCAGGGGTTCTGCCCCGGGAGGATGTCCATCATGGAGAGCATGGGGAAGAAGAAGCCTCGGCCTCGCCGTTCGTTCACGTCGGAGTTCAAGGCCGAGATCGTCGAGTTGTGCCGGCGCGGTGACCGCTCGGTCGGTCAGGTCGCCAAGGACTTCGACTGACCGAGACTGCGGTGCGGTTGTGGGTCAGCCAGGCCGAGGTCGACGCGGGCGACCGCGACGGCTTGACCAGCAGCGAACGCGAGGAGTTGGCCGCGTTGCGGCGGGAGAACCGCCGGCTGCGGGAGGACGTGGAGGTCCTCAAGCGGGCCACGGCTTTCTTTGCGAAGGAGACCCGGTGACGGTGCACCCGTTCATCGAGGCGGAGAAGCGAGACGGTCACAGCGTCAAGCGCGCGTGTGAACTGCTGCAGGTCTCCCGAGCCGCCTTTTCTATGTCCGCCGCGGTGGCAGGCCTGGTCCGCGGGCGGTCCGCGATGCCGAGCTGACCGGGAAGATCACCGAAATCCACGAGCACTCCCGGGGAACTTACGGGGCCCGCGCGTCCAGGCCGTCCTGCAACGACAGGGTCAGGACTGCGGACGGCGCTGTATCGCCAGGTTGATGCGCGATGCCGGGCTACAGGGCCGGCACCGCAGACGACGCCAGCCGACCACGATCCCCGACCCGAAGGCCACCGCCCGGCCCGACCTCATCGTGCGGGACTTTGCCCCCCGACCCCGAAAGGCCTCGATGCCCGCTGGTGCGGTGACTTCACCTACGTTCCCACCGAAGAGGGCTGGCTCTATCTATAAGTTACGTGGAATCACGCTGATGGATGGACCTTCCGTCGCGGGCGGTACGGCGTCGGCGGTCTCGCGTTGTGTCTGTTCGTGACGGTGTTGGCGGAGAAGTGGCCGGTCCTGGACCGGCATGTGAGGGCGGCCGAGTGGCTGCAGATCTGGTCGGATCTGGGCAGGGCGTCCCGGACGATCGATGCATACGCTCGTGGTCTGGGTGAGTTCCTGCTGGCGTGTGAACGGGCGGGCGTCGATCCCGAGAAGGCGAACCGTGCCCAGATCGCTGTGTTCGTACGGGAGTTGAGGACGCGTGCGAAGATCACCCCGAACACGCTGACCAGGGCATACACCGAAGCGGGCTACTTCTCCCGGAACCTGCGGACCATCGAGGTGCTCGTCGACCGGGACGCCGTCACCACCGGCGCCGCTGCCGACGGCACCCCCTGGCAGCACTACGACCTCGGCCACGGCTACTGCACCTACAGCTTCTTCGAGCAGTGCCAGAACCGCATGGCCTGCGCACGCTGCGATTTCTACACCCCGAAGGAATCCATCCAGGCTCAACTCCTGGAGGCCAAGGCCAACCTGCAACGCATGCTCGTCTCCATCCCGCTCACCGACGACGAACGCGCCGCCGTCGACGACGGACAGACCGCCCTCGACGCCCTCCTCGACCGGCTCGCCGAAGTTCCCACCCCCGACGGCTCCAGCCCTCGCGAACCCGGCCGACCCACCGCCACCAACCTGCTGCCGATCATCGAAGTCCGCCAAGGCACTAAACGGTGAAACCGCAGGTCACAGATTCCACAGAATGGCCACCGTCATCGACATCGCCTCGCGCCGCATGGTCGGCTGGTCCACCGCCGATCATCTGCGGACCGAACTGGTCGCGGACGCTCTCAGGTCGACCTGCAGCCGGCGTCGTCCCACCCGTCCGGTGATCTTTCACTCGGATCGCGGCTGTCAATACACAAGCCAGCAATTCGCCTCGTTGGCAACGGAGTTGGATGTCCTCCTGTTCGTCGGCCGGACCGGACAGTGCTGGGACGACACGCTCGCCGAGTCGTTCTTCGCCACCATCAAAAGGGAGCTGCTCGACACGACAACCTGGCCCAGCCGCGCCGCCGCCCGCACCGCGATCTTCGACTTTATCGAGTGCAGCCCTGAACTATCCGCCGTCCCATCACCGGCAATCGCTCCCCAGGTCGTAAGAGCACGGCATCCCGCTGACGGTGCGTGACCGGGGACCTGGTATCCCGGACGCCGCCCTGCCGCGGATCTTCGACCGCTTCTACCGTGCACCCGACGTGACCAGCCTGCCCGGCTCCGGCCTCGGCCTGGCCATCGTCCGCGACGTCGCCCAGAGCCACGGCGGTACCGCTTTCGCCCGCAACCGGCCGGGCGGCGGCGCCGAGGTCGGCTTCACCGTCGCTCCGGCTGCGGACGAGCAGCCTCAGTGAGGGAGGCTGGCCGCCGGGGACGGCATACGTTGACGGCAGGTGCCGCCCCGACGCAGGGATGATGTTCTGCTGCCGGTCGCCGCTCAGAGTCCGAGGTAGATGTGCCGGACCCGCTCGTCGTGGGCCGACTTCTCCGAGGTGCCCGACATTGCGACCGAGCCGTTCTCCATCACCAGGCAGTGGCTGGTCACGCCGAAGGTGAGCTTGGCGTTCTGTTCGACCAGGAGCAACCCGAGTCCTTCTCCGCGCAGCCGCCGACGCGTACGGCTGCGCCGGATCAGGCCCCGGGCTCGGTGGAAGCAGAGCTCGCCGCCTATGTGCCCGCTCACACTCAGATGGGAGGGTTGTGCAGTGGTCGGTGCACGGCTGCTCGGTGCGGCTCTGACCCGCATTTGTTCGGCATTACGGACCGGAGTAGGTGATTCCGTGTCAGATATTGACACCCCGGTTTCCGCTGCCAGAATCATGCGGTGATGTGACCGCTCACACAATGGTGTTGGTGGAGGAACCGCCCAGTTTTCCGCTCCCCGGCCCTCGCGCAGCCCCTGCACATCTGATGCACCAGTCCGGCACCACCGGCTGAAAGGCGATATGCCATGTCCCTCTCCAGACGTGCCCTGCTCGCCGCGGGCGCCACCGTGGCGCCACTGACCGCCATCCCCGCACTGGCCACCCCGGCCCGTGCCGCTGCCGCCTTCGGCTACACCAGCGACGGCAGTTACTACACCGTCAACACCGGCGCAGGTCTCTCGTTCAAGATCAGCCAGAGTAACGGCGACATGGTGTCGCTGAACTACAACGGCACCGAACTCCAGCCGACCGGCACCAACGGCTCGCACGTCGAGTCGGGCCTCGGCAGCACCGCCACGGTCGCCGCCACGCAGAACGGCAACTACATCATCGTCACCGAGTCCGTGACCAACTGGTACGGCAGCGGCACTCTGATCCACTACTTCGTCGTGGCCAGCGGGCAGAACAACATCTACATGGCCACCTATGTCGACTCCGCGGGCGGCGGCGAGCTGCGCTGGATCCAGTACCTCAACCGCTCGGTGCTCTCCAGCATCAACACCTCCTCCGATGTCAACGGCGGCACGGCCATCGAGTCGACCGACATCGACCTGGTCGGCGGCCAGACCCGTTCCAAGTACTACTCCAACCGGCGCGCCCTGGAGCTGACGCCGCGCGGCGTGACCGGAGGCGGCATCGGTGTGTTCATGGCCTACGGCAACCGGGAGAGCAGCGCGGGCGGTCCGTTCTTCCGGGACATCGAGCAACAGGGCACCAGTGCCTCGGTCGAGCTCTACAACTACCTGTTCTCGGGTCACAACGACACGGAGAGCCAGCGTCTCGGCGTGCTTTACGGCCCCTACGCGCTGATGGTCGGCGGCACCGGCACGCCCGCGGCGCCGGACATGAGCTTCATGTCCGGCCTGGGGCTGCGCGGCGCGGTCGCCGACTCCGGGCGCGGATACGTCCAGGGCAAGGCGTCGGGCGTGACGAGCGGCATCCAGGCGCTGGTGGGTTTCTCGAACACCACCGCACAGTACTGGTGCAAGCCGGACTCCTCCGGCAACTTCTCTAGCCCGATGATGAAGCCCGGCAGCTACACGCAGACGCTCTACCAGAACGAACTGGCCGTCGCCACACGCAGCGTGACCGTCTCCGCGGGCGCCGCTAACACCGGCCAGAACATCTCCTCGACCTGGTCCACGCCGTCCGCGATCTTCCGCATCGGCGACTGGGACGGCACCCCCACATCCTTCAAGAACGCGGGCAACGTCACCTCTATGCACCCCTCCGACTCCCGGATGGCGTCCTGGGGGCCGACGACGTACACGGTCGGCTCCAGCTCGGCCGCCAACTTCCCTGCCTACCAGTGGAAGGACGTCAACAACCCCACCACCGTCACGTTCACGCTCACCTCCAGCCAGGTGGCCGCGCGCACCGTACGGATCGGCATCACCGCCGCCTACGCGGGCGGCCGGCCGCAGATCACGGTCAACAACTGGACCTCCTCCGCTCCCAGCCCGACCACCCAGCCCGACTCCCGCTCCCTGACCATCGGCACCTACCGCGGCAACAACGCGCTGCTCACCTACAGTGTCCCGGCCAGCGCACTGGTCACTGGCACCAACACCATGACCATCACTGTCATCAGCGGCTCCAGCGGCACCGGCTACCTCAGCCCCGGTGTCAGTTTCGACTGCGTCGAGATGTACTGACCGGCCTTCGCACCGGTCCGGCACGGCCGGCCCACCGGCAGGCGCGTGTCCCCCCGAGCCTGGTCCGCTGGCCGGCCAGGCCGGGGGCCGGTCACTGCACGCCGCGGACCTCCCGAGACTGGTGGATTTCGCGGCGGGCCAGTCGATCCACCCGATCCGCTCGGCGTCGTTCAGGCGGAGTGTCGTCTTGATCTTGGTTCAGGCGGTCGACGTGGCTGCGAAGTTCGTCAGGCTGGACTGGAGCGGAGGCAGGGAGGACCTCCGGGTGATCATGAGGTGTTTAGTCCCTGATCGCCGCGACGGAAGACCGTGCCTGTCCTCCGATCATCAGCACCTACCCCAACTGCCCTGGTCCAGCTCGCTGCTGCCTGGCCTGCAGAGCCCGGGGAGCACCTGCACGCACCTGCTCGACTGCCTTGCGACGATGCCCGATCCGCGCCGGGCCAATTGCCAGCTGCGACAACATCGCCGCCGGTCTGCGCAAGCACGGCCGAGACGCCACACGGCCGCTGGCCACCTTCGGCAGCACGTGATCAAACCGGTCAGAACCTTGAACGACGTCACCCTGCCTGGTAGGTGAGGCAGGCAAGGCTGTCACCGACGGTGCGGGTGCCGACAAGGTGCAGGGGTTTTGGGGTGCCGGTCTGGTCGAAGAGGCGGTTGCCTGCGCCCATCACGAGCGGGAAAATCGTCAGCCGCAGCTCATCGACGAGGTCGTGCTCGATCAGCGTGTGCACGAGCTGGGAGCTGGCGTAGACGCGGATCTCGCCGTTGACCGTGTGTTTCAGCCTCGCGACCTCATCCACGATGTCACCATCGAGCACCGTCGAGTTGTTCCAGCCGGGATCTGCAAGCGTGGTGGAGACGACGTATTTGGGCAAGCTGTTCATCCTGTCCGCCAGCTGGCCGGTGCGGTATGGGTACCGTGCGGCGAAGAACTCGTAGCTGCGTCGCCCCAGCAGCAGGACTTGCGCGCCCAGCGCGTCGTCGAGGATGAGCTTGTCCCATGCTGCGCGGTCGGTCGGGGCGAGCCCGGCGCGCCAGTCGTAACGGCTGAAGCCCTCCTCGCCGGTCGGGTCCTGAGTGACTCCGTCGAGCGAGACGTTCTCGAAGACGACGATCGTTCCCATGTCGATGCTCCAATTTTCGGATGATCGGGCTACGACTGATGTAGACACCGCGGCATCGGCAGAACTGGGCGCGCGACGGCCGCCCAGTTCGCCGGTCGGCCGGTGTCCATACCCGAGGGAAGTGCCATGTGGTGCGGGAGAGGGTGATACGAGGATGGCGACCGGCGATCTGATGTCGAAGGCGCGGGCCGGCGACGGTGACGCGTTCCGCGCATTGGTCCAGCCGTACCGTGCGGAGTTGCAGGTGCACTGCTACCGGATGCTCGGATCGTTGCAGGACGCCGAGGATGCCCTACAGGACACGCTGCTGGCCGCCTGGCAGGGCATCGAGGGGTTCGAGCAGCGCGCCTCGATGCGCACCTGGCTGTACCGCATCGCCACCAACCGGTGCCTCAACGCGCGTCGCTCGGCGAGCCGGCGCCAGGCCAAGGAGTGGAACGTGCCCCATGTCGAACCGCCAGAGCCGACCCGGCTCGGCGAGGTCATCTGGCTGCAGCCGTATCCCGACACCCTGCTCAAGGCCGTGATCGACGCGCCGCTCGGGCCGGAAGCCCGCTACGAGCAGACCGAATCGATCTCCCTGGCGTTCGTGACCGCTTTGCAGGTGCTGCCGCCTCGCCAACTCGCCGTTCTCGTCCTGCGTGATGTCCTCGGATTCCACGCCAGCGAGGTGGCCGACATGCTCGATTCGACCGTCGACTCGGTCAACAGCGCCCTCAAGCGAGCCCGCGCCGCCCTGCAACGCCGCCATCCGCCAGCCGCCCACCACCAGCCTCCCGCCCCCGGCTCAGCCTCCGAGGACGCGATCGTGGCGAAGTTCGTCCGCGCGTGGGAGTCCGCCGATCTCGACACACTGGTGGATCTTCTCACCGACGACGTCTTCGTCTCGATGCCGCCAGTGCCCTTCGAGTACGAGGGTAAAGACCTCGCTGCCCGCTTCTGCGCCAGCGTCTTCCGCGCTGCCCGGAGGTTCGACCTGGTACCGACGCGAGCCAACGGTCAGCCGGCGTTCGGAGCGTACCTGCGCGCCTCCAAGGGCATCAGCCACGGGACCGGTGTCTACGTCCTCACCCTCGCCGACCGCCGCATCAGCGCCATGACCCGATTCGACAACAGCGTGCTGCCCTGGTTCGGGCTTCCACACGCACTCCCAAGCCGGTAGCTGCCCACTCAGCCAGCCGCGTCAGGCAACGTTCGTCCGCGTTACTTCCTCTGACGCTGAGGTGGCTGCGGTCAGTCGGTCGGTGATCTCCTCTGCGGTCAGTACGAGCGCGAAGCCCTTGCGTAGGACGGCGAGTTCGGGTTCCTGTCGGGACTCGTCGTCGGTGGCAGTGACATCGGATCCGAAGACGACCTTGTATCCGCGTTCGCATGCCTGCCGGGCTGTGGTGCCACAGCAGTAGTTGGTGAGAGTTCCCGTGACGATGACCGTGTCGCGGTCGAGGTTGCGCAGCATGGTGTTGAGCGGGGTGTCGTAGAACGCCCCATAGGAAGGCTTGCGGATCAGGGCTTCGTCGGGGCGGCGCCCCATCGGGTCCCACACCTCGCCCGGGCCCGGCCGGTGCCAGTCGCCATCGGCGTGCGGGAGGAAGCGCAAGGAGTGCGGCCGGTCGAGTCCGAGATGGGTGTCGTCGAAGACGGCCCAGATCACCGGAACGGAGGCGGCGCGGCACCGCTCTACCAACTGCCGCAGCCGAAGCGCCATCCGGGTCGCGGCGGGCACCCAGTACGGACTCCAACCGGGTCGGACGAATTCGTCCTGCATGTCGATGACCAGCAGCGCCGACCGTTCGGGCCGTACGTCGAACGATGCCCGGCCGCGCTCGTAAGCGTCGCGCGCCCGTGCGGTCACCCATTCCTCGGTATACGTCACCTTCCGCCTCCTATATCGAATCGATATACCTCGTTTCGATGTGTCAGAGTAGCAGCATGCTCGAACTCGCGATCCTGGGATTCCTGGCCGAGGGGCCGCTGCACGGCTACCAACTGCGCCACCGCATAGCGAAATTGTCCGGCTATGCCCGGCCGGTCAGCGACGGCAGCCTCTACCCGGCGATCAACCGGCTGGTCAGCGCCGGGCTGCTCGACCGGTGGACCGAGCCAGGCGCCTCAGCCGCGCAGCGGCACACCTTGAGCCTGACTGAAGCCGGACGCGGCGAGCTGCTGCGCCGACTGCGGGATGCCGACGGCTTGGACGTCAGCGACAGCACCCGGTACTTCACGGTCCTGGCCTTCCTCTCCCAGCTGCCCGACACCGCCGACCAGCACACGGTGCTGCGTCGGCGGCTGGAATTCCTGGAACAGCCCGCGAGCTTCTTCCACGATGGTGACCGCCCACTGCGCGCCGACGAGACAGAGGACCCTTACCGGCGCGGCATGCTCACCATCGCCCGTGCCACCAGCCGCGCAGAAAGGTCCTGGCTGCGGGAGGTGTTGGCCTGAGCAGTTAGCAAGACCTGTGGACGGGAGCCGTATCGACCAGGCGGCGATAGGCGTCCATGTCGACGTTGTTGCCGCACACGATGGTGACCACGTGCCGGCCGGCGAAGCGGTCGCGGTCTTCGAGGGTCGCCGCGATGCCGAGCGCGGCCGACGGTTCGACGATGAGGCCGGCGTGGTCGCGGAGCATGCGCATACCGGCGATGATCGACGCCTCCTGGACCAGGACGGCGTCGTCGGCGACCAGGAGGAGGTCGTTCAGGACGGCCGGGATGGGACGTCGGCCGGCGACGCCGTCGGCGATGGTGTTCGTCGAGTCGGTGGTGACAACGCGCCGCTGGCGCCACGAGAGTGTCATCGCCGGTGCGCCCAGCGGCTGGACGCAGATCACCTCGGCTTCGGGTGCCAAAGTCTTCACCACATGGCCTACGCCGGTGGCCATCGCCCCGCCGCCGAGAGCGATCAGGACAGCGTCGAACGACGGTACGGTGTCCACCAGTTCCAGGCCGATGGTCGCCGCGCCCTCGCAGGTCTCGATGTCCAGGCTGTCCTCGACCAGCCGGATGCCGTCGTGGCGCGCGATGGCCGCCGCTCGCTCGCGGGCCATCTCGTGGTCACCGTCCACCCGTTCCAGCCTGGCGCCCAACGCGCGGATGCGATCGAGTTTGGCCGCAGTCGCGAAGCGGGACGCGACGACGGTCACGTCGAGCCCCCGGGCGCGACCGGACCAGGCGAGGGCTTGGCCGAGGTTGCCCGCGCTGGCGCACACCACGGTTCGCGAGTCATCGTCCACTAGTTGGCTCGCGACGACCTCGGTACCGCGGGCCTTAAAGCTGCGGACCGGGTTCGCCGTTTCGAGCTTGATGCTCACCGTGCATCCGAGGTCGGGCTCCAGCGCCTCGCAGCGGTACAGCGGAGTGTCGAGAAAAATTGGGTCGATTACCTGGCGAGCTGCCCGGATTCGAGCAGTGTCGAGACGCGTCTCCTGCATGACACAGCAGCGTAGGGCCGCCGACGCTGTTCCTGGTTGGCGCCGCTGCCGTCGTGAGGGAATCGCGGGGGCACACGGAAGTCATCACCTGTCCGAATCACGGACCGCATCGGGCCGGGCTGCGCGTACGAGTCACTCCGAGGACTCGACCACCGTCGGGAGTTGAGATGCGTGGGCGGTGGTCTGGCGACTGGTTCGGTAGCGGCCCGGGGTCGTTCCGATGATGTTGGTGAACGCTGCGATGAAGCTGCTGGGGTTGGCCCATCCGCAGGCGTAGGCGGTGTGGGTGGTGTCGTGGCCGTCGGCGAGGAGCACGAGCGCGTGGTAGATGCGTAGCTGCGTGCGCCACTCATAGAAGGTCATGCCGAGTTCGTTGCGGAACAGTCGGCTGAGGGTGCGGGTGCTGGCTCCGATCGTCTTCCCGAGTTCGGCCAGCGTGGCGTTGTCGGCCGGCTTCTCGTACAGCATCCGGGCGATGGCTTGCAGTCGGTCGTCCCGTGGCTCCGGCAGGTGCAGTGGCTGTTCGTGTGCTTCGCGGAGTTCATCGACGAGGACTCGAAGGAGGCGAGAGCGCGCGGAGCGGCTGTAGTCGGGCGCGGCGTCGTCGTAGTTGCGGGGGCCGGTCAGGGCGAGCAGGACCTCGCGGGCGAGGCCGGAGGCCAGGAACACGGCGGGATGGTCGGGTAGGAGCCGGGCGAGGGATGGCGCGAGAAAGACGATCCGCATATCGGTGTCGCCGTGGGCGCGGTGGTAATGCGTGAAGCCGGCGGGGGTCCAGGCGACCCGGTTGGCGGGAACGATCGACGTGCCGCGCTCGGTGTGAACTGCCAAGACGCCGCTGGCTGCGTAGACCAGGTGTCCCCGTGCGTGCGACTGCACTGCGCTTGTCTCGCCGGATGGCCAGAGGTGGCGCCCGCCAGAGGGCCATATATGTGACGTCACACCGGCGATCGGACGAGGTTGGCGGCGAACAGGCATCAGTTGGCATTCTACCGGTAGCAAGCCACACCTTGATCTGGTGACACTGCCTCCATGCGGAGTGGTCTTCAGTCGCGCAGAGCGCCCGACCGCACCACATGGCATCGAGGCGGCGTGCCTCGATGCCGCGGCTTGCGAGAGAAGGAGAAACGCATGGCGACGTTCGTCCTTGTGCCCGGCGCTTGGAAGGGCTCCTGGGCGTTTGAGGCGGTGGTTCCGCTGCTGGAGCGTGCCGGTCACACCGTGCACGCCCTGACCCTGACCGGTCTGCGGCCAGACGACGACAACGCGACGGTCGCGACCGCCAACCTCGACACGCACGCCGACGACGTGTTGCGGCTCCTCGATCGCCACCACATCACCAGCGCGACGCTGGTCGGCCACAGCTACGCCGGGATGGTGATCGCCGCCGCCGCCGATCGCGCTGGCGGCCGGATCTCCCGACTGGTGCATCTCGACGCCTTCGTACCGCGCGATGGCGAGTCGTGGTGGTCGTCAACGAACGACTACTTCCGGGAAGTGTTCGCGGCCGGCGCCGCGGCCACCGGCTACGCCGTCCGACCGCCGGACGGCGGCGATCCCCGCCGCCGTCCCCATCCCCTCGCCTCGGTCCTGCAGACGATCCGGCTCACGGGTGCGCTCGTCCAGGTCCCCCGTCGGGAGTTCGTCTACTGCTCGGGATGGGAGGACCAGACGCCGTTCGCTGAACTCCGCACCCGGCTCCAAGCCGATCCCGAGTGGCAGGTCCACGACCTCCCCACCGGCCACAACGCCATGCGCGAGGCCCCGGAGGCGGTCGCTGCACTACTGCTCGGCGAATGAATCGCTGATGCGTCGGTGCTGGAGGCGTACGGCGAACGGGAGAAGACCCGGTTCGAGCACGTGTGGGAGGTGCGCAAGCGCCTGGAGTGGCCGCCGTACGCGAAGGCCGTCGCTTCCATCGAAGCCGTTCGCGCGCAGCTGCTCAGCGCAGGACGGCCGCCAGCAGGTCTGTGCCCAGCGTCGTCATCTCGGGCAGGTTGAGGGTGTAGTGGACGTAGCGACCATGCCGCCGGGTCGTGAGCAGGCCCGCGCGGCGCAGGACGGCGAGGTGGCGGGAGACCTCCGGGGGCGAGAGTTCCCAGGCGTGGGCCAGCTCGCCGGTGGTGTGCGGGCCGCGGGCCAGGGTGCGCAGCAGCCGCAGTCGTACCGGATGTGCGAGTGCCTCCAGCCGGAGGGTGACCGTTTCCAGCGGCACCGGCTCTGACGGACTCGGCTCGGCCACGGGGTACTGCACCACCGGCTGCCATCCAGGCGCGTGGATCACCACCAGGTGCGGGCGGCCGAAGACACTGGGGATGAAGGTGACCCCGGTGCCGTGGGCGGCGGTCGCGTTGTCCTGCAGCTTGTCCACGACGATGCGGTCGCCGTCCGGTGCCAGGGTGACGTGCGCCGGAGACCGAGGCGAGTGCCGCCCCGATGCCCTGGCGCTTCAGCAGGTCGTTCTTCAGACGCAGGTCGGTGGCGAGTTGCACGGCGACGCCTGTCCAGGCGGCGTCGAAGAACGCCTCGGCGCACTGTTCGAAGGTGTTGCGCACCCGCGCCCGCACTGCGGCCGGGTCCGCGAGCAGCCGCTCCGCGAATGCCTCTTGGAGTGCGCCGCGGGCCTGGGCCAGGTCCAGGGCCCGCTCGCGCGCGGCCCGGTCGGCGAGCGGCGACGGCCCGGCGAAGTGGACCCGGTTGCTGCCGCACGTGGTGATGAGCGCGGCGGTCACATAGGTCTCGTCGTCTATCCGGTCCACATCGTCCAACTCCTCGGCGAGGGTCTGCCGAGGCCGGGCCGGGACCAGGAAATCGGCTCGTGAGGAACGCCAGAGGAACTCCGCCTCCCTGAGCCGCTCGGCCAGCTGCGGCGACATCCCGGACCAGACGTCCCCGGCCCAGCCGGCCAGCCGCGGGTGGTGCCCGGGTTCGGCCAGGACGTGCAACATCGCGGTCAGTTCGGCCAGCGGGGAGGCGGCGAACCGTAGCCGCTCGGCCGGTAGCCCGGTGATGTCGATGCGCAGCGTCATCCCCTCATCATCGCTGGTCGGACGGACGGCGACGGCGTCGGTTGACGATGTCCGTCAACCGACGTGCCGCATCCGGTAGCCCGACACAACCGTTGGCGCCATGGCAACCACCACCAGAATCCAGCCCCGGCGCCCTCGTTCGGGCCTCCGGAGGCCCCCGCTACGCCGTCGCCCTGGCCGTGGACGCGCTCGGCACCGGCATGCTGCGGCCCTTTCTGCTGCTCTACGGGGTGACGTTGCTCAGGCTGTCCGCGCCGGTCACCGGCACCGCCATGACAGCCGGCATCGTCGCGGGCCTCGTGTGCATGCCCGTGGTGGGCCGATGGCTGGACCGGGGCGCACGCAGCACGGTCGTGGCGGCGTCGATGCTGGTGCGGGTGCTGGGCGTGGCGCTGCTGCTGGCCACCCCGACGGGGAACGTCTGGCTGTTCGCGGCAGCGGCGCTCTTCCTCGGCATCGGCAACCAGGCATGGCCGGCCGCCCACGCCGCCCTCGTGGCCACGGTCGCCCACGGCCGGGAACGCGACGCCGCCCTCGCAGGGGGCCGCTCCCTGCGCAACGCCGGCCTGGGCGTCGGTGCACTCCTCGCCACCACATGCCTAGCGGGCGGCACCACCGCATTACAGGTGCTGGCAGCCGTCACCGGGCTCGCCTACCTCACCGCGGCGGCCTTGGCGTGGTCGGTCCACGTGCACGCTCATCCGGCCGCTGCCACGGACGCCAAGGCCATCGTCGACGAGCCCGCACCCCGGATGCGTGCGCTGCTGGCCGCCAACGTGATCTACGCCTTCTGTCTCAACGTTCCCGAAATCGCCCTCCCTCTGGTCCTGGTGACGCAGATGCACGCCTGCCCGATGTGGCCGGCGGCCATCTATCGTGGCCAACACGGTGCTGGTGGTCACCCTGCAGGTTCCGGTCACCGTCCTGATGTCCCGCTTCCCCCGCCGGTCCGTGCTGGCCATCGCCGGCGTGGTGCTCACCGCGTCCTACCTCGGCTTCCTCGCGGCCACCTCCCTGGGACACGGCTGGGGTGCCCCGGCCATCGCCGCGGTGTCCGTGGTCTGCACCCTCGGCGAGATCATCTATGCAGGTAGTGCCACCGCGCTCGTCACCGTTCTCGCCCCGGCACATGTCCTGGGGCGCACGCTCGCCCGCTTCCAGCTCTCTACGGGCTTCGGCCTCGCCGTCTCCCCAGCGGTCATCACCGCTCTCGCACCCCACGGCCAGACTGTCCTCTGGGGCAGCCTCGCCGCCGCGACGCTCCTCTCCGCCTCCGCCGTCGCCCGCTGAGCATGCTCGACCACGAGGCACTACGGAACGGCCGCTACTGTCGAGAAGAAACAAGGAACGCGGCTCAGCGGCTGGTGTCGCCCGGTCTTCGGTCGCCATCGGCGCGGTGCGGCCGGTGCCGGTGGCCGGACTGTCGGCCCAGTCTGTGGTGGCCCGCATGCTCTCCGGGAGCATGCGGGTCTGACGGCTGCTCAGCGTCCGACGGCGTACGCGCGCATCCCCCGGGGAGTGGCGGCCGCCGAAAGGATTCCGGTCTGGGGGTCGCGGGCCACCGCGCACATCCCGCCTTCGGCCCACGGAGGCAGCACCGTGACATCGTGTCCTCGCGCCCGGAGGTCTGCGATCACGAAATCCCTGATGCTTGACTCGACAGCCAGGCTGCCCGGCTGGGACGCGTGCGGGGCGAAACTGCTCGGGAAACCGTCGGTGTGCCAATGAGGCGCGTCGATCGCGCCTTGCAGGTCGATCCCGCCGTGTGCCGGCTCTCGTAGCGCCACGGCGAGGAAGAAGTGCAGGCTCCACTGGTCCTGCTGATCGCCGCCGGGCGTGCCGAACGCGAGAACGGCTCGCCCGTCACACGAGGCCAGTGAGGGGCTGAGGGTGGTGCGCGGCCGGCGGCCGGGTGTGAGGGAGTTCGCCAGCCCCGGGTCGAGCCATGCCATCTGCAGCCTGGTTCCCAGCGGGAATCCCAGGCCGGGGACCACGGGGTTGGACTGCAGCCACCCTCCGCTGGGCGTGGCGGCGATCATGTTGCCCCAACGGTCGACCACGTCAAGGTGGCAGGTGTCCCCCCGCACCGCTCCGGTCCGTGTCGTCACCGGCTCTCCCGGGACCGAGTCCATGACCGGGACGGCCGGTGTCCAGGCAGCTGATGCGGCATGACGTGGCAGCCGGGGTGCCCGCCCGCCAGGACTGCCCGGACGCAACTCGGTACTGGCGCAGGCCGTGATCAGCTCCCGGCGGCCATGGTTGTAGTCCGGCGAGAGCAGGTCGTCGAGAGGTACCGGCGCCGAGTCGCCGTACCAGGCCTCCCGATCGGCCATCGCCAGCTTCGTCGACTCAACGACGGTGTGTACGAAGTCCGGCGTCCCGTAGTCCATCCGCGGCGACAGCAAAGCCAGCTGCTGGAGGAACGCCGGCCCCTGGCACCAGGGGCCCGCTTTCGACACAGTCCAGCCATCCCACTCGTAGGTGAGGGGCTGTTCGTACGAGGCGGACCAGCATGCGAGGTCATCCCCGCTGAGCACACCCGCGTGGCGCTCGCCCGAGGTGTCGAGAACCTCCTTGGTGGAGAAGTCCGCGAGGGAGGCCGCGATGAAGCCCTCCCGCCACACGCGCCGCGCTGCCTCTATCTGCCGCTCGCGGCCACCGCCGGCCGCCGTCGCCTCGGCGATCAGCCGCCGCCATGTGTCCGCCAGCGGCTGGTTCGTCATCAGCCGCCCCGCCTCGGGTGGCTTTCCCCGAGGGAGATAGATCTCAGCGGAACTGGGCCACTCACCGAGGAAGAGTTCGCGTACGGACTCGACGGCCGTGGCGATCCCGTCACCGGGCGGATGCCCGTGGGCGGCGTACCCCACCGCGTGGGCGAGTACCTCTTCCAGGGACTTCGTACCGTAGTCGCGGAGCAGGAGCATCCACGCGTCGAAGGCCCCAGGAACGGCGGCGGCGAGAGACCCTGTCGCGGGCACCGCATCCAGACCGAGCGCGGTGAAGTGCTCGATGGCGGCCCCCGCGGGGGCCGGTCCCTGGCCGCACAGGACCCGGACATGCGCGGACACGGGAGCGAAGATGATGTTCACCTCGCCGGCCGGCCCGTTGAGATGCGGTTGGACAACGTGCAGGACGAACGCGGCCGCGACAGCCGCGTCGAACGCGTTGCCTCCGTTCTCCAGAACGGCCATGGCCGACTGGGATGCGAGCCAGTGACTGGATGAAGCCATCCCGAAGGTTCCCTGAAGGGTCGGGCGGGTGGTGAACAACTCGTGGTTCCCTTCCGTGACCGCATTGCTTCGACAAGAGGCTTTTCAGAATTGCGCTGCGAACTCACGGTATTTCGCGCTCGGTTCATCGGCCGGTCCTGCGGCGTCGTCCGGCTTCATGGAACGGTAGTCGTGGCCGAGCGTCCGATGAGGGCGTTGTGACAACGCGGCGAGTGCCGTAGCTGCCGTCGCACGCCCGCCGGGATGACGGAGCTCTTAGCGGATCCCGCTGGAGGAGGCGAGCGGTTCGGCGGTGCCGAAGACCTTGTCCAGGTATCGCTCACCGCGGTCCGGAAGGATCGTCACGATACGAGCGGGCTTCGGCAGCACATCCACGATCTTTTTGATGGCCGCGACGACCGAGCCGGAAGATGCTCCCGCCAGGATCGCCTCCCTCTCCAGGAGACTGTGGCAGCCCTGTACGGTGTCGGCCTCGGTGACGTGGATGACACGGTCTATCTCCTCAACCTGGAGCAGCTCCGGCCGCCGCGTCGAACCGATACCCGGAAGGTTGCGCCTCGACGGCGGGCCGCCGAAAATGACCGAGCCCACCATGTCGACGCCGATGACACCCAGCTTCGGGAATTTCTGGCGCAGCCGGCGCGCCGTGCCCATGATGGTTCCGCTGCTGCTCACCGCGGCCACGAGGAAATCAAGGTTGCCGTCTATTGCGGAAGCGATTTCCTCGCCGGTGGTCTCGAAATGGGCCTCGGAGTTCGAGGTGTTGGCGTACTGATTGATCCACAGAACATTTGGGTCCGACTTGATTATTTCGCGCACGCGGTCGATGCGGGCTTCCAGATAGCCACCGTTCCGCTCGCCACTGGTCACCATCTCGATGTGCGCACCCAGCAGTTTCATAACGGCGAGATTCGTGTGCGTTATATGCGGATCGACGACTGCCGTGAATTTCAGGGAGTACATCTTGCATACAGCTGCGAGAGAAACCCCGAAGTTTCCCGATGTGCTCTCCACCAGGGATGCACCGGGAGAGATGAGGCCGCTCTGCAGTCCGCGCTCGATAATATGGCGGGCCGGCCTGTCTTTCAAGCTTCCCCATGGGTTGAGAAATTCAAGCTTTGCCAGCACTTCCACGTCCGGGCCGGGGAAAAGGCGCCGTAGGTTGACCATGGGAGTAGAGCCCACGCAACCGATGACTGAATCATGGATCATGAGATTCCCCTACTGGTTGAGAAAGAGGTGGCCGACCTCGGGGCTGCGCGTTTGCGCCGCGCTCGCCCTGAACGCCGCGTTCACGTCGCATGACGCCGAGTCGGGAGCCGTCCCCGGGGGCCCCGAGGCCAGCAGGTGCCGGGCGCGCTTATCGTGGCTGCCCCCGGGTTCGCTGGAACGTTTCCGTGCTGCGCTCGGGGACCTCGTGTCGACCGGGACGGGTGAGTTTCCGGCGCAGCCACAGGCTGACCGCCGATGCAACGGTCCCCGCGGCGATCACCGCCAGGAGCAGTCGGTAGTCGACCACGGCCACGAGCGCCGCGCCCACGCCGATCGACAGTGCCTGGGGGAGCGTCTGCAGGGCTTCGAAGCCGAGTGAGGCGCGGCTGATCAACGCCGGCGGCGTCCGGCGCTGAATCACCGTGGCCATGCCGACGACGCTGATGGCGAGGCCGGCCCCGGCCACGGCGATGCCGCCCAGTACGGCAGGGATCGAGCTCATCATGCAGGCGGCGCAGCCGAGACCGAAGCCCGCGAACCCGACCGCGATGGCCGCCATCTCGCCCTCCGCGCGTATCAATCGTGCCGCCGCAAGCCCGCCGCCGATGGCCCCCACGCCCTGCGCGCTGGAGAACACGCCCATGAACTCGGGTGGACGGTGCAGGCCTCGGTCGATCACGACGAACGACACCGATTCGATCATCCCCAGGACGAGCATGGCACCGGCCCCTGCCACCGTGACCCGGCGGAGCGCCATGTCGCTCCACAGGTGCCGCACGCCTGCGGTGAGCTCGGCCAGCCGTTCACCGGCCGCCCGTTCTGGCCTCTTCTCCAGCAGCGGTATCGAGAAGATCGCCCCCGCTGCCACCAGGAAGGACACCCCATCGATGGCGGCTACCATCGCGCCGCCGAACGCGGCGAACAGGGCGGCTCCCGCCAGCGGGCCGAGCAGTCTCAGTCCTTCTCGAACGGTCTGCAGCGCTCCATTGGCCTCGGCGAGCAGGTCCGCAGGAAGCATCAGCTGAAGCAGCCCGTTGAGCGCCGCCGTGGTGACCTGCATGGCCAATCCGTAGAGGGCGGCCGAGAGGAAGATCAGGGGGACGTCCGAGCGGTCTCGCACGGCGAGCAGGGGAAGCAACGCGAGGACGGATGCCGCGTTGGCCGTGGCCAGGAAGGCTCGCCGCCGGAACCTGTCGATGAGCCAGCCACCGAACGACGTCATGATCGCCGGGATCGCGACGAAGAGCATCACGAGTCCCGCTTCACTGCTCGACCCGGTCAGTTTTTTGACCCAGATCCCGAACACGAGAAGCATCAGGGAATCGCCCGCCATACTCGCGGCGAGACCAAGGAAAAGCGTTCGAAAACCCGGTATGCCCATCGCCGCGCGCATCAGTCCCCGCCGCCTTCGTCCGCAAGGGGCTGCGCCGGTACGGCCCACGCGAACAGCCTGATGCGTCGCGCGTCCGCGGGGCGGAGAGCGGGATCGACAGCCCTGGCCAGATGGCGCCTCATGACCTGCGCGAACTCGGCGTTCAGTGCGGTCAGCTCTTCCGCGGTCAGCCATGCGATGCCCTGGGCGAGGCCGGCCGCCTCCTGCCATTCGGACGGATCCGAGCGCCGCCACGCCTGCCAGGCCCGGAACGCGGCGAACTCCTCTTCCAGCAGTGCGAGGTCCAAGTCGTCACTGGCGGCCGCCAGGGTCGTCGACTCGGAGCCGGCTCCCCAGGACAGCGCGCGCGGCACCGGTTTCCAGGGCCGCTGACGTCCTGAGCGCGGACCGGCCTCCTCCACGAAACCGAATTTGGCCAGCTGCCGGAGGTGCCAGGAGCAATTGGATGGGCTGTCGCCCACTGCCTGGGCGAGGTCGGTCGCCGTTGCTTCTCCGGTCTCGTACAGGGCCTGAAGCAGTCGCAGCCGCACAGGATGGGCGAGAACCCGCAGTTCAGCGGCGTCCGTCAGAACACGCTCATGCATCTCCATCACGTCAAGCTAACATGTGAAAGAGCGTTTCGAAAGACGCTTTCGATAGTTATTCGAATGTTCATTCGACTGCATCGCGGGGAGGATGATGCGGCCGCTGGCGCCCGGCCCGGCGGACGGAGGTCATGGCTTGATCTCCACTTCCGTGTCCCGAACCGCCTGCTCCAGTCGCGCCGCGACCTCCTCCTCGGTCTCGCCGAGAACTGAGACCATCACGGCCGCGTCCCCCCAGTGCTGCGCCCTGGGCCGATGGACACCCGGAGCGCCGAGGGTTTTGAACTCCACCACCCATGGCGCCCGCAGCGGCGGAACGGGCCCGGTGAGCGTTCCGGTATCCGCGTAGATCAGCACGTAGCCGGTCAGGTGCGGTGCAACCGTCAGTTCGGCGGGGACCGTCCCCGTCAGCTGTTCGGTCACCGCGACCTGATGAAGATCCACGCCCGTCCGCGACCGAAAACCAGTGACCACCCCGCCGCCGCCGGCCCTCGCCGCGATCTCACAGAAGACCACCTCGTCCTTTTGGACGAACACCTCGTGATGGGTGACCCCGGAAAATTCCGGGAAGCAGGCGATGACCTCACGGTTGAAGCTCAACAGTGCGTCGTTCAGCGCTCCGGGCCTCGTCGCGACATCCCGGTAAGGGGCCAGGTCCCGGTACGCGGTAGTCGGATCCAGACTCCGGCCCGCCGTGGCAGCGACGCACCGTCCCCTGTCGACCACGCTGTCGATGTGGTACTGGTCACCCTCGATGAATTCCTCGACCTCGAATTCATCGAGCCAGGATTTGTTTGCGGCGACGAATGCAGAGATGTCCTGCCCGCTGCGCAGCACTGCGACCCCGATCGACCCGGCGCCGAGCCGCGGCTTTGCCACCACCGTTCCGTGCGTCCGCAGTAGTCGGTGGGCGGCGTCGGAGCTGAAGGGCGCGAAGTCGGGTACCCGCAGCCCGCGATCGGCAAGACACTGCTTCATCGTCACCTTGTCGCGGAACCGCAGCGCTTGGCGTAAGGATTGTCCCGGAAGTCCCAGACGCTCGCGCAGACGTGCGGCGGGCAGCAGCAGCGCTTCCGAGACAGCCACCAGCTTGGTAGCCGTCTCGCCTCCCGCATGGCACATGAACTCAACGGCCTCCGCCACTGACTGCTCATCGCCGAGTTGTACGCCCAGGACCGAATCGACTTCCGGCCCGTGGGCTTTCCCGACGAGCGCCAGGTCGGTGACGAGGCGGACGTCATATTGGTCGGCAGGGAAATACGGTCGGCCGTCCCGCCCGCGGTAGTTGTCGTAGCCGAGGTTGTCCAGCACGATCACAGAAGTACGCCGTGCAGTATCAACGTGCATCATTGATTTCATTTCTCCCGGTACATCACCTGCTGGACAGTTCCCAGGCCGATCGCGAGGCGGACATCAGGCCCACTAGGTCGTCGAGCCGCAGATACGGGCGGGCGCCGGTCCAGCAGCGACCGCCGATCACCACTTCCGCCGGGCCGTCCGGCTCGCCGAGCCCGCTGATCACCAACGCCGCCTCGGAGAAGTCGTCGTGGAAGGTGTACTGCGTCGGAGTGATCAGGCAGGCCATCCCCGCGGCGGTGGCTGCCAGCAGACCGTTCCTGGTGTCCTCGACCACGAGGCAGTCGCACGGGTGCACGGCCAGCGACTTCACCGCCAGGGTGTACACCTCGGGTGCCGGCTTCTTGTGCACGGTGTCCTCGCCCGTCACGAGCGTGAACCTCCGCAGCAGGTCCTCCCCGAGCGCGTTGCGCACCACCGCCTCCACCGAGGCGCGGGCCCCCGCGGACGCGACCCCGATGCGCCATCCGGCCTGGAGCGCTTCCAGCGCCAGCCGGCGGACGCCAGGCCGAGCCACCGTCCGGCCGCGGGTCATCTCCACGTAGATCTCCGTCTTGCGCTGATGCCAGCGCGCCACGGTCTTTCTCCACTCGGCGTCCGCCGGTACGTCATAGACCTCGCGGAACGCCGGGTCCTGCTGCAGGAACAGTAGGCGCTCCTTTCCGCCGGAAATCTCCAATAACCTCGCGTATTCGGCTTCGTCCCATTCCCATTTTATTCCTAATTCTTGCCAGACCTGATTAAATGCGCACCGTTGGCGATTTATCTCCACGTCGACGATGACTCCGTCGCAGTCGAAGATCAACGCTCGCGTCATGCTGCCCTCCCCACGCTGCCCAGCCGCGCCATGTACGCGCCGCACACGATGGACAGCCGGTCCCTCAGCGCTGCGGCCAGTCCCAGAGGTTCGGCTGCCACACGGTCGGCCATTGACGTCACGACCGCTCCGTATTCAGCCTTCAGGACGGAGGAGAAATTCACTTTCGAAACCCCGCATCGCACGGCGCGGCCGAGGCAGTCCGCGCTGAGTCCGCTGCCTCCGTGCAGCACGACAGGGGTCGTGGTTGCGAGACTTCGAGCCCGGTCGTAGCGCACCTCGGGGTCGCCCTCGTACATTCCGTGCCGGGTGCCGAGGTCGGGACTGAAACAGCTGACGCCGGTGGACTCGACGAACGACACGCACTGCTCCACCGGCACCGCGTCGCACTCCGGTGCCTCATCCAGCACTCTGGCGATGCGTTCGAACTCACCCTCGATGTCCGCGCCCAACTCAGCCGCCCGATCCACGAGCGACCTGGTTTCCTCTACGGCGCGCGCGAAGGGGAGCGTTGAGGCGTCGAAGAGGGCGGACTCCCAGTCGGCACGCAGGCAGTCCATGAGAAATTCGGGGTCCTCGCAGTGGTCCAGATGCAGCGCGGCGTGGGCGTCGACGTGGCGCAGCCGCGCGACGAAGCCCGCCCTGATGACGTCGGGCCCCCAAAAGCGCGCGGTGCGCACGGAGACCTGGACCACCACGGGAGAGCGGTGCAGGACGGCAGCGTCCAGCACAGCGTCCATGCTGGCCTGGTCCACGACGTTGAAGGCCGGCAACGCGTAATGCTCCGAACGGGCCTTGCCGAGCAGGGCGCGCAAGGGTGTGGCTGGCATGGCTTCTTCCTATCGCCGGGCCTGGAAACGGCCGTGGTCAGAAGGGGTCGCACGGCCGGGTTGCCCGCGGTAATAGCCGAATCGCAACTCGCTCGTATGCCGGCCGTCGTGGTCTGCCAGCCACAGGTCACAAGGCCCGGGAAGCATCTCGGACACCGTCACCGGGTGTACCGCACGCGCGTAGGAGCGGGCGAAGATGTCCACGAGGACGGGCACGTCGAAGTCGACGAAAATGGGCTTAGGTTCTCCCGGGAATTTCGCGTAAATCTGCTCGGGGAGGCCGTATTTCTCTTTGAGCCTCCGGATACGGATTTGATTGTCCGGTCCAAGGCCGTGCCATCGGCCCCACGAGGACGGAGGCAGGCGCCAGGTCTCGCGGTGCACCACCGTGCGCCCGACGGTGAGCCTGGGCAGGTGGTCGGTGTGGTCCAGCGATCGGAACATGTCATCGGCTGAGACGATCCGGGCACCGGTGAACGGCGTGAACACTGACTCGATCTCGTCGTCCCAGGACAGCAGCGGCGGCCGGGTCAGGTAGACACGGCCGAGCGCCTCGCAGCGAAGAGTAAGCCGGCCGTCCTCCATCGCCACCACCAGATCGGCCGCGCGGCCCACCAGGTGGCGCTGCTGTGCGCTGGGCCCGTGGAACTCGATCTCCGGCAGGACCTGTGCGCGCGCCAGGGTCTTTCGCCAGTGCGTCAGCACGGGCTCGCAGATCTGGCCGTCGGTGAGCTCACCGATCAGCCGGCCCACGTCCCCTTCGAGGTCGCGCCGGTCCGGGTGCAACGCCGGCCACAGCCCCTGGAGCAGCTGATCGTGCAGCCCGTGCACTTCACCGACGACCACGGTGAACCGGTCGTCGTTGACCGCTGCCAGATGCGGAGCGGCGACGAACAGGTCCGCGCCGGCGACGCACCAGGTGTCGAAGTCGACCGCCGCCGCGTTCTGCACGGCCCAGTCCTGTTCCTTGTGGACCCGGGAGCGCCCGGCGTTCGACAGCAGCACATCGGTCAGCGCCGAGGGGCCGTCCTCGGCCGCCGCGGTGTCCTCGCGGCGCAGCAGGGCCGCCAGTCCGTCGGCGTTCGCCTTCTCGATCACCTCGTCCAGCGGTACGACACGGCCTGTGAAGGCGTTGTGGAACCACTCGGTGATCACCTCCACCCGGCGTCGGCGGCGCGCGAGAGGCAGCTCGAAGAGCAGGTCCATGACCGGCGGAAACTCGTCACGCAGATAGGCGGACAAGGGATCGCCGATGGCGAAACCCGTCCACGAGAACACGCCGTCCTCGACGAGAACGGAACGATCGGCGTAATGCTTTCCGGCGTCCTTCTCCGCCGGTCTTCCCGTGAGATCGGTGAAGGCTCCGAAGACCTCCCGGATCGACGCGCGGCGCGCTTTCGGACCGGATGCGACGTTGACTTCGCGCGTCCTGTGTGCCAAGTCCGCCAGCACCTTCTCCCAGCGCTCCCGCGCCGGTGCCGGAAGGTCGGCGGCCACGGCGTGCAGGAAAGCCATGGGGTCGATGAGGCCGACAGGAACACGCAGCCCGAAGTCGATCAGCCCCCTGTCGGCGAGCCGCCTCAGACGTTCGACCGTCACGGTGACGCCTTCGTTCTCCGCCACGGCCATCCGAGCCGGGGTCGTTCGACCGTCGCACCGGGCGAGCAGCCTGCGCTCCGCCACTGTGTCGGGCGGCGCGATCTCAGTAATCTCCGTGGGCCACTTCAGGTAGTCCACCGTGCGGTACCGCCCGTCGCGCAGGATCAGGTTCGCCGGGGCGTTCGGTGGCAGAACGGACAGCACATCGGGGTCCGAGTTCATCGCATCGGCGAGGGCCTGCGCCGCCCAATGCGTCCACAACGTCTTCAGGCGCGGCGTGCCGGGATCACCGATGTCGAGGTCGACGGACGGGCCTTTCAGAGGGGCCCAGAAGACCGGGCCGAAGAAGCTCGTGCTCTCGTTCTTCGCGCAGAACCTCTGCAGGTACTTGGCCGCGAGCAGTGCCTTGCGTCGGTCTTCCGATCGGAGCGCGCCGGTGTCCGGAGCGGATCCCAGCCAGGAAGCCAGCCGCTCGTATGCCGCCGGACTGGACACCAGAACGGCTTCGAGGAACCTGTCGTCCGAGCAGATCGTGATCAGTTGATCGAGGCACCGAGTGACGGCTGAGGTGATCGCCTCGGTGTCCCCGGACTCGACCGCAGCGGCCAGGGCGGGGGAGCGCAGGGATTCCACGTGCTCGTAGGCGAAGCCGGTGGACTTCACCAGGGCCCAGGTGGCGAGGCGCCAGGAGGCGGTGTCCGGTGCCCGCGTCACAACGCGTCATCCCGGTAGAGGAACGACCTCCACACCGGCATCATGTGTGTCAGCGCCCGCTTTTCCACCTCGGTCAGGTCAGGGTGCCAGACATCGAACAGGAGCACCGCCCTGCCGTGCTCGCCGTCGTTGAAGACCTCGTGTTCGAAGGAGTCGTCGAAGACGAACGCCCGGCCCTCCGTCCACGGGCGGGTCTCCTCGCCGACGCGCATCCTCGCGCCCTCGGGGACCACCAGTCCGAGGTGGCACCGGATGCGGGCGTTGATGAACCCGCAGTGCGGCGCCACCCGGGTGCCGGGGGTCATGACCGAGAAGTAGCACATGCCTGATTGGCGGACTCCGTCGGCGCTCGACAGCGCGTCCATGGTCCGGGGGCAGTCACGGATGTGCTCCGGGTAGTCCTTGCCCAGCATGTGGAAGTAGTAGGCGCTCCAGGCGCCGGCCTCCGCCAGGTTCCCCGAGTTCGGGTGCTGGATGGCGCGGTCGGCCCGCAGCCCTCCCACCGCCTGGAACTCGGCCTTGATGTCCTCGTAGGCGGCCTCCAGTTCGGATATCCAGGGGAAGATCCCGGCGTCCCACCACGGTGCCGCGGTCAGACCCGGTATGAGGACCTCCGGGCGTTGCACGGCGCTCTCGGTGGTCGGCTCACGCCGTTCGCTGAGATTCATGCCTTCCACAAGGCGCTCGACTGAAGAACGATCCACATCGTGCTGATCGATCCACTTCTCCAGGTAAGGCCTGCTGTCCTTGATCCACGCGGGCATGACTTCACTCCTTCGCTGTGTCCACCAATGCGTGAGTAATTCCGAATCGCCGGCCGTTGCCGAGCATTTCGGTCAGGACCTGATCCGGCAGCACGACACCGGAGGCATGGCTGCGACGCGAGCGGCGCTCCGGTGTTCCCGGCACCATGACCCGGGCGCCTGCGGTCTCGGCGCGCCGGATTTCGTCGAGTGTGCTGCCGACGAGTTTTCGGTAGCCCGTGACGCCTCCGAACGCCTCGGGGTCGATGGCGATCAAGCACACGCCTCCGAGTTCCGCTTCGCCTGTTGATCCGATGGGCCGCTGCGTGCCCGCCAGCGTGGGTTCCAGGTCGCCGACCATGGAAAGCGCCCCGAGTAGGGCGGAACTCAGGGCGAGTCCGAAGCCCTTGTGCGGCGCGACCGTTCCTCCCAGCGGTAGCAGGCCACCTCCGGAGAAGTAGTCGGCCGGCTGACGGCTGGGCCGCTGCCGGGCGTCGACGATGCAGCCTTCCGGGAGAAGGCCGCCACGGGCCGACGCCAGAGTGATCTTCCCTTCGGCGAGCATCGTCATGGAGATGTCCACGACGAGTGGGGCGTCGTCGGTGGGCACTCCGATCGCCCAGGGATTGGCGGCCAAAAACCGGGTCGGGGTGCCGGGCAGCGACATGGCGCCGACATTCGGGCCGGCGGCGCCCATCATCAGCAACGCCACCAGTCCTCGGTCCGCCAGCGCTTCGCAGTAGCGGCCGAGCCGGCCGATGTGACCGGAGTGACGCACCGTCCCCACCGCTACGCCGTGCTGCTGGGCCGCTTCAGCCACCGCCTCGCACAGCACTTTGGTGGAGAAGTGTCCGAAGCCGCGCTGTCCGTCGAGGAGGACGGTCGCCCGGTCCCGGCGCAGAAGTAACGGACGCGCAGCAGGGTCGAGGTCGCCTCGGTCCATCTCGTCGACGTACTGGGCGAGTCGTAGGGCACCGTGGGAGGCGTGGCCCGACTCATCGGCATCCACCAAATGGTCGGCGACCTCCGCGGCGACCTCCGGGTCGGCGCCCATCGCCTCGCACACCGCCGCCAGGTAGTGGCGCAGCCGGTCGGGTGAGACCCGTTGTGCCGGGCCGCCCTTGTCAGTCGACAAGGTCGCTCCAGGACCGCATGAGGAAGGCCAGGGCCTGGCGTTCGGCCTCGGACAGGTCGGGGTGCCAGGTGTCCAGCAGCAGTACCGCCCTGGAGTGGTCTGAACGGTTGGTCACCTCATGCTCGTAGGAGTCGTCGAATACCAGGCACTTGCCCTCCTCCCAGGTGCGTGTCCCTGCGCCGACTCGCATCTCGCATCCGTCGGGAACGATCAGGCCCAGGTGGCAGCGGATCCGGGTGTTGACGAACCCGCAGTGCGGTTTGACTTTCGTCTTACCGCCCATGACGGAGAAGTAGCACATGCCGGCCGATTCAATTCCGGGAACCTGGGTGAGAACATCGGCGAGCTGCGGGCATTCTTCGAGGTGTTCTTCGAATTTCTGCCCCATCCTGTAGAAGTGGTACGTGCTCCATCGGCCGCTCTCCGCCAGGCCTTCCGATTCCGGATGAATGCCGAGGCCCTCGCCCGAGAAAAGTCGGGAGAACTCGTCCCTGATTTCCGGGTAGCGCGTTTCGAATGCGGCGGTCCAGGGATGGTCGGCTGGATCGTGCCACGGTGTGCTCTTGAGTCCAGGCACGAATACGGCGGGTTCTTGCAGAGGACCGGCCTCTTCGGGCAGACACCCGCTCAGTTCAAGCGCGCTGTAAATCCGGTCCAGCCGGCCGCGGGGCACCGCTCGGTCGGCTGCCCATCGGGTGAGCGCTTCCGTTGATCGCAGACCTTCAGCCTTCAGCATCGCTTCACCGCCCGGCCGCGGTGTTCTGATGTTCCGCGATCCGGTCCCGCAGGCTCTTGGGCCGCATATCGGTCCACAGCAGCTCGATACGCGCCAGGCAGTCCTCCTTGCTCCCCTCGGCGCCCACGGTCCGCCAGCCCTGCGGGGCGTCCCTGTCTGATTCCCAGATCGAGTACTGCTCCTCGTCGTTGACCACGACCACCCACTGTGCGTTCGTTTCGGCCATCGCCTTACCTCCGTCCGGTGACATGCGAGATGGGTGCTGGTGCGGGGAGCACTGATCTGACGAGAACGTCGGTGACATCGACGACCGGTAGCGGCAGCGGGGCCCGAGGTGCTATCACGGACAGTTCCGTGCAGCCCAGTACCACGCAGTCAGGAGCGAGGTTGCCGTCGCAGATCAGCGTCCTGAGCCAGGCGGTGAACTGGTCGCGCAGTGTGGAGAACGAGTCCCCTCGTTTGACCCGGTCGATGAGGTCGTTCACCGTGTCCTGGTCAAAAGCGGCGGGATAGACCGCGCCGCAGCCGGGCGGCAGATGCGGCTCGAAGGAACGCAGAGCCACGCTCGCCGCCGTGGCCAGGATCAGCGGCCGTGAGAGTCGCTCCCGGCGCAATTCCTTGCCTGTCTCGACGAGAAGATGGCCCAGAGGTACGGAAGTGGCCGCCGCGAGGGGTTCCCAGTACGCGTGCGTCGTCGCGGACGGTATGACGATGGTGTCCACGCCGGCCCGTTCCAACTTGCGGACCGTTTCCAAAAGCGCCGGCAGCGGGCTGGGTCCCCGGCCGAGCAGATGGTCGATACGGCTGGGCACCTTCTCGGCCACCAGTACAGCGGTCGGATATTCCTCATCCAGGCCTGCCGGGCTCAGTTGCAGGAATCTCTGATAGAAGTGCAATGAGGCATGCGGGCCGACGCCTCCGACGATACCCACCTGGGTCACGTGATCCTCCTTTCGGGCGAGACCATCGATCGCGTCCCTAGTGTCTCGTGATCCCTGATTTCGTTACTTCGAGTTGTTATTGACGAGTTCCTGGTTTGACTAGGACGTTGACGCTCGTTCGGCCTGCACTCGCCTAGCAATTCACCAGTCGTGATGTTCGGCCACCGGCGGCACCGGTTGGGTGCGGTCTATGGCTTACATCTGCGTCTTCTCGTCGATCGACAGCGCTACGGCGCCATTCGGCAGGGCCAGATACCAACCGACGACATAGGCGACCTTCTCCGCGAAGAACTCCATACCGCACTTAAGTAGCCAGCCGGCCTGCGGTGCCACGAACAGGATCACGAGGCACCAGCGAATCGTCGACAGCTGCTTGCAGAAGGGCGGAGAACTCCTTCGTGTGGGCCTGGCTCAGCAGGTCGTGGTGGTTTCCGGGAATGTCCACCGTCCGCAGGCCGGCGAGCGTGCGCCTTCGCCAGCTGTCCGGTCGCACCGTCGGATTGTTCAGGGTCGGATGTGTTTCCGTGGTTTTGAACAAGACGATGTCCGCTTGGACCGGACCGACGGGACGGTAGGTCTGCGCGGCGCGTCCGTTCGCGTTGAAGATGGCGAACATCCGCTGGAGGGTCTGGGTGTCGGCATAGGCGGTGACCTTCTCCTCCTGGACGAGCCGCCGCGTGAGGAGGCCGAGTATCTCCTCGGGGGTCGCCTCATCCATGTCACCGGCGCCGAGGCCGTGGGCCAGTCCGAACCGCGCGGATTCAGCGGTGTTCTCGTACCACTGCTCCACCTCGTCCGTGCCGAACGCCCGAGCGTCGATGACCCCGAGGAACGCGACTCGTTCACCGTCGGCCTCCAGCAGCCTGGCCATTTCCAGGGCCACGTTGCCGCCGAAGGACCAGCCGGCAAGCAGGTACGGGCCGGTCGGCGCGACGGCTCGCATCTGACGCACGTAGCGCCGCGCCATGGTCACCACATCGGTCAGCGGGGTGTCGCCGTGGTGGAAGCCGACGGCCTCTATCCCGTAGACCGGCCGCCAGTTCCGGAGTTCCCTGGCCACGTCCACGTAGCAAGAGACATCGCCTGACTGCGCATGCACCAGGAACAAAGGAGGCGCCTTTCGCGAGCTCCTGTTCAGCGGCACGACGAGAGAGCCGGCACCGGCGCCGTCGCCGGATCCGGCGATCGCCCCGGCCATCCCCTCCACCGTGCGGTGCAGGAAGACCGTGTTGAGGGGCAGGCTCACCTGCATACGCTGCGCGATCGCCTCCACCAGGTCGACGGCCTTGAGTGAATGGCCGCCCAGTTCGAAGAAGTCCTGGCGGATCCCGATCGGTGACCGGTCGAGCACCTCCTCCCAGATCCTGACCAGCCGCACCTCGACCGGATCCCGCGGACCCATCAGGTCATCGGTGTCCACCGGGTCGGGTTCGAGAGGCAGCCGGGCCAGTGCCGCCCGGTCGACCTTTCCGTGCGCGTTGACGGGCAGAGCGTCCCGGCGTACGTACCGGGCGGGGTGCATCTGCTCCGGCAGCAGTGACATCACGGCACGTCGTACCGCGGTGATGTCCAGCTCGGCGGGGGCCGCGAGATAGGCGACCAGTTCGACGGACTCCGCCTGACCGAGAGGGAGCACGGCGGCGGACCGGACTCCTGGCTGGCGGCCGAGCACCGACTCGATCTCACTCGGCTCCACCCGGACACCGCGGATCTTCACCTGGTGATCCATGCGTCCGAGGAACTCCAGGTTGCCGTCGGTACCGAGGCGGACCAAGTCGCCCGTGCGGTACATCCGGCTGCCCGGCGGCCCGAAGGGGTTCGGCACGAAGCGATCAGCGGTGAGCGCCGGCTGCCCTGGATATCCGAGCGACACCCGGGGCCCGCCCAGGTACAACTCGCCTACGGCCCCGTCGGGAAGACGCCTGCCCGCCGCGTTGAGCACAAGGGCCTGGCTGCCGGGAATTGGTGCGCCGACCGGAATGCGTCCCGCCCGCAGATCGGCGTCGGTCACCTTGTGGAACGTGGACGTCATGGTGCACTCGGTCGGCCCGTACTGGTTGACGAGCAGCGCGGCGGGGCTGAGCCTGCGCAAGGCCTCGGCCACCCGCGGCGTGAGCGCCTCGCCGCTGGTCAGGACGAGCCGGAGCGCGACCGGTGGGCAGTCCTGCACGGAGGTCAGGGCGGCCAGCAGTGTGGGCACGACAGACAGCAGGGCGGTGGCCTGGTTTCTGGCCGCTTCGTCCAAAATGGCGCGCGGGTCCCCGACCTTGTCCTCGGGGAGCATGACGAGCCTGGCCCCGGCGGCGAGCGGTCCGAGGATGTCCCGGACGGCCGCGTCGAACGACGGGGCGGCCAGTTGCAGCACCACGTCCTGTTCGCCTAGCTCGTACTCCGCGATCAGATGGCGCAGGTAGCCGGCGGCGGCCGCATGTGAGGCCGGTACCATCTTGGGACGCCCGGTGGATCCGGAGGTGTACGTGACGTAGGCGATGTCCGCGGGTGTGACGTCCCCGTCCGCAGGCGCCGGCGTCCGCTCCCGTCCCGAGTCCGCCTCCAGCAGGACCGGAACGACCTCACGCACGGGGGCGTTCGCGGGTGTGCCGTCTTCGGCCACCAGGATGTCGGCGCCCGCGTCTGCCAGCAGTGCCTGGTGGCGTGCCTCCGGCTGGCGCCGATCCAGCAGCAAGCAGGTGGCGCCCGACTTCAGAACGCCGAGGAAGGCGACGACGAGGTCGATCGACCGGGGAAGGAGGACAGCGATCACGCGGCCGGGTCGTGCGCTGCGTCGTTGCAGTCGCTCAGCCAACGAGTCCGACCTGCGGTCCAGTTCCGCGTAGTCGACCGACTCGTTGCCGCAGACAACGGCGGTGGCGTGGGGATGTCGCGCGACGGCGTCCCGGACCAGTTGGTGCAAGCAGTGATCGTCCCTGGCGGCCGGCTGTGTCTCCAAGGGCTCGACGGGTTCCGCCACTTCCAAAAGGGCGAGCCGAGCGGCGGGATGTGTGGTGACCGCGTGCAGGACACGCTGGAACAGCCGGGTGACGCGCTGCCCGAAGCCGTGATCGTAGATGCTGGTCGCATACAGCAGGGAACCGGTCAGCTGTTCCCCTCGCCGGACCAGGGACATGCTCAGGTCGAACTTCGCGCTCGTCATGTCGAGGTCGAGCATCTGAGCGGTGACACCGGGCAGGTCGACGGAGTGTGCGTCGTCCTGATCGTACGAGAACATGATCTGGAACAGTGGATGGCGGGCCAGGTCGCGGTCGGGCCGCAGCTGTTCGACCAGGGCTTCGAAGGGCAGGCCCTGATGCGCGTGGGCCTCGGCCACGCGGTGTCGCAGGACGGTGAGCAATTGCTCGAAAGTGCTGTCGTCGCCGACCTCGGCGCGCAGGGCCACGGTGTTCAGGAAGGGGCCGATGACGCCGGCGAGCCCCGGCACGGTGCGGCCGTAGCCCGCGATCGGCATGCCGATCACCACGTCACGCCGGCCGGCCAGCAGTCCCACGGTGACCATGAAAGCGCCCAGGAGCACCATGAACGGTGTGACCGCCAGGTCGCGGGCCCTCTCCAGGACACGGTCCCCCAGGTCGGTGTCGACCTCGAAGCCGATCGCCCTGCCGTCCGGATCGAATGCCGCGGGACGCGCTCGTGCACCGCGGATCTCGGTAGGGACCAGCTCACGGAGCCGCTCCCGCCAATAGTCCGTATCCTCCTTGAACGGCTCGGTCCGGTCGCGCTCCCACGCAGCGAAGTCACCGTACTGAAGGGGGAGATCGGCGAGTTCGGGGGAGGTTCCGTCACGCAGGGCCCGGTAGACGGCGCTGACCTCGGCCCAGAGGATCGGCAGCGACCAGCCGTCCACCACGGCGTGGTGCATCATCACGCAGAGAACGTGTTCGTCCTCTGCGATCCGCAGTAACCGTGCCCGCATCAGAGGACCACGCGTCAGGTCGAAGGGCACGCTGACCTCGCGGCAGAGGTCCTCGATCGCGCGTCGCAGCGCGTCCTCACCGTGCTGGCTGAAGTCGACGGGAGCCTCCCACAGCGGAAGCACCGGTTCGACCATCTGGACAGGCCGGCCGTTCTCGGAGACGAACCGAGTCCGCAGGACCTCGTGTCGCTCCCTTACACGGAGCAGAGCTTGGTGGAGAGCGCCGGGGTCCAACGGCCCGGTCAAACGCATCGTGGACGAGACGTTGTAGTCGACGCGTCCGGGAACCAGGCGGTCGAGGAAGGCCATCCGCTGCTGAACGAAGGACAAGGGAGCCCGTTCGGAGGCCCTGGGCAGCGGCCCCTGCTCCGGGGCGGCGGCCGCCTCCAGGACCTGGGCCAGCCCGCGCACGGTGGGGTGCTGAAATACGAGCTGCACAGGAACATCCCGTGCGAGCTCCGCCCGCAGCTCCGCCGCGAGCCGCGTGGCTCTGAGGGAGTGTCCGCCCAGGGCGAAGAAGTCGTCCTGGACACCCAGGCGCTCCACTCCCAGGACACGGCACCAGACCTGGGCGATGCGCTCCTCAAGAGCTGTCTGCGGGGCAGTGCGGCCCGCTCGCCCCTGGGCAGGAACATCCGGCAGTGCCCGCCGGTCGATCTTGCCGTTGGGCGTCGTGGGCATCCGGTCGAGTTCGACGAAACGCGTCGGAACCATGTAGTCCGGCAGGCTCTCCAGCAGGTGCGCGCGGAGGTCCGCGGGGTGCGTCTCCTGTTGCCGGCGCGACACGATGAAGGCGGCAAGGTACTGATCCAGGCCGGCACCGCTCGCCTGAACGACGGCCTGGGCGACCGCGGGGTGAGCAAGCAGCCGCGCCTCGATCTCCTCCAGTTCGATCCGGTATCCGCGGATCTTGACCTGGTGATCGATCCGACCGAGGAACTGCAGGGAGCCGTCCGGACGCTGCCTGACCTGGTCGCCGGTTCGGTACATGCGTGCGCCGGGCACGTCGCTGAACGGATCGCAGACGAAGCGGGAGGCGGTGAGGGCGGGATCGTCGACGTATCCGCGTGCCACCCCCGCGCCGCCGACGCAGAGTTCGCCGACCGCGCCGCGCCGCACCCTCTTCAGGCGGCGATCCAGCACATACAACGCCGTATTGGCCAACGGCTTTCCCAGCGGCGGGCCGACGGCACCGGCGGGCGGGCTGTCGACCTCTTGGACGGCCGACCAGATCGTGGTCTCGGTCGGCCCGTACACGTTCCACAGTCGCGCGACCCGGGAGTGGATATCCCTGGCCAGGGCCCCTGGTAGCGCCTCGCCACCGCAGAGCGCGCGCACCGGTGCCCCCGGCCAGCCGGACGCGATCAGCAACGACCATCCCGCCGGAGTGGCCTGCAGGACGGTGATCCCCTTCGACTCCATCAGCGAGCCCATGCGCACGCCGTCCGCCGTCACGTTCCGGGGAATGAGCTCCACCCGCGCACCGGCGGCGAGCGGCACCAGCAGCTCCAGGACGGCGATGTCGAAGGAGACCGTGGTCACGGCGCCGACCTTGTCGGTGGGGCCGATCCCGATCCTTTCGGTCATGTCGAGCGTGAAGTTGGCCACGCCTTCGTGGGTGACCATGACGCCTTTGGGGCGGCCGGTCGATCCGGAGGTGTAGATCACGTAGGCGAGGTGATGGGGCAGCGGGCCGGCCGGCGCGGCGTCCGCGGTTGCCGGCACAGCGGCCTCCACATCAACGGTGCGCACCCCGAGCGCCGCCCAGTCCGTCGCCGACGCGGTCCCGCTGTCGACGATCACCGTGCGCGCGCCGCTGTGCCGCACCATGTATTCAACGCGCCGACGGCCGTAGGCGGGATCGATCGGTACGTAGTAGCTGCCGGCCAGCCACACACCGATCAGCGCCGCGGGCAGGAGCGGGGAGCGCCCCAGACACACGGCGACGGCGCCGATCCCTGTGTGGTCCCGGGTGCGAATGGCCTCGGCCAGTCCGCGGGCGCGGGCCATCAGTTCGCTGTAGGACAACACCGTGTCACCGGCGCCGACCGCCGGGGCGTGCGGGGTCTTGGCCGCCTGTTGTGCGATGAGGTCAAGAAGCGTGCGCTTGCCGACCTCGCGTGCGGGCCCCCGGGTCACACCGTCGTCCCGTTCCTCCTCGAACAGTGGCAGGTCCGACATCGGCTGGTCCGGCCGGCGCGTCGCCTCGTCGAGCGTGTGCAGGAAATCCTCTACGAGATGCTCGACGGTCTCCTCGTCGAACACGTCTTCGGCGTAGCTGACGCAGCAGCGCGCCGATCCGTCGGGCGCATCCGTCAGGACCGTGACGTTCAGGTCGAATTTGGCCCAGCTGACGGGAAGCTCCACCGGACGGCTGACCAGTGCTGGCACGTCCAGCACTGTGTCGGACTGCTCGGCCACGGTGAACATCACCTGGAACAGCGGGTTGCTGTTGTACTGCCGGGAAGGCCGCAGATGTTCGACCAACCTGGCGAACGGGGTCTCCTGGTGGGCATACGCGTCCAGGGCGCCGCGGCGGACCCGGCGCACCACTTCGCAGAAGGTGGGCGTACCTCCCAGGTCGTTACGGAGCACGAGGACGTTGACGAAGGAGCCGATGACGGACTCAAGTTCGGGCCGGTCTCGGCCGAGCACGGGGCTGCCGACCACTACGTCGGTCTGTCCTCCCAGGACGGAGAGCAGGTGGGAGAAGCCCGCGAGCAGCGTCATGAACGCGCTGGCTCCCTGAGCCGCGCCCAGTGTCCGCAGCCGTTCCATGACGTCGGCCGGGATCTCACGGCGGACCTCGGCGCCGCGCCGGGTCCGCTGCGAAGGCCTCGGGCGGTCGATGGGCAACGGGAGGTCCGAGACGTCGGCCAGCCGCTCCGACCAGTACGCGAGACCCGCGTCCAGGTCCGCTGTGCCTGTGCGGAAACGCTCCTGCTCCCAGGCGGCGAAATCGGCGTAGCGCAGCGGAGGGGGGTCGAGAGGGAGCGGGGCACCGGACGCGGTGCGCCGGTACTGTTCGGACAGTTCGCTCCAGAGCAACACGGTGGACTGGGCGTCCGTGGCGATGTGGTGGACGGTGACGAGGAGGAGCCAGGTACTGTCCGCGCAGCGCAGCACGACACTTCGGATCGGCAGATCCACGGCCAGGTCGAAGGGCCGGTCGATCTCCGCCCGCGCCACCTCCATGACCCCGGGGTCATCCGCGGTGCCGAGGTGGCGGAGGTCCAAAACGGGCACGGTGATCCTGGCCGGCGGGTCCACGACAGGACGGGGGCCGCCATCCTGTTCCACGTACCGGGTCCGCAGCACCTCGTGGCGCGCCACGACGGCGGTCAGGGCCGTCGCGAACGTCTTTGGGTCGAAGGGACCGGTGACCGTCACACCGTGGGGGACGTTGTAGTCCGGTGATCCGCCGAGGATCTGGTCCACCAGCCATACGCGGCGCTGCTCTTCGGAGAGGGTGGCCTCCTCGCCGGGGCGCGCGATGATGGCGTCCCCTGGCTCTCCGCCGAGGTCCTGCTCGGCGAGCTTGGCGCGGGCCGTGCGCAGCCGTTCGGCCAGCGGCGAAAGATGGTCCCGCGCCGGCATCAGACGTCCTCCAGGTCAGACATCAGCTCCCGCTCGATCGCGGCGGCGAGACCGGCGATCGTCGGGTGCTCGAACAGCACGACCAGCGGCAGTTCCATGTCGAGCGCCCTGCGCAGCCGCGAGACGATCCTGGTGGCAAGGAGCGAGTGCCCACCGCAGTCGAAGAAGTTCGCGTCCGCGTCAGTGGCGTCGAGGAACTGGCTCCAGACCTGCGCGACCAGGAGTTCGGACTCCGTTTGCGGCGGTCTGCCCGTCGCGCCCAGCGGTGCGTCGTCCGGCTCCGGCACAGGCAGCGACTTGCGGTCGAGCTTGCCGCTGGCGCTGGTCGGCAGTGCGTCCAGCGTGATCACGCGTGAGGGCACCATGTACGTCGGCAGCCGGTCGGCGAGGAACGTGCGCAGCTGCTCGGGCTCCACGGCTGCGCCGCCGTCCAGGACGGCGTACGTCACCAGCCGCCGGTCGCCGGGTGCCGGCTCCCACACCGCCGCGGCCGCCTCTGAGACCAGCGGACTGGTTGCCAGGACCTTCTCGACCTCGCCGAGTTCGACGCGATTACCCCTGATCTTGACCTGGTCGTCGCGGCGGCCGCGGAACACGAGGCTCCCGCCGATGGTGCGGACAGCCCGGTCCCCCGTCCGGTAGAGCCTCTCGCCCTTGACGAAGAGGTTGGGCACGAAGGCCTCCGCCGTTTTGACCGGGTCGTTCCAGTAACAGCGGGCCAGACCGACGCCGCCGACATACAGTTCGCCTTCGACGCCGATCGGTACGGGGACGAGGGCGCGGTCCAGGATGTGCACCTGGTAGTTCGCCAGAGGCAGTCCGATGGGAACGCTGTCCGTCTTGGCGTCGGCGGGAGAACAGGTGTGGAAGGTGGCGTCGATGGACGCCTCGGTGGGTCCCCACTGGTTGTGCAGAGAGCACTCGGTGGGCCCGAGGAGCTGGTGGAACCTGTTGACGAGTTCGGGGCGCAGGGACTCGCCGCTGGAGATGACATGCCTCAGTTCGGACAGGCGGGGCAGCACACCTGGGGTGATCTCGTCGAGGAAGAGTCCCAGCATGCTCGGGACGAACTGCACGACAGCCACTCGGTACTCCATGGCGGCTCGCAGGATCGCCCGCGGGTCCCGGTGCAGTCCGGGATCCAGCATCACGATGCGGCCTCCAACGAGAAGCGGCCAGAACAGCTCCACCGCTGAGTCATCGAAGCTCAGCACCGTCTTGTGCAGGACCCCGCCGCCCGGCTCCAGTCCGTGCTGATGGTGCATCCACCACATTCGGTTGGCCCAGCCGCGGTGGGTGTTGGCGACGCCCTTGGGCTTCCCGGTGGACCCGGAGGTGTAGTAGATGGAGGCCAAGTCGTCGCCGTACACCGCAACAGGTGGCTGTGCGGTCGGCAGTTCGCCGAGCTCTGCCGGAATCAGAGGGATCGCCGCGATGTCGTCTCCGGGAAGCACACCGCACGGTGTTTCGCCCACCACGCAGACCGACGCTCCCGCCTCGGCCAGGATCTGCCCCGCTCGTGCCGCCGGCAGGTCGGGGTCGAGCGGGATGAAGGCTCCACCTGCCTTCATCACACCGAGCAGCGCGACCGGTACGTACAAGTCACGGTGGAACCAGACCCCTACGGGCGTTCCTGGCCGCACTCCCCGGGCGAGTAGAAGATGCGCCAGCTGATTGGACAGGCACTCCAGTTCGCCATAGCTGAGCCGTCGATCCCCGTGCTGGACGGCCGTCGCCCGGGGGGTACGTCCGGCTTGGGCGGCGACGAGGTGGTGCAGGGGGCGGTCATTGTTGAACGCCTGGTCGGTGGCGTTCGAGGCCGTGATCTGCTTCAGCTCGTCCTCGGCCAGGACCCCGATGTCCCCCAACCGGCGTCGGGGGTCGCCGACGAGCCTTTGCAGCAGGGCGACGTAGCGGCGCAGCAGCAGGCGCACGGTGCTCTCGTCGAAGAGGTCGCTCGCGTAGTAGGCGTGGCCGACGAGCTCGCCCGAACGCTCGGCCATCGCGATCTCGAAGTCGAACTTCGCCGCGCGGAAGGGAACAGGGTGTGCCGACGATTCGACGACGGGCCACTGGTTGTTCCGCTCCGTCGCCGTCTCGGCGTCCGACATGGCGAACATGAGCTGGAACAACGGATTGCGGCCCAGGTCGCGCTCGGGATGGAGTTCCTCGACGAGCTTCTCGAAAGGGAACTCGCCGTGTGTGTAGGCGGCAGCAGCCTTGTCCCGGGTGCGGCCGAGCAGATCCTGGAAGCTGCACTCGGGGGCCACGTCGCCTCGGATGACCAAGGTGTTGACGAAGAAGCCGACGATCGATTCCAGCTCGGGGCGGGTACGGCCCGCGATCGGCGTACCGATGGACACGTCCCGCTGGTCGGACAGCTTGGCCACCAGCACTTGGAAGGCCGCGAGCAGGGTCATGAACAGCGTCGTGCCACTGCTCCTGCTCAGCGCCATCAACTCGTCACGGAGCGGGTTCGCCACAGTGAAGTCGACCTGCGCACCGCGCCCGGAGCGGACCGAAGGACGGGGACGGTCCGCCGGAAGGGCTGTGGGAGTGGCGCCATGAAGCTCCGCGCGCCAGTAGTCCAGCTCTTCCCGCAGGTCCTGGCCGCCGAAGCGATCGCGCTGCCACTGCCCGTAGTCGGCGTAGCGGACGGCGAGCTCGTTCCCCGGGCCGGCGGTGCGGGCCCCGGTCTCCCGCGCGTAGAGGGCGGCGAGGTCGGACAGCAGAATGTCGCCGGACCAGCCGTCGGTGGCGATGTGATGGATAACCAGGCAGAGAATATGTTCGTCTTCGCCCACGGCTGCCAGCAGAACCCTGACCGGCGCCGCGGACGTCAAATCGAAGGGCTTCTCCCACAAGCGCCGGATCTGTTCGTCAGCGGCATGCAGCGCGGCGTCGGGATCGCCGGTCCGGCAATCGGCGAAGGTCAGCGGGGCCGCGTCCGGGACCGGCTCCACGATCTGCCAGGGTTGATCGTCGCGCTCGACGTACCGGGTGCGCAGGATGTCGTGCCGTTCGAGCAGTGAGGTGACGGCCGAGGAGAGAGCGGTGCGGGAGAGCGGTCCGCGCAGTCGAACGGCCAGCGGGACGTTGTAGTCAGGTCTTCCCGGCCAGAGTTGGTCGAGGAACCAGAGGCGTTGCTGCGCGAAGGAGAGTGGGACCGGCTCTTTCGGGGAGGTGGACACTGGTATGAGTGCCGGCTTCCCGTCGTTTCCGCTGGGATCGGTGAGCCTGCCGCGCTCTTCGGGGCTCAGCCCGTCGAGCACCGCTGTGAGAGTTGGCCGGCGGAGCAGGTCCTTGACGCGCAGATCGATTCCATAGCGGGATCGCAACTGCCCTATCAGGCGTACCGCGAGGAGCGAATTGCCGCCGAGATCGAGAAAATTCGCTTGCACGCCGACTTCGGGCAGACCGAGAACCTCTGCGAAGAGGCGGGCGAGAACGTGTTCCGGCCCGGTGGCGCTCAAAGTGGGCCCCGTGTGAAGGGCCGGCGCGGGCAGGGCCCGCACGTCCACTTTCCCGTTGGCGGTCAGCGGCAGGGCATTCAGGATGACCAGCGCCCCGGGCACCATGTAGTCCGGCAGGCGGGTGCGGAGCCAGTCGAGGAGAGCCGCGCTCGTGGCCGTTCGATCGGCGGCCGGAACGGCGTAGCCGACGATCATGCTCGCGCCCGGGAGCCCTTCCCGGGTCGTGACCACTCCGGTGAGCACATCGGGATGTTGCGACAGTGCGGCTTCGATTTCTCCGAGTTCCACCCGGAAGCCCCGGATCTTGACCTGCCGGTCCGCGCGCCCGACGAATTCCAGCAACCCGTCTTCCCGCCGCCGGCAGATGTCTCCGGTGCGATACCTTCTGCTGCCAGGAGCGCCATGAGGATCGGGGAGGAAGCATTCCGCCGTCAGTGCGGGCCTGCCGAGATAACCGCGCGAGACACCAGGACCACTGAGGAAGAGTTCGCCCCGCGCCAGTTGGCCGCCGTCTTCGGATCGCGGGTCCTCGACACACAGTCGGAAGCCGTCCATCGGTTTCCCTAGCGGAATCCTGCCGTCGTCACCTCGATTAATCGCATGTCGGGCGGCATACGTCGTAGTCTCCGTCGGGCCGTATCCATTGATGATTTCCAGCTTCTCCACGGCCTCAAGGACGCGGGAGACCGCAGTGGGAGAGGGGGCGTCTCCACCTAGAATCAGCTGACGCAGCCCTGAGAAGATCCGCGGGTCTTCGTCTGCGAATGCAGCAAACAGCGCAGGTGTCATGGCCGCTCGGGTGACGCCCCGATCAGTGATCAGGCGGCGTAAAATCTCGCCGTCCATGTCGTCCGGCGGGGCGACAACGCAGCAGGCTCCCCGCAATAAAGTCGCCAGGACTTCGTACGTCGATGCGTCGAAGGCCAGGGGCGAGTGCATCAGCACCCGGTCCGGCACACCGTCCGGGCCGTCGAATGCTTTGTTGATCAGCGTGTCCCTGGAAAGGCCGAGAACGTTGGCATGCGTGACGCCGACACCCTTGGGGATGCCCGTTGATCCGGATGTGTACATAACATAGGCGAGTTGCCCGGAACTCACCACTTGATCGCCGCGGAATGGATGGTCCTGTTTTTCGCGCTTATCCTGATGATTCAGCGTCAGGATTTTTATGTCTTTTCCGAGCAGTTCCCGCGACAGTTCGGCTTGCTCAGGGGTGCCGGCGACAACTGTACGTACCGCACTGTCCGCGGCGATGGCACGCACGCGGTCCTGGGGAGAACGGGTGTCGACGGGAAGGTAGGCGGCCCCTGCCTTGAGCACGCCCAGGATGGCGATCGGCACGGCCGCACCTCTGTCGAGGCAGAGCGCCACGACCGATTCGATTCCCACACCTTCGTCCGTCAACCGAGCTGCGAGCGAATCCGACAGCCGGTCGAGTTCCGCATAAGACAGCTCACTTTTTCCATCGACGACAGCAGGATCACCGCCGTGCTCCGATGCAATCCGACGGAATCCGGAGACGATGTTCTCCGGACGCGCGCAAGACTGATCTGCTGAGTCGTGAAGCATGCCTCTCCCTGGCAGATGAAGTACTGAAGCGCCGAATTGATCACAGGCAGGAGAAGTGAACCACTGCCCACAAGCAGCATGACTCTTTGCAGTACCATGCGGTATTGATCGATTGAGGCGGTGCCGTACGTGACCAGGCAGCAGGAGATCGCCCGCATGCATGGGGTGGGGATTTCCGGCTTCCAACAGAATGGGTGCCCAGGCCGTATCAGATGATTCACTCGGTCCGGCGACGACACAAGAGGGATAACTCAGGCCGTGGCCAGAAACAGTCTATTTTTGCGCTGCATCGCGCCTGGAACGCACGATCGTGTCACGTCAATACAGAACAAATTCTCTGTTCGGCGAAGGACTGCCACCAGGAAATTTCGCCACTCGACTTCACGCTTACCTGGCGCAAGAAGCCGGTCGACATTTCAGACATTTATGAGATATCTCCCGCGAGTGTTGCCGCGATGGGCTGGCCGGAACGACTCACTGCTATTTTCACTTTCCCCTCACCAATACAACACACATTATCCTCACTCTCCCTGTAGTTGCCGTGGCGGACATCTGCCCGGGAACGACGATAGGGGCGGTCGCGAGCCGCTAGCCGCGAGCCGCAGGATTCAAGGGAAGGCCGTTCGCGCAGCGGGTGAGAGGGACGGGTCCGCGTCGGAGTCGGGCGCTTCGCCCCAAGGTATCGGGTGAGGGATGGCGAACAAGTCGGGACGAGATCCGGGCTGCCGCGGAGGCCCCTCGGCAGCCTGAGGTGCTGCGCTCCGCCGACTCGGCGGACGCCGTCGAGGTCCATCGGCTGCGCGGATCGACGTCTGCCTCGACTACGAAACGCGAAAGATGTGCGCCGAGGCCGGCCGGCGCGTCCAGACGATGATCTTGGTTCCTGATGCGGGCTCGGACATTTCTCGACCAGCAACCGGCGCGTCGTGGGCATCATGGAGGAACTTGAACGGCGCAAGCTGAGCATTCAGCTCCGGACCGATATACGAGCCAAGGGCATAGTCCAGCACGCCCGCCATAGCACGCGGGAGCGGCTGCGCGACGTCGGCTCCTGCGCCATCTTCGCCAACTGCGAATCCGGCTCCGACTGTGTGCTGCACCTGATGACGAAAAACGCCACCGCGCAGCACACCATCGACGGCTGCCGCCTCCTGCCGGCTGCCGCAATCGTGCAGCTCACCAACTCGATCCACGACCTGCCCGGGGAAACGGATCGCGACACCGAGCTGCCCCTCAGCCACGTCACCGACCTCGCCCGCCACCCGCACAACCAGCAAAAGCACCACCTCTTCACGCCGTTCCCCGCCACTGACATGTACGAGGCGCCGTTCGGAAACAGCCAGGACGGCGGCCGGGCATAACGGGAACGGGCAGGCTTGGCCCTCCACGCCGGAAGCAGCATCTGGTCCGGTCACCCGGACTTCCGCGCTCGCGTGCTGGCCAGGCCCCAGGACCTCAAGACAGCGCACCCGGACGTGCTCGTCCGCTCATTTCCGCGGATCAGGCCTCGTTTGAAGAAGAGCCTAGGCCCAAAGGATAATTCCTCTGGCCGGGCTGGACTCGAATTCGTTCACCCGCTGTGCCAGAGAAATGAAATGAACCGATCCCTGTGTCAGATCTGCCGGACACCAGCCCTGGAAACGGACGATGAACAGTCGTCACCCGAGGTCTTCTTGAGTTCGGCGACCGCTGCGGGAACGTCGCCGTTGAGCAGTGTGGAGTTGGGCCACGGCAGAGGCTCGGACAAAGGTATCCGTCCAGAGATATTGCCGTACCTGTGGACGGGTCCAATGGCAGCGGCAGGTGGTTGTGGGGCGAAGCGGCATACTGTCCGTCGTGACGACGTACGACGGTATTGGTGTGACCTACAGTCACACCCGACGACCGGATCCTCGGATCGCTGTCAAGATTCACACGGCGCTCGGTGATGCTGCGACAGTGATCAACGTAGGTGCCGGCACCGGCTCCTACGAACCGCCGCAAACGGTGCTGGCGGTGGAACCCAGTTCCGTGGTGATCGCCCAGCGTCCGGCCGGATCCGTGCGGACCCTGCAGGCGTCCGCGGAGGCGATCCCGCTCGCCGACGACTCGGCTGACGCGGTGATGGCTCTCCTGACCGTGCACCATTGGACCGACCTGGAAGCCGGTATCGGGGAACTGCTTCGGATCGCCCGGCGGCGCGTCGTCATCTTCACCTGGGACCAGATCGTCTTGCGCAGGTTCTGGCTGGTGGACGAGTACCTGCCGGAGGCAGCCGCGTTCGACGACACGCGGGCTGTCGCGATCGACCGGCTGATTGCACTGCTGGGAGGCGCCCGCATCGAGACGGTCCCGGTCCCGCATGACTGCACCGATGGATTCGGCGCCGCCTTCTGGCGCCGGCCTGAAGCCTATCTTGATCCGGAAGTGCGAGCCGGTATTTCGATGTTCGCCCAGACTGGCGAGGAGATCCTCCGTCCAGGCTCATCAACTTCATTAGTCATCCCTAGTGTTGTGCATATATAGTTGCACGCATGGAGTTGCTGCGTATGTCCAAGGCTGCGAAGCGTCTCGGGATACACCCGATGACGCTTCGCCAGTGGGCGTTGGACGGCAAGATCCCGTTCACGTGGGTCGGGCGTGAGCGCCGGTTCTCCTCGGTGGACGTGGAGAACATGAAGCGCGGCAGTGACTCCTCAACTGTCCGTCCGCGTCTGGAGCTGCTGTACGTGCGCGTGTCCGGCTCGTCCGGGCAGGAGTCCTCGCTGGAGAGCGCAGGAGACAGGAACTGCGGGCCACCTCGACCGGGAGAGATCGTCAAGGTTGTCCGGGACCGCGGCTCCGGGCCTGAAGGAGAACCGGCCCGGCTTGAACCGGGTGATCGCGATGGTGTCGGACGGCTCCGTGACCGTGGTGCGGGTGACGCATGAGGATCGGCTGGCCCGGTTCGGGGTCGGCTGGCTCAAGCGGCTGTTCGCCGTGTACGGGGTCACCGTGGAGGTGCTGCACCCGAAGAAGCTCGGCGGCCGGGATGAACTACTGGAGGACTTCGTCTCGCTGGTGACGACGTTCGCCGGGAGACTGTACGGGATGCGCAGTGCGGACAACCGCCGCCGTCTGCTGGCCGAGTCGGGGCAGTGCAGCGAAGAGGGCCGTGCCGCGTGAGCCGGAAACTGCCTCTCGCCGACGGCGAGACCTCCCGTACCGCTTGCGCCCGCGCCCTGGTCGCATCCGGGCGTGGACGAGAAGACTGGCGAACTCCTCACCGCTGCCGCCCTGGCCGAACGCGTGGACTGGTGCGCCGACCTGGCGGCCGACATGGTCGCCTCCCTGCTCGGCGAGCACTGGAACACCGCCGACGTGGACACCCTGGCCTGCGGGGTGGGACGCCGGAGGCCGCAAGCTGCCGTCGAACGCGTGGATGGCGCTGCGGCGCCTCGGCTGGACCACTGCCTGCGAGGGCGTGAAGGTCAACGACCGGATCGTCCGCATGCGCCCAGGAACAGGCCGGGCGTTCTTTGCGGTCGGTGAAGTGGCGCGCCGATGTGGTCGCCGGAGTCCTGTCGGCCTGGCCCGTTGACCCGAAGAAGCGCACCCGAGGCCGAGTGGGACGCAGGTCCGCGCCGCGATACCGGGCGGTGAGCACCTGCTGTCCAGCATCATCCGTTCCCGTACCCGGCAGATCATCAGCTTCGAGCGCAAGAACGGCCTTCTCCCGGCTGACGTGTTCGAGCTGGAGCCCACGCCGCGTGTGGCGCGGATGCTGCTGCTGGCCGCCTGTGACGGGCAGCAGGCGACGATCGAGCGGTCCGTGACCGAGCCGACGAAAGTCCTGCTGCGGTTGCAGCTCCCCACCCGGCCGGACCCGCAGAAATACGCGGACTGGACGTGGGTCGACTGCACGATCACGCTGCCCCCGACCGTCCCGGCAAATGCCGTTCTGCACCTGCCCACGCTGCGCATCACCGGCGGAAAGGTTCGGGCCGATCTCGCCTACACCCACCCCGTCCCCAAGACCCAGCGCAACGGGCACACCGTGGCGTTGGGCGTGGACTGGGGCCTGAACACCCTCCTTTCCGCTGGCGTGGCCCGGCTGAACGGCGACGGTACGATCACCGCCCTCGGTGCGGGCGCTCAGTTCCGGGCCTCCGGCGTGCTGGCTCGAAGCAGTACCGCCTCCGAAAGACCTCTGAGCGACTGCACGCCAAGACCGACCAGTACACGCGTCTCGCCGACCCCGCACTGGGCGGCAAGAACGCCGTGCTGACGGAGGAGATTCAGCGCGTGTCCGAACGCCGCTCCAACCTCAACGATGCTCTGGCCTGGGCTGCTGCCCGCTGGGCGGTGGACCAGGCCGTTGCCGCCGGGGCCACGGTCATCTACCTGGAAGACCTGCGGTCGATGGAAGCCGGGGGCATGGGCCGCACCCAGAACACGCGCATGTCCCAGATGGTGCGCGGGCAGATCGCCGACCGTATGCGGCACCCCGCGGCCGAGGCCGGCATCGCCGTGGTGACCGTTCCGCCGGCGAGCACCAGCAAGCACTGCCCGCACTGCCTCACCCCGCTGCGGCACCGCAAGGCCCCCGACAAGCCCACCATCTCCGGCTGGAAGTGGGCCATCTGCCCGTCCTGCCAGTGGCAGGGCGACCGCGACCAAGGAGCATGGCGGCGTATCGCCGCACGCGGCCTGACGCACCAGACCAAGACCGTCATGGACAAGACCAGCGGCACCATGGTGATCCGCAAGGTCGTCGACAAAATGGAAGCCAAAGCCGTCATCACGGCCACCCCGAAGACCAGCCGGACCGACCGGCCCAAGACCGGCCCTACCCGGCCACGAACCAACCGCCTCACGCCCAGGCGACGTGAGGTTCCCTCCCCAGCGCGGCCTTCGGATCGCTCTGGAAAGCGTCCGGAGGGACACGCATCAACGGACCGGACACGGCTGCCCCGCGCAGCCCACCGGCACCAGAGCGTGACCACGATCAGCACACCCACCACCAGCCGACACCGGCCACGCGGAGCAGCACTCGGCGCGGGATTCCATCTCCACGCTCATGCCTCCCCACCCGGTGGGCAGAACCCATGCCAGACCTAACGGTTCACATAGGTTCGCTTAGCTGATCAGAGACGCTTGGCCCGGCTGTCAGACGACCTGTCTTCCGGCCAGTGGCACGAACGTCATGCCGACCTCCTCGACCGCGAAACACTCGACGTCGGCTACCGGCTTGTCATTGCTGACCTGTAGGACGAGTCAGTTCGTGACGATCAGGTCCCCTCCTGAGTCTTCTCGCCAGCCAATGCTCACCGCCCCGTCGGCGATTTCGCGGACGTCGAGTTTCAGGCCGGAGTCGTTCTCGTAGCCGTCCGGCGCGGTCACGGCCGGCAGGTGCAGGGTATGGAGCAGGCGTCCGGTACTCGCGTCGAGGACAAGCAAGTCGGCGCTGATCCGCGCACCGGAGTCCGCCAGGGTGAGCAGTGCCTGGCGTACGACGTACACCCGGCCGTCGGCGATCTTGGGGAACCCGTACTCCTGACCGGCCGGCGCCCGCAGCTGCCAGGCGAAGTGCCCACCCTGGGTGTGGTAGGCGCTCAGGAGTGTGTCATGGTCCTTGGAGCCCTTCGGGTCGGTGCCTGACAGCACAGCGCCGCCCCCGGCGGCGACCGCATCCCACACTTTCGTGGAGATGCGAGCTCTCACAGTGGTCCCGTGGCGGCTCATGTCGAGCAGCTGGACGGTCGGCGTGTTGCCGGCGTCCGTAACAGGGACGACCAGCGTGTGTTCGTCGCCCTTGACCATCAGAGTTTCGTCGACGCTGTGCTGCTGCCAGAGGATCTTGCCCGTGCGGTTGTCGACGCCGAGTAGCGGGTAGTACCCGTCGCTGTCGCGGCTGATGCCTGTGCAGAACACGGGGATGACGCTCAGGTGGTCCGGCAGTGCGTACACGGTCTGGACGAACACGTCGGGACAGGACTTGGGCATCTTCGCTGTCCACAGGGCCCGGCCGTCGCGCTCGGCGAAGGCGCGCACGGCACCGGGTGCTTCGGTGATGACCTGGCCGCCGACGAGGCGCACGTTCCGATAGTCGTCCTTGCCATGCCGGATCTTCACGTGCCACAGCGGGTGGCCCGTGCGCAGATCGACGCCGACCAGCCTTGAATCCCAGTACGCGATCACCACGGTGCGCTCCGAGACCGCAAACTCTTTCCCGATGGAGTCCTTGTCGCCGCGCTCGTAGCGCCAGTACTCCTTGCCGGTCCGCAGGTTCACCGCCCGCACGCCGGAATCCGTCCGCTGTATGGACAGTCCGTGCACCAGGGTCACGTCATATGTCGTCCGACGTAAGACGTGTCCGGGTGCGACCGGGGCTTCGGAGGCGAACGCGGCGGGAAAGGGGCCGTGGGCTCCAGTGACCACATCCCGTGACTGGTACCAGTTCACCACCTGACCGATCACGGCGAAGATGGTCAGCGCGATGAGCCCCCACACCAAGACGCTGTCCACCCGAATCTCCGCACGGCTCGGACTAGGCTTGCCCGATCCCCCCGAGAGCCCCACTCCCGGTTCTCCCAGCAAATTCATCCGTTGCGCCACGACAACCCTCCACAGGTCCCACCCCTGAGCCACTGTGATCCGATGGCCGAAATTGTCACGTTCTGTATGCGAGCCCGGCAAGGACTGCGGTTGAGCCAGAGGCGCCACCTACCACGGGAGCCAGGTCGCGGCCGTGGATGATGAAGCGGTCACCTGGCTTACGCGCGATCAGGAGTTCGTGCCGTCGGACTGGCGCTACCAGCTGATGTTCGAGTCCGACGGCCTTGAGAGCCCGCGCGGGCGCGACGGTAAGATCCTAAGACAAGTAAGACAGAACGTGCTCCGAAAGACGTATGCACGCGAGCGGTCCGGTGGAGGGAGCCGATGCCCCCTCTTCGCCGGGGATCTCGCTGGGCGTCGGGATCGACCGCAGGATGAGCTGCCGGTCAGGCGGACGAGCGCAGGATGAGGAGACTGATCTCGCTGGGCGCGAAGATCCGGAACGGCGGTCCCCAGTAGCCCGCACCACGGCTGGTGTACAACTGCGTGCGGTCGCTGTGCCGACTGAGGCCCTGCACCACGGGCTGGTCGAGGCGTACGAGGTAGTGGAACGGCCAGATCTGCCCGCCGTGGGTGTGACCCGAGACCTGAAGGTCGACGCCGGCGGCTACGGCCTGGGCCACCTGCTTGGGCTGGTGGGCGACCAGGAGGACCGGCAGATCGGGGTCGGCGCCGGTGAGGGCGCCGGGTAGGTTGGCGCGGTGCCCGGTCAGGCCGGAAGAGGCGGCGGTGCGGTCGTCCACGCCTGCGAGGACGAGCCTGTCGCCGCCGCGTTCGACGACGATGTGGCGGTTGTGCAGCGAATCCCAACCGAGCTGGGCCATGTGGTCGAGCCAGCCCTGGGCTTCCCCGAGGTATTCGTGGTTGCCGGTGACGTAGACCCTGGCGAGGCTTGGCCTGATCGTTCCCAGCGGCGCGACCTGCTCCCGGCGCTGGGCGATCGTGCCGTCGGCGATGTCGCCCGCGTGGCAGACGACGTCGGGTGCCAGGGCGTTGACGGCGTCTGCGAGCCGCGCCGACCATCGGGACCGGTCGATGGGCCCGTAGTGCGTGTCGGCCAGGATGACCACGCGGGTGCCGTCAAGACCGGGGCCCAGCCGGGGCAGCGAGACCTCGACCTGTCGGATTCGGGGCAGCCGCATGGCCTCTGTGCAGCCCCACGTCAGGAGCGCCACGGCGACCGCCGTCACGCCGACGGCCACAGCCCTGGCCGGTCCCCGGCCTCCCACCCCGCTGACGATCAGGACGAGCCGCAGCACGCCACCGAGGGCCGACCAGGCGAAGAGCACCCAGATCACGCCCAGGATGGTGTCGCCCGTACGGGCCGCCGGGTCCAGCCGCCGGCGGCCGTGCCCCAGAGCCATCATCGCGGGGAACGCCAGCAGCGCGGCCCCGAACAGAACGCTCCCGCTCAGCACGACCGGGAACGGCCAGCGCGTGCCGGACGCCAGCAGTACCCACCAGGGCAGGAAGAACAACAACAGCAGCACGGCGAGGATGACGAACCCGCCGATCCGCCGGCGCCCGGCCGTGCCGGTGCCGCGCGTTGCGGGCTTGCCGGGCGGAGCCGGGGCGCCGAGCGCCGTGGACCCCGCTCCCGCGGCCTGAGCTGACTGATCGTCCGGCACCGTCCGTACCCCCCATGTGCGTTCGCGACGAGGTGACCACTCCATCTTCGCACTGCGGCCCCCGAGGACGTCAGGCATCCCCCAGGCGTCCGGGACTCGCGCGGCAGGGCCCGGACCTGCGGCAGAGTCCACCGCGCCGCGAAGGGGCGATGCCGCGGTGGAGCCGGACTCGTCTGCCTCGGTGATCGCCGCGCACGCGGTGGCCGGAGTCCGAGGACGGGACCGCTGGCGGCTTGTCGGCTGCGCAGCGGCCTACGGCCGCGTCGCGCCGTCGCCCGCTCCCGGGGTGATCAGGCCGGTCTCGTAGGCGACGACGACGGCCTGGGCGCGATCGCGCAGGCGGAGCTTGGCGAGGATCCGGGCCACATGGGTCTTCACGGTGGCCTCGCTCAAGCAAAAACGCGCCGCGAGTTCGGCGTTGCTCAGGCCGCTGCCGAGCGCATGGAGTACTTCGAGCTCACGAGGGGTGAGTACCGACAGGTCGCGGTGCAGGGCGGCGGCCTGGGTACCGCGCGAGACGAAGCGTTCGACCAGACGGCGGGTGATGGCCGGGGCGAGCAGCGCGTCGCCGGTGCGGGCGAGGCGGATGGCGGCGACCAGGTGTTCGGGGGTGACGTCTTTGAGGAGGAAGCCGCTTGCGCCCGCGGTGAGCGCGGCGTAGACGTAGCGGTCGAGGTCGAAAGTGGTCAGCATGATGACGCGGGGCGGCGGATCGGGCACGGTGCCGGAGAGGATGCGCCGGGTGGCTTCCAGGCCGTCGATCCCGGGCATCCGGATGTCCATGAGGACCAGGTCGGGATGGGTGCGGCGGACCGCGTCGACGGCCTCGTCCCCGTCGGAGGCTTCGGCTACGACGTCGATTCCGTCCGCCGCAAGGATCATGCTGAAGCCGGTACGGACGAGCGCCTGGTCGTCGGCGATGACCACGCGCGGCGGTTCACTCACGCTTGCTCCTCGGTTGGCAGGACAGCGCGGATATGGAAGCCGCCGGTGGGGCGTTCGCCTGCCTGGAGGGTGCCTCCGTAGACGGCGAGGCGTTCACGCAGGCCGATCAGTCCGCGGCCACCGCCGGGACCTGCCGGTGCCGCGCAGCTGCCGCCGGTGTCGGACACGTCGATGTGCACGGCGCCGGGGACGTGGTCGACGGTGATCCGTACACGGGCGCCAAAGGCGTGCTTGACGGCGTTGGTCAGCGCCTCCTGCACGACGCGGTACGCGGCCAGGTCGGCGCCGGCGGAAAGGGGCGCCGGGGTGCCGGTGACGGTGAGCTCGACGGGGACGCCGGTTTCGCGCATCCGGTCGGTGAGGGCCGCCACCTGGCCGAGGCCCGGCTGCGGCGCCAGATCGGCCTCGGTGACCGGGTCGGGGCCGTCGGCGGCCATGGTGAGCAGGCCCATGGCGTGCCGCAGTTCGGCCATCGCGGTGCGCCCGCCCGCCTCGACGGCCAGCAGTGCCTGGTAGGCGCGGTCGGGCGCGGTGTCCATCACCTTGCGGGCCGCGCCTGCCTGGATCACCATCACGCTCACATTGTGGGTGACGACGTCATGCAGTTCGCGCGCGATCCGGGAGCGTTCACGGTCGACCGCCAGCTGTGTGGCGGCTTCGTGCTCTTCCTTCAGGACGTGGAGGCGCTGTTTCCAGGCGTGGATTGCGTTGGCTCCGAGCCCCACGGCGAGCAGCGCGACGAATGGCACCAGACCGGATGTGAAATACGGAAAGCTCTCGTCGTAGAACACGGTGAGCAGACAGCTGCCGGTCAGCAGACTGGTGAGCGCGCGCGCCCGGTACGGGCTGTACACGGCCGCGCTGTAGGCGGCGACCACACACGAGAGGAAGGTGTACACGGTCGCATCGCTGCGGCCCAGGCGCTCGTTGAACAGCAGGCTCGCGCCGATCACGGCCCAGAACGCGGTCAGCGGATACCGCCGGCGTACCACCAGAGGCAACGCGGTCAGCGCCGCCAGGATCAGCGGCCAGGAATGGACGGCTCCGAGGAACTGCCCCATGTCCACCTGCGGGAGCGCAGGAGAGGGCGCGCCAGGCATCGCCGGTGGCGGTGGCGGCGCTGGAACCGGCGGAATCGACGGAACCGGAACGCCGCCGCTGCCGTACTGGCGGGCGGTGCCCACCGTGCCGGCGGCGAGGATGAAGGCAAGGACCGCGTCGGCCGTCCACACCCAACGGGACGGGCGCGGCAGCGGGCTCCAGCGCAGCAGCACCGCGAGACCCGCCCGCCACCGCTTTGTGATCTCCGTGATCTGCGCCCGCACAGCCCCGCCCATGGCCACAGTGTGGCAAGCCCCAAAACCCGGTCACATCCCTCCTGGTGCGGACGGGTGCTACACCCTGCGCATACATCGCAGGGATGACACCGCCGGTGGGTCATCCAGGGACGGCAGACCGATCTCGCCACCGCAGACGACGCCCTCGAAACGGTTCGGCGCCTACCTTCAGGCCGAACCGTTGACCACCCGCCTGTGGAGGCACTGTGGCAGAGACCGCGCCCGTCATCGACATCCGCGATGTGACCAGGACGTACGGGCAAGGGCCGCCGGCCCTCGCTGATGTGACACTGACCGTGCGCGCCGGCGAGGCAGTCGCCGTCCTCGGGCCGTCCGGCAGCGGCAAGTCGACGCTGCTCAACCTGATCGCCGGGCTCGACCGGCCGAGCGCGGGCACCGTCACGGTCGACGGACTGCGGGTCGACAAGCTGAGCGAGGCCGGCCTCGGCGCGATACCGGCGGGCGAAGATCGGCATGGTCTTCCAGTTCTTCAACCTGCTGGACGACCTGACCGTCGCCGACAACGTGCTGCTGCCGGCGCAGCTGGCCGGCATGCCGCGAGGCGGAGGCACGCACGCGCGCCGCCGAGCTGCTGGCAGTACCTCGGCATCGACCGGCACGCCCACGCCTACCCCGGCGGCTGTCCGGCGGCGAGCGGCAGCGGGTCGCGGTCGCCCGGGCGCTGATGAACCGTCCGGCCGCTGCTGCTGGCCGACGAGCCGACCGGCGCGCTGGACACCGCCGTCCGGCGAGGACGTCCGCGCACTGCTCGCCGAACTGCAACGCGGACGGGCCAGACGATCGTGCTGGTCACCCACGACCTGACGCCTCGCCGAATCCTGCGCGACCCGCACCATCGAGCTGGTCGACGGCCGGATCGTCCGGGACACCAGGCACGCCGCGGCGGTGGTCCGATGAGCGCCCTGGGCCGGGTGGTGCGCGCCGGCGTCGGGCGGCGCCGCGTGCAGACCGTCGGTGATGATCCTGACCACGCTGATGGCGGTGACCGCGTCGGTCCTCGCCGCCGGACTGCTGGTCGCCTCCAGGCGCGCCGTTCGACCACGCCTTCGCCAGGCAGCACGGCGCCCACCTGACCGCGCAGTTCGACGGGACGAAGGTCACGGCCGCCGCAGCTCGCGGCAACCGCACACGCGTCCGGCGTGACCGCCGCGCCGGCCCGTTCCGGACCCTGTCCGCACGCCCGCAAACGGCCTCCGACTCGGATGCGCTGCCGGCCGGCATCGACTGCCGCCGCTGACCCTCGTCGGCCGGGCGGACGCCGCAGGCGGGGTCGACGACGTCAGCCTCGTCGACCGGCACGCTGGGCGACGGCCCCGGCGCAGATCGTGATGGCCTACGGCGGCCTCGCCCGTACAGCCGGGCGCGCGGCTGACGTTCCCCGACCGCGCCCGGCAGCCCGACGCTGACCGTGGTCGGCCTCGCCCAGTCGGTGACCGGCACCGCCGACGCCTGGGTGACGCCCGGCGCAGGCCGCGCGCTGGCCGCGACCGGCAGCACGCCCGACGTACCAGATGCTCTACCGCTTCGCGGCACGCCGGCACCGACGCCCAGATCGCCGCCGACCGCGCCGCGATCGCCGCGGCAGTGCCGCACGGGTGCGCTGACCGGGTCGCAGTCCTATCTGACCGTCAAGCAGAACACAGACGCGAACACGACGGCGTTCGTGCCGTTCCTCGTCGCCTTCGGGGTGCTCGGGCTGGTGCTGTCCGTCCTGATCATCGGCATCGTGGTCAGCGGCGCGGTCGGCGCCGCGACCCGGCGCATCGGCATCCTCAAGTCCCTCGGCTTCACCCCGGCCCAGGTCGTACGGGCCTACATCGGGCAGGCGCTGATCCCGGCGGCGGCCGGCGCCGTGCATCGGCGCTCGTGCTGGGCAATCTGCTGGCCATCCCGGTGCTCGGCACGAGCCGAGCACGGTCTACGGCAGCCCGGCGAGCGTCGGTGTCCCGTGTGGATCGACGTCGTCGTGCCCGCCGCGGCTCTCGTCCTGGTCGCCGGTGCCGCGCTGGTGCCCGCGCTGCGGGCCGGCCGGCTGCGCACCGTCGAGGCGATCGCCGTCGGGCGTACCCCGAGCGCCGGCCGGGGCCGCCTGGCGCGGCGGCTGGACGGACGGCTGCCGCTGCCGCGCGCGGTCAGCCTCGGCCTGGCGCACCCGTTCGCCCGCCCCGCGCGTTCGGCGACGATGGCCGCCGCGGTCGCCTTCGGCGCCGCCGCCGTCACCTTCGGGGTCGGGCTCGCCCTGTCGCTCGGGCGCCGTCCAGTCGAGCCGCATGATCGACTCCGCCGGTTCGGTCGTGGTGGAGACCGGCGGCGGGCAGGCGCCGCCGGGCGCGCAGGTGGTCCACGCCGGCGGGCCCGATGCGCCGAAGGCCGACCCGGCCGAGATCACCGCCGCACTCCGTGCGCAGCAGGGGACCGGCCGCTTCTACGGCACGGCCCAGGCACAGGTGAGCGCGTCCGGGATCACCGGCGCCACCACAGTGGTGGCGTATCAGGGCGATGCGTCGTGGGCCGCGCCTACAGCTGGTCTCAGGCAGCTGGCTCGACGGCCCGGACCAGGCCGTGGTCACCACCCGGTTCCTGAAGGCCGCCACCCTCCATGTCGGGGACACGGTGACGTTGACGGAGCAGGGGCGGCACGTGTCGGTGCGGATCGTCGGCGAGGCGTTCTTCACCGAAGGCAAGGGCATGGAACTCTTGACCCGGACCTCGACCCTCGCGGCGCTGGGACTCACGCGAAACCGGGCCAGTACACCGTGGAGACGAAATCGGGCACGGATCTGGCGCACTACCTGACCTCGCTCAACGCCACCCTCGACCCGGTCGGCGCCGTCGCCATGGCCCAGAGCTCCAACTCGTCCGACGTGATCGCGGCCATGGATGCGCTGGTCGGGATGCTCACTCTGATGCTTGTCGCGGTCGCGGGCCTTGGCGTGCTCAACACGGTCGTCCTCGACACCCGTGACCGCGTCCACGATCTCGGCGTCCTCAAGGCTCTGGGCATGGCTCCCCGCCAGACCGTGACCATGGTCGTCACCTCGGTCGCCGGAATCGGCCTGCTTGCCGGCCTGGTAGCGGTCCCGGCCGGGGTCGCCCTGCACCGGTGCGTCTCGCCGCTCATGGGCGACGCCGTCGGCATGAACCTGCCCACCTCGGACATCGCCGTCTATCACGCGCCCCTGTTGACGCTGCTCGCCCTGGGCGGGCTGGTCATCGCGGTGACGGGTGCCCTGCTACCGGCCGGCTGGGCCGCCCGACACGACACCGCCACCGCGCTGCGCACCGAGTGAGTGATCGGGACGTTCCGCCGCGTCGTCGGCCGATCGCCGCCCTCGTCGTCTCTGACCGCCGATTCCGCACGTTCAACCACGGTTCGCAGGCAGGTCCGACAGGCGTCCGATGTCTGCCGCACTGTCTCTGGCAACCTACGCCGCAACGCGATATATAGGCGTGGCGGAACAAGCGGAAGGGCACATATGAACGACAACGACAGATCGCCACGGCGGAGTTCGTCCAGGTCCCGGCTCAGCAGGGGAGTGCTCGCGGCGCTTCTCGCGGCTTCGGCCATAGGGTTCGTCTCGTCCACCGCGGCGGCCAGCCCGGAGCGGGGTCAGCACGCTGATTCGCGCTTCGCGTCAGGAGTCACCGTCAAGCGCGGGCAGAACGCCCAGAAAATGCCCTTTATCGCGCATCATACGGGCGAAGCCGTACTCACCTTGACCTCACAGGCGCCCGGCGCCTCGTGGCAGACCGAAGGCAGCGAGTCCGGTGTGGTGTCGGTGCACGTCGACAACCGCTACGTCACCGACATCGTGATCCCGTCCGACCAGGAGATCACGCGGAGCTTCACCATCGGGCACCTCACCAAGGGGGTGCACACGCTCCGGCTGCAGTTCGCCTCCGACCGCTCTCCGAGCGGCGTGAGCAGTGCCCGGCTCGAGCGATATCTCGGTGCAGGTGCACGACGACGCCAGCGAGGAGGGCCTGATCCTGCGGCATTCCCCCGTGATGTACGGAAGGAACATCGCTGAGCTGGGCGACCAGTTCCAGAGCGCCACCACCGACACCCCGCTGATCGCCTACCACGAGGTGCTCCCCGCGCAGACCCCCGGGCACAAGATCCTGCAATACACGATCGTCTGGAGCAACGAGGACGGTGGCACCGACTCTCCCGCGCTGATGGCCCGGTGGGGCCGGACCACGGACATCGAGTGGGCCTACCGTGTCGAGGTCGACGCCGACGGAAATTCCGTGCCCGGCACCGGCGTCTACCAGGCTCCCAACCACCAGACGCTCGTCTTCGCCGGCGCCCTCGAAGGCGACCGCCCGCTGCTGGAGACCTGCACCTCGAACAACAACATGTGCGACACGGTCGACGACCCGATGCGCTTCTCGCCGTCCGCGCTTGAGGAACTGCCCGCGGGAGAAGCTCGCGAGCACCAGATGGACGTCAACCCCTGGACGTACTCGGTCATGGCGCAGGAGATGCTGCGTGAGGGGCAGATAGAGTCGCCGTCCGACCCGCAGACCGTCGCGGTCGGAGACCAGCGCACCTACCTGTACATCGCGGTGGCCCACACGGCCACGCCGACTGCCGATACCGGATCGGTCGGGCTCGCCATCGGTGTGCGGCTCAAGGGTGACAGCACCCTGTACACCTCGGACCACGACGTCGCCACGTCCTCGGTGAACCGGGACGGCACCGCCGCGACCACCGTGGAGCTGCCGACGGGCACCCAGTCGTCGGACATCGACCAGATCGTGGCACTGCGTACGCCCATCACGGAGACCGGGGCCACCCTGACGGTCAGCAGGATCAGTCGGGCGTTCTTCCTCAACGAGGACTACCTTCCCGACACCTCGTTCGTCGACTGGAGCGGGAGTCAGACCCTCACCGAGCAGGCACCGACCGCCGTGCTGTGGAGCGCGACCGGCTGAAGCCCGGCCGGCGACACGCGCGACGCCGGCGTGGCAGGACGAGGGGCGCATGGCCTACGGCAGGCCATGCGCCCCGTTCCTGATCTCCCATTCGGTCTGCATCAGGATGTCCTGGAGCAGCGGCTGCTATGAGCCGGCGGCACTGCGGGCGGAGCCTGGGGCCGCTCACCATGTGTTACGTTCCTGTGATGGAGCAATTAGCGCCGGAGCCGGCGGATTCGTTCCTCGATGTCCGTCCTTCCGCTGACACGGCACGCCGCTTCCGTTCTTCGGGTATCTGGCGTGACGGCGACTACCTCTCGGACTTGGACCATTGGCGCACATCCACTCCTGACGCACCTGCCGTCTTCGCCTACACGGCCGCGACGGGCACGACGACACGGCTGACCTACGCGGAGTACGCCCGGTATGTGAGCCGCTGTGCCGGGGCGCTGCGTGCGCTGGGCGTGGGGCCGGGACAGGTGGTGGCCGTTCAGCTGCCGAACTGGTGGCAGGCCGCTGCGTTGATGCTCGCGTGCCTGCGGGTGGGCGCGGTGATCGCGCCTATGACGCCGACCCTGCGGCCACGGGAACTGGAGCGCGTACTGCGCCGGCTGCGGGCCACCGTGTGTGTCGTCCCGGACAACTGGAACGGTTTCGATCACGCGGCAGCTCTCGCGGACATCGTTTTGCGCCTGCCGGATCTGCGCCACAGGGTGGTGCTCGGGCAGAGCACCGAAGGTGAGATCGACTTCTTCCGCCACTTCGAGGACAAGACCTGGGAGCAGGCCTCTTGGGCGCCCCACGAGGATGCCGCGGTGGACCCGGACCGCGCCGCTCTCGTGTTGTTCACCTCCGGGACCACAGGTGAGCCGAAGGCCGCTGTCCATACACTCAACATTGACTACTCCACGTGCCGCTCCTATGTCCTCTCCGAGGACTACGGGCCGCAGGACGCGTTCTTCACTCCGCACTCGCTCACGCACAGTGCCGGCCTGTGGGGAGGAATCGGGCTGCCGCTCCTCACCGGTGGAGCTGCGGTCCTGATGGACGTCTGGGAGCCGCGTGCGGCGCTCGACCTGATGGCCGAGTCGCGGTGCAGCCTGCTGGCGGCGGCCCCCACCTTCCTGTCCGGCCTGGTTGCCGAAGCCCGTCGGCGCGCCGTGCCGCTGCCCGCGCTGAAGGCCGTGATGGCACCTGGCGTGGCGGTTTCGCCGGGGCTGCTGAGCGGTGTCGCCGAGACGTTCGGCCTCGCGGTCCGGTCGATCTGGGGCATGACCGAAGCGGGCGGCACCTACACCAGAGCCGACGACCCGCCCGACTGGGCCCTACACAGTGCCGGCAGGCCGGTGCCGGGGATCGAGCTCGACCACCGGTCCGATCACGAGGTGACCGACGAACGGCCCGGTCGGCTGCACATTCGAGGTGGTTCCGTCTGCCTCGCGACGGTGGGGCGGGACACCGGCGAGGTGCGGGTCGTCGCCGAGCACGATGACGGATGGTTCGACACGGGTGACCTGACCGTGCCGGACGGCCGGGGCGGCATGCGTGTGGTGGGCAGGGCCGCCGACCGCGTCGGCAGCAAATTCATGATCCCCGTCCTCGACGTCGAACACGCCCTGCTGGAGCACGGCAGCATCAAGGACGTGGCCGTCGTCGGCTATCTCGACGACGCGGGCAACGAACTCGTCTGCGCGGTGACCGTCCAGGAAGGCACACCGCTCGACCTGCCGGCGATCCGCGCCCACCTGCGGAGTATCGGCATGACGGAGTGGTACTGGCCGAGCCGGCTGGAGACGGTGCACCGGCTGCCGAGGAACTCCTTCGGGAAAGTCAGGAAGGAACTGCTCAGAAGCTGGCTCGCGGGAACGGCCGAACTGCCCGACGACACACGGCCCGACGCATGCCGCGCACGTACGTGACTGCCGCGGGCAGCTGCCGCGCTGACCGTCCGTAGGTCCGCAGCCTTCGGGGCCGTCCGGCTGCCGGCCGGCGCGGTGGGTGTGGTTCAGCCGGTCCGACCGGTCCTGTGGTCCAGGCTCCGCAGCGTGTCCGGGGCCAGCTCCAGGGCGGCGGCGCCCACGGAGTCGCGGATGGTGGGCGCCCGCCGGGCGCCCGGGATGGGTATCAGGGCGGGGCTGGTGGCCAGCAGCCAGGCCAGCGCCACCTGCTGAGGGCTCACGCCGTGCGCCCGGCCCACCCCTGTGAAGGCGGCCGTGAGGTCGTCATCCCTCTTCCCGATGGTGCCCAGCGGACGCCAAGCCAGGAAGGCCAGCCCCAATTCCTCCGCCCTGCACAGCACATCGGCGTGCTGCGTCGCGCTCGGCGAGAACTCGTTCTGCACGGCGACCAGGGCATCGCCCAGTACATCGCGGGCCAGGTCGAGTTCGGCCACCGTGACGTTGGAGACCCCCACCGTGGCGGCCACGCCTTCGTGCACCAGCAGGCGCAGCGCCGCCAAGGAACGCGCCAGTGGCACCGCGGGGTCGGGCGCGTGCAGGAAGAACAGGTCGATCCGGTCGCGGCCCAACCGCTTCCTGGACGCCTCCGCCGTACGGATCAGGTGGTCGGGGCTGCTGTCGGTGAGCCACCGACCGTCGCCGGGCCGGACCCTTCCGGCCTTGGTGACGATCGTGACCTGGTCCGCGTCGCCCTGCCAGCCGGCCAGCGCCTCGGCGATCAGGCTCTCGTTGTGGCCGACCTCGTCGGCTCCGACGTGGTAGGCCGAAGCGGAGTCGATCAGTGTCACCCCGGCGTCGAGGGCGGCGTGCACGGTCGCGATGGCCTGCGCACGGTCCGGGCGGCCCTCGATGGACAGCAGCATGCCCCCCAGGCCGATCGGGAAGACCTTCGCGGGTCCGCATGGGCGCGGGGAGCCTACGGGTTGGTGAGTGTGTCGCATGCCTCTGCCTGTCTTGTGGAGTGGGGGCGGGACGGGATGGCGAGAGTGGGTCGGCCGCCGCGCGGCACGGCCGGCCCCGGCGCCGGCCGGCTGCGGGTGGCGAAGCGGGCGTGTGCCGCTGCCCGCCGCTACCGTCGGACGACCGGCCGTCCCCGGGAGACGACCGCGGCGATCTCGGCGTCGGGATCCGCCAGCAGTTCGATGTGGGTGCCGGGATGGTGCCGGGTGAGCACGATGTCGGCGCGGGCGCCCGCGGCGATTACTCCGAGCTCGCCCGCCGCGCCGAGCAGCCGGGCCCCGGTGCTGGTGGCGCTGCGCAGCACCGCCCAGCCCGTCTGCACCTGCGCGCGCAGCGCGAACTCCTCGGACTGGCGGCCACGCATCTGCCCGAGCAGGTCCGTGCCGAACGCGATGGCGGCGCCCGCCTGGTGTGCGTGGCCCAGTGCGTGCAGCCCGCCGTCGCGTACCGCCGCGATCTTGGCGACGCTCGGTTCGGGAAGGCCGAACCGTGGCCCCTCCTCGGCCAGCACGGTGTAGGTGACCAGCGTGGGCACCAGGTAGGCGTCGTGCTCGACCAGCAGCTTCGCCTCCTGCGGGCCGATGAGGTTGCCGTGCTCGATGGTGCGCACTCCCAGCCGCAGCGCCCGGGCCACGGCCGCCGGCGTGTAGGCGTGCCCGGCGCAGTACACGCCCGCCCGCGCGGCCTCGTCCACCGCGGCGCGGATCTCCTCGTCGGAGTACTGCAGCCCGTCGATCCGGTCGGTGGGGCTGGAGATGCCGCCGGAGAGCATCAGCTTGATGAACGAGGCCCCGCTGCGGACGAGTTCGCGTACCGCGACCCGCAGTGCGTCGGGGCCGTCGACGATACGGCCGATACCGGGGACGGCCGGGTGGTCGTCGGCGTGGTGACGGCCCCGCGGGCGCAGGTCGCCATGGCCGCCGATCTGCGACAGCGCCCGGCCGCAGACATAGAGCCGGGGGCCCGGCGCCACGCCCTGGTCGAGTGCTTCCGCGAGTCCGGCGTCGGCCCCGCCGGCGTCCCGCACCGTGGTGAAGCCCCGCGCCAGCATGGCACCCAGCTCACGCAGGGCGTGTGCGGTGACGTAGCTGGGTGCCATGCCGGTGTCGGCCCATTCGTCGGCGGTGACCGAGGTGACGTGCACGTGGCAGTCGATGAACCCGGGCAGTGCGTACAGGCCGGTGCCGTCCACGTCGTCCGGTGCCGGCCGCTCGGCGGTGTCGGCGGTGACGGCGGTGATCCGGTCGCCGTCCAGGACGATGCGCTGGTCGACGTGGACCTGTTCGGTCTCCAGGTCCACGACGCTGACGTGCCTGATGTCCATCAGTGAGTGCTGTCCTTTCCGTGTGCCGCCCGGGGAGGGCGGGTGTGCCCTTGCCCCGGGCCGGGCGCGCGTCAGCGTGCGAAGAGTTCCTCCACGGTCGTCGTGTTGTCGGCGTTGGCGACCATGAACCCGTAGTCGCCGGGCGTGGTGCGTGTGTAGCCCTCGCGGGTGAGTACGAGGATGTTCGACTCGAAGGGGGCCACGAGCTCCTCGACGACGTCGAAGGTGTAGGGGTCGATGACCTGGCCCAGCACGGTGCCGCCCTTGACCACCTCGCCGAGGCGGTCGGGCGTGAAGTGCGAGATCATCGCGCCGCCCGTGCTCGGCCGCAGCGTGACCAGCTCGGTCATCACCGTCTGGCGTTCGACGATGGTCTCCGGCTCGCCGTCCAGCATGCCGATGGCCTTGAGCATGTTCCGGCCCTGCCGCACGGCCTTGGCCAGGAACACGTCGGTCAGCTGGCCGCCGCCGCCGAGCTCGCAGACGGTCGAGGAGATGCCGTTCTTGATGGCCCACGCGTTCGAGGTGCCTTCGTAGGGCGCGTGGTGGTAGAGCAGCGCGGCGCCGAAACTGGTGGCCATCTCCCGGCCGTCGTCCATGATGTAGGAGTACTCGACAGTCGAGTACAGGCCGCTGGAGTGGAAGTCGATGAAGTGGTCGCCCTGGAGCATGATCTCGGCGAGCACGGCGGCCAGTTGCTCGGTGACGGAGCCGTTGCGGTCGCCGGGGAAGATGCGGTTGAGATTGAGCCCGTCCTGCGGTGTGAAGCGGGACATGGCGTCATAGGCGTAGGGATTGGCCACCGGGACGGCGACGATGGTGCCGGACAGCTCGGCCGGGTCCACGGAGGACACCAGCCGCCGCACTTCCTCCGGTCCCATCGCCTCGTCGCCGTGGACGCCACCGAAGGCGACCAGGGTCGGACCGGGCCGGGCGCCGACCACGCGGTGGACGGTCAGTTCGAGCGCGTGTCCGTTGCCCAGGCGGGCGACGGGGACGGTCTCGATGGTGTGGCCCGGCTCGGCGGCGGTGGCAGTGGTGTCGCTCATGTGCGTTGTCTCCTCGGTGCGTTGATGGTGCTCGCGGTGTTCTTAGGCCCGGCTCTGCGGACCGTTGTCACCGCAGGTCGCCGATGGCGGCGGCCTCCCGGCGCAGCGCCGGGACGGCCTCCTCGGCCAGGTCGTAGGTGAAGCGGGCGGCGGGGCCGCTGATGGACAGGCCCGCCACCGCCACGCCGTCCGGGCCGATCACGGCGACCGCCCGGCAGCGCAGGCCCACGGTGTAGGTCTCCTCGTCCACCGCGTAGCCGCGGCGGCGGGCCTTGGCCAGCTCGGGCTGCATCTTCTCCAGCACCGCCTCGGGGGAGTGCGCGCCCGATCCGCCCAGCAGTGCGAGCTGGAGGGCGGGAGGCAGGTGGGACATGATCGCTTTGCCGAGCGCAGAGCACTCCGGAGGAATCGGCTCGCCGATCCGGTTCACCGCGCGCAGCGGCTGCTCCGACTCGGTGCGGGCGATGATGTACATGCTGTTGCCGACGATCCGGCCTGCCGTGGTGGACTCGCCGGTGATGCCGGTGAGCGACCGAGTCGCCTGCTGGAGACGGTCGTTGCTGTACAGGTGCTCGCCCACCGCGGTGGCCATCGCGACCAGCCGGCGGCCCGGCACGAACCGGTGGGCGGGAGTCTCGTCGAGGAACCCCCAGGTGACGAGCTGGGCGGTCAGTCTGGACACCGTGGACAGCGGAGCGTCGGCCGCCGCCGCGAGCTCGCTCAGCGTCAGTGGTGCGCGGTCCGCGACGACTGACAGCTCCAGCAGGCCCAGTATGCGGCCCATGTAGCTCGGTGACTTGGTGTTGTCGCTTGGGGTCGCTCCGCGTCCCCCGGTCGCCTGTGCCATGGGTGTGTGTCTCCTGTTGTCCCGTCGGCTTCTTCCGGATCCCTGCCGCCCGCGCCGAAAGGCCGTTCACCTTTCGGCCGTCGGGCCCGGGCGCCGCGGGGCGCAGTATCCGCGGCGCGCCCCGTCCCCGTCGACCGCGGCTGCGTGCGAGGCGCACACGTGACGGCGGAACGGGATGGTGGGCGCCACGGCTGGTCACGTCGCCGCTGTGCACGGCCCCCGGTCGGTGCCGCGGTCGGTGGTGCGGACGACGCTGTCGGTGCCGTCATGACCGTTCGTCCGACCGGCCGGGAGTCGGCGCGGTGGGGCCGATGTCCATGGCCGCCGCGACGAGGCCGACCGGCAGGGAGCCGAAGGCCATCAACTCGCGGTGGAATCGCTCCAGGCGAAAGTCCGCGCCCCAGGCTGCCTTGGCCTGCGCGCGCAGCCTGCGCATGAGGACCTTGCCCCAGGTGTAGCGGATGCAGGTGGGCTCCCAGACCGCGCGCAGTGCTTCGGCGCGTGCCGCGGGGCCGGCCAGGAAGGCTCGGCGCTCGAAGAGCTCGACGGCGTCGCCGAGGGTGAGAGCGCCGGTGTGGATGCCGAGCACCGCCTGAACGCGGACGGTCCGGATCATGGCCTCCTTCGCCATGCCGAATTGGTAGAGCGGGGTGTCGTCCTGGTAACCCGCCTCCCACATCATCTCCTCGGCGTAGTGCGCCCAGCCCTCGAAGAACAGCTCCGACCAGAGGGTTCTGCGGACGGGGTTGTCCATCTGACCCATCATCAAGGCGTGTGAGCAGTGCCCCGGGCCGATCTCGTGGACGGCCATGACGGCCATCGCGGGCCGGTTGAAACGATCGAGCCAGGCCTGGTGGTCGTCGGGCGACCAGGAGACCGAGGGCCCGGTGACATGGAAGAGGGAGTGCCCCTGGGTCTCCCAGGGGGCGATCCAGCTGACCCGTCCCGATGCCCAGGTACGGGCCGGCGGCGAGGGCTCGACGACGCACCCGTCGTCCACCAGGGGCAGCAGGCCGCGTTCACGGACGAAGCGGGCTGCCTTGGCGACCTCGGCCTGGGTGTCGGCCAGGATCTGCGGGAAGTCGCCGTGGTCGGCACGTATCCGGGCGTGGACCTGGCTGGTGCGCTCGGCGGGGTCGGCGGCGGAGGTCCGGCCCAGGCGCTCGGCGGCGTCGTGGAGGATTTCGCGCATCCGGGTGTACTCCGAGTCGGCCATGGCAGCCAACTCGTCGAGGTCCGCCGGGACCCGGTCCTCGCAGCCGAGCAGTGCGGCGAGGTCGTCGCGGCCCAGACTGGGAGCCGGGTCGCCCGCACTGGTGGCGCGCACGAGGTGTTCGGTCAGCCGGTGAAGAGCGACCAGACCGCGGCGGCCGTCCGCGCCGTCCTCGGGCCTGACCACGGTGGACAGGCCGCGCACGGCGGGCAGGAACATGGCGGCCACGGGTGCCGACAGCTCGTCCAGGGCCTCTATCGCGTTGTCCACGGCGTCGGGCCACCGGCTCAGGTGGCGGGCCCGTGCCTGCTCGCGGCTCGCGGCGTCGGCGTAGGGGCGGTCGTACGGCGACAGGTCGAGCCCCTCGATGTGCACCCAGGGGTCCCAGCGGTGCTGGCGCAGACGGCCGAAGCGCGTGCGCATGGCGTTCTCGGTGGCCGCGAGCTGTGCCTCGTCGTGCGCGTCGGACAGCGCCGGGCCGCCCAGGGCGGCCAGCGAGGAGGCCACGCCGGCCGGTGACAGGTCGGCGATCGTGCCGTCGTACGCGTCGTGCAGTCCTGAGTACTCACGCAGATAAGCGGAGTCCAGGTCGCAGACGTGGCGCAGCCGTGGGAACAACTCGGCCATGGGATGTCTCCCTCGGAAATGGGGGCGGGCAGGCAGGGCGGCGCCGCGGGCGGGCCGCGGCGGTGCCCGGGTGGCAGCGGTGCGGGTGGCAGCTGGTCCGGCGCGGGCGCGGGCCGGACGAAACGGCTCAGATGCTGAAGCGGCGCTCTCGCTGCGTACACCGCAGCAGCAGTGCGCCGAGACCGACCACAACCAGCGACAGTGCGGTCATCAGGGTGGACAGGGCGGCCGGGGTGGGGTCCTGGTAGTTGTTGAGGTAGGCGAACATCCACACCGGCAGGGTCTGCTGGTCGCTGTTGAGCAGGAAGATCGACAAGTCGACCTCGTTGAAGCTGACGAGGAACGCGAAGACGCCGCTGATCAGCATGGCCGGCGCGATCTGCGGGAGGGTGGCGCGCAGGAAGGCCGTGAGCGGGCGGGCGCCGAGGTCGATCGCGGCGTAGTCGAGGGTGCGGTCGGCGCGGGTCAGCGCGGCGGACAGCAGCACGATGACGAACGGCACGGTGGCCACGGTGTGGGCCAGCACCACCGTCCACCGGCCGGTGGCCAGACCCAGCCTGGCCAGCAGCATGAACACCGCGAACCCGAACGCGATCTTGGGCACCACCACGGGTGAGAACAGCGCCGACTGCAGCGCACCGCTGCCGCGGAAGCGGTACCGCACCAGTGCGACGGCGCCCGCCGAGCCGAGCAGCACCGCGAGCACGGCCACCAGCACGCCGATCCACAGACTGCCCAGGAAGGCGTGCATGACACCGTCCTGCTGGAACAGGTTGCTGTACCACCGGGTGGAGAAGCCCGGCGGAGGCCACACTCCGTAGGAAACCGAGGACAGCGAACTGATCACCACGATGGCGGCCGGCACCAGTTGGAAGGCATAGACGAGGACCATCCACACGCCGAGGCCCCGGATGCCGCGCGGCAGCGCCGGGCTGACGGTGACACCGCCCTGGTCGGCCTCCGCGAAGCGGCGCTGAACGAGTACGAAGACTCCGGCGGAGACCAGCGCCAGCACGAGGAGCACCAGAGCGCACACCGAGGCGGCGGGGAAGTCGGTGGTGCCCACCAGCGAGTAGACGGTGGTGGAGAGCGTCGCCACCCGTCCGCCGCCCAGCAGGCTCGGGGCGGTGAAGCTGGAGATGGTCAGTGCGAACGTGAGCTGGCAGCCGGCGATCAGTCCGGGAGCGCTCAGCGGGAGCGTGACGGTACGGAAGGTGCGCCAGCGTGACGCGCCGAAGTCGTCGGCCACCTCCGCGAGCGTGCCGTCGATCTGCCGAAGACTGCTGCTGATCGGCAGGACCACCAACGGCAGCAGCGTGTGCACCAGGGCGATGACGACGGCGCTCTTCTCGTACAGCAGGTGGACCGGCCCTATCCCCGCAAGACCGAGCACCGAGTTGACGAACCCCGCCTGTCCCAGCAGCAGTTGCCACGCGTAGACGCTGGCGATGCCGGAGAAGACCAGGGACGAGAAGACCACGGCGTAGCCCGCGTTGCGCCAGCCGGTGCGCCTGGTGTGGTGCAGTGCCAGCGCGGTCAGATAGCCGACGACCGCGGTGACCGCGGTGACCAGCAGACCCACCAGAACGGTCTGCCAGATGACCGACCAGTAATAGGAGTCGCCCAGCACTTTGACCCACGACGCCAGCGTGCCGCTGACGTTCACGCCGCCGGGCCGGTACTTCTGAAACGAGTACTCGACCAGCGACTCCACGGCGAACGCGAACACCGCGAGCAGCAGTACCAGGCTCGGACCGAGCAGGAGCAGTGCGGTGCGGCGGTCCCGGCCGCGGGCGACCCGTGCCGGCTGCTCCGGGCTGCCCGCGGGTGCCGCGGCGGGGTGTGCGGCCATGCCGGGCTCAGCGGCGGGGCGCTCCGCCGTGGCGGTCGTGGCACCTGCCGCGGCGGGTGTGCGCTCCGGACGGTCGTCCGTCATCGCATGTCTCCTTCCGGTGGTGGTGGGCGTGTCAGATTCTGGAGACGACGTCCTGGTTCCAGCGCTCGGTCCAGGCGGCCATGTTCTTGCCGACCACATCCCAGTCGACGGCCGCGAACTTCTGGTCGGGACCGGCGGCGATGGCGGGAATGGCCTTGAGCTTGGCGGTCAGCTTCGAGGTGCTGACGGCAGGGATCTCGATGGAGGTGTCCACCCAGCGCTGGTTCCAGCGGGGTGTGAGCATCTCGTTGACGATGTCGTAGCAGACCTCGACCTGGTCGTCGGTGGCGCCGGAGTTGATGTTGACGCCGACCGGGTCGAAGAACGCGCCCTCGGCGGGGCGGCGGTAGGCCAGTGGCGCGCCCTGGCCGCGCCACACCGTGGAGGTGCCGAGGTAGTGCGAGGTCAGCGGCGCCTCACTGGTGGACAGCATGTTGAGGAACTGGGGGTTAGCAGTGACGATGGTGCGGATGTTCTTGGCGTGCTTCTTCCACAGCTCAAAGCCCGGGTCCATGTTGTCCCAGCCGCCGCCCTCGACCTGCGCGGCCATGCCGATGACCCACCACGGGACGGTGAAGAAGCAGAGCTTGCCCCGCTGAGCGGGCGCCCACAGGTCGGCCCATGAACCGAAGCCCCGGGAGTAGGTCTTGGTGTTGTAGACAAGACCCATCTGGTCGGCGCCGAAGACCACCCCGCAGTGGTCGCGCTCGACGAACTGCGCGTGCAGGTACTTGGTGTTCGGGATCTTGGAGTAGTCCAGCTTCAGATACATCCCGGTGGCCTTGCCGGTGGCGGTGGCGCCGCCGTTGCAGAACACCAGGTGGTTCAGCGGCTGGTGGGCATCGGCCTGGAAGGCCGCGGCCTGCTTCGTCAGGATGAGCGTGTCGTCGATCTTTATCTGGACGTTGGGGTGGCGCTCCTGGTAGTCCTTCGCGAACTCCCTTGGCATCACACCGAGATCGGCGCCGGCGAACGGGGTCATCGTGATCGTGAGCTTCTTGCCGACGCCCGAACCGGCCGCCGCACCCGGTTGTTTGGCAGACGCGCACCCGGCGAGAAGGAGTCCCGCCGCGACCGCGGAGCCGCCGGTCAGCAGGGAGCGCCGGGACACCGGCGGGACGCCGACGCCGCCGCTGGTGCCCGGAGCGGCGCCGCCGCGGGGGCAGTCCCGGCCGGGGGGCGTCGTGTTGCCCTTCATGGTCTCTCCTTGGGTCTTTCGTTTGAGCCGGGCTGGATCAGGTGGCGGGGAGCGTGAGGACCATGCGGCTGGGAGCACCTCCCACGCTCTTCAGGCCGTGGGGGAGTGCGTGCGCCAGACTTCGCGAGCCCGGCGTGATCCGAACGAGCGGGCCTAGCTGTCCGCACCGAGCATGACGGCCGCGTCGGCGTGCCAGCCGATCTCGACCTCGTCCCCCGTGGTGATCCCCGCCGCCTCGTGGGCCGGCAGCTGCACGACGAGCTCCGGTCCCGAGCGGGCCACGGCCACCTGGAAGCGGACACTCGCGCCCTGGAAGGTGAGGTCGGCGACGCGCGCGGTGAAGCGGTTGTCGAAACCGGTGGTGAGCCGGTGGCGCATGGTGATGGCCTCCGGCCGCAGGGACAGCGCCGTGCCGGGTCCTGAGGTACGGCAGGTGAACCCGTCCGCGCTCAGCACCCGGTCGCGGACGGTGCCGCGCACGATGTTGGTGTCGCCGAGGAAGGTCGCGGCGAACTCGGTCGCCGGGCGGTTGTAGAGCTCGTCGGGCCGGCCGACCTGCTCAAGACGCCCCTGGTTCATCAGGGCGATCCGGTCGGAGACGGTGAACGCCTCGGTCTGGTCGTGGGTGACGAAGACGAAGGTGGTGTCGGACTCCTGCTGGATCTTCTTGAGCGCGCGCTGCATCTGCACCCGCAGCCTGAGGTCGAGCGCGCCGAGGGGCTCGTCGAGCAGGAGGACGGACGGCCGGTTGGCCAAGGCCCGTGCGATGGCCACCCGCTGCTGCTGTCCGCCGGAGAGCTGCGCCGGCTTGCGGTCGGCGTAGCCGGTCAGCTCCACAAGGTCGAGCATGTCGGTGACGACGGACCGGATCACGGCTCGCGACATGCGCCGGATCCTGGGGCCGAAGGCGATGTTCTCGGCGACCGTCAGGTGCGGGAAAAGCGCCAGCTTTTGGAAGATCAGGTTGGTCGGCCGCCGGTTCGGCGGCACTCCCGCCATGTCCTTTCCGGCGATGCTCACGGTGCCGGTGGTCGGATGCTCCAGGCCGGCGAGTATGCGCAGCGTCGTGGACTTGCCGCAGCCCGAAGGCCCCAGGAGCGAGAAGAACTCGCCATGCCTGATGCCGAGGTTCAGGCCGGTGACCGCGATCTCGCCGTTGGGATAGACCTTGCTCACGCCGGTCAGCCGTGCGTCGAGGGCCGACGGGTCGTCTATGCCCACAGCGCTCACCTCAACTTCCACTCATTGAGAGTTGGATTCCACTGATGTTGTTCGGAAGGTAATGAACGGCGGCGTGAAGGTCAACGAGTCTGGCGAAAATTAGACCTCGTGCGACGGTCCGGCCGGCATCGAGGAACGAAGCAGTCACCCGCCCATCGAAGGCTGGCGGCGAACGATGCTGTCGGTGGGTCAGCCCGAAAAAGCGCTCGTGACCTGTGGTTTCTCTGAACTTCTCGGCACCTTGTTACGTCGTGCCGTCGAGAAGTGGCGCCGATGCGGACGCGGCCGACGAGGGCTTGGTAAAACCTGCGTCACGCACCTGGGCATTACCGCCCGGGCCGGACCGAGCAGAGAACGATGCAATCCAGCCGTGTCAGGTCTGGCGGTGGCGGTGGCGGTGGCGGTGGCGAAACGGCGACGGTCAGGGCCGGACTGGTCGGCGTTGTCGGTGAGTTACCGCGCGTCCCGCAGGCGCTCGTAGAGCGTCTGCGGGACGGTCAAGGGCCGCCGATCTGCCCCGCTCACCTCGGACGATCGGACGGTCGGACGGCTTCGGCCTACGCCTTTGCGTCCGTCTCCCTCCTCACACCAGGCGCGCGTCGCCGTCGCCGGACCCGGGCTCGGAACGCGGCGTCACACCGTCCGCGGACTGGCTGTCCGCCATGCTGCGGCGGTGCTGTTCCAGCGCTTCGGTGGGCATCGCCGCCGAGGGGCGTGAGAACAGTCGATGGATCTGCTCAAGAGGGAGCTTCGGCTGACGGTCGGCGGTGAGCAGACCGTTCTTCTCCTGCTCGGTGTCGCTGAGTTGCGTGTAGCAGAACCCGGCCAGTTCGGGAGAGTCGGTTATCGCCCGGGTGAGCTCGTCGAGCCGGTCGAGCAGTTCAGCGGCGGAGGTCACCGTTGAGTAGCCGAACCATTCCTCGCCCTGCGGACGGAAGCTGAGGCCGCCGAACTCGGTGAGCATGACCGGGCGCCCGCCGCGTGGATCGTCGGCGTCCGGAGTGAGAACGACACGGCGGCCCCCGGGGCGGCCGTGCGTGAGCATCGCGTCCACGGCCGCCGCGCTCCCGTACCGTTCGCGCAGCTCTTCACCGGTCGCGGCGTAGTCGTGGATGGTCCACAGGTCGCTGTCCGGCTGCTCCCATCCGTCGTTCGAGATGACCGGACGGGAGGGATCGAGGGCCCGGGTGAGGCGGGCGACGGATTCGACGAAGCTGCGTTGCGCGGGAGAACGGACGATGTCCTGAACGCCCCAGCTCTCGTTGAACGGTACCCAGGTCACCACACAGGGGTGGCCGCGGTCGCGGCGGACAACGTCCATCCATTCGGTGGTCAGCCGGCGCACCGCCTCCTGACCGAACGCGAAGGCCCCCGCCATTTCGCCCCAGACCAGCAGGCCGAGCCGGTCGCACCAGTACAGGAAACGCGGGTCCTCGACCTTCTGGTGCAGCCGGGCACCGTTGAAGCCGAGTTCCTTGATGAGTTCGACCTCGCGGCGCAGCGCCGCGGCGCTCGGCGCGGCAAGGTGGGATTGAGGCCAGTAGCCCTGCTCCAGGACCATCCGCGGGTAGTAGGGCCGCTCGTTGAGCAGGAATCGGCCGTCGGCGACGGAGACCGTGCGCAGGCCGAGGTAGCTGGCCACCTCGTCGACGGTGCGGACCGTGCCGTCCGCGGCACGGCCCAGGAGCTGGACATCGGCGTCGACGAGGGTGGGCGACTCTGGGGACCACAGCAGGCGGTCGCGGTCCTGGCCGTTGCGGAGCGCGGGAACGGGGATGTCGAGGACGATCTCGTCGTCGGTGACGAGCGCGGTGTGCTCGGCCAGCAGTTCGCCGGCCAGCCGCAGCCGCACGGCGATGAGCAGGTCGGAGTCCGCCCTCAGGCGCGGCGCGCGCCGCAGGCCGGCCTCCAGGCGGACCGCGCAGTGCTCCAGGCCGAGCGTCCAGCACAGCTCCACGACGTGCGTCGCGGGGACGGTCTCCAGCCAGACGGGCTGCCAGATGCCGGTGGTGCGGTGGTACCAGATGACGTGCGGACCGGCCTGCCAGTCCTGTTTGCCACGGGGCTGCGCCGCATCACCGGGGAGGTCCTCGGCGCGCACAACGACGGTGTGCTCGCCGATGTCCGCGGCCAGGGCGTCGGTGACGTCGAACGCGAACGGCGTCATGCCGCCCTCGTGTTCCCCGACCCGACTGCCGTCCACCCAGACGGTGGCCCGGTAGTCGACGGCGCCGAAGCGCAGCATGACCCGGTCGCCGCCGAGATCTGCCGGGTTCAGCGGCAGCGGTACGGCGGTACCAGACGACGGGGTGGTACGCGGTGTCACGGATACCGGAGGCTGCGCGACTCCGGAGGGAAGGGGACGGTGATCGTGCGGTCGAAGGCGGACGGGTCGTGCTGCCAGCGGGCGGCGGTGCCGCGGTCCTCGTCGTCGAAGGCGAACTGCCACACACCGCTCAGATCCGTCCACCGCGGCCGGCGCAACTGCGGGCGGGGGTAGTGGCCTTCTTCGGTTGCCGTCTTGTGCGCGCTCACCGTGTCGCTCCTGTTCCGCAGGGGTGGGTGGGGGTGGAGGGTGTGCCGGGCGTCATGACGGTCTGGGCGTCCTTGGCGAGGGCGCGAAAGCGATCCACCAGCGCGGTGGGTCGCGCTGTAGCACCGAGCCCGGTAGCGGACCCCGCGACCGCACCCGACGAGGCCCGGTGACCTGCACGGCCGCCCGACGCCCGGACGGCCCGCGCGAGAGTCCGCGCCGAACGCCCGGGCGGTCTGCGGCATCGAGGCGCCGCCGAGCACTGCGGGCGCCCCGAACACCCACAGTGAGTACCGCCCACGCCAGGAGGTGCTGCCACCTCTCAAGGCCCGATCACGGATTGATGCCGTCGAACTGCCGCACCCAGTAGGGCGGCTGGTTCAGGATTCCGTTCCACTGCGACACGATCAGTGTCAGGGATGTCGCGCTCGCGCTGCCGGGGTGGATGTATCCGCCGTAGAGGTTCGGGACCTGCAAGGAGGTGATCTGCGGGATGGGAGTACTCCACACGGCATCCGGTCGCGGTGCGGTGCGCGTGAGGATCGCGCCCAGGTCCACGTCGAAGTAGCTCATGCAGTACGTGCTGCCGATCCGCTTGACGGAGAACTCGCCGGTGCGGTTTCCGGACAGGATGACCGATGGCGGCGCCGAAGTGGTCCACTGCCAGGAACCGTTGAGGAAGGCCCAGTTCTGCTGGGCCCCGAAGTTGCCGTCACGGAAGTCGTTCGGCTGGATACGGAACAGCTGGATCGCTCCGCCGTCGGCCGTGTTCGTATGCGTGCCGTTCCAGCGCTTCGAGAAGATGTACAGCCAGCCGTCGGGGTCGATGCCCGCGAACGACCACATGCCGTACATGGACTGGTTCACCCCCTGCTGGTCGCCGGCCCAGTGATACGGGTAGTCCTGCCAGGTCACGCCGTAGTCGTCGGAGTAGGCCACGCCGGACATCAGCGAGCCGTCGTGACCAGCCTGCAACGGCGGGTCGTTCGGCCCGCCCCAGGTGTACACGGACGTGTACTGGAGGTAGGTACGGCCGCCGAACTCGATGCAGTCGTTGGGGATGCGGCTGATCTCCCAGCCGTGGCCGTTGTCCGCCCGGTGCTGGTAGCCGAAGAGCTGACCTGCATGGCCGGCGGTCGGCATGGCCCAGGAGAACGAGATTGGCGATGCGCCGGAGGAGTCGAAGCGGTCCTGGTTCAGCATCACCGGGGAGCCGATGTAGGCACCGGTCTGCTGAATACCCGTCCACGAGTCACCGAAGACATAGCCCCAGGTGTTGTCGTGCTCCCGGTAGTACGGGATGCCGAGGTCGCCGGAGCCCAGGCCCTGCTGGCTGGCCGAGTCTCCGGGCTCGTCGCACAGCGAGGTACCGTTCTGCGCGGCGACCGCCACGGCGGCAGTGGCACCGAACACACCTCCTGCGCCGGCCAGGGCAAGGCCCATGCCGGCCCTGAGAACTGATCGGCGGCCCGGCCGTAATGAGTTGGACATGTGTGGTTCCTCCGGCTATGTCAGGGTTTTGAACTCGGTGTGGCTCTGTGCCAGGGATGTCCGACGCGAGCGACGCTGCGGTCGGGTGGCCCAGAGCCATCCTGCCGGAGGTGGTCGGTCGTGGTGCCTTTGGGGCGGGGCCCGGGTGGGTTCAGGCCGGGTAGGCGTGGGTCTGTGTCGCCTCGACCGTGACCCAGACCGGTGCGCCCTGATGGAGGTCGAGTTCGGCCGCGGCGGCTGTGGTGAGGTCGGCGGCGAGCGTGAGTTCGCCGGTGAGGTCGGCGCGGATCCGGTCGCCGTGCGTCTCCAGGCCGGCCACTTCGCAGCGCCAGAGGTTGGGCGTGCTGGAGCCGGCGGGACGGTCTTTGGAGAGGGTGGCGGCGCTCGGCGGGAAGGCCACGAAGACCGGTCCGCGAAGGTCCTCCGTCGTGGTGATCGCAGGTCCTGCGTCGAGTACGACCGTGTGGCCGTCCGCCCTGCCCTGGTAGAGATTGAGGCCGACCAGCTGCGCGATGTAGTCGGTACGGGGCCGGCGGGCGATGTCGGCGGGGGCGCCCTCCTGGACGATGTGGCCGTGCTCGATGACGACCAGCCGGTCGGCCAGGACCATGGCGTCCAGAGGGTCGTGGGTGACCAGTACGGCGACGGCCTCGAACTCGGCCAGATGGCGCCGGAGCTGGGAACGCACGTCGAGGCGGGTGCGGGCGTCGAGCGCGGCGAGGGGCTCGTCGAGCAGGAGCAGCCGGGGGCGGGTGGCGAGCGCGCGGGCGAGCGCGACCCGCTGGGCCTGACCGCCGGAGAGCCGGCGGGGCTTGGTGCCGGCGTGGTCGGCGAGGCCCAAGCGGGCCAGCCACTCGGCGGCCTGCGCACGGGCCGCCGGCTTGGTCGCACCGTGGCAGCGCGGGCCGAAAGCGACGTTGTCGAGAGCGCTCAGATGAGGGAAGAGCAGGTATTCCTGGAAGACGACACCGACGGGCCGCGACTGCGGCGGCGTACGGTCCAAGGTGGCGCCGTCGAGCCTGACGTGGCCGCCCGTGAGCGGAACGAGGCCGGCGAGGGCGCGCAGTGCGGTGGTCTTGCCTGCGCCGTTCGGGCCGAGCAGGGCGATGACGTCACCGGGGGCGGCGGTGAGCGTGACGTCGAGGCGGAAGGCGCCGTGGTCGACGAGGAGGTGGGCGTTGAGGCCCTCGTCGCGGACGTCCTCGCGGCTGAGGTCGCTCGTGGTCTGGCGGGTGCGGGTCACGACGAGGTCACCCAACGGTCGCGTAGGCCGGCCAGTACCGCGATCGACACCGCCAGCAGCACCAGACTGAGGGCGATGGCGGCGTCCGGGGCGCTCTGGAGGGCGAGGTAGACGGCGAGGGGCATGGTCTGGGTGCGGCCGGGAAAGTTGCCCGCGAAGGTGATCGTCGCGCCGAACTCGCCCAGCGCCCGTGCCCAGGCCAGTACCGCGCCCGCCGCGATACCGGGCGCGATCAGCGGAAGGGTGATCCGGCGGAAGGCGGTGAAGCGGGAGGCGCCCAGGGTGGCGGCGGCCTCCTCGTAGCGGGGATCCGCGGCACGCAGGGTGCCCTCGACGCTGATGACCAGGAACGGCATCGCCACAAACGCCTCGGCGAGCACGACGCCCGCCGTGGTGAACGGCAAGGTGATCCCGAACCACGAGTCCAGCCACTTCCCGACGATGCCGTTGCGGCCGAGCGCCATGAGCAGCGCCACACCACCCACCACCGGAGGCAGGACGAGCGGCAGCGTCACCAGGGCGCGCACCAGGCCGCGCCCGGGGAAGTCGGTGCGGGCGAGCAGCCAGGCCAACGGGACGCCGGTGACCAGGCTCACCGCGGTGGCCGCCGTGGCGCAGACCAGGGACAGCTGGAGCGCCTGCCACACCTGGGTACTGGCCAGTTGGTCCGGCAGGCTGCGCCACGGAGCCCGTACGAGCAGGGCGATCAGCGGCACGATCAAAAACGCCAGGCCGAGCAGCGCAGGTGCCAGCAGAGGCAGCGGTACACCTCGCACGCCGCCTGCCCTGACGCGCCGACGCCGCGGACCGTTCAGGAGGGTGCCGGCCGCGGTGTCGGACTTGTCGAGCGAAGTCACGGCTGGAGGAACCCGGCCGCGGTCAGTACCCTCTGGCCTGCGGCGGACTGCACGAGCGCGATGAACGCCTTCGCGGCCGCTGCGTTGGGCGCGTCCTTGAGCAGGGCGATCGGGTAGTCGTTGATGGCGCTGGCCGACTCGGGGAACTCCACACCCGCCACCTTGCCGCCCGCCGCCTTCACATCGGTTTTGTAGACGACGGCGGCGTCGGCCTCCTTCAGCTCCACCTTGGTCAGGGCGCTCTTGACGTCCTGCTCGTAGGAGACCGGGGTGAGTTTCAGCTTGCTCGCGTCCAGCGCCTTCTGCGCGGCGGCGCCGCACGGCACCGTCTTGTCGCAGAGGACGACCTTCAGGCCCGACTTGGTGAGGTCTTTCAGGGAGGCGACCTTGTCGGGGTTGCCGGGCAGGGTCGCGATCTCCAGCTGGTTGCGCACGAAGGTCTCGGGCGCGGTCGCCGCGTCCTTCTTGCCCGTCACGATCGCCATCGTCTTGGGGCTGGCCGCGGCGAACACATCGGCCGGGGCGCCGCCGGTGATGCCAGCGGCGAGTGTGTCGCTGCCGCCGAAGTTGAAGGTGACCTTCGTACCCGGGTGGGCCGTCTCGAACTCCTTGCCCAGGGCCGTGAAGCTCTCCGTGAGAGAGGCGGCGGCGAACACCGTCACCGTGCCGGACAGCTTGTCCGCTGAGGAGGCCGAAGGGGCGTTTGACTTCGCCGACGAGGAGTCGTCGGACGACGAGCAGGCGCTCAGGGCCAGCAGGGCGGCAGCGGCTGCGCCGGCCACCTGCAAAGTCCGGCGGGTCCGACGCACGGAACGGGTCATCACGGGTCCACTTCCACTGGTCCTGGCGGACACATCCACGGTCTATCGGCGACCACGTGGGTCGACTTGATCTTGGCCGATCACCGGAACACCGGGCTCCGGCTGCCATTGCGCGGCCGGCCGTCGGTTTCGGCCGTCGGCCAGGCGCCGCACGGTGTCGGCGCCGACACCGGGTAAGGCGGCGGCAACCGGGCTCCGGTACATGTGCATGCGCTGATGATACTGCCGCAGATGCAAGGGGAAAGTCCTCAGTCGCTTTGCATGAGCTGAATCTGCGATCTAGTGGGGTGGTATATGCGTTTGTACGGGATGCGTTGCGGGTACGGACTTCCGGGAGGTGGTGGCCCGTGAGTCAATCCCTAGCAGCTGCGGGTACGGCCGCCGGTCCGCTGGCGACTCTCGTCCTCGCGGGCGATCTGCACCGTCCGGCCCGGCTGACGGTGCCCGATCTGCTCGGCTGGCCGCAGCACCGGGCCGACGTCAGCTTCGAGTGCGCCACCAGCGGTATCCAGCAGCACCGTTTCACCGGGCCGCTGCTGCACGACGTGCTGATGGCCGCCGGCCCCCGCTTCGATCCAGCCCGCCGCAAGGAGCGCCTGCGCTTTCTGATCGCGGTGTCCAGCGCGGACGGTCACCATGTCCTGCTGTCCTGGGCGGAGATCGACCCCGACTTCGGCCGCGCGCCGGTCCTGCTCGCGGTCGGCATCGACGACACCCCGCTCGACCGTGCCGGACCCCAGCTCGTGCTGCCCCAGGACCGCTGCCGGGCCCGGCGCATCAGCGGCATCAACGCGATCCGCGTGGACGGCGGCTACGCCTCGTGGGCGTGAGCGCGGGCTGCTCCGCTCCGGTCAGGCGCGATCGATATGGACGTTCGTCGCCTTCACACGGGCGGTGGCCTCCACTCCGACCTCCAGCCCCAGTTCCTCCACGGCTTCCCGGGTCAGCAGCGACACCAGCCGGTGCGGCCCGGCCTGAATCTCCACCTGCGCCGCGACATCGCCGAGCTTCACGGCGGTGACGATGCCGGGGAAGGCGTTGCGGACGGAGGTGTACGAGGTGTCCTCCTCGCCACCGTTCTTGGCTAGCTCGACGGAGAAGGCGGCCAGATCCTTACCGTCGATGAGCCGGCGCCCGCCCTCATCCCGATGCGTGGCGACCCGGCCGGCGTCCGCCCACCGTCGCGCGGTATCCGGACTCACCCCGAGCAGACGTGCCGCCTGGCCGATTGTGTAGGACTGCATGCGCGTCAAGATAGGCGCAAAATCCTTGCTTTTGCAAGAAAATTCATCCAGAAGTGTGGCATGTGCAAACTTGCTCTCGCGTGCGGCCGGTCGGGCGCGCGCGACCGGCCACGCCGGCGAAGCTTAGGCCTGTCCGGTGGATCTTGTGACCGTCATGCTCTCGGGTCGTTGCGCATCCGCGTCGGCCGGCCGGCGAACCCGCGGCGGATGTGCGTGCCGGACACCGGGGACCCGGCCTAGATCTTCAGCACACTCCTAGTAGGACTCCGTTAGGTTGGTCTGGATCTTCGGCTCTGGCTGGTGGTGGATGTTCTGGGCAGAGGGCAGAGGGCAGAGGCAGGTGGTGCAGGTGCCGGTCCAGCAGTTCAGCAGGTCCTGGATGGCGTCGAGGATCTGACAGAGGGTGAGTCCGTTGTATCGGCTTTTGGGGCCAGGCGCTGTTCGGTGAGGAACGCGTGGGCGGCGGTGACCAGGGTGACGTGATGGTGCCACTCGGTCCAGGAACGTCCCTCGAAGTGGTCCAGGCCCCGTCTGCACTCCGGACTTCTGCTGTCAGGGTGATGCTGGATCATCGAGGGTCAGGCCGGTGCCAGCTATGAAGCCGTCGAGGGTGTCGGACCAGTACTTCAGGCGCTCAAGTCGGTTACGGACGAGAGTCTTGAGTCGGTCGAGGGCGACCACGGCCAGGTTGGCCAGGCTGCGTTTGACGTGTGCCCAGACCCACTCGACGGGGTTGAGGTCGGGCGAGGCGGGCAGCAGGAACACCGTCAGCCAGGCACGCTCGGCGATCAGCTCGCGCATGGCAGAGGAGACGTGGGTGTTCAGGCGGTCCCAGACCAACACGATCGGTGCCTTGACGAGCTGATGGACACTGTCGAGATCAGCGCGACTCCATCGCGCATGGCGATCAGCCCCGCCACCGATAGCTCACAGCTTTCCGGCCCTCCCGGTTTGGCCGGCTGACCGTGAGCAATCGCAACACGATCCACCACCCTGCCAAGCCCACCAGGCGATCACTGGGCTTTCACGACAATCTGCAGGTCACAGGCTGTGGATAGAGTTTTCGGCACTCACAGAGCCGTCGGAAGTCGGCCTTCGAGGAGCGGTGAAACCCCGGCGGACGAGGTCGGTGACCATGCCTTCGTGGAGCAGCGTGTTGGTGGTCAACAAGCTGCCGGCCATCAGGTCCCTCTCGCCGACTACGTCGCTCCAGGCGCCGCCCGCCTCGGTGACCAGGAGGGAAGGGGCAGCAACGTCCCAGGGTGAGGTGCCGTAGGAGAGTGCTGCGTCCACGACCCCCTCAGCGACCAGCACATGTCCCCAGAAGTTGCCCCAGCCCCATGCCGTCCGAAAGCCTGCCGCCAGACCAGTCAGGGCAGGCCATACCCTTGGCGGGTATTCGTGTATGCCGCCGAAGGCGAAGCCCGCCGCTGCTCGTTCCCGGATGGACGACGTACTCAGGCGACCCTCGTCGTTGAACGCACCGAGGCCTCGCCCGGCCCACCAGCGCCGGCCGAGCGCAGGCGCGTCGATTGCGGCGGCGTCCACTCCATTGGACCCGTGCCAGGCGACCAGAGTGGCCCAGACCGGATGGCCGCGGCTGAAGTTCTCGGTGCCGTCAACCGGATCGACCACCCATGTGTTCCTCAGCGCGGTGTCGCCGCCGGACTCCTCCGCCAGCACCGGCTCATCCGGCGCGAGCTCTCGCAAAGTCGACAGGATCGCCTTTTCCGCCTCCAGGTCGGCTCGGGTCACCAAGGAGCCGTCGGCCTTGTTCCATCGGGACAGACTGCTGCCACGGAAGTACGACGCGGCCACCTCCGCGCCGGCCGCGGCCGCCCGCCGTGCGATCTCCGATCGGTTCACCTCGACACCCCTGCCTCAGCGCCCGCCATGGCCGCCGCACCGATCACTCCGGCGAACCGGCCGAGCGAACCTATGGAGATCCGCAGGTCCCGCCGGGCCATCGCCATGGTGTGCCTGTCGACCGCCGCGTGAAGTGTGTTCATGAAGAGGCCGGAGACCGCTGAGACCCCGCCGCCCACCACGACGATTTCCGGATTGAACACATTGGCCAACGTCGCGATGGCGACTCCCAGCCGGCCTCCGAGCTCGTCGAAGACTGCCCGAGCAGCCGGCAGGCCCGCGTGTGCGGCTCGCGCGATCGCCTTTCCGTCGGCCTCCCTGTCGCCCGTCAGCTCGGCGAACCGGCGCTCCAGAGCTGTACCGGAGGCGAACTGTTCCAGGCAGCCGTTGCCCCCGCAGCCACAGACCGGGCCGTCGGGAGCAACGACCATGTGGCCCATCTCGGCGGCGACACCGCTGGAGCCTCGCAGCGGTTTCCCATCGACGATCACGGCCCCTCCCAGACCGGTGCCGACGAAGACACCCACGGCGTTGCGGGTCCCGACTGCAACGCCGTGGCGCCACTCGCCCCACAGGGCCGCGTCAGCGTCATTCGCGACGGCGTCGATTTCCAGCCCCGGGCCCAGCGCCCGGGGGGCGAGGCCCACGATCTCCGGTGCCGTGGGAGCCGAACCGATCCGGCCGGTACGCACGTCGACGGAGCCTGCCAGGGACAGCCCGAGGCGCGACAGCGTGACGCCGTGCCTGCGTCCTTCCGAGGCCAGATGGGCACGTATCGTGCGCACCTGAGCAACGGCGTCCGGCTGGCGGGGCTCGTCGACGGGGCTGCCCACCAGCCGTCCCCTCTCGCTGACGATTGCCGCGCGCACGCTGGTGCCGCCTATATCGATTCCCCCGCATACGGAATCAGCTGCGGATGACATGGGCTTCCCCTTCGAGAGCCAGCCGAACGTCCGTCGCCGGGACAGCGGCGACGACCTGCGCCAGGCCGGCGTGGGCGTGTTCGACCGCGTAGTGGGTGAGGACGGTACGGCGGGGGAGTGCTTGCGCGATTAGGGCGGCGACCTCCGACGGCGCCATGTGCCAGCGCGGTTTCGAAGCCGGTACCGCGGGGTCTGTCATTTCCACGAGGAGGAGCTGACACCCCGCGGCAAGGCGGGTGAGCCCGTCGAAGGCGGCCGTGTCGCTGGAGAAGACCATGGTCCGGCCGGGGCCGGCCGAGACTTCCAGCGCGTTCGCCGTGGTGTTGTGTACCGCCGCTACCGCACGGAACGCCAGGTCTCCGATGCTGAAGGACTGTGGAGCTTCGTAGGGCTGTGCGTCGAATCCCGCGTCGAAATAGTGCTCTCCGAGTTGGAGGGCACGCGCGATGTCATGCAGAACCTGAGGGCCGTTGGACGGGAGGAACAGTGGAATCCTCGGGAGCCTATTGCAGTAGACGTAGTTGCGCAGCGCGACCAAATCGAAGCAGTGGTCCGGATGCATGTGGGAGATGACCACTGCGGACAGATCGGCGGGGTGACCGTACTTCAGCAGTTTCCCGACGGCACCGTGACCGCACTCCAGCAACACCTGGGTCCGGCCGGCACTGAGGAGATAACTCGATGTGGCCTGGTCCGGGTTGGGTACGGCACAGCTGGCGCCCAGAATCCGAAGCGTGAACTCATCCCTGAAGACGGCCATTGCGGAATCAGGCGCCACCACTGCTCAGCGCCTTTCGGATTCTTCTGGTCGCTTCGTCGAGTTCGTGCTCTTGTATGGTGAGAGGCGGATTGAGCCGGAGTGTCCGACGGCTGCGCCCGACCAGGAGACCATGGTCGACGAGTCTTTGGTCCAGCATGGTCAGCTGCGTTGCCGAGAGTTCGTCGGCCAGCTCGATGCCGATCATCAGTCCCTTGCCGTGGACTCGTGTACTGAGCGGTGCTCCCGTGAGTGCGGCGCGTAGCTGTACGAGCCACGCCGCGCCGTGTTGTCGGGCACGTTCCGACAGGCCCTGCTGGTGTATTGCGTCGAGGACATGGCGGCTTGCGGCCACGGCCAGCGGGTTTCCGCCGTAAGTGCTGGAAAGGGAGCCGGGTGACTGGCCAGCCAGCGTCGCGACGAGGTCAGGACGGGAGAGAACCGCAGTCACAGGGAACCCATTGCCCATACCTTTCCCTACCGGCATGAGGTCGACGTGCATGTCCTCGTTCTGTACCGCGAACATGGCTCCGGTGCGGCCGAATCCGGTCAGGACTTCGTCGGCGACGACCAATGCGCCCCGGGCCTTGGCGAAGGAGGCCAGCCGCGGGAGGAACCCCGGCGCTGCGGGGTAGTTGCCGCTGGTGCCCTGAACGGGCTCCACCACGACGGCCGCCACATCGTCATCCAGGTCGTCGAAGACGTTGGCGACGGCAGCAAGAGCCTCCGCGACGCGCTCACGGGGGGCCTCGTCGCTGGACACGGGGAAGGGACATCGGCGTACCGAGGGGTCGGGAGCCGCACCACTGATCCACGCCGGGTCGGTCAGCGAGGCCACACCTGTCGTACGGCCGTGGAAGGCGCCGGAGAAGACCACGATGCCTCGTCGCCCGGTTGCCGCGCGTGCGATGCGCACGCACGCGTCGACGGCCTCACTTCCTGTGGAGAACATGGAGACATGCGTCAGTCCGGCGGGAGCGGCGTGCACGAGGGCCGCTCCGAGAGCTGCCCGGCTCGTGCTCGGATGCCGGGTCACGGCCAGTGTGCCCGCCTGTTCCCCCAGCGCTGCTGCGAAGCTCGCGTCTCCGTGGCCCAGTACGCAGCGGCCCGCGCCGGCGAAGAGGTCGAGATAGGAGCGCCCGTCGGCGTCGTGGACCCAGCTTCCCCGGCCTCGTTCGATGGCAGGGGGATCAACGCTGAGCGTGCCCAGTGCGAACCTCAGATGCCGGCGTTCTTCGGCAACGATCGCGCGGCTGGCGGCAGCTGTCGTATCAGAGATCATGGTAGGAGCTGCCGTCCAGTTCGAGCCGACCGATGAGTTCCTTGCAGAAGTCGTCGTTGGGACCCATGAGCGACGCCGCCATCGCGTCACGCAGGTGACGTTCGATGGGCAGGAACCCCCGAGCGTACGCGCTGCCGCCGCTGGCCAGCATGGCTTCCCGGGCGATGTCGACGCTGGCCTCGGCGAGTGCGACCTTGGCAGCGGTCATAAGGACGGCCAACTGCTCGAACTTCGTGCCCGCGTCGATCTCGGCGGCGAGGCGCGCGACCAGGCTCTCACAGGAGGCCAGCCGGACCGCCATCGTCCCGACATGCCGCCGTGCGACCGGATACTGGCTGAGGTTCCTGCCGTGCACGGTGGCTTCACCGTCGTAGCGGCGGCCACGGATGCGTGTGACGCCCGCCGTGTACGCGGCCGTGGCGATACCGAGGTAGGCCGAGGCCACGCCGAGGTGGTAGATGGGCTGGTTGGCCTCGTTGTACGTCCTCAGTCCCGCTGCGTCGCCGCCACCGAACAACAGGGCATCGGCGTCCACATCGCAGTGAAAGGTCATCCAGGTGCTGCTGTTGCCCGCCAGCCCGAGCCCATGCCATTCGCCGAACGCTATTCCGGGCGTGTCGGCGCTCACGGCGAACAGCGCGTGGTCCCGGTCGTTCTCGGAACCAGGGCTGCGGGTGGAGACGATGTACAGGTCGGCGTGTCCGGCCGAGGTCGCAAAGCTCTTGTCCGCGTCCAGTCGGTACCCATCGGCGGTCTTCTTCGACGTGCTGGCCAGGGACCACCACTGGGAGCCGGAGCCGGCCTCGCTGATCGCCTCGGTCACCAGCATCTTCCCCTGGGCGATGCTGGGCAGATACCGGTCCTGCTGCCTCTGGCTGCCGAAGAGCACGATCGAGCGCAGGGCCGTGAGATGCATGACGAACACCATGGCGGTCGACGCGCAGGCCGTGGCAAGTCGTTTGATCACTTCGCTGGTCTCGGCCGCGTTCGCATCCCAGCCACCCCACGCCTCGGGAATGGTCAGGCCGTAGAACCCGGCGTCCGCCAGAGCCGCTATGCTTTCCTGCGGAAACCGGCCGTCACGGTCCACCGAGGCCGCGGCGGGGGCGACGCTCTCGGTGATGATGGTGTCGAGCACCCGGAGTCGTGCGGCGATGTCAGTCTTTGGCACGGGTCAGTTTCCGAGTTCGTAGATGTGGTCGAGAAGGAATTCCGGGCCGTTGCGGTCCACCCGGAGCTGAGGCTCGAACGGCTGCCACCACGTTCGGTGGGACCGGTACCAGGACGCCGTCAGGCCGATGCCGTCGGTGAGAGAGATTTCCGGCTTCCAGTCGATGGCCCGGGTCAGCCGTCGCGGGGACGCGACCAGTGACATGCCGCGGCCGTCCCCGACAGGGCACTGCAGCCGGTGGATCCGCCCTCCCACGGCAGCGCTCACGAGATCCGCGGCGTCCTCCAGGCCCACGCCCTCTCCCGTGGAGACGTTGTACGTGCCGCCCCACTGCCCTGATTCGACCAGGGCAAGGATGGCTCTGGCGGCGTCGTCCACGTACATGAAGTCCCGGAGCCGTCCGAGAACGGCTTCGCCTTCCAGCCCGGTGAGTGCCTGTGTGATCAGGCGTGGGATCACCCGGTCCGGTGCCTGCCACGGCCCGTACAGGTTGGTCAGTCGTACCGTCGTGATCTCACTGGCGTAATTGACCTGATAGGAGGCCCCGAGCTGCTCACAGCCGACCTTGGACGCCGCGTAGGGGGAGAGGGGCTGCAGCGCATCGTCCTCGTCGAAGACAGCGCCGTCGTTTCCGCCGTAGACCTCGATCGACGAGGTGAAGAGGAGCGGTATTCCGCTCGCCCGGACGGACGCGAGGACAGCCGCATGTGCGGTGAGGTTGTTGACCGTCACTTTCCTGGGGTGGAAAAGCGAGTAGTCGACCTGGGGCAGAGCAGCAAGATGGATCACGACGTCCAGGCCGTCCGGCAGTTCGGCGTCCGGAGCGGCGAGATCGATGCTGTGAAAGGTGAGCCGGCTCTCCGGGGCCGTGGCCGTCCGATAAGCCACTCGGCCGAGTCGGTCCCCGACATCGATGATCACGACCTCGTGGCCTCGCTCAACGGCCATGGAAGCCAAGTTCGTTCCAAGGAACCCGGCGCCGCCCGTTATTCCAATTCGCCTTGACAAGTACATTTCCTGTTCATTGTAGTAGGCCTGATGCAAGCGCTTAGCGCGTCACGGAAATTGAGATTGCTCAACGGGATCGCGATGTACCGTCAGCTACTCACGACGGTCGTATGATTATGCATTGCGCCGAGAAGTGCTGAATTTCTCTCGTACTCCTCCCAGGGGCTGGCAAGAATAATGTGAGAGACCCCGCTTTCGATGTAACGGGCAAGATATCTGCTGACATCCGTGTAGGATCCGACAAGAAATGGAGAGTGCGAGCCGCCGGCAAGAATAGCTCCCAGCCAGTACACGCCGTCATGCGTCTCTTCACCGGAGAGATCGGACAGTCTCCTGCGCCAGACGGAGTCGGAGGCTCGGCCATGAAGTTTGACGTTGATCTGCGCGGCACGATTGGGCGGGAAGTAGCTTTTTGCGGCTTCCCAGGCCTCTTCACGGGTCTCTCGCGCTATCAGTCCGATCCTTACGCCAATCTGCGACTTACCAGCCAGCGGAGCGGCGTAATCGTCGGAGAAAGCGCCGAAAGGGGTGGGATTGGTGACTGCCACGGCATCGTGCCGCGCACTGAGCTGCATGGCAGCTTCCGATGATCCGGCGATGAATATATCGGGTTGGAGACCCTGGTCCATTCCCTGTGCGAAATAATTCAGGTTGGCGTATTCGTATACCTGACCAGATCGGTCGAGCGGAGTCTTGTCGGCCAGCAGATCGCGGACGATTCCCAGGTATTCGTCCATGCGCCGGAAGCGGTCGTCGTGGTCCAGGCGATCGCAGACCTGGTGGAGTTCTCCCGGAGTCGATCCGGCGACCATGTTCAGCGCCACCCGCCGCTGATGCAGGTAGGCCACCGTGGCAATCATCTTGGCCAGTGCGAACGGAGAGGTGTAGTAGGGCTGGACGGCCACCATGGGTACGAACGTCGTGGAGTTCTGGATCAGGAGTGACGACGTGAGCCACGGGTCGGGAACCCGGTGATTGAAGTGCACCAGAGCCCCGGTGAATTTCAGCCTCTCGCAGTCACTGGCGAGATCGATGGCTTTCGTCACGTAGTCATCGGTGGGAAAGCTGCCCTGCATCGACGCGTATACGGCCAGTGATGCACCCATGCGTGTACCTTTCTCCTTCCCTCTCTGGACGATTTACTCAGATCTTGTTTTTGATGTATTTGCGTACCGAGCCCACGGTTGAGAACCGCTCGATGGAAAAATCCTCGTCAGGTATCACAAAATTCCATGATTGCTCAATCTGGGCAAGGAATGAGACGAGGTCGAGCGAATCAAAACCGAGATCTCCGACAAGTTCTGAATCATCGGAGTACGCGATTTCTGCCGCGTTCATCACTTCTGAGGTGAAGGTTTTGATCATGTCGTCGATTCGAGTGTCAACGCTCTTCGACACAGCTGGCTCCATAGGGTTGCGGTGCGGTCGGGGCCGCAGCCCTGACCGCATTGATGACATGTTGATGGGTCGTGGGATCCATCAGATCAGGAACCAGATGTCCTGCGTCGAGTCCTGAACTGCCGGCCTGCACCAGGCCGTCGACCGCCGCGTGCAGCATGGCATCGGTGATCTCCCGGGAACCTGCCGAGAACGCGCCGCGAAATATTCCCGGAATAGCGAGCAGGTTGGTGACGCAATTGGGATCACTTGCCCTGCCCGTGGCGTGAAGAGCACCCACCGCACGCGCAGCGTCCGCCGATACCTCCGGCTCTGGATTCGCGAGTGCGAGGATTACCGGGTCCCGGTTCATGGTTCGCAACAACGCTTCCGGGATCTTTGTGGACGACAGGCCGATCAACACATCGGCGCCGTCAAGCGCCTCGGCCAGGCCACCGGTCAGATCCCGTGGATTACCGAGGCGACTCAATTCCCTTTTGACGCCGAGGAGTCCGTGACGGTCCGGATGAATGATTCCTTTGGTGTCGACCACTACGAGGTCGGACACTCCCGCCGAGGCAACGAGGCGAGCGGTGGCGCTGCCGGCCGCCCCAGCACCGACGATCACGACGCGCATCGACGCAAGGTCCTGCCCTCGCAACGTCGCCGCATTGCGCAGCGCCGCGGTCACGGCGACGGCTGTGCCGTGCTGATCGTTGTGCATGACCGGGCAGTCGAGCGCCGCGCGCAGCCTGCGTTCGAGTTCGAAACAGCGTGGCGCCCGCACGTCCTCGATGCTGACCGCGCCGAACGACGGCCGCAGTGCGACCAGAGCGTCGACGATTCCGTCGACGCCGGTGTCCCCGAAGATGAGAGGCACGGCATCGATATCGGCGAACATCTTCAAAAACGCGCACTTCGCCTCAAGAACCGGAAGCGAGGCATGCGGACCCAGGTCTCCCAGCCCCAGGACAGCGGACCCATCACTGACCACCACCACGAGCTCCCGCGCCCAGGTATAGCGGGCGAACCCCTCTGGATCCTGGGCAATGGCCTTGCTGACCAGCGCCGTCCCCTGCGTCGACATCGCGTGGAGTTCCTCCGCCTGCAGCGGGAACCTCCGCGTCGTCATCGTGATGAGCCCGCGCTCGTACGAACGGAGAACCTGCCGCGAGGGAAACTCCCGCATGGATGCCGTCCCGGCTACCGGAGGGGAACCGCTCAAAAATTCATCCGACGCGGTCACTGATGATGTTCCTGAACTTCTTTCCGGGGACGTCCGCGACCGCTCCGGTGGTGATGTGGATATCCGAGTCCTGGAAGACGGGGCGCAGATACGCGTGCAACGCGGCGGAGGCCTGGTCGGACCAGGACGGACCGGGCTCGATCACAGCAGTCAGCCGCGCACCGTTCTGGACGAACTGATACCGCAGAACCGATCCCGGCCAGCGTCCGATCACCTGCCGGATCCCGATGTCGAAGTACGTCTCGTACACGGACTCACCGCGGTCGCCCACGGCGTACTGGCCGGTCCGTCCCTCGACGGCGTCGAGCAGCGGACCGGGTCGACCGCACGCACATGACTCACGGCTGATCGATACGTGGTCGCCAAGGAGGTAGCGGATCAGGAGCATGGACCGGAAGTGACGATTGGTCACCACCAGACTGCCGCGGCCCTCAGCGGCGAGATGCCCGCCGGTCAGCACCTCGACGTCGAGACTGTCCGCCATAACGTGCCGGCTGCCGTGCGGGCACTGGTAGGAAACGCACCAGGTCTCTTTGGAACCGTAGTGGTCGGCGAGACGCGCTCCAGGAAATGCTGCCTCGATGTCTCTGCGGTCGGTGGCCAGCGTCGACTCGCTGTTGAGCTCTATCAGCCGCAGGCTTTCGGGTCCGCGCAGTCCCTGTTTCAGCATCCACCGGGAGAACCGGCCGGTCACACTCGGGACGGCTTGGAACCAGAGGGGCTGGTGGCTGTGCAGAGCCGCGTGGTATTCGGCGAACGCCGCGTCCGACAGGTCCCGGACGCTCAGGCTCAGCACGTTTGCCTGCAGGAGGACCGGGCCGTTGTCGTGCTCGTCGCTGAAGAATCGGCAGGAGGGCATCCGGGGATCGGTGATGCCATACCAGCGACGTGCCCGCCACAGCGGCAGTGCCACTCGGGCGGCCTCGGAGACATCGTAGTAGCGGCGCAGCGGTGTGCCCGTCGTCCCACTGGTCGCGTTGAACAGCAGGGTATCCAGGGAACGGCCGTCGGCGAGGAAACGCTGCTCCTGTCCCAGGACGGCGTCCTTGGGCAGTACGTCGAAGGCATCAAGGTTTTCCACCCGCCCCGCGTAGCGCTCCCGGTAATACGGGACGGACTCGATGGCGAACCGGGCGAGTTCGCTGCCCACTCCGCCGTCGGTGAGTGCGAGCCCCGAGCGGTTGGGCGTCATCTGTCCAGCCTCCGCAGTTTGCCAGTGGTGGTGGTCTCCAACGTGTCGACAAAGGCCACGTCCCTGAGCCATTTGTGAGGCGCGAGTGCTTCACGCACCGCGGCGGACACCTCCGCGGCCTCCAGCGGCGCGTCTTCGGTCCGCACAATCAGTGCCACCGGTTGCTGGCCCTTCCGTGGGACGTCCCTGCCCCGGACACGGACTGCCGCCACCCCGGGAAGACCAGCGATAACGCTCTCGATCTCCTCGGGAGAAACCTTTTTTCCGGCGACATCGATCAGGTTCTTGATCCGTCCGCGCACATACACCTGCCCGTCTGCGTCCACGAATCCAAGATCGCCGGTCCGGATCACATCGGGTTCGACGAGGACATCCGCGTCAGTGCCAGGTCCCGGCAGGTAGCCGAGCATCGCGTAGGGCGTACGGGCGTAGAGCTCGCCCAGTCCTTCCTCGCCGATGCCGGCTCGACCCGAGGAGGGCCGCGCTTCCACGGACACGCCGGGAACGGGACGGCCCACGCACCCGGGCGCCAGCGGATCGCGCCCTGCCCGCCAGGTGGTCAGGCGGGGACCGCACTCCGTCATGCCCCAGGTCTGGAGCAGTTCCACCGCGGGCAGGCGCCCAGTGATCTGCTCCACCTGGTGCACCGTGATGGCCGCTCCGCCGATGGATATCTGCCGGAGCGTCGAAACACCGGACAGCGCCTTGAGCATCACATCGCCGAGGAGGTGCGGAACCATTGTCGTGTTGGTCGTCTGCGCGCTTCGCATCGCGACAGCAAGGTCGTGAGGCATCGCCGGCTTGGGCGGGAAGGCGATGCGGCCGCCGAGGAGGACGTGCGCCAGGATCTGACTGGTGTGGCAGTAGCCGAACGCCGGAGACAGGACGACGAGAGTGGAGTCGTCGCCCGAGAGCCCGACGGATTCCGCGTGTGCGGCAGCGTTCGCCATCAGACGGTAGGGGCTGTGCACAGCGCGCTTCGGCTGCCCTCCGGTGCCACTGGTCGGGAGCAGGACGCGCCCACCGGCATCGGGCCCCGCCATGCGCACGCGACCGTCCGGAGCCCTGTGCCGTCGGCACTCAGCACCCGACCCGGCCGGGACGAGTACGAACTCGACCCCGTATTGGTCCACTTCGCGCTGAATCTCGCGAGGGCCCGCCGAAGGGTCATACGGCATGACGTCGGCTCCGCAGCGGAGCGCCGCGAAGTACGCTGCCAGATAGGCGATGTCATGTGTCGACTGGATCATCACCAGGGAGCCGCGCCGCACATCGGCGGTATGCAGTCGGACAGCCTCCTCATCGACCAATTCCAGCAGCCTTGGATAGCTGAGGGAGCGGCCTGGGTCGCGTACCGCCCATCCGTCGGGGCGTATCCGGGAGGCTGCGACCAGAGCCTCATAAATCGGGTGCTGCGACTCCGCGGTCGCAGGGTCTTCAGAATGGCTGCTGAGCACCGGAGTCGCCTTCCTGCAATTCTTCGATCGACGAGTCGGGCCCGATGAGTCTGCGGTGTACGTGAGTGCCTGAGGGGATTTGGGTGCCGGGGAGGAGTACGCACTCGCGCACCACCGATCCGGCGCCTATTCCGCAGCCCTCGCCGACGACGGAGGGGCCGATGATCCGGCAGTCGGCACCGATATTCGCGCCGCGACCGACCAGAACACCGCGCTCGACCGTGGCGCTCGGATGGATCACGGCGCTGCCGTCGACCGAGGCGATGGCAGCGGACGAGTTGTGCCCCGGGGGCGGGCGGAGGCGGCCCGAGAGCGCCATCAAGGATCCCGTCAGAAACTGTTCGGGTGTTCCGAAATCGACAAAGCGATGAGGGCGCAAGTAGGCGTGCACATGTCGCGCCGGATCAGCGGCCAGGGCGGCAAGCACATCCCTGCCAAGGTCGACCGGGTCCGGCCCGCTGGTCTCCTGTGCGGGGTGCGGGACCGAATCCGCCACGCCGGGTGCGAGAGCGACTGCGCCTGCCGCGGCGATACGGCTGGTCGCGGCCGATCGGGGTCTGTGCTGGTATGAGCTGACACGTGACCCGTTCGGTTCAAGGACCAGGATGTCACCCGAGAAATCGGCGCTCGGCCAGGTGTGCCGGAGACAGCCGACGGTGGCGTCAGCATGCTGAGTGCTGTGGTGGTCGAGGAGACCTGACAGATCGAGCGTCGAAATGATGTCGGCGTCGATCACGAGCAGGTTGGCGTCTCCCCAGAAACCTCTGATGGCGGACAGTGTTCCACCGGTCCCCCTGGGACTGTCCTCCAGGACACAGGTGAGCTCGATGCCGAGCCGGTGGCCGTCGCCGAGTACCTGTCTGAACTCGGGTTCGTGTGCCGCTTGCATGTTCACTGCTACGGAAGTGATCCCGGAGGATCGGAGACGATCGACTGCCCAGAGGACGAGGGGGATGTTGAGGACAGGCAGGAGAGGCTTGGGGCGCAATGCCGTGAAGGGCGCCAGCCGGGTTCCGTGACCGGCTGCGAGCACCAGGCCGCGCGTTGGAATGGGGTGGCCCATGGGCAGGCAAGTTTCCTTGGATCAGGTCCGGTGACCATAGGACACGGATCGCTGGGGGCTGGTGCGTCAGGCGGCGCGGACGGTTCTGATCTGGTTCACCGTGATCGCCCCGCCGGCGATGGTGTAACCGACCAAGGCGAGGGATGCTGGTCGCAGCACGCCGTAGTCCTTGTCGGCGCGTTCCGTGATGACCCGGGCAATTCGCGGCTCCGGCACCGCGGGCTCCTGAAAGACCGCCAGCGAGATGTGTGCCGTGTCCCGCATCGCCCGGTAGTCGTTGCTGACGAAAGACCGGGGCCCAAGCCGCTCGGCGCAGTCATGCAGCACCGTCCGCACGTGTATCAGCGACTCACTGGGATAGCCGCGCACGAAAAGCCCACCTCGCGAGCCTCCGAGCCCTCGGCAGACGACCTCAACGGCCGGTGATGCTCCGAGGGCCCGAGTTGCCTGTTCCGCGTAGAACTCGACCTGTTCCTCGGAAATCTCGTCCTGATAGCCCTCAAGGCTACGGACGGTCATGTGCAGGTTCTCAGGAGAATAGACGAAATGGTGCGTACCGAGCGCTTCTGATATCGGCATCAGATCGTCTTCGATCCTTGCACGCACATCGCCGTCGACAAGCGCAACAAGGCTCAGGCCCCATCTGGGTTCGCCATGCCGTGGGGGCGTGTCGGGCGTGTATTCACCTGTTTCCAGAGCCAGTTCGGCCTCTTTCCACATGGCCGCGTACTTCTGTTGCAGTTCGAGCATGGAGCCTGCCTAGAGGATACCGCCGGGCGGTATGAGGAATGCGATGGGCATACGAAACCGCCCAGTGGATACAGTCGAGTTCCGTACGGGCTCCCCTTCAATCCAGAGGGACCAACCGGAAATATAGGCATCCCTGGGACAGGCGGGATGGCAACGTGCGTTGCGCAAGCAACTGGATGTTCTCACATGCTCGAAATTGTTGGCAAGAGCTTGAGATCGAGCAAAAGCTGTCATAGCCTGCCGCGTGTCATGCCGGAGTCACACTCGCCGGATGTGCAACTTCTGGGCGTTTCGCTAGGTATCGACCCGAAATCGCCGGAGTACCAAGTATCTGTTTTAACCCCTCTTGGGGCTTCAAGAAGGAGATGTGTGAGCGCGCGTGACTGGCGGATACGCAAAGGCCGCATATACACATGGGCGAGACAGCGGACAGTCCTGACGAAACTGTTGCGTTCCGGCGGGAATCAGACATTCCTCTTGCTGTTCCTCCTCTGTCTCCTCGCGGCTGTTCCCTCCCTCACGGCAGTTGTCACGGGCTTCCTCGCGAAACGCCTCTCGGACATTCTGTACGGCACCGTCGCGGTGGAATCCGTTACGGTGGCCGTCGTCGGTGTCGTGGCGGTCCTCGTGGTCGAGCAACTCGTCATGGTGCTTCGGGCCGCCACGGAATTCACCGTGGCGCAGCGAATCGACACGTACCTTCGCAGCCGGGTCCGGGCCTGCTTTCTGCGGGCGCCGCTGGCCCTCGCCGAGGATCCGTCATTCGCCGACGATGCCTCCCGGGCCGGCGACCTCGCCTCCGTGAACGGTTTCGTACGGTCGCCCGGCCGCGCCGCCTGCGCGCAGATCGCCCTCGCCCTGCGCTTTGTCTCCGCCGTCCTCGCCGCCCTCGTCGTGGCCGGTTTCAGCGTCTGGCTGGCCGCCGCACTCCTGGTCGTGGCGGTCGTCACCCGGGACATCCAGCGCCGCAGGTGGAAGGTGCAGATGGACATGCGGGACACGGTCGACGGCTTTCGGCGCCGTGCCGGGTACTGGACGGACACCGCACTGGACGCGGGCGCGGGCAAGGAGATCAGACTCTTCGCGCTGCCGGCGTGGATCTCCGCACGACGCCGCGAAGAGATGTGGAACTGGCTCGGCGACCTGACCCGGGTGCGCCGCTGGGTGCTGAGCCTTGAATGGTGGATGGTCCTGCCCCGAGGGCTGATTGCCGGTGCGGCCCTCTTCGTCCCCGGCATGGCAGTCGTCAACGGTGACCTGGCGGTCAGCGGCCTCGTCCGCACGGTCGTCGCCTCCTTCGGCGTCCTCGCCGCCGGCAACCTGGGCTCAGAGACTTTTATGATCGACTATGGTCTGCAGGCCGTGCACGCTCTGCAGCGCATCGAGGACCGGGCGGGTGGACCGCAGGTGCTCGACGCTCCGTTGCCCGCCGAACGGTGCCCCGTACCCGCGCGCATCGAACTGCGCCACATCTCCTTCGGCTACCCGCGCGCTGCCGAGCGCGTCGTGGACGAGTTCGACCTGACCATAGAGCCGCGGGAAAGCCTGGCAGTGGTCGGACGCAACGGCATAGGCAAAACCACCCTCATCAAGCTGATAGCCGGGCTCTACACGCCGCAGAGCGGGGAGATCCGCGTCGACGGGGTCGCTCTCACCCCTGACAGCACGCCGGACTGGCAGCGCCGGGTCGCTGTCGTCTTCCAGAATTTCGTTCGCTATCCGCTCACGGCCGCACAGAACATCGCGCTGGGCGCCCCCGAACACCAAGCCGACCACGAGGGCATCCGGAACGCGGCCGAGCGTGCCGGGCTCACCTCCTTCCTGGACCGGCTGCCCCACGGTCTCGACACCGTTCTCTCGCGTGAACTGCGCGACGGCGCCGATCTGTCCGGCGGGCAGTGGCAGAAACTGGCGATCGCCCGTGCCCTGTTCGCTGTCGATCACGGCAGGGACCTTCTGATCCTGGACGAGCCGACGGCCCATCTCGATGTGCGGGCAGAGGCGGAGTTCTACGAACGAATCGTTGCGGAGATCGCCGACCGCGCAACCGTGGTCCTCATCTCGCACCGTCTCTCCACCGTCCGCGCAGCCGACCGGATCGTGGTCCTCGACGAGACAGGGATCGCCGAGGAGGGCGACCACGACACCCTCATGACCGAGAAGGGGAAGTACGCGCACATGTTCGCCTTGCAGGCCGCTCGATTTGCCGAGGAGCCCGTGGACCCGAGCACCGCCCTCGACGGCACGTCCGCCACGGCCATTCCGGGGTTGACATGACATCGCCCCGACGTCGGGCCACGATGGCCGAGCGCCTGAACACCACGCGTCACATGTTCGCTCTCTCCTGGAGCGAGGACCGCTCCGGTTCCCTGCTCGTCCTGTCTCTGATCGCCGTCGGCGCCCTCGTGGTCGCGGCCACGGGCTGGAGCCAGCGCTGGGTGGTCGACGCCGCACAGGGCCACTCGGTGGCGGGCGTTGCCCAGGCTGCCGTTCTGGGTGCTCTGGCCTGGTGCCTGGGAGTCGGTGCGGAGCGCGTCATGCGTTACCGCCAGGGCGATCTGATCGACCGTATCGACATCGCCGTGAACGACGAGATCCTCACCCGCACCGGCCGCATCCCCACGCTCGCGCATCTCGAACGCGCCGACTACCTCGACCGCGTCTCCCTGCTGCGGTCGACCACACGGGACCTGTCCAGCGGCTTCTGGGCACTGGCCGCAGGCGTGGGAGCGATCGGCAGCGCCGTACTGTCCGTCATTCTCCTCGTCGGCATCCACCCGTTGCTCGGCCTGATGGCCCCACTCGCCCTGCCTCCCCTGTGGGCGACTCGCCGTGGGCACCGACACACATCGGCTGCCCGCAAAGCCACGGCGGAAGTCGAGCGACAGGAGAGGAAGCTGCACAGCATGTGCCTCGACACCGAGGCCGTGCGGGAGATCAAGATCTCGGGTTCCGGATACGCCCTCGACGAGGCAGCCCGCGACGCCAGCGGTACCGTCATCCGCCAGGTGGCACGGGCCCGGACCGTCGCCGCCCTGTGGCAGTGGGGTGGCTGGGCGTGTTACGCGGTCGGATACACGGCAGGTCTCTTCCTCCTTGTCCACATGGTCGCCACTCATGAGGCGCACATGGGCGATGTCATGCTCTTCATCACCATCGGCGCCCGGTTGCGCGGCCAGGTCAACCAGGTCGTCGAGGAGTACGAACGCACCGCCGATGCCCGCCTGGCCACGGAGCACTACCTGTGGCTGAGGGGCTACGCCGACTCCGGCCGGCCCACCGGCACGTTGCTGCCGCCCGGCGAACTCGCCGTCGGCATCCGCCTCGACGGCGTCTCGTTCACGTACCCCGGCACCGACACCCCGGTTCTCGAAGACGTGGATCTCACGCTGCACGCGGGTTCCACGGTGGCCCTGGTGGGCATCAACGGCGCGGGCAAGACGACGCTGGTGAAGCTGCTGACCGGCATGTACCAGCCCACCGAAGGCCGTATCACGGTCGATGGCACGCACCTGGACGAGTTCGACATCGAAGCCTGGCGGAGTCGCTGTACCGGAACTTTCCAGGACTTCGTCTCCTTCGCACTGCCGGTCGGTCAGGCGATCGGGATCGGGGACCTGCCACGGGCGGACAGCCAGGAGGAGGTCCGCCGCGCCGCCCACGCGGCCGGGGCCGACACGGTCATCGAAGCTCTGCCCCAGGGCTACGACACCCAGCTCGGACTTCTCTACGGCGGCGTGCAGCTCTCCCATGGCCAGGCCCAACGCGTCGCCCTGGCGCGTGGCTCCATGCGCACGGCCCCGCTGCTTCGCGTACTGGACGAGCCGACGGCCGCCCTCGATCCTCATGCCGAGCATGATCTCCACGAGCGTTACGTCGATCAGGCAACCGGAGAGAACGGCCTGATCACCGTGCTTGTCTCCCATCGTTTCTCCACTGTCCGGATGGCCGACCTCATCGTCGTCGTATCGGACGGCCGCATCGTCGAACAGGGCAATCACGAGGCCCTGTTGTCGGCCGGGGGCAGCTACGCGGAGTTGTTCCGCTCTCAGGCAACCAGCTACCAGAAATGATGGAGTCCTTGAACGGACAGACGATGGAGATCGTCCATCACATACGTTTCTCCGCCGGTCCTGTGCTGCGCGAGGGGCCGGCTCCGTGGGGGCACGTGAGAGAGTGGCGCGACGACAAGCCCGCGTTCGGCAAGAGCGATGCGCACTTGGCGAATCTGCAGTGCAGAGTCGACTTCCCCGCGCCGGTCACTGCCGCCCACGCGCTGGCGGCGGCTGAGGCACTCGTCAGTACGCACCACGCACTGCGATGCACTTACGGCGAGACGCCGACCGGTGAACTCCTGATGCGTCTGCGCGCAGCCGAAATACACCACGTGGAAGGCCCTTTGGAGCAGCCTTCGGCTGTCATCGCCTTTGATCTGCAAGCAGACATCCCCCTGCGCATCGATCTGTACGGCACCCGCGAAAAGGAACTCCACCACGCGGTGTTCACCGTTCACCACGTCGCGTCCGACGCGACGGGCCTCGATGTCCTGAAGGCCGACTTCATCCGACTCGTCGCCGCGCAGGTCACGGCAGGCGGGCACCCGGCGGATCCGGTGCCGCCGACGCCCCCCTCACCGCTCGACTACGCGGTCCGTGAACGCTCCGAGGAACGCGGCCGGGCCATCGCCCGCGCCAGGGCCTACTGGCAGGGCATGTCCGCAGCGGCTCCGAGCTCCATCTATCCAGGACGTACGTACCGGCGGAAGGACGCGCGCTCAGCGGTGGTACACCTGACGTCCCACCGACTGAAATGCGCTGTGGCGGAGTTGACTCGACGCCAGACGGCCATGGTGGGCGGCATCGTTCTGGCCGCCTACGCGATCGCAGTGGAACGGAACACCGGGTGCGATTTCTACCCGGTTCAAGTGTTCTCCAACAATCGTTTCGACGCGCGCGCCAGAGCCATGGTGGCCTGTCTGGTCCAGCCGGCCGTCGTTGGCGTCAGGCCCGAATACGGGGTGCCCGTCTCGTCGTTTCTGAGCCGGTGTGACGCGGAGCTCGCCAAGGCTTACCGGTGGTCGCATTTCGATCCCGATGAAATCGAGAAAATCTGGGCCCAGGAGGAAACGCGACGGTCCCGCCCGCTGCCGATCGAGCGATTCATCAATGTGACGATTCAGGAGGGAGCTTCGGTCACGAGCTGCCGCCATCACGGAGCCCCTTGTGCCGACGGAAGCACGGCTCCCCAGATCGCGTATTCCCGTCCCGGGCATTCCGGACCGGAGCACAACCTCAGAGTGATCATCCACGACGATTCGGTGAAAATGCGCTTGGTGCACGACTCCACCCTCGTGGACCGTGAGATGGCAGAGCACATGCTGGCCGATGTCGAGGAGGCCATCGTCGCATGTGCGGCGGCCGCGGACTCCCCGCTGGGAGATGCCTTCCCAGGCATTTCATCCTGAGAGGTGGTGGCACCATGGACGCCCGGGGGGCGTCCATGGTGCCACCACCTCCAAGCGATCCGGCCGCTCCCGGCCGGGCCTGCTGCTGATCAGCGACAAGGGCTTCGCATCGAAGACCTTCGAACGGTCACTGTCCGCACAGGGCATCACGCTGCTGCGGCCGTCGAGGAAGAAGGAGGCCCTGCGGCCCGGCGAGCCGATGCTGAAGAAGGTCCGACAGGTTGTTCTCGTTCTCCGCCGAGTACGCCTCGGCGAAAGCGTCGTAGTCGTTCACCCGGCCCCGATCGGCAGACCGGGCGAAGCTCTCGGGCACGTCAGTTGCGCGTTCCATCGTCGCAGCCCAGTAGTCCCGTGATCCGCCGCAGCCAGCCGCCGCTGTCCCTCCGTTCAGCTGCGCAAATAGGAAGCGCCGTTGACATCGATGATGGTGCCGCTGGCGAAGACCGCCTCCCGGGACGCCAGCCAGAGCACCGCCGCCGCGACCTCCTTGGGGCGGGCCACCCGGCCGAGCGGCGACTGCCGCCGCACCGCCTCGCCTTGTGGCCCCTCCAGGACTGAGCGGACCATGTCCGTTGCCACGAAGCCCGGGGCGACCGTGGCCACGCTGATGTTCTGCGGGCCGAGCGCCACCGCCATCGATTGGCCGAAGGCGTTCAGCGCCGCCTTGGACGCGCCGTACGCCGGATGGTCGGGCTCGCCGCGGAACGCCCCGCGGCTGGAGACGTTGACGACCGCTCCGCCGCCCGCGGCGACCAGGTGGGGCACCGCGCAGAACGTGGCGTTGGCCGCTCCGGTGAGATTGGTGGCCAGCGTCGCCGACCAGGCTGCCTGCCACTGTGCGTACGACGTGTTCAGCGGCGGATGCGCCAGGAAGACGCCGGCGTTGTTGACCAACACGTCCAAGCGCCCGAGGCGCTCGGCGGCCGTGTCCACGGCGCGCCGCACCGCGTCCGCGTCGGCCATGTCCGCCTGGACGGTGTGATGGCCGTCGCCGGGCAGCGAGGCGGCAACCTCCTCGGCCTGCCGCGCCGAGCTGTTGTAGTGCACCGCGACCCGGTCCCCGGCTTTTGCGAACGCCTCGGCGACGGCGCGGCCGATACCCCGGGACGCACCCGTGACCAGTACGCCCCGCCTCACCCGGCCATCTCCGCGACCCCGGTGAGCAGCCGCTCCACATCCTCCTCGTCCGAGTACGGAGCCAGCCCGGCCCGTACCGCGCCGGTGTCCCCAAGGCCCAGCCAGCGCGCAGCCTCCAGCGCGTAGAAGCTGCCCGCCGGCGCGTTCACCCCGAGCCGCGCCAGCCGCTTATGGACCTCGAGCGCCGGGCACTCCCGCACGGAGAAGTACACGGTCGGTGTGCGCCGGACCGGCGCCCCGTACAGCCGCACTCCCTTGATGTCCGCAAGGCCCGCCAGCAGCTTCGCGAACAGCTCCTCCTCATACGCCTGCACGGCCCGCATCGACTCCAGCACCCGGCTGCGGCGGTCGGCCGCCGCCGACGCCAGGTCGGCGATGTAGTCCACCGCCGCGGTGGTGCCGGCAAGGATCTCGTACGGCAGGGTGCCGACCTCGAAGCGTTCCGGGACGTCATCGGTCGCGGGCAGCAGCTTGTCCGGGTGCAGCTCCTCCCACCGGCCCGGTTCCGCGACGACCACGCCGTGGTGCGGGCCGAAGAACTTGTACGGCGAGCAGGCGTAGAAGTCGGCGCCGAGCGCGGCGACGTCGATCGCCGTGTGCGCTGTCAAGTGCACCCCGTCGACGTACAGCAGCGCCCCCGCCTGGTGGACCGCCTCAGCGATCGCCGGGATGTCGGGCTGCGTGCCCAGCAGGTTCGACGCTCCGGTGACCGCCACCAGCCTCGTGTTGCGGGACAACTCGCCCCGTACGGCGTCGACGTCCAACTCACCACTCGTGCGGTCGAAGGCGGCCCACCGCACCGCCGCACCGGCGGACTCGGCCGCCTGGACCCACGGCCGGACGTTGGCGTCATGGTCGAGCCGGGTGACGACGATCTCGTCACCGGCGGCCCAGCCCCGGGCCAGCGCCCGCGAGACGTCGTACGCCGCCTGCGTCGCCGACCGGGTGAAGACCACCCCGCGCGCAGCGCAGCCGAGCAGGTCCGCCATGGCCTGCCGGGCGTCCTGGACGATCTGGTCGGCACGGCGCTCGGAGTCCGTCACCGTGCCGCGGTTGGAGACGCCCGAGCACATGGCAGCGGCCATCGCCTCGGCGACCTGCCGGGCACCTGTGTGCCGCCCGGTCCGTCGAAGTAGGCCACGCCATTGTGGAGGGCGGGGAAGTCATCACGGATTCTTGGGACATCGAGGCTCATGGGCTCATCCTGCCCCCGCTGGGCCCCCGTGTGACCGTACCGCGGAGAACGACGGCTTGTGCCGGGCCCGCGAACGGCCGTACGGCTGAGTGCCGCGGGCATCGTGGACCTGGCGGCGCCAGGGCGATCGGACGCGGTGCGCCACGGGCGTGCGCGGCGTGCCGCGGTTGCCAACCCGCCCTGATCCACGCAAGGTTGGCCATACGGCGATGGGGCGGTGGCGGCAGGGGGACGTCGTTCTCGGGCTGTACGAGGTGCTCGATGTCCTTGAAGGCGGCGGAATGGGCCTGGTGTACCGGGTCCGCCACCTCTCGTGGCACATGGACCTCGCCGTCAAGATGCCGCGACCTGCGCTGGTGGCCACGGACGCGGGACGCAACGGGTTCGAGCGTGAGGCGGGCGCCTGGGTCGGCCTGGGTCTGCATCCGAACGTCGTGGCCTGCCAGTACGTGCGTCGGGTCGAGGCCACGCCGTGCGTGTTCGCCGAGTGGGTGGCCGGGGGCTCGCTCGCCGAGCTGGTCCGGGACGGGCGGCTGTACGCCGCGGACGGCCCGGGCAGCTGTGACGACTCCCTCGCACGGATCCTGGACCTTGCCGTGCAGATCGCCTGGGGCATCGACCACGCGCACCGGCAGCAACTGATTCGCCAGGACGTCAAACCCGCGAACATCATGGTCGATATCGGTGTCGACGCGGACTGGACGGCGAAGGTGACCGACTTCGGGCTGGCCGGTGCGCGGGCGGTGGCCGGAGAGCGCGCACGCACACCGCCGGACGCGAGCCTGCTGGCCAGTTACGGCGGTATGACGCCCGCCTACTGCTCGCCGGAGCAGGCGGACGCGGTGTCCGGCGCGAGGGTCGCACTGACGCGGGCCACGGACATCTGGTCGTGGGCCTTGTGCGTTCTTGAGATGTTCGTCGGCGGGCCGCCGTGCCGGTTCGGACAGTCGGCGCCCGAGGTGTTCGCCGGTTTTCTGACGTCGGGCCGGTCGGCGCCGGGCGCCCCCGAGTTGCCCCGGGCGCTGGCCGGCTTCTTGTCGCGGTGCTTCGAGGTCGACCCGGCCCGGCGTCCGCATCGGCTGGACGAGCTGGCGGCGGCCGTGGCGGACATCTACGCGGACGTCGTCGGGACCCCGTATCCACGGGTGCCTCCGCAGGCCGCGCGGCTGCTCGCCGATGGTCTGTCCAACCAGGCGCTGTCCCTGCTCGACCTGGACCTGACGGAGGAAGCGGAGGACCTGTGGCACCAGGCCAGGGACATCGACGCGCACCACCTGCCCACCGTCTACAACCAGTCCCTGTACCGGTGGCGGCAGGCGTCGTTCTCGGACGTGGACGTGCTGTCGGAACTGCGCACGGCGAAGTCCCTGCACAGCGGGCCCGTCCAGGAAGCGGACCAACTGCTCGGGCTGGTGCACGTGGAGCGCGGGGACGACGGCGCGGCCGGCGAGCTCCTCAACGGCGTTCCGGACGGTCCCGACGTGCGAGCCGCGCAGGCGGAACTGGCCCGCCGCGGCCCCGCACGGAAACCCGAACGGCTCAGCGGCCACCAGGGCGCGGTACGCGCCATCGCGGTGAGCGCTGCCGGCGAGGTGGCGCTCACCGGCGGCGCGGACGGACACGCCCGGGTGTGGGAGACGGCCACCAGCCGCTGCCGTTACGAACTGCCGCCCGAAGCAGCCGGCGGGCGCGGCGTCAGCACCGCGGACCGGGGCGGGCCCGCGAAACCCAGGACGAGCCGGTCCCGGTGACCGCCGTCGCCCTCTCCCCGGACGGGGAAACCGGACTGGTGGGGCACCGGTACGGACCCGTCGAGCTGTGGGACCTGACCGCCGGCACTGTGCTGGGCACGCTCGGCGGGCAGGGGCCGGAGGTGACGGCACTCGCGCTGAACGGCTCCGGTGGCGCCGTGGTGGCCTACCGGAGCGGACGTCTGGAGGTGTGGGACACGCGGGCCGGCCGGCTGCTGCAGACACTGGAGCACCCGCCCGCGTCGTACCAGAAGCTGGACCTGACGACCGGGCAGGTGCTGCCGGAGGTCCACTACAAGCCGGCCCACGTCTCGCACGTCGCTCTCGGCGCGGACGGGAGCGTGGCGGTGTCCGCGGCCCCGGAGGATGGCAGCGTGGTGTCCTGGGACGTCGCCGCGGCCCGCGCGCTGCACCGGCTGGTCGTCTCCGCGGACCGGCACACCACCGGCATCGACCAGGTGGCACTGAGCCCCGACGGCAGGTACGCCCTGCTGATGGGCTACCAGACGGACGTGGCGCGCATCTGGGAGTGCGCGACCGACCGGATCCACGCCACCCTGCCTGACCAGATCGGCAGCCACGCCTGGATGGCGCTGAACGACGATGCCACGATCGCCGCCTCGGTTCCCCGAGAAGGCAGTGGGCCGCTGCGGATCTGGGAAATGCGTTCCGGCCGCTGCCTGCGCACGATCGACACACAGCTCGTGGCCGGTCCCCGGCCCGACCTGCCCGTCCCGCTGGGGCCGACCTGTCTGGCTCTCAGCGGTGATGGCCGGGTCGCCGTCGTCGGAGACGAGTACGGCGGTATTCAGATCCATCCTGTGGCCCAGGCCGGGTTCCGCGCGGGCTGGCACTACGGCCAACCCAATACCGCGGTCGCCCTGGCACAGCGCGAGGCGGAGTTCGTGCGCATCATCGAGCAGGCCAAGGCATTGGCGGACCAGGGCGATACGGCGGCGGCCGCGGAAAAACTCAGAGCGGCACGCGCCGTCCCCGGCTTCGCGCGCCATCACGAATTGCGGCAGCGATGGGAGGAGCTGGGCCGGGCGGCGGGCAGCCGCACGGGTCTGCTGGGTATCTGGGGGTGCTACGGCTTCAGCAGCGATGTTCTCGGCCAGCCTGTCACTCTTGCCGCGACGCCGGACGGCGAACTGGCGGTGATCCCCAGCGTCTTCGGCCGTGTCCAGGTGTGCGACCTGCAGACCGGCCGCATCCTGTACACCTTTCCTGAGCGGCTGGAGAGCAGTACCCACACCGTCATGGTCGCCGACGACGGCTGCCTCGCCGTCACCGCGGACTGGGCGGGCAGCGCACACTTGTGGGACCTCGAAAGTGGCACCAGGCGCTGCCAGTTGCACGGCGACCACGGGCGGGTGAGGTCACTGGCGATGGACCGTGCCGGTCAGTACGCGCTGGTCGGCGACGAGGACGGTGCCCTGTGCCTGTGGCGACTGCGCCCGGCCTACCTGAGCCGCACGATGGTGGGCCACGAAGGGCCCGTCGGCCTCGTGCGGCTCTCTCCCGACGCACGCTATGCCGTGTCGGCCAGCGAGGAGGACGGCACCGGCCGGCTGTGGGACACGCGCACTGGACGCCCGCTGCTCACCTTCCCTGTGCCGTTCGGCAGAGGCGCTGTCCGTCGTCCGGCAGGTGCTGGCGGGACTCGCGTACGCCCACGGTTGGGCCGATGAGACCTATCTGAAGCTCGCGCTGCACGTTCTGGACGAGGTCGCGCATCACGGCGGCGAGATCGGCCTGCTGCGCGACCTGTACCTGCGCGAAGGCGTCTGATTTCGGCGCTGGGCGACCTTGTCCGGCGGCCGTGTGCCGCCAGACAACGGCCGGGGTCGGCAGCTATCTCCTTCCTCCTGGTCCATGGCCAGAGACGGGCCACGTCCTCGTCAGTGAATTCGTGCGGGTCCCGGGCGCTGGCGGTGAAGGCGGCGCTCACCGCGGTGAGCGCCCAGAGGGCCCATGAGCGGCGCCGGATCGCGGGGCGCCTGCGGCGGTGTGTCGGCCGGCGGTCGCGTGCGGCCGTTTCTCTCAACCCGCGATGACACGGGCACCCGCCTGTTCCAGTATCGCGCGCACGGCGATCAGCGCGGAGTCCAGTGCTCCCTGGATCCAGGCGTGCGCCACCGACAACTGCTCGCCGGCGAAGAAGACGCGGGGCCGTGTCACCGGGTGCGGGGCACCCAGGTCCTTGAGATAGCGGGCGTGCTGGCCGGGCGCGAGATAGGCGAAGGCGCCGCCGCCGATGCCTGGTTGCTCGTCCCAGTTCCAGTGCACGACGTCGTCGACGGTGGCGGCGATGCCGGGGTGCAGCTGCTCCAGGGCCCGGAGGACCAGCGTGGTGCGGTCGCCCTCGGGAAGTGTGGCGAGTCGTCGTGCGTTGCCCTCCCACAGATAGGCGCCGGTCAGCACGGCCGGTTCGTGTGACCGTGCCGGGTCGGCCGCCTGCCAGCCGGCGCCATCGGGGCGGGCGTTGTCGGAGGGGTACCAGCACTGCTGGATCGGCAGGTCGGTGAAGCTGCCGCCGCCGTGGATCCGGTCCGCCAGTTCCCACACCCTGCGGTTCACATGCAGCAGGGTCTTGCTGCTGCTCGCGTAGTGGATGCCGCGCACCGCCTGCCGCTGGGCGGGCGGCAGTCCTGGCTCGAAACGGATCTGGTCCAGGGCAGCCGCCGGCAGCGCGCAGACGGCCCAGTCGTGCCGCTCGTCCAGCCGCCTGCCGATACCGCTGCCCAAAACCCGCACCCCGTCCTCGTCGACGTGGACCCGTTCGACGTGTGCGGACAGCTGGATCGTCTGCTGTGGCAGGTTCCGTACGAAGGCGGCGACCAGGGAGTCCATGCCGTCGGTCAGCTCCAGTTGGCTGACGTGGAAGAGACCGAAGTAGTCGACCAGCACCTCCAGCAGCGATGCGTGCTCGTAGTGCGCAAGGCCGCTCACCTGTCCTGCCAGATCCCACGCCGCAGGCGTCAGCCTCGTGCGGGCGAACTGCCACAACGAGAGGGACATCAGCGCCTCGATGTCCGGATCACTGACCTCTCCAGCCAGGACCGCCTTGTGTTGTTCTGGCCGCAGCCCGGACCAGACGCGGTGCAGCATCTCCTCCAGCAGCTGCCGTGGATCGCGGTCCTCCGTGCCGGTCAGACCGTAGTGGGCGGGCAGTGCGCCGGCATCCTTTGCCCGCACTCGTTCGCCGCGAAGGTGCAGGTAGGCATCCGGATTGGCATTGACGAAAGGGCGAGTGGGAAGCCGGAACTGGCGGACGTAGTGCAGCGTGGTGTGGTGGTTGGCGGGCAGCCGCATCGCACCCAGCTCACCATGGCTGCCGTCCCAGAAGCGGTGGGTACGGATTCGGCCGCCGGGCCGGGCCGTGCGCTCGTACACCGTCACGTCCAGGCCTCGCCGGATCAGCTCGTAGGCGCAGGCCAGGCCGGATATCCCGGCGCCGATGACAGCGACCCGGCCGGTAGCGCCACGATGCGCCTCGGCAAGGTCGACGGGGAACTGGAAATGTTCGTCGAAGGGGCTGGCTACACGAGTCATCGGCATCTCACCGGACGCCGTGCAGCGCCACGACGGGCAGGACGGAGGGTGCGCGGCCGTCTCCTGGAACCGGTCTGGCCTCGCTTGACTCCGCCGACCGGCGGCCCGCACGTAATTCCTCGCCGAGACCGACGGCCGGTCCGACGGCTGCCGCGCGTCCCACCGCGGCACATGCTGCGACGACTCCCGTTCCTATTCCCGCACCGACTGCCGCGGTGCACTGAGCGCTGGCTGATTCCATGACAGACCTCCTTGACCGGTTGCCCGCCCCGCGGCTGCCGTCCGGCGGGCGGTCGGCCCTGACGAGTCGGGATCAGGCAGCACAAGAATGGCCTTCCGGCCGCTTCAAGGGCCAGAAATCAATTATGCAAACGGCACGTCGCGCCTTTTGGTCCACAATTCACCGGATGTGTTCCACAGAGCGACGTGCCGGAGCGGTGCGGTTCCCGGGCCACCTCAGCGACGTGCGTACGCGTCCGTCGCCCCCACCAGTGCGTCCACCACGCCCGATGCCCCCATTGTGTGCCCGGCGTCGTCCACCGTGATCAACTCGCTGCCAGGCCAGGCGTGGTGGAGCCGCCACACGGTGCCGAGCAGATTGTTGAAGTCAAGCCTGCCCTGGACAAGGGTGCCTGGAATGCCCTGCAAGAGGGGTGCGTCCCGCAGGATGACGCCCTCATCGTTGCCGTCTCCAAGGAAGTGGTCGTTGCCCCAGTAGTGCGTGACGGTCCGGGCGAAGCCCAGGCGGAACGTGGCGTCCTCGAAGCGCGCGACCGACCGTGGCCGCGCTGGGATCGTCGCCGTCTCCCAATCGGTCCAGGCCCGCGCCGCGCGTGAGCGCACCGCAGGATCGGGCGACTCGATCAGCCGGTTGTAGGCGGCCGCCAGGTTCCCGTCGCGGTCGCTCTCGGGCAGCACGGCCAGGAACTCCTCGAAGGCCTCGGGGAAGATGCGGCCGAGGTTCCTGGTCAGAAGGGCGACTTCAGGATTCGACCCGGTCGCGACGGCCGTGAGGACCAACTCGGAGACGACCTCCGGGTGCGTCTGCGCGTATCGCAGACTGAGCACGGACCCCCACGACACGCCCCAGACCAGCCATCGCTCAATTCCCAAGTGCCGCCGCAGCAGCTCCAGATCCGCGCACAAGTGGGCCGTGGTATTGACACTCATGTCGGTGTCGTACGCGCTCGCGTGCGGGGTCGACCGTCCGCATCCGCGCTGGTCGAGCAGGACGATGCGGTAGGCCGCCGGGTCGCAGTACCGCCGGAATCCGGCACCGCATCCGGAACCGGGCCCACCATGCAGCATGACGGCGGGCTTGCCGTGCGGGTTCCCGCAGACCTCCCAGTAGACGCGGTTGCCGTCGCCGACGTCGAGCATGCCGTGGTCGTACGGCTCTGTCTCCGGGTAGAGGCTCATAGGAGCACTTCAACGACGCACCTTACGAGGCGCTTTGACGGCCGGCCTCGGAGCGGGGCATCGCCGCGATCACGGCGGCATGCGGCCAACGGTGTGGCCGAAACAGCGTAGTTGGAGAGGTCAACGCCTGCTCGCGGGAGGTGGCCCGGCGGCGCGCGAGGCTGCGTTGCGGCTCGCGCGCCGCCGCTGCCGCACGGTGTCTAGAGCCCGTCAGCGACATCGTTGCGCAGTTGCGGCAGCATGCCGTACAGCACGTCGCCCGGGCACTCGGTGTCGTTGAAGTCCCGGTGCCCGAATATCTGGCTGGGATCGAGCCGGTACTGGTCGCAGATGTACACGCACAGGTTGACCAGGCTCGCGTAGAGGATCTGCGGCGGGGCGACGTCGATGTAGGTGCCGTTGTTCTCGATACCGATGCCCTGGGTGTTCTGCCCGACGGTGTGGGCGCCGACGACCATGTCACTGCCGGCTTCGAGGCGTTCCAGGCTGCGGTGGCGGCCCTCCATGATGACGCCGGTACGGCTGATGGTGAAGTGCTGGCCGGAGTCGATCCAGCCGTTGGTGTCCATGTGCAGGTCCTGGATCTCGTGCGCGATCGCGAACGAGCCGGACTGTCCGGTGTCCGCGGTGTTTGCGAACGCGGTGTGGTGCACGACGATCTTGTTCGGGTTGTTCCCGGCCAGGCTGACCGCAGAGGACGGCGGCCTGGCGCTCCATGCGGTGGTGTCGAAGATCGTCGGCTCGATCGTCTCGGCCTGTGCGGGCGAGGAGCCGATGATCACGGCTCCCGCACCGAGGCCGACCGCGGCGGCCGAGGCCAGGAATCTGCGCCGCGCCATGGCGGAGTGGTCAGAAATCGACATGTGTGCTCCCGGCAGAGGTGGGGGTGGGGGAGTGCATGGGAGGGCAACTTCGGTCTGTGCGACCGAAGTTGAAACTTAATGCCAATCACGTCGCTTGGAACAGACTCCAGATGAAAGTTTCTGCCATTTCTTGTACCGGAACTCACCCGTAACCGGTGCTTTCCCCTGTCGGTGGGGACGACGTGGCTGGGCCCGCCGACTCGGCAGGACCGGTCATGGTGACGGGCGCGGCCGTTCACCTACGCCTTCGCCGGCGCTGGACGAGAACGGTCCACCGGGTGGACTCGCCGGCGTGCACCGCCGTAGCGGACCCACGCCGACCAGTACCCGGTGGACCGTCCAGGTCACCGCACTGGCTAAGAGCTACCTCGCCGAGTCGTGTGTGACCGCGCCCTGGTCCTCACTGGTGCCGGTCGGGGCGTCGAGCGGCACGGCCGACGCCTTCGCCTCGACCCTGTCCCCATGGCCCGGCCACCATGCCGCATGGCCGATCAGCGCGGTGAGGCTCGGAGTGAAGAACATCGCCATCACGAAGGCCGCGACCGCGATGCCGAACGAGACCGCGAAGCCCATCTCCGTGAGCAGCGCATTGCCCGCCAGCATCATCGTGGCGAAGGTCGCCGCCAGGATGAAGCCCGCCGCGGCCACGGTCGGCCCGGCGTGCCGCAGCGCCAGGCCGGCGGCCTCCCGGGGGTCGTGGCCCTCGCGGGCCTCCTCGCGGAGCCGGGCGATCATGAGGATGTTGTAGTCGGTACCGATGGCGACCACGAACAAGTACATGATCACCGGGAGCATGAACATCAGACCCGAGTGGCCCTCGCCCTTCTGGAAGATCCAGACGGTGGCGCCGAGGGTGGCGCCGAAGCCGAGACCGACCGAGGCCATCAGGTACCAGGGTGCGACCACACTGCGCAGCAGCAGCCCCAGAATGATCATGATCAGTATGGCAGCGACGGGGAAGACGGTTCGGTAGTCGTGATTGACGGCCGCGTTGATGTCCTTGAAGATCGAGGACATGCCGCCGACCAGCGCCCGGGTTCGGGGCGGGGCGTCGGAGTGCGCGACGTCACGCACGTCGCCCACGGTGGCGATCGCCTTGTCGGTCGACGCCTCGTACTTGAGCAGGACGGTGAAGTCCGCGGTGGTGCCGTCCTTGCTGACCTGGCTCAGCCGGGCGTTCGCGACGCCGTCCACGGCGCCGAGCTTCTTGCCGTACGCATCGAAGACGGTCTTGTCCAACGGCTTGCCGTCGGTGCTGGACAGGTAGACATCGGTGGGCGCGGCGGCCCCCGCGGAGTACGCCTTTTGCATCTGGTCCTGGACGACCATGGACTCCTTGGTCTTGGGCATGGAGCCCGAGGCCAGATCGAAGGTGGCCTTGTAACTGAACACACCGAGCGCCAGCGCGACCAGGACCAGGCCGGACAGGATCGTGGCCAGCGCGGGACGGCGCTGCACACCGCGGCCGATCGCGGCGAAGCGGGCGTTTTCCGGTTCGCGCTGCCAGGACTTGGAGGGCCAGAAGACCTTCGGTCCGATGAGCGAGACCACGGCCGGAATCAGAGTCAGGCCCGCGACCAGCGTGGCGGCGACCGCGATGGCCAGCGCCGGACCCATCTGCTTGAGGAATCCGAGCGTGGAGAGAACCAGTGCCAGGAAGGCGATGATGACCGCCCCGGCCGCGGAGGCGATGGCCTCGCCGACTCGGCCGACCGCCTCCACCATGGCCTGCTTGGCGTCGTCACCAGCGCGCAGTCGCTCGCGGTAGCGGAACATCAGGAAGAGGAAGTAGTCGGTGCCCACGCCGAAGAGCACGACGATCAGGATCGCCGAGATCGAGCTGTTGGCTTGCAGGTTGAACAGTTTGGTGGCGTAGGCGATCAGCCCGTTGGCGATGGTGGACACCAGGCCGATCGTGATCAGCGGCAGGAAGGCCAGGATCGGCGCCCGGAAGATGATCAACAGGGTGATCAGGATGATCCCGAAGGTTCCGACGCCGATCAGTACCTGACCGCGCTTGGAGGAGTCCTCCTGGTCCAGCGCCTGCGCGGCGGAGCCGCCGAGTTTGGCGTCCAGATGAGTACCCCGGGCCAGTGCCTTGAGGTCCGCGCGCAGCGTTTTCGCCGCCTCGGTCTGCTTGGGCTGGCCGGCGTTCTTGGTGTCCATCTGGACCAGGGCGATGTCGTACGTGCCGTCCTTGGACGGCTGACCGGGAATGACCTTCTGCACCTGGTCGATGTGCTTCTTGCCCAGCTCGGAGGTGATGCGGGCGATATCCCGAAGGTCGGCGGCCGTCAGCTTGCCGCCGCCGGTGCGCTGGTAGAGCGCGATCGCGGACGGGGTGAAAGCGCTGGGAAACGCCTTCTGCTGGAGACCCGCCGCCTCGATGGATTCGTAGCTCTTGGGCAGGAAACTGCTTTCGTCGCTGTTGGACGGCAGGCTCGGGGCGGTGGCGGCGATCGCGACCGCCGCGATCAGCCATGCCACGATCGTTCAGACGGGATGTCGAACGACAGCGCTTCCGATGCGCTGGAACATGCGGTGCCTCCAAGGCAGGAATATCACCGTCGCTTCGGGAGCGAAGCCCGGCATCGGTGACGCCGACCGTAATCTCACGAACGGTCGAAATGATTGTCTACGACTGCGACGTCAACCTACCTGCTGTCCGGCAAGTCCCTCTCATCTGCCCCCTGCTGGAGCACACGGGACCACGGCCGGAGCCCCGCCGGATTCCGCCGGCGCGCGTTGTCTCGTAAACGGAATTCTCTATTCGTAAAGCTAGTGTCTCGTGATCCTGGTCGTGGAACCTGGGGCGCCTGTGATCGTTGATCCTGGTATGGATCTCTCTTCTGAACAGATGGCTGAGTTGCGGGAGTTGGCGGGTTCGCGTGATGTTCCGGCTGATGTGGCGTTGCGTGCACGGATCGTGTTGTGGTCCGGCGAGGGGCGGCGGCGCAAGGACATCGCGGAGCTTGCCGGTGTGGCGCCTTTGACGGTGGACCGTTGCAAGGCCCGTTATGCCGAACAGGGCCTGGCCGGGCTGGAAGAGAAACGCCGTGGTGGCGGGCGTGTTCAGGTGCCCCCGCAGACACGCGGGCGAGTGATTGCGCTGACGAGGATGTCTCCGCCGGTCGATTCCGGCCTGTCGCATTGGTCGACGCGGACGCTGGCCGACCACTTGAAGCGGCACGAGGGCATCTCGGTGTCCTGGCATTACATCGCCCGGGTCTGGCGGGAGGAGAATCTGAAGCCGCACCGCTCGGGCACCTTCAAGATTTCGAAGGACCCGGCGTTCGCGGAGAAGGTTGCCGATGTGGTCGGCCTGTACCTGGCCCCGCCCGGTGGCGCGGTGGTGCTATCGGTCGATGAAAAGACGCAGGTGCAGGCGCTGGACCGGACTCAGCCGATGCTGCCGGTGGCCTTTGCAGCAAGCGAGAAGCGCACCCACGACTATGTGCGGCACGGCACCACGAACCTGTTCGCCGCTCTGAACGTCACGACCGGTGAAGTGCTGGGCGAGTGCAGGCCGAACCGGAACGGCGCGACCTTCCTGGCGTTCCTGAAGAAGGCCGTCAAGCCGCATGCAGGGAAAGAGATTCATGTCGTCCTGGACAACCTGTCCACGCACACCACCCCGGAGGTGAAGGCATGGCTGGCGAAAAACCCGCACATCCACTTCCATTTCACACCTGTCGGGTCCTCGTGGTTGAACCAGATCGAAATCTGGTTCGGAATCATCACCAGGCAGTCCATCCGCCGCGGCACGTTCGCAAGCGTCAACGTCCTGGTCAAACAGATCCGCGACTACATCAACTCCTGGAACGAGAACGCGAAACCCTTCACCTGGACTGCCACCGCCGACGAGATCCTCGCCAAGGTCCGACTCGTCCAGACCAGCATGAAGAAACTCGTCAATAACAACTCGAAGTGACGCAATCAGGATCACGAGACACTAGGGTTCCTCCACACGCTGTTTGGCGAACCCGCTTCCGTGCTTCCGTCCTTTGCTCTCATTCCCTTGCCGGCGGCCCGTGCAGCTTCCTCTCTCGGCCTCCGCGGGCGGGCATGGAACGCGCCGGTTCCGCAGCCGGCCGTATCCCCGGCCATACGAGATGCCCAGGTGCCGGCCGGGATTCGGCCGGTACCTGGGCATCTTTGGTGCTCTGCGGGCGTGCGCGCGGGTCAGGCGTGGCCCGGTGTGTGCGGCGTCTCGGTGCTCAGAGGCGGGCGCCGATGTCGGAGCCGCCTGCGGGCACCAGGAAGTCCGAGGTGGGAATCGAACCGTCGGACGCGCGGGGGCCGGTCACCGCCGTCGAGTCGGTGCTGCGGACCGAGTGCGCGTCCCATGTCCCGCCGATGTCCCAGGAGTTCCCGGTGGACTGACCGCCGCCGGGGTTGACGGTCGCGCCGTCCAGTATGGACAGATTGGCCGTCAGCGTGGTGCGCGAGTCACCCATGTCGAACCCGGTGCCGCCGTTGTCCCATGTGGTGGTGTGGGAGACGGCGAGCGACCCGGGATTGCCGTTGTCGGTCACCCCGTCCGCCGAGTTGCCGAAGGCGATGGAGCCGGAGAGCGTGTGGTCGGCGGCAGGGTCGGTGTCGCCGCCGCCGAGTTTGAAGCCGTTGCCGTCACCGGTGTAGTTGGGGAGGTTCCAGCGGTTGAAGCCGTTGCCGTAGGCGAGAGTGCCCTGGATGGCGATGGGGGAGAGGAACTCCCAGGCGTCGAAGCCGTCGTCGGCGTTGTTCCACAGCCGGGCACCGACGACGCGGTTGCCCTCGCCCTGGCCCTCCTTGATGCCCAGGCCGTCGGCGCTCTCGCCGTTCTTGCGCGGGTCGTGGTTGCCGTAGGAGTCGAGATCGGTGATCACGTTACGGCTGGAGTCGCCCTGGAGCTGGAAGCCCGTCTCGTAGTTGTCCCGCGTGGTCAGCCCGGTGAACTCGTTGTCGTTGCACCCGTCGCAGTAGATGCCGTAAGGGCCCCGGATGATTTCCAGGCCCTGGATGTGCCAGTACGACGCCTCCTGGTGGATGGCGCCGCGCTCGCCGCTCGGGATGCTGCCGCCCACCGGGGTATGGCTGGCGGGGAGCTGCTCGCCGTCGATGACGACATGCTCCCCCTGGTAGCCGGTCAGGGTGATCGGGCTGCCTGCCTTGCCCGAGGTGGTGATGCTGACGTTTTTGGTGAGGGCGTAGGTGCCGCCGCGGACCGCGATGGTGTCGCCGGGGGCGGCCCGGTCGACGGCTTCCTGAAGGGTGGCCAGCGGATCGGCGACGGTGCCGGCGCCTGCGTCGTCCCCGTTCGTCGCCACCACGATCACCGCCGCGTCCGTTCCGGCGAGCGCCTGCGGGGCACTGACCCCCGCGACGGCGATCACCGTGGCTGCGAGCGCCACGAACCGGCTGATCCTCATGTCGTCCTCCTTGCGTCTGCGTTCTGTCTGTCCTGAGCGGACCGGCGGCGGTCGGTGGAAGCGCAGCCTCCCACGATGGTGGGAGCGCTCCCAATTGTCGTGATTATGATGCGCCGGTTGATCGGTGCTGATCGGTGCGGCTGCTGCGCTGCTGCTGTGCGGCGATGTCACTTCGACCGGGATGGTTCGAGTCGTCCTTGATTCGTTCGAAGTATCGAACGATCTTCGGGATGTCGACACCGAGGTGGAAACGTAGGGCAGCGCCACCTGGCCGTCAACCCCTCCTCTGCCGGGCAGGCATGGTTCGCCGGTGGCCCGTGCGGGTGGCGTTACGTGCCGTCGTGGCGATCGTTGTGGAGTGATCGGGTGGCGGGTGGCGGCGCTTGTGGCGGCGTTGCACGGCGACCGCAACGGCCCTTCGAGGTGATCACCCATCTGGCGTCCTGCGCCGGGTGGCCGAAGTCCATGTCCGTGATGGCGGTGGTGAAAGACCTCGTGCGCACCGATACCTCAGGTACGCCGGGCAATGGCGTCCCTGCCGAATGGCGCCGTCCATGCGCAGTGGTGCCGCCCGCGCGGAGTAATGCGGCGGACTGAACAAGCCGGAATTCCGTACCACGAAGGAGACAGCCGATGACGACATGGACCAGCGACGAGCTGAACCAGATCGAGCAGGCCGACGAGCTGGAGATCGCGCCGCTGTGCGCCGACGGCTCGCTGCGCCACCCGACACCGATCTGGGTGGTCCGCGAGGGCGACGATGTGTATGTGCGCGCCTATCGGGGCCGCGGTGGCGTCTGGTTCCGTGCCGCCCAGGTGCACCACCAGGGCCGCATTCAGTCGGGCGGCGTCGACAAGGACGTCTCCTTCATCGAGGAATCCGATCCGGCCGTGAACGAGCGGATCGACGCCACGTACCGCTCCAAGTACCGCAACTACGGCATCCGTTACGTGGACTCCATCGTGGCGGAGACCGCGCGGGCCGCGACGCTCAGGCTGATGCCGCGCTGAAGCGGCACGTGATGCGGCATCTGGACTGGCACCCGGACCGCGGCGTCATGGCCGGCGTCCGGACCGTGCCGCCTGGATCGGCACGTGGAGCGCCGTCCGGTGCGGTATCTGCCTGACCATGACCCGGGTGCGGCGGCGGACGGCACCGTCGCCGCACCCGGGCCGTTCGGCCGCCATCCGCGGGCCTGCGGGCCCGCTGCCGGTGCCGCGGGCCCTGACCTGCGCCGGGTTCGTGTGGCGCGGCCCGGTGGGCGAGTTCCGAGCCGGTGTGAACGGTGATACGGGAGAGGATTTTGGCATGAACACTTCCATTGGACGGGATCGCTTGCTACCAATGGGTAGCAATCTTTCCTGGCCCAAGGAGAATCCGTGAGACTGAGATCGTCGTTATCAGCTCTTGCCACGCTGCTCTTCGCGATGGTGATCAGCCTGGTGCTGACCGGTCCGGCACAAGCTGCCGGACCTGCGTATGTCGCCCTGGGGGACTCGTACTCGGCCGGCAACGGCGCGGGTAACTACGACAGTGCGAGTGGCGACTGCCACCGCAGCTTCAGCGCGTACCCCTACCTGTGGAAGAACGCCCACTCCCCGTCCTCGTTCAGTGACCAAGCCTGCTCGGGCGCCGTGACCTCGGACGTGATCAACAACCAGGTCGGCGCGCTGAGCGCGTCCACCGGGCTGGTCTCCATCACGATCGGCGGCAATGACGCGGGCTTCGCCGATGTGATGTCCACCTGCGTGACCGGCTCGGACACCGACTGCGTCAACCGCGTCAGTCAGGCCGAGACCTATGCTCAGAACACCCTTCCGGGTCTCCTGAACACCACGTACAACGCAATTCGTTCCCACGCGCCCAACGCCAAGGTCGTCGTCCTCGGTTACCCGCGGATGTACACCCTCGACACGTTCTGCATCGGCCTCTCCGACACCAAGCACCGCAAGATCGACGAGGCCGCGGACGCGCTCGACTCCGTCCTGGCCAGCCAGGCCAGCGCCCATGGCTTCGTCTTCGGTGACATCCGCCCCACCTTCAGCGGCCACGAACTGTGCTCCGGTGACGACTGGCTGCACGCCCTCGTGATCTCACCGAGCTGGGAGACCTACCACCCCACCGCCACTGGCCACGCCAACGGCTACTACCCCGTTCTCAACGCCAACAGCTGATCTCTCCCATGAACGAACTGGTGCAAGGCGGAGCCCCTGTCGTGATGGACAGGGGCTCTTCCGCTGTCCGTGACCGCCGTGGCGGCCACGGCAGTCACCGACTGGACAGAGTGCGCTCACAGCGACCGACACGGTGACATGAGCCGGCGGCTGATGATCCGGCAGCACGCGCGGGTGAGGAATGGGTTCGACTGGCAGCTTCAAGTCTTCGTAGTATCGCGGCTGTCGGAAGTTGCGAGCCCGTGGTGTCCCGTGTGCCGCTGCTCGTTCGTCGTGACGGTGAGAGCCCGCTGACTCCGGAGGTTGCGATGCAGTACGCCCTGATGGTCTACACCGAGCCCGGCTATGACGAGGCGCTGTCGGATGTGGAACGTGCGGCGATATACGCCGAGTACACGGCGTTGGCCGACGACGCACGGTGTGTCGGCGGTGCGCAGCTGCAGCCTGCCGAGATGGCGACCAGCGTGCGCGTGGTCGGTGGCCGGACGCTGGTGACCGACGGCCCGTTCGCGGAAACCAAGGAAGTGCTCGGCGGCATCTGCCTGGTCGAGGCCGCTGATCTGGACGAGGCGCTTGAGATGGCGGCGCGCATCCCGGCCGCCCGGCTCGGCGGCACCGTCGAGGTCAGGCCGGTGGTGCGGCGCTGATCGTGCTGGAGGAGGTCTTCCGAGAGGAGTGGGGCCGCGTGCTGGCCTCGCTGGTCGGGTTCCTCGGTGACTTCGACAAGGCCGAGGACGCCGCGCAGGAGGCGTTCGCGATCGCGGCGCAGCGTTGGCCTGCCTCGGGCGTGCCGGCTAACCCAGGCGCGTGGCTGGTGACGACGGCTCGCAACCGGGCGATTGACCGTATCCGCCGGGAGCGCACCCTGGCCGAGAAGATCCTTCCGAACGTCCTCGGCTTCGCCCGAACAGGGGATGCCCCATGGCTGCCGGCATCCGAGGCCGTCATGGACGAGTTCGACGACACCGTGATCAAGGACGAACGGCTGGAGCTGATCTTCACCTGCTGCCATCCGGCGCTGCCGCTGGAAGGACAGGTGGCACTCACGCTGCGGGCCCTCGGCGGCCTGGAGACCGCCGAGATCGCCAGGGCCTTCCTGGTCTCGGAGGAGACCATGAAACGGCGCCTGTCACGCGCCAAGGCCAAGATCAAGGCGACCGGGATCCCGTTCGGAGTGCCCGGTGAGCGTCTGCTGCCCGACCGCCTCGACGCGGTGCTCGCCGTGCTCTACCTGATCTACAACGAGGGCTACCGCGGCCGGGTCGACCTCGGCGCCGAAGCCATCCGCCTGGGGCGGGTGCTCACCGCGCTCATGCCGGACGAGCCGGAGGCGCACGGGCTGCTGGCGCTGATGATGATCCACCACGCCAGGCGGCGCGCCCGGTTCGACGGCGAGGACCTCGTGCTGCTCGACGACCAGGACCGGTCGCTGTGGGACATGCGCCAGATCGCGGCGGGACGTGCGGTGCTCGATCGGGCGCTCGCGCTGGGCGGGCGCGGCGCCTATGCCGTGCAGGCCGTGATCGCGTCGCTGCAGACACGGGAGCCGATCGACTGGCCGCAGGTCGCCGAGGTGTACCGGCGGCTGGTCGAACTCACCGGCTCACCGGTGGTCGAGCTCAACCGCGCTGTGGCGGTCGCCCAAGCCGGCGATCCTGCCGCGGCGCTGCGTGCCGTCGACCACCTCGACCTGGGCGGTTACCTCTACTTCCACTCGACCCGTGGCGAGCTGTTGAGACGTCTCGGCCGTGTCGCCGAGGCCCGGACGGCGTACCGTCGGGCGCTCGAACTGGCCACCTCGACCCCCGAACGGCGGTTTTTGACCCGTCGGCTCGAACATCTCTGATCCCGGCTGTCCCCCGGGCGGGTGCTCGTTCGTCGTCCGAGTGTGAGCGACAACCGTCCCTGCCTTCCGCGCGAGCTGCGCGGCTGCACCAGCGCCGGCATCCCGGCCAGCCGGTGCTGGTCGCCGCCGGCAGTCGGAGCCGGGCCGCCGTACGCCTGCGCCGCCCGCCGCGGCAGCCCCCGCCACCACCGGTCGCGGCCCCACCATCCGCCGCGCAGCCGCGGCACCACATCCACGGAGGAACCCATGCACGAACCCCTGCACTCCGCCCCCGCGACCGTCGCGATCCCGGGCTATCTGGTCGGCACCTGGCAGGCCGACCCGGGGCATGTGAGGATCGCCTTCTGCATCCGGCTCCTCATGGTCGGCAAGGAGCGCGGCCGGTTCACCGGCCACGACGTCACCATCGTCACGAGCGAGGACCCACGGGAGTCGTCGGTCACCGCGACGATCGACCTCGCGTCCATCGACACCGGCAACGAACGGCGTGACGACCACCTCCGCTCCGCTGACTACCTCGACGTCGAGAAGTACCCGACGATGAGTTACCGCTCCACCGGCATCCGCCAGAACGGCGACGGCTGGGTCATCGACGGTGAGCTGACGTTGCACGGCGCCACCCGGCAGGTGCCGTTGGCCGTCGAGGTGAACGGGTTCGGCCCCGATCCGCTCGGCGGCCAGCGGGCCGCTTTCGCCGCGACCGCGCAGATCGACCGGCGCGACTTCGGCATCGACTTCGCCGTCCCCGTGGACGCCAGCGGCGCCGTGGTCGGCAACAAGGTCGCGATCAGCGTCGATATCGAGGCTGTCCTCCAGAAGTGACCCGGCACGGACAAGGACCGGCTGTCGCACACCGGCAGCCGCATTCCCCCGCCACCGCAGCGACAACCGCCGAACGTGCATGTCGACCCGAGGAGAAGCCCTATGTCAGCAGAGCAGCCAACCAGCAACAAGGCGATGGTCCACCGCCTGCATGAGGTCTTCAACAGTGGCGATGCCGAGCTCATCTCGAAGACGGTCGACGAGGTCTTCGAGCCGGACGTGCTGATCGGCACGCCGTTGCCGGTGGGAGTGACAGGAGCGCAAGCAGTCAAGGAAGTGTTCGTGATGCTTCGTCGAGCCTTCCCCGACCTACACATCGCGATCGAGGACGTGATCGCCGAAGGGGACAAGGTCGTCAGCAGGAACACGGTGACCGGGACCCACCAGGGTGAGTACATGGGCCTGTCCCCGACCGGCAGGACCATCACGTACCGGGAGATCCTCGTCCTCCGCTTCGCCGGCGGCAGAGTCGCTGAGACCTGGGGGATCGTCGACGTCGCCGCGCAGATGCGACAGCTCGGCGTGCTCCCCGACGGCTTTCCAGGGCCAGCACAGCGCTGAACCCCGCGGCTGGCCACCGGAACGACCTCCAGGGTGGCTCGCCGCCCGGCCGCAGCGCACGAAGAGGCCGGCGGCACCAGGAAGAGGTGCCGCCGGCCTCAAGCGCCGCACGCCGGTCCGCGCCGGTCGGGCTCCGGGCTCCGGCCTCTGGAGGAGCCGGCGGGGCCGACGGGCCGGTGGGCCGCGAGGCGAGCGGTGGGAGGGATGTCAGGCGTGGCTAGACGGTGCCGTCCTGCCACCACCAGGCCCTGCCGAGGTCCGCCCGGCTGTCGACGTGCTGGTGGTCCTCCGTGTACGTCTCCAGGCCGGAGAAGCCGCAGGTCTCCGCCTTCTGGTAGACGGTCTTGTTGGCCACCCCGGCGACGCCGAGGTCGGCTGCGGTGCCGTACAGGTGCATGCTGTCGCTGGCGCCGCCCACGTCCGCGTTGTGCGCGATGCTGCGGAAGCCGGAGTTGACCGTGACGGGGACGTTGCCGAGCTTCTTGCGCAGCGCCTCCAGTTTGTACATGGCGCGGCGCACGTTCTCCTTGACCTCGGCCGTGCTCAGCTTGCCGCCGGCAAAGGTGCCGCTCACCCGGTCGGTGAACTCGCTGAAGTCGAAGTGCGCGGTCGAACCGTCCGACTGTTCCAGAGCGTTGAGCTGCGCCTGGGTCGCGGGCCCGGCACTGCCGTCGACGCCGAGCCCGTAGGCCGACTGGAACCGGCGCACCGCAGCGGCGGTTCCGGGGCCGAAGTCGCCGTCGATGCTCACTCGGGACTGGCTGGCGCTGTCCGCTGCCCAGCCCGCGACTCTGATCTGCAGTTCAGTCACATCGGCGCCGGTCGTTCCCTGAGTCAGGGTCCGCGACCAGGAGTACGCCTGAGCGGCTCCCGACAGCAGCGCGGGCCCGAGTATGGCGCCGACACCGGCGGCCAGCGTCCCTCGCAGCGCCGTACGGCGGTCGAACGAGTAGGGAAGGCGGGAGAGGGAGCGGGAAGAGGAACGGGATGGGGCCATCTTCGTCCTTTCACGGACCTGTCGCAGTGCAATGGAATGACGCGAACTGCGCCAGTGTCACGGAGATGCACGTGTGGCGGAAGAGCACCGTGAGGGCCTCTCGTTCGGATCAGGCGTGGGGCACGCACTCCCTCACTGCCTTCAGAGCGTGGTAGATGCCTCCGCGCACGCCCTAGCGGCAGTGCGGAAGCATCGGATCGCGCTCTTTGATCCAGCCTGATACAACCGAAAGACCCTGGTGGGAGGGGACGCGTTCGGTGCAAGTGCCGGTGCTGGGGGCACCGTCGGCGGACGTTCGCCCGCCTCATTTGCCGGCGACTCGTCCACGGCGCACCGTTTGGCCCACGGCGCACCGCGTGGCCCGCGGGTTCGCGGTGTGCCACGGCCTCGTAGCGTTCGTCGCGCCGCGCGGGGTGTCGAAGCGCTTCGCGTACGGCTGTCGGGGCGCCGGGTGATTAGTTCCGACGGCCGTCGGGTGACCCGGGACCGGGGGGTCGTGACACCTTGCTAGGACACCGCCGGGCGGCGGTGTCCTAGCAGTTCCGAAAGGTATTGACATGGGCATGACCAATAGGTTCCGTACCGCCACCACCGCCCTGGCGGCGGCCCTCGCGCTCACCGCGGGAGCCGCCACCGCCGCCTCGGCGACCAGTGCCGCCACCCCGAAGGCCGGCAACGGCATCTGGGCCAGCTGCCCCAACGGCTACGTCGGCCTGACCTACGACGACGGCCCCAACCCCTCCTCCACCACCGCACTGCTCAGCGCCCTCAACCAGGGCGGCGCCAAGGCCACGTTCTTCATCTGGGGCGCGCACGCCCAGCAGTACCCCAGCCTTCTGCAGTCCGAGGTGTCCTCGGGCATGTGGATCGGCAACCACACCTGGGACCACCCGCACATGACGCAGATCGGCGAGCCCGCCGCGAGCAACGAGATCTCCCAGACCCAGAACATCATCCAGCAGACCATCGGCCAGCGGCCCACCCTGTTCCGCCCGCCGTACGGCGAGACCAACTCGCAGATCCAAAACGACGAGCGGGCGCAGGGGATCACCGCCGAGGTGCTGTGGAGTCATGACTCCCAGGACTGGAACGGCGCCAGCACGGCGCAGATCGTGCAGACGGCCTCGACCATGACGAACGGCAGCATCATCCTCATGCACGACGGCGGCTACCAGACGACGATCCAGGCCGTCCCGCAGATCCTCAGCGGCCTCTCCTCGCGCGGTCTGTGCCCCGGCAAGATCGTGAGCGGCTCCAACCTGCAGCCGATCGTCACCGCGCCGTAGGACAACTGAGGCGCTCCCCCCCCAGAGCCGGGTTATGGGAGTGCTGCCGCTCGCCCCAAAGCGGCAGCGCTCCCGTAATCCTTTTTGAGCTAACCCTTTGAACGCCGGCCGACCGTGCGCGGCCGGCGTGGTGGCGGTCGGGGGGTCGAGGCCGGCCTGAGGAACGTTCACCGCCCGTGTGTTTGCCTGGATCTTGACTGATGAGGGGGACTGTGGATAAGTTGATCATGAAACGATTCAGGACCTCTGTTCCCGGTAGGAACCCGCGCGGGCCGCGCCGCGCCTTCCGCACGCCATGCGCGTACGGGCCCCACGACGGAACCGTCCGCGGTGCAGCCGGCCCTGTGAACACTGCACCGGGAGGACAGCGTGCCCGCACTCGAATGGCTTCACGTCGACGGCGACCGGCTCGCCGACGAACACGGCCGGACGGTCGTACTGAAGGGCGTCGGCCTCGGTGGCTGGATGAACATGGAGAACTTCGTCACCGGCTACCCCGGCAGTGAGCAGGAGATCCGCCGCCTGCTGAGGGCGGCCATGGGCGAGCAGGCGTACCGGGCCTTCTTCGACACGTTCCTGGTCGACTTCTTCGACGACGCGGACGCGGCGCACCTCGCCTCCCTCGGTCTGAACTCCGTCCGCATCCCGGTCAACTACCGGCACTTCGAGGACGACGACCGGCCGCTGGAGTTCAAGGAGGCCGGCTTCGCCGCGCTCGACCGGGTCATCACCCTGCTCGCCTGGCACGGCCTCTACTCGGTCATCGACCTGCACGCGCTGCCCGGTGCGCAGAACCAGCACTGGCACAGCGACAACCCCACGCACCGCGCCGAGTTCTGGACCCACCGGCACTTCCAGGACCGCGCAGTGGCCCTGTGGGAGCAGCTCGCCGAGCGCTACAAGGACCGCCCAGAAGTGGCCGGCTACAACCCGGTCAACGAGCCGTCCGAGCCGACCGGCGAAGTCCTGCTCGCCTTCTACGAACGTCTTGAGCGGGCGATCCGGGCCATCGACCCGCGCCATGTGCTCTTCCTCGACGGCAACCGCTACTCCACCGACTTCTCCGTGTTCTCCCGGCGCGCCGAGCCCCTGCCCAACTGCGTCTACACGGCGCACGACTACGCGCTGCCCGGCATCACGAGCGCCAGCGGCTACCCAGGAGTGACGCGCGGGGAGTACTTCGACCGCTCGGTCATCGAACAGACCTTCCTGCGGCGCACGCAGTACATGCGCGAGACCGGGACGCCGGTCTGGATCGGCGAGTTCGGCCCCGTCTACCCGCCCGACAGGTCGCAGGACTCCTGGCGCCTCGCGCTCCTGCGCGACCAACTGGAGATCTACCGGGAACACGGGGCCAGCTGGGCGCTGTGGACCTACAAGGACATCGGTCTGCAGGGCCTGGTCTCGGCGGCGCCAGACAGCCCCTACCTGCGCCGCATCCGCCCCGTGCTGGAGCAGAAGGCGCGGCTCGGCGTGGACTCCTGGGGCGGTTCGGACGCGGGCGTGCGGGACGTCCTGGACCCGATCGACGCGCTCTTCGAGCGGGAGTTCCCCGGCTACGCACCGTATCCCTGGGGGCAGACGCCGCACATCGCCGTGCTGGTGCGGCACATCCTGCTCGCCGAACCCCTCGCGGAGAAGTTCGCCGCGCTGTTCGACGGCATCACCCAGGAGGAAGCCGTCGAGGCGGCGCACTCCTTCCGGTTCGACCGTGCGGTGGAGCGGACGGGACTCTCCCAAGTCCTGCGTGCACACCTGCTGGCACCGGCCGCCGAAGAGGCCCGTTAGCCTCCACCAGCGGACCTCGACAGCTCAGCTCGCGGCGTCCGGCGCCGCGGGCTGAGCCGGTGGCCGCAGGAGCGGCACCGGTCCGCCCTACGGCAGGGTCACGAACCCTTCGTGCCGTACCGACCAGCCGGGCCCGAATCCCGGGGTTCGACCCGGTGCGAGGGCGGGCGCGTCGTCCCAGCCGCCCGCCATCAGCGCGACCGCCATCAACAGGCCCCCGTTACCAGGGAGATAGAGCGGCAGCGAGTCGTCCTGGCGGTTGTGGCCGTTGGGCAGGTAGTGGTTCTTCGGCCGGTCGAGTAGCAGGGACCGGGTGGCGAGATCCGGGCGGCCCACGCGGGTGGCGGTCATGGCCGCCATGGGAAAGTCCCAGCCCCATGCGCTGGCCCAGTCCCAGTCGGCGAGCACCGCCTCCAGCGTGCGTTCCATCGTCGCCGAGTCCACCAGCGGCGTCGCCGGGATCACGCCGAGCGCGCCGAGCATGCTGGGGTGGTCGGTGCGCACGGTGTACGGCGGCACGTCGATCGCCGCGTAGACACCGTCGCGCACGTGCGGCGGCACCATGTGCGCCGCGACCTTTCGCCACTCGCCGCGCTCCGGCAGGCCAAGGCGGCGGCGCCAGTCGTCCGCCACCTGCAGCGCCCAGGCCCAGGCGGCGAGTTCGAACGTGGGGTTGCGCAGCCGGCGGCGGTCGGCGGCGTAGGACTCCTGCGCGGGGATGAGCGGCGGCGCGAGTTCGAAGCCGCGCGGTGTCCGCTCGGGCAGCGCGGCCATGAATTCGGCGGTGTCCAGGACGAGCGGCGCCCACCGCTCCAGGACGTCCCGGTCGCCGGGACGGGCCCGCCGGACGAGTTCGGCGAGGTGGATCGGGTGCGGCTGCTGCCACAGCAGGAAGGGGCCGATGTCACTCGGCGTCTCCGCGCCGTCCGGACCCACCTGCTTGGGCCAGCGCACCCCGGGCAGCCCCTGGCGTGCGGCGGTGGCCCGGGCCGCCGGGCGTACCGACTCGTACCAGGCGAGGCTGCGCTCCAGCAGCTGCGGCCGGCCCCAGGCGGCGAAGTGCGCCGCATGCCACCAGTGCATCTCCAGATGGAACTTGCCGCGCCAGGAGTTGGCGGTGAGACCGGTCTCGGCGGGCGGCGTCGACCCGGCGCAGTGGATGCGCGTGAGGTACTGCGAGAGCACGATCCGGCGCTCCAGCTCGACGGCCCCCGGATCAGAGCTGTCCGACAGGTCCACGGCGGCCCCCGACGACCAGAAGGACGCCCACCCCGACGCGCTGGCGCCGAAGACGTCCTCACCGGTCAGGACCGACTCGCCGGCCGAATCCCGTGTGTTGCCGGGCGTGAACTCCACGACGCAGGCGAAGTGCGTCGTGCCGCCGTGTACGACGACGCGGTGCGCGCCGTCGTACACGGCCTGGCAGGCGCCGGCGTTCGGGCTCCACACCCGGGTCTCGTAGCGGGTGGCGTCCAGCGTGCGCTCGATGCGCCAGCCGCTACGCCCGGGCAGCAGCCGGGTGCGGTGCGCCTCGGGACGCGACCAGTCGGCCGCGTCCCCCCACGCTCCCGAGCCGTACGGGAAGGCCAGTGCGAGACCGACCGCCGACCCCGCCTCGGCGGTGATCTCCACCGCCACCGCGTCGCGCTCCGGATGGGCCGCGGTGCGCACCGTGAAGCCCCGGCCGCGCAGTGAGAACCGGCTGGTGATGATGCCCGACGCGAGATCGAGGTCCTGGTGGATCCCGCTCACGTCCGCGGCCCGCACCTCGCCGTCGGTGTCCGCCGTCCACAGTCCCAGGCGCCCGAGGTCGAGCCGGTGCGGGTTGGCCCGCAGCCACTCCTCGGTCGGCGTCAGGCCGTCCTGCGCGGTGGCGGACAGCGTGCCGCCGAGGTCGACGTAGTCGGCCGTGCCGTGCGCCGTGTCGTACCGGCGCAGGGTGGCGGCGAGCCCGTGCGCCTCCTCGGGGCGTGCCGGGACGGTGTGCCAGCCCCACTGCGTCATGGTCGCGAGCAGGGTGCCCGTGCCCTGCCCGTACCGGTCCGGCAGCGGATAGCGGTCGGGCAGTGACTGGAGGCCGGTCACGTCCACGGTGCACGCGAACTCGCCGTTGCCCACCGCGAGCGGGGAGCGCCCGTCGATCGCGCGGACCACCACGCGGTGACGCGTGGCCAGGGCCGCGCGATCGACCGTCATGCGGAGGCCAGTGCCTGCGTCATCTCGGACACCCACTCGCCGGCCGCGTCGCCGGCGGACTTCCTGCCGAACAGGACGTCCGAGTCGAGCTTGGTGGTGGTGTCGTTCAGCGACGAGCCGCCGGCCGGCGGGTCGGGGGCGGCGGGAGCGCCGTTGTTGGCGATCTGGCCGACATAGGCGGCGTTGGCCTTGCCCGCGTTGTCCAGGGACGGGGTGATGGCCTGCTGCACCTGCTTGTTGAAGGGCAGCCCGCGGTCGTCGAGGATCTTCTTGCTCGCGGCGGGGGAGTTGACCAGGTAGTCGACGAGCTGGGCGGCGGCCTGTGCGTGCGAGGACTTCGCCGAGATCGCGTAGTACTGGGAGGGCAGCACGGTCGTGCCGGGCTGCTTGTACTGCGTCTCGCCGGGAATCGTGACGAGCTGCAGATCCGTGCCGGCCGCCTTGGAGTAGGCGCCGAGCAGGTTCGAGTAGGTGATCGTCATGGCCGCCTTGCCCCGGCCCATGAGTGTCTGCTCAGGCGACGCTGCCGCGGCTTCCTGGATGACCTCGCCGGACGGCATGCCCTTGTTCTCCAGCAGGGACTTCTCCATGTTGAAGTAGTCCGTGATGACCGACTTGGAGACGCCGAGCTTGCCCTTGGCGTTGAAGATGGGCGTGCCACGCTGGCCCGCGTAGACGCCGAGCGTGTCGTTGACCCGCGGCTCGTAGCCGAAGGTGCCCTTCGGGCTCTTGTCGGTTATCTGCCCGGCGAGGGTGACGAACTGGTCCCACGTCCAGGTCTTGGTGTCGGGCAGCTTCACACCCGCGGCCTTGAAGATGGCCGGGTTGACGATCATCCCGATGGCGTTGCCGCCGGTGGGCACGCCGTAGAGGGTGTCGCCGAACTTGGCGGCGCTGAGCGTGGCCTTCGGGAACTTCGACAGCTTCAGGTCGTCGGAGACGCTGCTGAGGTCGAGCAGGGCGCCCCGGTCGCTGTACTCGCGCGGGTAGGCTCCGCCGAGCGTCATGATGTCAGGTGCGTCGCCGGCCGCGGTCTCGGTGGCGAGCTTGTCGAAGTAGGACGCGAAGTCGCTGGTCTCGGTCTCGACCTTGATGCCCGGGTGGGCCTTCTCGAAGTCGGCCAGCACGCTCTTGGTGGTTGCCGCGCGGGCGTCGTCGCCCCACCAGGCGAAGCGGATCGTGGTCTTGCCCCCCGAGCTGCTGTCGGAACTTCCGCAGCCGCTGAGCGTCAGCAGTGCGGCCAGCACCCCTGCCGCTCCCGTTGTCAGGAGTCTCCTCCGTGACGTCTTGCGCATCGTTGCCTCGTCTCTTGTGCGTGCGGTGGCTCGACCGCATGTGCTCGGGTGGCTGGAGGGCCCGGCCACCGGGGCGGGCACGGCCGAACGCCGGGCCCAGCTCCGAGAAAGCATTTTCTCGCGTCGAAAATTAACGGCGTAGTCATACGGTGTCAACGCTCTGCGGATGGGGTTTTGAATCCATTCAGTTCGCGTTTGGCGGCCCGGTGCTGGCCCGCACGACGACCTGCGGCTGGAATGCCGCGGCCCCGCCACCTCCGCCGCCCTCGATCAGCGAGTGCAGACACGCCCACGCCTGGGTGCCGAGCGCTTCCCACGGTACGGACGCCGTGGTGAGCGCCGGTGCAGCGTAGCGGGCCAAGAGGATGTCGTCGAACCCCGTTACCGACACATCGTCAGGGACGCGTACCCCGCGTTCGGCGAGCGAGCTGAGCAGTCCGACCGCGACGAGGTCGTTGAAGGCCAAGGCCGCGCTCGCCCCGCTCGCGAGCACCGCCTCGGCCGCCGCGTGCCCGTCGGCGGACGACGAGCCGCCCGCCACCCGATCGATGACGAGCCCGTCGACGGTCGCGGCGAAGTCGTGGAGACCGTGCAACCGTTTGGTGTTCGACACGCTCGGTTCGGGACCTCCTACATACACGAGATGACGGTGCCCCAGGTCGTACAGATGCCGGGCGAGCTCCCTGACGCCGGCACGGTAGTCGACCGATAAAGACGGCACCGAGGGTGTCGGGCCCAGGCGGTTGATGAGGACGAGCGGATGCAGACGCGGGGCCAATTGCTCCAAGACCTCGGTGCGCATCCGCGGTGCGCACAGCACCACGGAGTCGCACCGCCGGCGCGTCTCCATCGCGAGCAGCGCCTCCTCCTGCGGCGACTCGCAGGAATCCGCGACGAGGACGTGGTAACCGTCCTTCGCCGCGGCCCTCGTCAGCCGGTACAGAAGCTCTTGGAACGCGGGATTGCCCAGGTCAGGGACGACGAAGGCCACCGTCTTCGTGCGGCCCAAGGCAAGGCTGCGGGCCAGCGGACTCGGGGAGTACTGCAGCGCGTTGGCGGTCTGCCGAACCCGTTCTGCGACCGCCGGATCACCGACGAAGCGGCCGTTCATCACGCGGGAGACGGTGGCCGCCGATACTCCGGCCTGTGCGGCGACATCCGTGATGGTCGGGGCGCTGGAGCGGTGTTTCTGCGTCACATGGCTCCTTCGATGGGGCCCGGCCGTAACGGCTGGCCAGAGCGCTTGGAGGATACGGGCAGTACCCGCCCGACAAGAGCCACCGGCCCTCCCTGGACCCCCGGCGCATCGGGGTTGACCGCACTGTAAGCCGTGCCATACTCAGCGCCGAGAAATCGCTTTCCCGAGCTAGCTGGCCTGGGTTGCACAGCGGAAAAAGGAGGTCAGCGTACGTGAGTAGCATCGGCGAACTCCGCACGCTCGCCCGGTCCAGACGGTCCGGGCCGCAGGCGAAAACCGAGCACACCGAACACAAGGACAACCGCGTCGCATATCTGTTCCTACTCCCATGGCTACTGGGAGTCGTCTGCATCACCATCGGTCCGATGCTCGCCTCGCTGTACCTGTCCTTCACGGACTACAACCTGCTCCAGCCGCCCAAGTTGACCGGCCTGGAGAACTACACGCGGATGTTCGGCGACCACGGGTTCTGCACCTCGCTGAAGGTGACGCTTCACTACGTCTTCGTCTCCGTGCCGCTGCAGCTCGTCCTCGCGCTGGCGCTCGCGGTGCTGCTGGACCGGGGCATGCGCGGGCTGGCGTTCTACCGCTCGGTGCTCTACCTGCCGTCGCTGCTGGGGGCTCGGTGGCGATCGCCATGCTGTGGCGGCAGGTGTTCGGCACCGACGGCCTGGTCAACCAGTTCCTGGGCCTGTTCGGCATCCACGGCCCGGGCTGGATCTCCGACCCCGTCCACCGCGCTGTGCACCATCATCCTGCTGCACGTGTGGACGTTCGGCTCGCCGATGGTGATCTTCCTCGCCGGGCTGCGGCAGATCCCGCGGATGTACTACGAGGCCGCTCGGTCGACGGGGCGACGCCACGTGGCGCCGGTTCCGGTCGATCACGCTGCCGTTGCTGTCGCCGATCATCTTCTTCAACCTGGTGCTGCAGATCATCGACGCGTTCCAGTCCTTCACCCAGGCCTTCGTCGTCTCCGGCGGGACCGGCGGCCCGAGCGACTCGACGCTGTTCTACACGCTGTACCTCTACCAGACGGGCTTCGGCAGTTCCAGATGGGCTACGCGTCGGCCATGGCCTGGGTGCTGCTGGTCATCGTCGCCGCTCTTCACCGCCATCAACTTCTGTCTCTCGAAATATTGGGTGTTCTACGATGACTGACTCCATCCCCCGCGGTGCCGGCCACCGACGACCTTGGACCGCCCGGCGGGGCCCTGGGCAGGCGCCGAGCGCCAGCGGCGCGGCAGGCGCGTCGGCAGCGTGGTCAAGCACATGCTGCTGATCGTCCTGTCGGCCTGGTGATGATCTACCCGCTGCTGTGGCTGCTCGCTCAGCTCGTTCCGGCCGAGCGAACTGATCTTCCGGACCCCGGCGCTGTGCCTGCGACAACCTGACGCTGGACAACTACACGAACGGCTGGACCGCGCTGGCGCACGCCGTTCGGCCACTACATGCTGAACTCGGCGATCGTGGTGATCGGGTCGATCGTCGGCAACCTGCTTCTCCTGCTCGCTGGCCGCGTACGCCTTCGCCCGGCTGCGGTTCCGGTTCAAGAACCTGCTGCTTCGCGATCATGCTGGTCACGATGATGCTGCCGATCCACGTCGTCATCGTCCCGCAGTACATCATGTTCTCCCAGCTCGGCTGGGTGAACACGTTCCTGCCGCTGATCCTGCCGAAGTTCCTGGCGACCGACGCGTTCTTCGTCTTCCTCATGGTCCAGTTCATCCGCGGGCTGCCCCGCGAGCTGGACGAGGCGGCCCGCATCGACGGCTGCGGGACACTCGCGGATCTTCCTCCGGGTGATCCTGCCGCTGATGGTTCCGGCGCTGGCCACCACCGCGATCTTCACCTTCATCTGGACCTGGAACGACTTCTTCAGCCAGCTGATCTACCTGACCGGCCCGGATCACTACACGGTTCCGGTGGCCCTGCGGTCCTTCCTGGACGCGCCAGCGGCGTCCAACTCGGGGGCGATGTTCGCCATGTCCGTCGTCTCCCTGCTGCCGATCTTCCTGGTGTTCCTCTTCGGCCAGCGGTTCCTGGTCCGGGGCATCGCGACCACCGGCATCAAATGAGCCGCACACGCTTTTTTCATGAACACCACTGAATCGTTGCAATGAAAGGGACCGCTGTGTCCGCCTCTGCAAGCCCGTCGCCCGCCGCCCCCAGCCAGGGTCCCGCGGGCCGCACCCGTACCACCACCCGCTACGCCCTGGTCGGGACCGGCTCGCGCGCCAAGATGTACGTGGACGCCATCGCCGGAGTGCACGCTCCGGTCGCCGAACTCGTCGCCTGGAGCGACACCAACCCCGGCCGGCTCGACGTCCACGAGCAGTGGCTCGGCCGGTTCGACGGGCCGCCGTCGCTGCGCTTCGCACCGGACGCGGTGGCCGACGCGGTCCGCCGCCACGCGATCGACCGGGTCATCGTGACCACTCCCGACGCCACCCACGCGGACATCGCCGTGGCGGCCCTGGAAGCCGGTGCCGACGTCGATCGTCGAGAAGCCGCTGACCACCAGCGCGGACGGGGTCCGCCGCATCGCCGAGGCCGCCGAGCGCACCGGCCGCCAGGTCACTGTCACCTTCAACTACCGCTACTCTCCGCGCAACACCGCCCTGAAGCAGATCATCGCCTCCGGCCAGATCGGCGACGTCACGTCGGTGCACTTCGAATGGCTGCTGGACACCGCGCACGGCGCGGACTACTTCCGCCGCTGGCACCGGAACAAGGAGAACTCCGGCGGACTCCTCGTCCACAAGTCCTCCCACCACTTCGACCTCGTCAACTGGTGGCTGGACGATGTCCCCGCACGCGTCTTCGCCAGTGGCGGACTGCGCTTCTACGGTGCCGAGGCCGCCGCCCGCCGGGGCCTTGGGCCGCGTCCGGAGCGCGGCACCACCGACTCCGGGCTGCGGGACGCGTTCTGCCTCGACCTGCGCCACGAACCCCAGTACAAGGCGCTCTACCTGGACCAGGAGCACCACGACGGCTACCGGCGCGACCAGGACGTCTTCGACTCCGGCATCACCATCGAGGACAACATGTCCCTCGTCGTCGACTACGCCTCGGGTGCTTCCATGTCGTACTCGCTGAACGCGCACGCGCCTTGGGAGGGATACACCGTCGCGTGTCAACGGCACCAAGGGCCGCGCCGAGCTCAGGTCGTCGAGCGCGGCTCGGTCACGACGGACGCCGACGGCCGCGTGATCATCGACCCGAGTGCGCGTCCCGACCTCGTCGCAGACGACAAGGAGCGCCCGTCAGCGAACGGCTGGTCGTGCAGCGCCACTTCGAGACGGCCCGCGAGGTACCGATCCCGCGGGGCGAGGGCGGCCACGGCGGTGGCGACGCGGTCCTGCTGCGCGACCTGTTCGCCGGAGTCGGCGAGGATCCCCTGGGCCACGCGGCGTCCTGGCGCGACGGTGTGCGGTCCGTGGTCGTGGGCCTCGCCGCCAACCGCTCCCTGGCGACCGGTGCGGCGGTGCGTGTCGATGAGCTGGAACTGGGTGCGGCGGCCTCGCTGCTGAGCCGGGACTGACGTATCCAGACTCCCGTGGACGGCGCACTCGGCCGTCCACGGGAGCGGATCGGGGCGTTCTGCCCGTTGCCGGTCGCACATGGTCATATCGTGGTCATATGTTCGATGATGTCACCTTGGTTCATCTGCGTTCCACCGAATACGGCTACCTGGACGAGAACCGCCATGTGTATCTCGACCACACCGGCGCAGGGCTGCCCGCCCGCCGGCAACTGGCCATACACGCCCAGCGGATAACCTCCGGCTGCTACGGCAATCCGCACTCGGAGAACCCGACGTCGACGGCGTCGGATCAACTGCTGGTGCGGGCCAGGCACGCCGTGCTGCGGCACTTCAACGCCGACCCCGACGAGTACGCGCTGATCTTCACGCCCAACGCGACCGGGGCGTGCCGCCTCGTCGGCGAGGCGTACCCGTTCGGCCCGGGCACGCGATTCGCTGCTGACCGCCGACAACCACAACTCCGTCAACGGCGTACGGGAGTACGCGCGGACGCGCGGCGCCGTGACCGCGTACATCCCGCTGGACACGCCGACATGCGGGTACCCGACGAGGCCGTGTATCCGGCGATGCGCCAGGCGAGGGCGCTCCAGCACGGGGTCCCGGCGGCCTTTTCGCCTACCCGCGCAGAGCAACTTCACCGGCGTGCGGCACCCGCTGGAGTGGATCGGCCGGCGCACGAGCACGGCTACGACGTGCTGCTCGACGCCGCCGCGTATGTCCCGGCCGGCCGGCTGGACCTGGCGCCGTCCACCCCGACTTCGTGGCGGTCAGCTGGTACAAGATGTTCGGGTACCCCACCGGCATCGGTTGTCTGATCGCCCGGCGCGAGGCGCTGGAGCGATTACACCGGCCGTGGTTCGCGGGCGGCAGCATCCATGTCGTCAGCGCCCGGGCCGGTGGACGGTCATGGCCGGCGACGAAACGGCCTTCGAAGACGGCACGCTCGAACTTCCTGTGCATCCCCGATGTGAGGCCGGCATGGACTGGGTCGGCCGGATCGGCATGGACACGGTGCACGACCACGTCACGGCCCTGACCAGCCGGCTGCTGCGCGGGCTGGCGAGCTCGACACCGCGCCGGCGCCCGCTGGTCCGCCTCCACGGGCCACTGGACCTGACCTGCGCGGCGGCACCGTGGCCTTCAACATCCTGGACCCGTGCGGCGGATCGTGGACGAACGGGCGGTGGCCCGGGACACCGCCGCCGCCCATATCGCTGCGCACCGGCTGGTTTTGCAACCCCGGCGCGGGAGAAGCGGCGTTCGGCATCGGCATGCCGGCGCTGCGGCGTGCGGCCCGTGGTGGTGACGGCAGCATCGACGACTACCTGACCGGGCTCGCGCTGCCGACCGGCGGCGCGGTGCGGGTGTCGCTGGGGCTCTCGTCCAACGTCGCCGACGTCGAGGCCTTCCTGGAATTCGCCGCGGACGCCTACCGGGACCGCACCTCGTGCACCTCGGGCCTGCCCCCGCGGCTGCGCTGCTGAGCGGCCCGCAGCGGCCGGTCCGCGGCCGGCCGCACCGGGGCCGCACCGGGTCAGGCGCGGTCCGCCCGGCGGCACCTGCCGGTCAGTACCGCGCAGGTGCCGGCCAGGAAGACGCACGTGAAGCCGGCCAGGATCAGCCAGCCCAGCGACGCCGGGCGGCCGAAGCTGTCGCCGTACGAAGCGAGCAGCGGCGGACCGAGCGGTGCGCCGCCGTGCGCCCACAGGTCCTGGAGCCCCACGCCGCTGCCCAGCGCCTCGTACGCCCACCGGTTGGTCATGGCGAAACTGATCGCCGCTCCTGGCCACGCCATCTGCGGGACGGGCACGAACGCTCCGGAGAACAGCACCTGCGGGAAGCAGAGCATCGGTAGCAGCAGCGTGGCCTGGCCGGGCTCGGACACGGCGGCCGAACAGAGCAGCCCGAGCGCCAGCGCGGCAGCCGACGACAGCAAGGTGGTGGTGAACAGGGACCCGTACTCGCTCCAGCCCGCGGCGGGCAGCCGGCCGAGGGCCCGCAGCACCGCGAGCAGCAGCGCGTCGGCCGCCGCCAGCACCGGCAGCAGCAGTGTGAGCTTCGACAGCACATACGGACCCACCCGCAGCACCGTCAGCCGCTCCCGGCGCACGACCGGCAGTTCGGCGCAGATCTGCAGCAGTCCGTACGCCAGGCCGAAGAAGAAGCCGCCGAACGCGATCCAGAAGAGGATCATCGCCGACGAACCGGGCTGGGGCGCGTGCGGATCGAAGGCGTCGGGCCGGAAGAGCACCGCGAACATCGCCACGATCACCAGCGGCGATCCGGCGAGCACCGCGAGGCCGAGCCGGTCGCGCAGCAGGATCTCCGTCGCCCGGCGGGTGAGCAGGGCCCACTGGCGCACCGGGCCCAGGACCCGGGCCGTGGACGCGACGGCGGGCGCCCGGTTACCGGCGGCCGCCGTTTCCCTGTCGGCTTCGCCCGCAGTCGCTTCCGCCGCAGCCGACTCGGATGCGGCTGCGGTGTCAGTGTCGTCGTGGGTGTGGGCCGCCGTGCGTGCGGCCCGCCCGTCCGGCGCCCCGTTTGTCACCGCGCCGTACACCTCTTCGACCGTCGCGACGCCGAAGGCCTGGCACAGGCCTTGGGGCGGGCCGGTGTACGCCGCGCGGCCGTCGGGCGTCAAGAAGCAGACCTGGTCGCAGTGGAGCAGGTCGGCGGGGGTGTGCGTGGTGAGGACTGTGGTGGTGCCCGCCGCGGCCACCGCCCGCAGCACCGTCATCAACTCGGCGCCCGCGGCCGGATCGAGACCCGATGTCGGCTCGTCGAGGAAGAGCACCCCGGGGCGGGTGAGCAGTTCGACGGCGACGCTCACCCGTTTGCGTTCACCGCCGCTGAGCGTGCCGACCGGCTGCCGCGCCCGCGCCGTCAGGCCGAGGTCGGCGAGCACCCGTGCCACGGCCGCGTGCACCGTGGCGGGCGGTGTGCCGGCGGGCATGCGCAGCCGGGCCGCGTACTCCAGGGTTCTGGCCACCGACAACTGCCGGTGGATGATGTCGTCCTGCGGTACGAAGCCCAGGGCCGCGCGCAGGGCCACCGGCGGTGCGCCGTCGTAGCGCACATGTCCTCCGGCGGGCTCGCGCATTCCCGCCAGCGTCTCCAGCAGGACGGTCTTGCCCGCCCCGCTGCTGCCCGCGAGCACGGTGAGCTCGCCTGGCCCGGCGCGCAGTGAGATCCCGCGCAGCACCTCCCGCGCTCCTCGCGTCCGCACTCCGACGCCCCGGGCCTCGATCAACAGCCCGGCCCTCGCGCTTGTTCGGCCATCCGTCCCCGTTGGTGTCCGCACGCGGTCAGCATGCCATGCGTGTCCGTACGGGCGTGCGATCCCGTCACGATCGAGGGCGCGCTTTCTCGGGGCTGTCCGCGGGCGAGAGCTCGGCCGAGGCCGGCCCAGGGACCGTCGGGGCCGCCTGCACACTGGCTCTGCCTTCGGTGCGGTGCTGTCTTCTGATACGCGCCGGTCCATTCCTGGAATCAGCCGGAAATCTGCATGGATTACAGCATGGAAATAGTATTAGTTGTGCAGTGTGGCGGTCTTTGTTTAGGCTGTACGGGCAGCGGGGACATTGCAATGGGGGCGGGCCGTTGTTTTGTGTTCCGGGATTTTCCGTGCAAGCTGTTTCGATCCTTTTTCTGGCCAAGAATTGACACAGCGGCCGAGAATTCCCGGCCTCCCCGCTGCTCCGCTCCGCCCGGATCCGCCCACCCCCGCTGATCCGCCTGTCCGCCACCGGCACCACCGGTGCGGTCAACTCCCCATCCGCACCACCCATACCTCGGAGCCCGCGACCCCGCCCTCCGTGTCAGAGATCCCCGTGTCAGAGATCCCCCCGGCTCCGACGGAATTCCGCAAGGAATCCCCGGACCGCTGTCCCCTGCCTTCTTTCGAAGGCCGCACCACCACCATTCCTCACAAGGCTCCCACTGCCTTGCGCCGCTGCTCCGATCGCCGTATTCCCCGCTCTCCCCGCCGTTTCCTATTTACCCATTTCGAAATTCTTTCATTCCCAGCATTCCCGCATTCCCTCGCTCTCCCCACCTCCCCAGTTCTCTGCATTCCCGGAGCGCCCCATCCCCGTTCTCCCGCGCTCCCACCGCTCACCTGCTCCGCCCTCGGCGCGGTCACCACGAAGGCCGTCGGTCCGCCCCCGACCGGCTCTCCTGCCGCGCCACCACCCCGCGCCCCGGCGCCACGACCTATGGATCGGACCAATGACGGATTCCCCCCGTGCGGCCTCGGCCGACCGGATCGCCATCATCGGAATCGGCTGCCGTTTCCCCGGCCACGCCCGCGACCACCGGGCGTTCTGGCAGAACCTGATCGACGGCAGGGACTGTCTCACCCCCACTCCATCCGACCGGTACGACTTCACCACCCTCGGCAGCCGGGACAGAGCCAAGCCCGGGCGGATGACCGGCGGCCGGGGCGGATACATCGACGGCTTCGACGAGTTCGATCCGGCCTTCTTCGGCATCAGCCCGCGCGAGGCGGGCCATATGGACCCGCAGCAGCGCAAACTGCTCGAAGTGGCCTGGGAGGCGCTGGAGGACGGCGGACAGCGGCCGGGTGACCTCGCGGGACATGAAGTCGGCGTCTTCATCGGTGCGTTCACGCTGGACTACAAGATCCTCCAGTTCGCCGACCTCGGCTTTCAATCGCTGGCCGCGCACACCGCCACCGGCACCATGATGACGATGGTCGCCAACCGCATCTCGCACTGCTTCGACTTCCGCGGCCCCAGTGTCTCCATCGACACGGCCTGCAGCTCATCCCTGGTCGCCGTCCATCTGGCCCGCCAGAGCCTGCTGCGCGGCGAGAGCGATCTCGCGCTGGCCGGGGGCACCTTGCTGCACATGGCGCCGCAGTACACCATCGCCGAGACCAAGGGCGGCTTCCTGTCCGCCACCGGCCAGTCCCGCGCGTTCGACGCCTCGGCCGACGGCTATGTGCGCGCCGAGGGCGTCGGAGTCGTCGTCCTCAAGCGCCTGGCGGACGCAGTGCGCGACGGCGACCCGATCCACGCCGTGGTCGCCGGCACCGGAGTCAACCAGGACGGCCGCACCAACGGCATCACCGTGCCCAACCCGGACGCCCAGGCCACCCTCATCGAACGGGTCTGCGCCGAAGCCGGCGTCACGCCCGGCGAGCCTGCAGTACGTGGAGGCGCACGGCACCTCGACACCGGTCGGCGACCCGATCGAGGCGGCGACGCTCGGCCGGGTGCTGTCCATCGGACGCAGCCCCGGCGCCCCCTGCTACGTCGGCTCGGTCAAGACCAACATCGGGCACACCGAATCCGCCGCGGGCATCGCCGGACTGATCAAGACCGCGCTCAGCCTCGAACACCGCCGCATCCCGCCGCACCTGGACCTCGAACGCCTCAACCCCGACATCGACCAGTCCGCGCTGCCATACGAGATCCCGACCCGCGCGGTGGACTGGCCCGAACACGAAGGGCCGGCCAGGGCGGGCGTCAACTCCTTCGGATTCGGCGGGACGAACGCGCACGTCCTGCTGGAGGAGGCGCCGTTACACGAAGCGGCACAGCGGCCCGTCCGAACCGCCCGTGTACACCATCCTGCCCCTGAGCGCCCGCGACCCTGCCGTGCTTCCCGAACTCGCCGCCGCGCTCCGCGAAGAGCTCGCCGGAGCCCGTGGCGAGCCCGTGGCACTCGCCGACCTGGGCCACACCCTGGCCCACCGCCGCCAACGCCACGAGCACCGCCTGTCGGTGGTGTACTCCGCGCGGCACTCGCTCGACGAAGCGCTCGCCGCCTACGAGCGGGGCGAGCCGCACCCCCGGGTGCTGACCGGGCGGACCCGCGAGGCCTCGGCACGGCGGCTGGCCTGGGTGTTCAGCGGCATGGGTCCCCAGTGGTGGGGAATGGGACGCCAACTCTTCGAGACCGAGCCGGTCTACCGCGAGACGGTCATCCGGTGCGACCGCGAGATCCGCCGCCAGGCAGGCTGGTCCCTGCTCGACGAACTCGGCGCCGAAGAAGCCGAGTCGCACATGGCCGAGACCTGGCTCGCGCAGCCCGCGAACTTCGCCGTCCAACTGGGCCTGGCCGCGCTCTGGCGCAGCCGCGGTGTGCACCCCGACGCCGTCGTCGGGCACAGCACCGGCGAGGTCGCGGCCTTCTACGAGGCAGGCGTCTACACCTTCGAAGACGCGGTCAAGGTCGTCCTGCACCGCAGCCGTCTCCAGCACACACTGAGCGGGACCGGAGCCATGCTCGCCGTCGGCCTCTCCGAGTCCGAGGCCGCGCACCGGATCAGGGCCCACCAGGACCAGGTGTCGTTGGCCGCGGCCAACAGCCCTGCGTCGACCACCCTCTCGGGCGACCGGGACGTACTTCTGCGGCTCGCCGACGAGCTGCGTCAGGAGCAGGTCTTCGCGCGGCTCCTGACCGTGGAGGTGCCCTACCACAGCGTACGGATGGACCCCATCAAGGACGAGCTGCTGGCCGCGCTCGCGGACCTGGCACCCCGCGCCGCCCGGGTCCCGGTGTACCTGACAGCGCGCGAGGGCATCGCCTACGGCACCGAACTCGACGCCGCCTACTGGTGGCGCAACGTCCGCGACCAGGTCAGGTTCCAGTCCGCGATCGACCGGCTCAGCGGCGACGGACACCAGGTGTTCCTGGAGATCGGACCGCATCCCGTACTCGGCCACGCGATCGGCGAATGCCTGCGGGACAAGGCAGCGGACGGCCTGGTGCTGCCCTCCATCCGGCGTCAGGAGGACGAGCCGGAGCGGTTCACCTGCTCCCTGGCCGCCCTGCACACCGCGGGCGTCGAGCCCGCCTGGGACGTGCTGCAGCCCGCCGGACGCCCCGTCCCGCTGCCGGCCTACCCCTTCCTGCGGGACCGGTACTGGGTGGAGCCCGCCGCGGTGGCGCAGGTACGGCTCGGCCGGCTCGATCACCCACTGCTCGGCCGCCGCACGACGCACGCCTACTCCACCTGGGAGAGTGCGCTCGACATCGAGAAACTGCCCTACCTCGCCGACCACCGCATCGAGGGCAGCGTGGTCTTCCCCGCCGCCGGCTACCTGGAGATGGCCTTCCAGGCGGTACGGGCACTGACCGGCACCAGCGAGGTGGCACTGACCGGGGTCGAACTGCACAAGGCGCTGTTCCTGTCCGAGGCCGAGCCCAGCACCCTCCAGCTCTCCTTCGACCCGACCGACGCAGCCTTCACCATCGCCACCACCGGGGACCCCTGCACCGTCCACGCCACCGGCGCGGTCCACACCGCGCAGCACCACCACCGCGGCCCGGCCCTGGACATCGACGCCGTCCGCGCACGCACCCGGCACCACCTCGACCGGGCCGGCTGCTATCCGGCACTGGCCGAACTGGGATACCACTACGGCCCGGCGTTCCAGGGCATCGAGGAGGTCTGGACGGGCCCGGACGAGGCCCTGGCCCGCATCCGCCCCCTCGCCCTGCCCGCCGACGACGTGGCCCGCAGCCATGTCCATCCCGTGCTGCTCGACGCCTGCTTCCAGACCCTGCTGACCACTCGGCTGATGTCCGACGCGCCGGCCGGCGGTGTCCAACTGCCGCTCGCCATCGAGGAAGCCCGGCTGCGTCCGGTCGGCGACCAGCCCCTGTGGGCGCACACCACCGTCACCCGCCACGACGGCGGAGAACTCACCGGCGACATCGCCCTCTACGCCGACGACGGCACACCGCTCGGCCGGATCACCGGCTTCACCGCCGTCGACGTCGAGCAGGCCGCCGCGTCGGTGGGCCCCGCGACGATCGACGGCTGGCTCGCCGAACCGACCTGGACCGAGAAACCCCTGGACCCCGCCGAGGCCATCCGGCCGACCAGCCTGCTCGTCTTCGCCGAGGCCGAAGCCGAGACCGACGGGGTCGGGGACGAACTCGCCGCGTTGGTGCGGTCGCAGGGCGGATCGTGTCATGTGGTGCGCCCCGGTACCGCCTACCGGCACGACGACCAGATCACCACGGTGCGCCCCGGCTCCGCCGCCGACCTGCGGCGCCTGTTCGCCGACCGCGGCGCCGATGTCGACACCGTCGTCCACCTGTGGAACCTGGACCTGCCGCCGCTCGACGAGGTCGACCGCGCCTCACTCGACCGGCACAGCAGCCTCGGCGCCTACTCGCTGGTCCGCCTCGCCCAGGTGCTGCCCGCCGAGTGCCCCGGCGCGCGCCTGCACATCGTCACCCGCGGCACCCAGGTGGCGGAGCCCGGCGACCGTGTCGAACCGCTGGGCGCGCCGGCCTGGGGCATCGGCCGAGTGCTCCGGCAGCAGGAACTCACCGCCCACCGCGGCAAGCTGATCGACCTGGACGTGACCGGCGGCGGCGACCAGAACGCCCGTCGTGCGGAGGCCGAGAGCCTGCTGCGCGAGATGTCGGTCCCCGACGAGGAAGAGATCGCCCTGCGCGGCATGCGGCGCCTGACCTGCCGGCTTCGGCAGCCGTCCGGCCTCGGCCGGCCGCTGCCGCTGCGGCTGCGGCCCGACGGCAGCTACCTGGTCACCGGGGCGTTCGGGGCGCTCGGGCGGCTGCTCTGCCGCACCCTGGTCAAGCGCGGCGCACGCCGGCTGATCATGATCGGCCGCGGTGAGCTGCCCGAGCGCGACCAGTGGCAGGAGACCGATCCCGCGACTCCGGCCGGGCAGCGGATCGCCTTCGTCAGGGAGCTGGAGGCGCTGGGCGCCCAGCCGCTTCCCGTCACGCTGGACATCACCGACGAGGCGGCCCTGACCGGCTGGCTCGACGGCTACCGGCAGCGTCAAATGCCGCCGATCCGTGGCGTGTTCCACCTCGCGGGCCAGGTCAGAGACGCGACGGTGGCCGAGATGGACCGCGCCCGCTTCGACGCCGGATACGACCCGAAGGTGGTCGGCGGCTATCTGCTGCACCGACTGCTGCGGGACGAACCGCTCGACCACTTCGTCCTGTTCGCCTCCATCGCCGCCCTGCTGACCACCGCGGGCCAGACCAACTACGCCGCGGGCAACGCCTTCCTGGACGCTCTGGCCCACCACCGCAGGGCCCGCCAACTGCCCGCGCTCAGCCTGGACTGGGGCCCCTGGGCCACCGGCATGATCGAAGAGCTCGGACTGACCGAGCACTACCGCACCGCTCGGGGCATGAGCGCGCTGACGCCCACCGCGGGCATGGCCGTACTGGAACGGGTCATCGGGCAGGACCAGGCCCAGCTGCTGGTCGCCACGGTCACCGACTGGCCGGTCTTCCTGGCCTGGTATCCCGCGCCTCCACCGCTGGTGGCAGAGCTGTCCGCCACCGCCGGCCACCGACACGCCGACGAGCCGGCCGACCAGCAGAGCAGCTTCCTGCAGAGCTTCACCGCAGCCGACGAGGACACCCGCCGCCTGACCCTCACCGAACACCTCACGGCCGTGGTCGCCGGCGTGATGCGCATCCCCGCCGACCGGATCGCCCCCACCGACGGCCTGGGCGCCCTGGGCCTGGACTCACTGCTGGCGATGGAGCTGCGGGCCCGCATCCACAGCGAACTCGGCGTCGCCCTGCCGGTAGTGGCGCTGCTGAGCAACGCCCCGCTCGACACCCTCGTCACCCTGCTGCACGACGGTCTGTGCGACCTGATCACGGCGGAGCCGGCCGACGTAGCACGGGCGGCGGCGGACGTCGCGCGGGTCGAGGAGTTCACCGACGAGTCGCAGTACCCGCTGACGCACAACCAGAAAGCCCTGTGGTTCCTCAAGCAACTCAATCCGGACGCCTTCGCCTACAACATCGGTGGCGCGGTGGCCGTGCGCACCGCACTCGATCCAGAGCTGCTGTTCACCGCCTTCCGGGCGCTGGTCGAGCGGCACCCGCTGCTGCGGGCCGCCTTTGTGCTGGCGGACGGCGGGCCCGTGCAGCACATCCGTGCCGAGGTCAGGGCCGAGACGCGCCTGTTCGACGTCGAGGGCCGGGACTGGGACGACGTGCACGACATGATCGTCCGTGAGTACCGCAGACCGTACGACCTCGAACGGGACCCGCTGGTGCGTCTGCACCTGTTCCGGCGCGGTCCGGACGACTGGGTGATCATGAAGGGCGTTCACCACATCGTCTCGGACGCGATCTCCACGTTCACCTTCATCGAGGAGCTCTTCGCGCTCTACGAGGGAATGCGACAGCGGCGCCCCGTGCAGCTGCCGCCCGTGCCAGCCCGCTACCTGGACTTCCTGAACTGGCAGAACCGCTTCCTGGCAGGCCCCGACGCCCGGCGGATGCTCACGTACTGGCGCACGCACTTGCCGGCCGAGCTGCCGGTGCTCAACCTCCCCACCGACAAGCCGCGCCCTGCCGTGCAGACGCACAACGGCGCCTCGGAGTTCTTCCAGCTTGACGCCGACCTGAGCGCCCGCGTCCACGCACTGGCCCGCGAACACAACGTCACCGTGTTCATGGTGCTGCTGAGCGCCTACTACCTGCTGCTGCACCGCTACTGCGGCCAGGACGACATCATCGTCGGCAGCCCGGTCACCGGACGCACTCAGGAGGAGTTCGCCGGCACCTACGGCTACTTCGTCAACCCGCTGCCGCTGCACGTCAGCCTGGCCGGAGCGCCCTCGGTCGGTGACCTCCTCGCGCGGGTGCGCGCCACGGTGCTGGGCGGGCTCGACCACCAGGAGTACCCGTTCGTCCTGCTCGTCGAGAAGCTGGGACTGCGGCACGACCCCAGCCGCTCCGCGGTCTTCCAGGCGATGTTCATCCTGCTCACCCACAAGGTCGCAACCGAGCAGTACGGCTACCGTCTCGACTACATCGAGCTCCCCGAGGAAGAAGGGCAGTTCGACCTGACGCTGTCGGCCTACGAGGACCGTGCGGACGGTCGTTTCCACTGCGTGTTCAAGTACAACACCGACCTCTTCGTGCCGGCCACCGTCCGCCGGATGACCGCGCACTATCTCCGTGTGCTGGACGCGCTGACCCAGGTGCCCGCCGCGGAGCCGGCCGGCGCCCTCGAACTGCTCGACGCGCAGGAGCGGCACCGGATCCTGGAGGAGTGGAGCGGGGCGGGGCACCGCGTCCCACCGCGGCTCGCGGTGCACGAGCTCTTCGCCCGGGCCGCCGCCGCGTCTCCCTCGGCCGTCGCCGTCTCGGCCCCGTCGGCGACGGGCGAAACCCGCCACGTGACCTACGGCGAACTCGACCGCGCCGCACACCGGGCAGCCCGCCGGCTGCGCCGGCTCGGCATCGGCGCGGGCTCGGTGGTGGCGCTCTGCCTGGACAAGTCACCGGAGCTGATCGCCACCCTGCTCGCGGTACTGCGGACAGGCGCCGCCTATCTGCCGCTGGACCCCGGCCACCCGGCCGACCGCCTCGCCTCGCTGGCCACCCGCGCGGGCGCCGCCCTGTTCGTCACCGGCCCCGGCGGATCCGCGCCGCCCGGCTTCACCTCCGCCGTCGTCAGCGTGGACGAACTGCACAGGACCGCGGCCATCCCGGCGCCCCGCGCCAGCGATGATGCGGTGGGTCCGGCGGACACCGGTGGTGCACGGGACGCCGCCGATACCGAAGCCGGTCAACTCGCCGACGCGCACCCCGCCGCCGAGCCCTCCACGACCACCGCGGACCTCGGGCCCGCCCAGCCCGAGGCTCTGGCCCCAGCGGATGCCCTGGACACACCCGCTTACGTCATCTACACCTCCGGTTCCACCGGCAGCCCCAAAGCCGTCCAGATCACCCACCGCAGCCTCGCGTCGGCGTACGAGGCCTGGCGTGCGGAGTACCGTCTCGACCACGACGTCCGGGTGCACCTCCAGATGGCCGGTGTCGCCTTCGACGTCTTCACCGCGGACGTGGTGCGCGCGCTGTGCTCCGGCGGGACGCTGGTCCTGGCCGACCGCGAGCTGCTGTTCGACTCGGCCCGGCTGCACCGCACCATGCTGGACGAGCGCGTCGACTGCGCGGAGTTCGTGCCCGCCGTGCTCCGCGGCCTGCTGGCCCACTGCGCACACGACGGCGGCCGACTGGACTTCATGCGCCTGGTGATCGTCGGCTCCGACGCCTGGAAGGCCGGGGAGCACCAGCGGCTGCGCGAGCTGTGCGGCCCCGGCACCCGGCTGGTCAACTCCTACGGCCTCACCGAGGCGACCGTCGACAGCACCTACTTCGAGGGCCCGGTGGACAGCCTGGAACCCGGCAGGATGGTGCCCATCGGCCGGCCCTTCCCGAACAGTTCGGCGTACGTCCTGGACACCAACGGCCAGCCCGTGCCACCGGGCGTGCAGGGCCAGCTGTGGATCGGCGGCTCGGGTCTCGCCACCGGCTACCTCGGCGATCCGCAGCAGACCGCCGACCGCTTCGTCACCCGCGCCCTGGGCCACGCCGAATCCGAGCAGCCCGCCGCCTCCCGGCTGTACCGCACCGGCGACCTGGCGCACTGGGACGCACAGGGCGTGCTGCACCTGCTGGGCCGCACCGACAACCAGGTGAAGGTGGGCGGCCACCGCATCGAGACCGGGGAGATCGAAGCCCACCTGGTCCGGGCGCCCGCCGTGGCCCAGGCCTGTGTGACGGTCCGCCCGGGCAGCGGCGGTGAGGCCGAGCTGTGCGCCTACTGCGTACCTGCGCCGGAAGCCGCCATCGACCGGCGCGCGCTGCGCAGGCACCTCGCCGAAGTCCTGCCGTCCTTCATGATCCCCGCCTACTTCACACAACTGTCCGCCCTGCCTCTGACGCCCAACGGGAAAGTGGACGTCACGGCCCTGCCGCGCCCCGTGCACGACCCCGGCGAGCACGATCACGAGCCTCCGGTGACGCTGTACGAGCAGCGGATGGCGATCCACTGGCAGACGTTGCTCGGGCGGGAGCGGGCCGGTCTTGGCGACGACTTCTTCGAGGCCGGCGGCAGTTCGATCAAGCTGATCGAGCTGATCCACCACCTGCGCACCGAATTCGCCGTGGACATCCCGGTCAGCCTGCTGTTCCGGGTCACCACCCTGCGCGGCATGGCCAGGGCCGTGGAGGACGTCGTCACGGGGCGGACCGCGGGCGCGCGGCCCTACCTCAGCTTCAACACGGCCGCGAGCGACGATCACACGGTCTTCTGCTTCCCGCCGGCCGGCGGCCACGGCCTGGTCTACCGCACCTTCGCCGCCCATCTGCCGGAGCACCGGCTCGTCGCGTTCAACTACCTCGCGGGCGACGACAAGGTGGCCCGCTACGCCGACCTGGTGGTGTCCCTGCACGGCAAGGGCCCATGCCTGCTGCTGGGCTACTCGCTCGGCGGAAACCTCGCCTTCGAGGTGGCCAAGGAACTCGAACACCGAGGACACAAGGTGTCCGGAGTGATCATCATGGACTCATACCGGATCCGCGAGGCCCACACCCTCGACGCCGAACACATCGCCGCCTTCGAACACGAACTCCAGGAGCACCTGGTCCGGCACACCGGCTCGCGGATCGTGGCCGAGGAGACGCTGCACCAGGCCAGGGAGTACCTGGACTTCTGCAGCCGCACACCGAACCTGGGCACCGTCAGGGCGCCGGTCACCGTGGTATCGGACCAGGACAAACTGGCTCTCTACGAAGCGGACCGGCACGGCACCTGGCACGGCAGCTCGACCAGCCGCACCGCACTGCTGCGCGGCTTCGGCACGCACGCCGACATGCTCGACGAGGAACACGCGGGGCTCAACGCGGACCTCTCCCGCGGCCTCCTGTCAGGGGATGAGACACATGTCGGGGCGTGAACAGGGACCCGACTGGAGCGCCCGGGACCGCCCGCCCGGCGCCTCGCCCCGGGTCATCGTCATCGGCGCGGGCGTCGCGGGCCTGGCCACCGGCTGCTACGCCCAGATGAGCGGCATGGAGTCCCGGATCTTCGAGAAGCACGTCCTGCCAGGGGGCTGCTGCACCGCCTGGTCGCGCGAGGGATACCTCTTCGACTACTGCATCGAGTGGCTGATCGGCACCGCCGAGGGCAACAACGCCCACCGGATCTGGCGCGAGCTCGGTGCCCTGGACGGAAAGACCATCGAGAACTTCGACCTCTTCAACCGGGTCGTGGACGTGGACGGCAGGTCGGTCACGTTCTACAACGACCCCGAGCGTCTGGAACGGCACCTGCTCGCGCTCTCTCCGGCCGACGCACGCCTCATCCGCTCCTTCTGCCGCGACCTCAGGCGCTTCACCGCCCTCGACCTGCACCCGTTTCTGACGCCACCACCGCTGAAGTCGCTGCGGGAGCGGGCCGAGACGGTGCGGACGGTGCTCCCGGCCTTCCGGCTGCTGTGGCGCACGGCCGCCACTCCCATGCACGCCTTCGCGGACCGCTTCCAGGATCCGCTGCTGCGCCGGGCGTTTTGCAACATCTTCTTCCAGGACCCGGAGGGCTTCCCGCTGCTGGCCTACCTGTTCAACATGGCCGCCGCGCACAACAACAACGCGGGTTTCCCGCAAGGCGGATCGCTCGGTCTGTCCCGGTCCATCGAGCAGCGGTACACCGCACTGGGCGGTGTGATCGGCTACCGGTCCCGGGTCGAACGGATCCTGGTCGAGGACGGCCGCGCGGTCGGTGTGCAGCTCAAGGACGGCACGCGGCACTACGCCGACCACATCGTGTCCGCGTGCGACGGCCGCACCACGGTCTACCGCCTGCTGGACGGCCGGTACACAGGACCGCGGATCGACCGGCTCTACCAGGAGATCATCGACCGTCCCGGCACCCTGTTCCCGGCCGTGGTGTCCGTCTTCGTCGGAGTCGAGGGACCGGTCGGCGAGGCGGACACGCACAGCACGACCTATCTGCTGCCGGCCGAGGAGGGCGGCAGACTGCCCGGCGCTCTCCAGCAGAGCCTGGTGGTCCAGCTGCGGTCACGCTACGCGGACGGCTTCGCACCGCCGGGCAAGTCCCTGCTGCACTGCACCTACTTCAGCGACTACGACTCCTGGAAGAGTCTGCGGGCCGGCAACCGCCGCGCCTACCGGGCCCGCAAGCAGCAGGCCGCCGACACCGTCATGGACTTCCTGGAGCGCCGCTACCCGGGTATCGGCGCGCGCACCGAGGTGGTCGACGTCGCCTCACCGGTCACCACCGAGCGCTACACCGGAAACAGCCACGGCAGCATCCTCGCCTGGAAGGCGTTCTCCGAGGCCGACGACATGGCGGCCAAGCTGATCAACCGGGACCGGATGCGACTGCCGGGCCTGGCCGGCTTCTCCATGGCTGGGCAGTGGGTGGGACTCGGCGGCCTGATCCGGGCCGCGTCCACGGGGCGCTTCGCCATCCGGTACCTGTGCGAGGAGCTGGGCATGGAGTTCCGCTCCTGGGAGAGCTGTGATCCACAGCCTTGGCACAGCGGCAAGCTGGGCCGCCTGCCCCAGCTCGACCAGTGGACCGCGCGGACCGGCGGCGCGGCACGGACACGTTCATCCCGGGGGAGGCCGGCATGACCGCCGCCAGAAAGACCATGATCATCATTGGTGGAGGGCTCGGCGGCCTCTCGACGGGCTGCTACGCCCAGATGAACGGCTACCGCACCACGATCGTGGAGATGCATGAGCTCCCCGGGGGCTGCTGCACCTCCTGGGACCGCGGTGACTTCACGTTCGACTGCTGCATCAGCTGGCTGCTCGGCTGCGGCCCCGGCAATGAGATGCACCAGATCTGGCTGGAGCTGGGCGCCCTCCAGGGCAAGCAGGTACGCCATTTCGACGTGTTCAACATCGTCCGCGACCGGGCGGGCCGTGAGGTGCGCTTCTACTCCGACCCCGACCGCCTCGAAGCCCACCTGCTCGACATCTCGCCGCAGGACGCCCGGCTGATCCGGCGGTTCTGCTCGGGCCTGCGGAGCTTCCGCCGGTGCCTGCGGCGCTATCCGTTCCTCACTCCCGTCGCGCTGATGCCCGCCCATGAGCGCTGGCGGATGCTGGCGGGCTTCCTGCCGTACTTCAACACCATCCGCCGCTCCATCGGCACCCTGATGACGGACTACTCGGCGAAGTTCCGTGATCCTCTGCTGCGCGAGGCGTTCAACTACATCCTGTTCGAGAAGCACCCGGCCTTCCCCGTGCTGCCCTTCTACTTCCAGCTGGCCTGTCACGCGGACCACTCCGCAGGAGTGCCGGAGGGCGGCTCGCTCGGGCTCGCCCGCTCGATCGAGCAGCGCTTCCTGCGGCTCGGCGGAGAGATCCGTTACAACACCAAGGCCACCGAGGTGCTGGTCGAGGATGACCGGGCGGTCGGTGTCCGGCTCAGCGACGGGCGCGAACTCGCCGCCGACATCGTGGTCTCCGCCTGCGACGGGCACACCACCCTGCTCAGACTGCTCAAGGGCCGCTATCTCGACGACACCTATCGCGAGCTGTACACGAGGACGATCGACGAACCCGGAATGGTCTTCCCCGGCTATGTCACCGTCTTCCTCGGACTGCGCCGCCCGTTCCCCGGCGCGCCCTGCACTACCTACCTGCTCGACGAGACCCAGGCCGCGGACCTCGTTGGCATCCGGCACGCGAGCATCAACGTGCAGTTCCGCAGCGCGTACTACCCCGAACTCTCGCCGCCCGGCTCGACGGTCGTCTACGCGAGCTACTTCAGCGACATCGCCCCCTGGCGGGACCTGAGCACAGGGGTGGAGCAGTCCAGCCGGGTGCGACGCGGGCAGGAGCTGCACACCCTGCCGGTCGGCCGGGGCCGCGAGTACCAGCGGGCCAAACGCCGGGTGCGGGACGCCATCGTCGGCCTGCTGGACGAGCGGTATCCCGGCCTCGGTGCCGCGACGGCCGTGCGCGATGTGTCCACCCCGCTCACCCAGGTCCGCTACACCGGCAACTACAACGGCACGGTGCTCGGCTGGCAGCCGTTCGTGACAGGCGGCGAGACCATGGAGCAGCAGATCAAACGCCATGGCCCCACCCTGCCCGGCCTGCATAACTTCTATCTCTCGGGTGTCTGGGCCACCACCGGCGGCCTGATCCGCGCCGCCGCCGCGGGCCGGCACGTCCTGCAGTTCATCTGCCGCGACGACGGCCGTCCGTTCACCGCTGAGATCGACGAGAGCGCCGCACTACCCACCCAGGTCGTCGTCCCCGTACCGGTATGAGGAGACTCGTTGAAAATTTCGAAGTGGGTGGTGGGGGAGCACGTCGAGGGAGTTCCCGACGCCGCCAGGATCTACCAGCGGGTCGACGACGAGATCGAGGTCGCCCTCAAGGATCGACGAGATGCTGCTCGCCACCCGTTATGTCTCGGTAGACCCCTATCTCCAGGGCATCGCCCTGGACACCCCGCTCGGCGACGCCATGGGGGCCGACTCGATCATGGAGGTGCTCCAGGCGGGCCCGTCCGCAGCCTTTCGGCCCGGAGAACTGGTGCAGGGCTTCGGCGGCTGGCGTACGCATGTCATCAGCGACGGCGCGGCGCGGCTGTGGCAGACCGGCACCTTCCCCATGATCTTCCCCGCCTACCGAAGGCTCCGCCCCGAGCACTACGACGCGGCGCTGCCCCTGTCCACGGCCCTCGGCGTCCTGGGCGGTCCCGGCATGACCGCCTGGGGCACATTGACCAAATTTATGACGGTACGGCCTGGTCACACCGTGGTGATCAGCGGCGCGGCGGGTCCGGTGGGCTCTCTCGTCGGCCAGTTAACCAAGCGTGCGGGTGCCCACGTGGTCGGCACCACCAGCTCGCCGCACAAGACGCCCTATCTGCGGGAACTGGGCTTCGACGAGGTCGTCCACTACCGCCACGGCGACGAAGCCGCACAGGTGACGGACGCCCTCAAGAAGGCCGCGCCGGACGGGGTGGACCGTTACTTCGACAGCCTCGGCGGCACCATCACGGATGTGGTGTTCCCGATGCTCAACGTGGACAGCCAGGTGGCGGTCTGCTGGCAGTGGGCGGCTCAGATCGGAGGCGACCACCTGGGCCCGCGCCTGCTGCCGTACATCATGTTTCCCCGCACCACCGTCCGCGGCATCTTCTCGCTGGAGTGGTTCACCGACGAGAACTGGGACGCCCTCCATACCGAACTGGGGAGTATGGTCCGCCAGGGAGAAATCGGCTACCGGCAGACCGTTCACCAGGGTTTCGAGAGCATCCCTGCCGCGTATCAGAGCCTTTATACCGATAGCGCGGCCAACCGGGGCAAGGTACTGGTCGAACTCTGACCCCCGGGGCACCGCAGGCGGCGCTCCGGGATCGCACCATGAAAGGACCACGGATGACCAAGGCACCCGAAGTCGGCTCCGCAGCACCGGAGTTCACCCTGCCCGGCCTGCTGCTCGCCTCGGAGGAGACCGAGCGCCGTGAGTACCGGCTGACCGAGGCCAAGGGCAGCCCGCTCGTCCTGGTCTTCTATCCAGGCGACGGCACCCCGGTCTGCACCAGACAGCTCTGCTCCTACACGTCCGACCTCGGCCTCTTCCAGGAGCTCGGGGCCACTGTCTGGGGCATCAGTGGGCAGGATCTCGACAGCCACGAGAAGTTCGCCCGCAAGCACCAACTCGCCTTCCCACTGCTGGTCGACAAGGGTGAGGCGGTGGCGGCGGCCTATGGCATCACGGCGCCGGGCCTGGGGCTGCGCAGATCGGTGTTCGTCCTGGATGGCGACGGCATCGTGCGTTGGCGGCATATCGCGCTGGTGGGGCTGACCTATCGCAGCAGCGAGACGATCGCGGAGCAGTTGCGACTGCTGCGGGACGCGAGGTGAACGGCCCGGGCCCCGCGCGGCCCGGGCCGATGGCCGGCCCGGCCGTACTTGGTCTGCGGTGAGACCGGCCACGCTCAGTGGGTTCGCCTGCTCTGAGCGCGGCCGGGTGCTCACCGCAGTGTGATGGCCTGCACCGGGCAGGCGAGGACGGCTTCTGTGACGTTTCGCTCGTCCTCCTGCGCCATGCCGTCCGGGAGCAGTTCGACCACTCCGTCGTCGTTCTGCGTGAACAGGGCGGGCGCGTACCGCACGCATCGCGCGGCGCCGATGCACAGACCAGTGTCGATACCGATGTCCACGGGCACTCGCTACCAGGTCACCGGCAGTTCGGCCACGCCGCTCTGCTGCGCGCACGCCGGATGGACCAAAACCTCCGATGCCGGCACGGCGAGCCGGAGCGTGGGAACACGGTGGAACAGGGTCGACAGGGCGATCTCCATCTCGGCGCGCGCCAGGTTCTGTCCGAGGCACTGGTGGATTCCGTGGCCGAACGCGGCGTGGCGGCCGGCCGCGCGGCGGATGTCGAGGGTGTCGGAGGCGGTCCAGACATCCGGATCCCGGTTCATCAGCATGGTCGAGACGATCACCCCTTCGCCCGCCCTGATGGTCTGACCCGCGATCTCGATGTCCGCCAGCGCGACTCGCGGAAGCTCGTCGGCGGCCGAGACCAGGCGGGTCAGTTCGTCGACGGCGTCCGCGTTCAGCGTGGGCTCGGCACGCAACCGGCTCAGCTGCGCGGGGTGTTCCAGCAGGGCGAGGACGGCCGAGGCGATGGTCGTGGCGGTGCTCTCGGATCCACCAAGCAGCACCACGCAGGTCATCGCGAGCTCGTCGCGGTCGATGCCGTCGATGCGGCCCGCGGCCTGGCGGTGCGCGACGAGTTCACCGATGAGCCCGGCACCAGGTGCCTGCTCGCTGCGTATGACCAGCTCGTTCAGATAGGCGCGGATCTCGATGAAGGAGCGTTCGGCCGCGGCTCCCTTATCATCGCCGTCCACGGCGAGCATGCAACGCGCCTGCTCTTCGAGGTACCGCAGGTCGGCGTGCGGAACGCCGAGCACCGCGAAGGTCGTGGCGAACGACAGCGGCTTCGCGTAGGCGTCCACCAGCTCTGCCGTGGGGCCGCCGCTGAGCATTGCGTCGACCAGTTCCCGTGCGATCCGCTCGATCCGCGGACGCAGCGCGGCGATCCGGCGGATGCCGAAAGCGGGGGTGACCTTTCTGCGCTGCCGGGCGTGCTCGGGATTGTCCGCGCCGACCAGCGGGAGTTCGAGCTGCTGGGCCTGCTGCTGGGCGGCCACGCGCCGGGTCAGATGAGGGAACCCGGGGTGCTGCGTGTCGGAGGACAGCCGCGGATCGAGCAGCAGGGCGCGGCCCGCGTCGTAGCCGGCGATCAGCCAGACTTGCCGGCCGTCGTACAGGGTCACCCGTGACAGCGGGCCGCTGCGGTGCAGTGGTGCGTAGCCGGGTGGCATCCGGTAGGGGCAGCCTCGCTCCATCGGGAAGGCGGGGGCCCGGGCCGCGTCCCGCGGTGTGCCGGTGGCTGTCACTGTCTTCCTTCCGTCGCCGCTCGGCCGGTCGCCGGTCACCAGGCCGCGGGCAGGTGCAGGGGGCTGCGGCTGATCATGCCCAGCCGCCATTCGACTGCGCTGACCGGAACGGTCAGATGTAGGTCAGGGAGCCGGGCGGCCAGCCGGTGCAGGGCCAGCTGGATCTCCGTACGGGCCAGCCAGATGCCCAGGCAGTAGTGCTGTCCGCCGCCGAAGGCCAGAGTCGGGCTCTCCAGCGGGGCGAACAGGTCGGCGAACGGATCGCGCGGGAAGGCCGCCGGGTCGCGGTTGGCGGCGCACTGGTCGGCGGCGACCACCTCACCTGCGCGGATGAGCACGTTGCCGACCTTGATGTCCTCCGCGGCGCGACGGAGGTTGCCCGGTTTCCCTTCGGGGTCGCCCAGGGGGATCAGGTGCAGCAGCCGCTCGGTCAGGGCTGCTGCCGCCGCCTCGTCGGAGCCGAGCCGGGCCCAGACTTCGGGGCGCTCACCCAGCAGGTACAGCAGGAAGTTGCCGAGCATGGTCATCGTGCTGTCGTGGCCGCCCACGATCAGGCCGCCGACCAGGTGCACCAACTGGGTCTCCGGCACGCCGCCCTGCTCGTCGGCGGACCGGATCAGCGTGCTGATCACGTCCTCGCCCGGCGTCTTCCGTCGCTGGGCGATCAGCTCGGTGGCGAATGCGGCGAACTCCGCCATGACGGCCGCCACTTCGGCGGCGTCCTTTCCGGCGGCTGCGAAGGCGTGCTCGGTCCAGCGCCGGCGCCGCTCGTCCTGGAGGTCGTCGAGACCCAGCAGCCGGTTCATCACCGCGAGCGGCAGCGGACGGGTGAAGCCGTCCACCAGGTCCGCCGGCGAGCCCTGACCGATCAGCTGGCCCAGCACCTGTTCGACCACCGAGGCGACCCAGGGACGCATGCGCTGGATTCCGCGCGGCGTGAACACTCCCTGGACGGTGCGGCGCAACCGCAGATGCTGGGCGCCGTCCTGATTGAAGATCAGGTTCGGGTTGCTGAGCAGGTTGGGCGTGTCGGTGAGGGACGGGGCGTTCGGCGCGGTCAGCAGCGAGCGCGACATCCGGGGGTCGGCCAGCACCTTCCGGACGTCGTCGTACCGGGTGATCAGCCAGACCGGGGTTCCATTGGGCAGTGCCGTGCGACGCGGCGGGCCCGGCTCCGGCGGCTTCAGGCGGTGCAGCGGCACCAGCGGGCGAGGACGAGTGGCCTCAGCGCTGCTGTGCGTGACAGACATGATCCTCCTGGCCCGCCACTGACGGCATGGGCTATGTGCGATGTCAGCCTCTTGCTCCGGTTGCTCCGTGCTGCCGTCCGCGGCTGTGGGCTCGTGACGGGCGGGGCCGGTACGAGCGGGCCGGGGCGTCCGCGCCGGGCATCGGCGTCCCTCCTGGCGGGACCTGATCCCCACGTTCGCCGGTGGAACAGGCCAGAATCCAGCCAAAGGTAGAAAAGTACTCCATACGTGTCTTCCCGGTGGGTATGTGTTTGATCCGGGCTGGAGTGGGGCCGCGGGCCGGTGGCCCGTTCCGGAGGTCGGACGGCCCGCCGCGGCTTGTTGTTCTCGCGGGCGGCGGCCGGTTCCGCATCACTCGGCTGCGCGCGATCTCGCGCCGAGGGGGTGCGCGAAGGGGCGCCCGGGGTGAAGCTGGGGGCATGGCTGACGGACCCCAGGTGATCGTGGAGCCGCCCTCGACCAGCGGCGGCCGTCGTGTGCGGGTGGGCGGAGAGGTCGTCGGCCTGGCGTACGGCCTGGGCGACCTCGTGGAGTTCCTGCGGCGCGCCGGCCTGGAGACCCTGGACGACGACGCGCTGCGGCACGGCGCAGGACTGGTCGAATGGCGCGGCGGTGGCCCCGACGTGTGGGCCGCGCCCGCTTGAGACATCAGGCCGCGGGGATGTGCGGGAGCGGAGCGGCCGGGTCCTGCGGCGTCAGGATGAGTGCGCTCACCAGGCGTTCGGGATGCCGGGAGCGCTCGGGCCGCTGGGACCGCCTGCCGTAACGCTCGCCGTGCGCGGTGAGCCGTGCGCCGGGACTCGTTGCGCGGCCTCCCAGAGGGGCCGGATGGTGTCGGGCTGGCCGTTGAGCGCGGTCACCAGCCGGTCGACGGCGCTCCAGTCGGGCACCAGGACGCCCGCGAGCAGCGCGGCGATGTCGTCCGCGGGCAGTTGCGCACGGGTCTGGAGCAGGTCGACCGGTGGCCGGGCGGCGGCCAGGTGCAGGCCTCGGAGCGTGGCGCTGAGGGTGTCCGGCTGGACGGCGCGGTAGCCGCGGGCGGCGTTCCACAGGGGCCGCAGGTCCTCCGGGTCCGCTCCGCAGGCCTGGCTCAGCCCGCGAGTCACCCGCCACGAGGGCAGCCGCTCGCCGCTGAGGATGCGGGAGATGTAGGAGGAGTCGACGCCTACCTCGGCCGCCAGGTCGCGGTGGGTCCGCTCGCAGAGGCGGTGCAGATGGGACAGGGCGCTGGCTAAGACGGCTCCGGGGCCCTGCGCGCCGCCGTCCTTCTCACCGGTGCCGCCGGCCGGGCGGCGCGAGCGGGGAGGTCCCGGCTCGGGATGACGCTGCCGAGGTACCGGCACGGCGAGCGGCATGGTCGGCGGGGCGGACCGCGGTGAGGGCGTTCTGCGTTCTCGGTGGCCGCTGTCCGCCGTCAGGGAGCGCGTCAACGTCGAGGGGCTGACGTGGAGGATCGAGGCGATCTCGGTGTTCTTCAGTTTCCTTTCCCGCCCCATGTATACGAGGGCGTTCCTGATGTCGCGGGTGCTGCGCTCGAACTCCAGATAGGCTTCGAGCGCACTCTGCACGTTTCCCGAGGTCGTGGCCTGCCGCATCCGTGCGACGAACTCGCCCACGTCGGCGATGGCGGCCAGCGCGTCAGTGCCGCTGTCGCCCCGCGGATTGGCCTTGCGGTAGCGGGCGCCGCAGATTTCGGAGCAGTACAGGCGTGGTCGGCCCGAACCGGACTTCTGCGTGAGGGTATGGGTACATCCCGGCCCGGGGCACAGGCTCCCCGATGGCCCTTTCGGCGTCATGTGTAAGGTTCCTCTGAGTGATTGCTTCCGTGAATTAGCTACGGAAAAAGCAACTTTTCATACATGCGGATGCGGAGCGCCCGGGGAATTCCCCGGCGCCGGCAGACGTGGCGCGCCGCGCTGAGCCGCTGCCGGAGCACCGGCTGTTGTGCGCCGCCGCCCGGCCGCGGCGTCAGATCAGGCGAAGCCGCTGGCAGTAGGGGCGCACCGCGGTCGCGCGGAGCGCCCAGCAACCGGCCGCGGCGAGTGCCGCCGCCGCAACGCCCGAACACAGGAGGAGAACGACACCGGTCATCGACGTACTCATGGACGCCCTGGCGGTCATGCTGACCTGAATGTCACGCGGCCATGAGGTTTTCCTCGACTGTGCCGAAGGGATGCTACGGTCGAAAAACCCGGTGAGGGACTGGTCTGTGGGCACGAGAGTTCTCCTGAGATCGGTACATCCATCGGGACATCTGGAGGTCGACCCTGGTGATGGATTTGCAGACCGGACCAGGGTCGGCCGACGTCTGCCGAACCTAGCGACTCACAATCTGAAGCGCCAATATTACGTTCGGTTAATTCCCGGATTGGCGTTGCCGTCGTTTCCGTAAGCAAATAATAGGCGCGTTGGGGCGTAGTTCGAGCGCAGTCGAAAGTAAACGGTCAACAGTGGTCGCGGTGCGCTGAACTGGCACCGAAGAAGGTTCCCTGGGACTCAAAACACCGAGCAGTTTCCCGCCGTCGAGCACGCCCGCTCCTGCGCCACGACCCTCCTGGCCCCGGCGCTGGCCGCGGATGGTGAACCGTGGTCAGCTGCGCAACGCTGATGACGTGGGAACCACTGCCCGGCTTCACTCCCCGCCCAGCCGCGCCCCCACCGCGATCTGCCCTAGTGCGATCCCCGCGTCGCTCGGCGGCACCCGGTGGTGCGTGAGCACTCGAAAGCCCCGCTCGCGCAATCCATCGGCGCACAGGGTCGTCAGTAGGACGTTGAGGAAGACGCCGCCGGAGAGCGCGGTTTCCGTGAGCCCGGTGCGTGCCCGTAGCCGGACGGCGAGGGCGATGACGAGGTCGGCGACGGCCAGATGGAACCGGGCAGCCACGACACCGGGGGCCGTGCCGCGCAGGATGTCACCGGCCGCCGCGGTGACCACCGGAGCGGGATCCGCGCGCAGCGGCCCTTCGCCGTCGCCGGACAGGGCGAACGCGTACGGCGTTCCGCAGCCGCCGACCGCATCGCGCGCCCGTTCCTCGAAGCGCATCGCGGCCTCCGCCTCGTATCTGACGCGATGGCAGACACCCGCGAGCGACGACATGGCGTCGAAGAGCCGGCCCATGCTGGACGTCGGCGTACAGCGCAGCCCGGTGTCCAGTTGGCGGGCCAGTACCGAGCGCTCCGTCGTGGAGCAGGCCGCGACGCACGGCAGGCGCGGGTCCCAGGCCACTCCGGCGGCGCGCAGCTGGGACAGCGCCATGCGACAGGGGTTGCGCACTCCTGCGTCGCCGCCCGGCAAAGACACGTAGCCCAGGTGCGCGGCGCGTTCGAAGCCGATGTAGTCCGCGAGCAGCACCTCACCGCCCCACACCGCGCCGTCGCGGCCGTAGCCGGTGCCGTCGAAGGCGAAACCGATCACGCGGTGGGTGCCGTCATGGCCGTGCTCGGCCATGGTGGCGGCGATGTGCGCGTGGTGGTGCTGCACGGTGGCCACCGGCAACCCGGCCGGATTGCGCCGCGCCCATGCCGCACTGCGGTATCCGGGATGTTCGTCGGCGACGACGATCTCGGGGCGCACCCCGGTGAGCGCGGCGAGATGACTGGTGGCCGTCTCGAACGCCCGCCGGGTCGCCAGGTCGTCCATGTCGCCGACGTGCGCCGACAGCCAGGCGTAGCGGCCGTCGGCGACACAGAAGGTGTTCTTCAGATCGCCGCCCACCGCCAACGCCGGACGGGCCGTGACCGGCAGCGGAACAGGTAGCGGCGCGTATCCGCGCGATCTGCGCACCGGCAGCACGGTGCCGGCGCCGTCCACGACGCGTACGACCGAGTCGTCGCAGGGCACGTGGATAGGCCGGTCGGCCGTCAGCCAGGCGTCCGCCAGGCACGACAGCCGGGTGCGGGCCGCGGTGTCCTCGGTGACGATCGGCTCGCCGGCCAGATTGCCGCTGGTCATCACCAGCAGCACGGGTCCTTCCCTGTCGCCCGGCAGCCCGAACAGCAGATGGTGCAGCGGGGTGTACGGCAGCAGTACCCCGAGGTCGGGATGGCCCGCCGACACGGAAGGCACCGGTGTGAGCGGCGCGCCGGGACGGGCCCGGAGCAGGACGACGGGGCGGTGCACCGAGGTGAGCAGGCGCCGCTCGGCGGGTGAGACGACCGCGATCTCCTCGGCGACGGTGAGATCGGCGGCCATCACCGCGAACGGCTTGTCACCCCGGTCCTTGCGCCTTCGCAGCAGGGCGACCGCCGTCTCGTTGCGGGCGTCGCAGGCCAGGTGGTAGCCGCCGAGTCCCTTCACCGCGACCACGGCACCGTCCGCGAGCAGCCGCCGCGCTCCGGCCACTGCCGCGTCGCCGGTCATGTCCGGTGCGGCGGGACGGGACAGGGTGAGGACGGGGCCGCACTGCGGGCAGGCCACTGTCTGCGCGTGGAAGCGCCGATCGGCCGGGTCGGCGTACTCGGCGGCGCATGCTGCGCACAGCGGGAGCTCGGCCATGGTGGTGGCGGGCCGGTCGTAGGGCAAGGAGCGGACGATCGTGTACCGGGGGCCGCAGTTGGTGCAGCTGATGAACGGATGCCGGTAGCGCCGGTCGGTCGGATCGGCCAGCTCCGCCAGGCAGTCGGCGCAGGTGGCGATGTCGGGCGGTACCAGGGTGCGGCCTCCGCCGCCGGACGAGGTCACGATGGTGAACCCGGCGCCGCCGAGCGGGGCGGTCCGCTGTGCGGCGACGCCTTCCACGACCGCGAGCGGCGGGGCGTCCTCGGCCACCCGGCGGACGAACTCCTCCAGTGCGTCTCGCGCGCCCTCCACCTCGGCGAGCACACCGTCGCCGGTGTTGCCCACCCGTCCGGCGAGCCCCAGGTCATGCGCGAGCGCATGCACGAAGGGCCGGAAGCCGACTCCCTGGACGACTCCTGTGACACGGACGCGGTAACGCAGACGGGCGGGGGAGTCGTGTGCGAGGTGCTGGCTGGGCTCGTCGACTGCGTCTGCCGGCTGCGTCTTGTCCAGGCTCACCGGTCGGGCCCCTTTCAGGCAGATGCCGGAGCGCGCGTCCGCACACGTTTGGTGCAGGTGGGAACGGCGGTGCGGCGATCCCGACGACCGGGTGAGCGGGCTTCCATGCTACGCGTTCAAGATCAGAATCCGCGGCACGGCAGGCACGGCACGGCACGGCACGGCACGGCACGGCACGGCACGGCGCGGCACGGCGCGACGGGACGTGGCGGGGCACGGTGCGGTGCGGGAGGACGCCGGACGGAGATGGGGTCGCGGATGGAGCGGCGACCGCGGTCAGCGCAACCGCGCCGGTCTCCACCTCCGGCTGATCCGCCGTGCCGGGACGAGGGGAGAGCAGCGTTGAGGGAGGAGTCAATGCGGGTTCAGAAAGGGACAGTTGTCCATTGTCCGTGGATTTTATCCACGAGCTTTGCCCGTGAACTGACGTAATGTTTCATGAACCGTTTACAGCAAGCGGGGTGTCCAGGGTCCATGGCCATGGCCGTCGAGATCCGCGACACGATCTGAGGAGGCAATCGTTGGAGCACGGGATTCCGCCCGGCGGGCGGGTGCTGTTTATCGGGGACAGCATCACCGACGCGGGCCGCGACAGGCTGACGGGGGAGGACCTGGGCGGCGGCTACGCGATGCAGGCCGCCGCCTGGTTCACGCTCGGGCAGCCGCGCGCGGGCATCCGGTTCAGCAACCGCGGCATCAGCGGCAACCGCGTTCGCGACCTGCACGCACGCTGGGCGAAGGACTGCCTCGCACTCGCGCCCGACCTGGTCTCGGTGCTGATCGGGGTCAATGACACCTGGCGCCGCTACGACAGCGGTGAGCTTACGTCGACCGAGGAGTACGAGCGGGACTACCGCGACATCCTGGCGCAGACCCGCGAGCACACCACGGCCCGTCTCGTGCTCATCGAGCCCTTCCTGCTGCCAGTCACCGACGAGCAGCACCTGTGGCGCGAAGACCTGGACCCCCGGATCGGCGTGACCCGCAGGCTTGCGCACGAGTTCGGGGCCCTGCTCGTCCCGGCCGACGGGCTCTTCGCGCAGGCCGCAGCCGCCGGCGGCGACCCCCGGGTGTGGTGCGACGACGGTGTGCATCCCACCCACGCAGGGCACGCCCTGCTGGCGCGCGCCTGGCTGAGCACGGTGGGCGCAGCAGGGTGGGATCGTCCGTAGTTCGAGGACGGGCCGGCACTGCGGACAGCAGGAAGTCCGAAGGCTGTTGTGCAACGTTTGCAACGATGTTTCACGCGTCGCCGCCCGCCCGGACTCTCGTCCGGGCAAGCAGCAACCGGCCAGGCCGGGCGGGCGGCGCGCACTCACCAGCACGTGCCAGACACCGGCACCAGGGGAAGAGCATGACCAGGGGCCGCAGTTCCGGGGGCCGGTCGACGTTACGGGACGTGGCAGCGCGCGCACAGGTCTCCGTGGCGACCGCCTCCCGCATCCTCAGCGGCGCCTACGCGGCTCCCGAGGCCACGCGCCAGCGCGTCATGCAGGCTGTGCGCGACCTCGACTACGTGGTGAACGCGCAGGCCCGCGCCCTGAACACCGCCTCGGGCCTGGTCGCCATGGTGGCCCACGACATCACCTCCCCGTTCTTCATGAACGTCGCCTCCGGCGTGGAGGAGCAGGCGGTCGCCGACGGCCGAGTCTGCCTCGTGTGCTCCACCCAGGGCGCGCCTGAGCGTGAGCTGTCCGTGATCAACCTGATGCGTCAGCACGGCGCGGAGGCGATCATCCTGGTCGGCGGTATGACGGAGCGCGCCGAGCATCTGAACCAGCTTGGCGAGCACGGCCCGGGCGATGACACGGGCCGGCTCCCGGCTCGTCCTGTGCGGGCGGCCCTGGCACGGCCCACAAGCACCGCTGGACGTCGTGGAGTACGACATCGAGGCCGGTGCCTTCGCCGCCACCAGCCATCTCCTCTCCGCAGGCCACACCCGCGTCGCCCACCTCGCGGGACCGCGCGGGTGCGGCGTCGCGGGCTACGAACGGGCGCTGCGCGCCCACGGCATCACACCCGACCCGGCGCTCGTCGCGGAGTCCGGTATGACCCGGGAGTCCGGCTACGCCGGCGCCCGCCGCCTGCTCACCGAGACCGACGCCACCGCCGTCTTCGCCGACGACACCGCCGCGGCGGGCGCCATCGCCGCTGCCCGCGACCTGGGACGCGCGGTTCCCGCTGAGCTGTCCGTGGTCGGCTTCGACGACATCCCGCTCGCCACCGACCTGTACCCCCGGCTGACCACCGTGCACATCCCGCAGCTGGAGAGCGGCCGGTCCGCCGTCCGCCTCGCTCTGCACCGCCGGCAGGGCGAGCCGCAGAGCCGCCGTATCGTGCTCGGCTCGCATGTCGTCGTGCGCGAGTCGGTGGCGCCGCCGGCACGGCTGACCACCGGCGGCGGCACGCATGTGCCGGACTCCCGAGCCGTCTCATGACCCCGGACGGGACGCTCGCGGCGGTGCGCACCGGGGCGCGGCTGCCCTCAAGGCCAGGATCACGGGTAGCTCCCGACATCAACCAGCCGGCCGGTTACGACCTCGAAGGTCCGCAGTCAGCCATGGGTATCCAGAGGGTTGCGATCGAGTGCTGCGCGGATCTGGCTGAGCCACTCCGTGCCCAGCTGGCGGCCGTTGGGGAATTCGTCGCCGCGATCCCAGCGCCACGTGGTGACCATCGCCAGCATGAGGATCCGGCACGCGCGCAGCAATTCCTGATCGACACCCGGATAGTGCTTGCCGACTTCTTCGGGTGCATGGGCGAGGTCGAATTCGACGGGCCCACGGCAACACGTCTCGAAGTCTATGAACAGCAGCCCGTCCTCCGTGGCGAGCAGGTTGCCCGGGTGCGGCTCGCCGTGCAGTAGCTGCCCGACGCCGCCGCGCTCGCTGACCACTTGTCGCAGGCTTCGCAATGTGTCGCCGAGCAGCTGCCGGTCCGCATCGGCGAGCGCCGGAGTGTCCTCGGGCTTCACTACGAGTTGTTGAGCCTCCTCGACTCGATCCGTGAACGCCGGCGTCGGGAAATCGAGCTTGCGCATACCGGCATGCAGCCGCTCAAGCGCATCGGCGTAGTCGGCCGGTGAGACCTCTTGAGATGTCACGGGCTCGTAGTAGGTCCATAGCGTGACCGTGAAGCCATCACGCTCATAGACGCGTGGCTCCACTCTGGGATCGAGAGCAGCCACAGGGCACCCGGATTCGGCGAGCCGCTGAGCAAGCTCGATTTCGAACCGTGCGACCTGATGAGCTACAGGTGCCACCCGGGCCAGGACGTCACAAGGCAGCAGACGCAGAGTGAGCTTGTTCGAGTTATGAAGAACGATCGCGTCGTCGACTGGCAAGCCAAGTGATGAGGCGATCGACATCGCCACGGCCATCGCACGCGAGGCCTCTGACGCCTGCATCGTCGCCTGGCCCCTCTCCCCTGAACGCTGCCGTCACTCTCCAAGCGGTGCAACCTGCGCATCGTATCGAGTTGTCGAAAGAGAGCTGCGGTGGCGCGACGGGCAGGGCGCGACTGGCGCTCCGTCCTGCTGTGGCGGCCCGCCGGATGCCCGTGGGCGGCGCGGCAAGGTGTGCGTGCGTGAACGGGTCTCAGCGCGCGGAGTGGGCGATACGTGCGGTGATCAGGGCGATGCGCCGGGCGGATTCCTCGGGCGAGGCACTGGGCTGCACGATATGACTGCCCGTCAGCCGCACGATTGTTTCCACCGCGAGGCTGCGGGACTCCTCGTCGACCTGGGGCCAGACCTCCGCCGCGTAGGCGTCGAGCATGGCCGTGGCGGTGTTGAAGACCGGCTCTGGCCGGGTGGTCAGATAGGCCAGCAGCAGATCGGCCTCACCGTTGGCGGTGGTCACCACGGCCTTGATGAGGGGATTGTCCGACGCCTGCCGCAGCGTGTAGCCGACCCCTGCCACGGCCGCCGCCTCCATGTCGTCCCGGTGCGCGTCGAGTTCCCTCTGGATGCCGAGCAGGAAACGCTCGGCCTCCCGCTCGGCGAGGGCCCGGCCGACGGCCTCCTTGGAGCCGAACTCGTTGTAGAGGGTCTGCCGGCTGATGCCCGCGGCCCGGGCGACGGCGGCCAGTCGGAGCCTGCCCCAGCCCTCCGCGGCGACGAGGTCGAAGGCGGCGTTCAGCACCTGCTCCCGGAGCAGAGATCGAACGCTTTCGCGAAATCTGGTCATTGTTGCCCCACTGTAGCCGCACGCTCTCGCCGCATTCGGCGCTCGGCGGTAGCCCGCCGGCGGCCCGCAGGTGGAGGAGGGTGCGGAGGGTCGACGGGCGTCATTCGCGCAGTCTGATTTTGTCCAAAACGTTGACACTCTTTCTGCTGACTGTCTAAATGCTGGGCGTTCGGCATAGTACTTGCTCGAAGGACGAGGTGATGTCACATGGCAGAAAACGTCCGCGCCGAGGAAGCACCACAGGCCACCTGGCGCGACCCCAAGCGGTATCTCTGGCTGCTGGGCCTGATCGTTCCTCTGTTCCCCTTCGTCGCCTGGGGACTTGTCGCGGCCACCGGCCTCGGTGTCCTCTGGTGGACCGGGATCGTCCTGCTGTACGTGGTCTTCCCGCTCGTGGACCTCGCGTTCGGCAAGGACTCCTCCAACCCGCCCGAGGGCGCGCTCGCCTGGCTGGAGCGGGACCGCTACTACCGCTGGTGCATCTTCATGTACCTGCCCGTCCAGTACGCCGGGCTCGTCCTGGGCTGCTGGCTGCTCACCCACGGTTCGCTCTCGTTCCCGGAGAAGGCGGCGCTGACCATCACCCTCGGCGGTGTGGCCGGCATCGGCATCAACACCGCCCACGAACTGGGCCACAAGAAGGAGTCGGTGGAGCGCTGGCTGTCCAAGATCGCTCTTGCGCAGACCTGGTACGGACACTTCTTCATCGAGCACAACCGCGGCCACCACGTCCGGGTGGCGACCCCGGAGGACCCGGCGAGTGCCCGGCTAGGCGAGAGCTTTTGGCGGTTCTGGCCACGCACCGTCCACGGCAGCCTGGTCTCCGCCTGGCACCTGGAGAAGGTGCGCCTGAACCGCGCGGGCAAGCGTCCTTGGACGCTGCGCAATGACGTCCTGAACGCCTGGGCGATGTCGCTCGTGCTCACCGCCGCGCTCACCGCCGCGTTCGGTGTCGGCGTCCTGCCCTGCCTCCTCATCCAGGCCGTTTTCGGATTCAGCCTGCTGGAAGTCATCAACTACACCGAGCATTACGGCCTCAAGCGCGAGCACACGCCCAGCGGACGCTATGAGCGCTGCGCCCCGCGGCACAGCTGGAACAGCGACAACGTCGCCACCAACGTCTTCCTCTACCACCTCCAGCGGCACAGCGATCACCACGCCAACCCCACCCGCCGCTACCAGGCCCTGCGCAACTTCGACGAGGCACCGGAACTGCCCACCGGATACGCCGGGATGATCGTGCTCGCGTATGTCCCGCCACTGTGGCGGCGCGTCATGGACCACCGCGTCCTCGCCCACTACGACGGTGACGTGACCCGCGCGAACATCCAGCCGTCCAAACGTGAGGCCATCCTCGCCCGCTACTCGGACGCCGCATGAGCCGGTTCGTCTGCCCCGTCTGCGACTACCGCTACGACGAGACCACCGGCGCACCTCGGGAGGGGTTTCCCGCGGGCACCTCCTGGAGCGAGGTGCCCGACGACTGGTGCTGTCCTGACTGCGGCGTCCGGGAAAAGATCGACTTCGAAACCGTGGAGAAGGATCCGTCATGAAGAAGTGGCAGTGCGTGGTGTGCGGCTTCATTTACGACGAGGCCGAGGGATGGCCGGAGGAGGGCATCGCGCCCGGCACCCGCTGGGAGGACATCTGCGACGACTGGTGCTGCCCGGACTGCGGTGCGGCGAAGGCCGACTTCGACATGGCCGAGATCAGCCACGCCTGAGCCGTCCCGTAGCCCGGGGTGTGTCACCCACCGCTCCTGCCGGTCCGCCCGGTCCGCAGCCTGAAACCGATGCCCCACTCGGTGGTTAGCAGCCCCGCCGCATGGGGACCGAGCTTGCGGCGGATCCGGTGCACGTGCAGATCGACGGAGCGGCTGCGGCTGCCCGGCCAGTCACCCATGCTCGCCCGCAGCTCCTCGCGGGACACCACGCGCCCATTGGCCCGCAGCAACTCGCCCACCAGCCTGAACTCCAGACGGGTCAACGGCACCAGCTCCCCGTCGACCAGCAGCCGCTGCCCGCCGAAGTCGAGTCTGATCGCCGCCGCTGGCGCGCCGACGTAGGACCCGGCCGCCGTCACGCTCGGCGTGACCGGCAGGCCCGCCTCCCGCCACGCCGCGAAGCCGCCCACGATGTCGGTGGTGCGCCGCAGCCCCAGATCATGCAGGGCGCCTGCCGCGAGACTCGACATCTGACCGAGCGGGCAGAACAGGATCACCCGCAGATCGTGGTCGACCGCTTCCTCCAGACGCCACTTGCTGCACGGATCGAGCCGCCACTCCAGCACGCTGCGCTCCAGCACGAGCGACCCGGGCACCTCGCCGTCATAGCTCCTGCGGCCCTCCGAGCGCAGATCGACCAGCAGCGCCCCCGCGCTCTGCTCATCGGCCGCCGCACGGGCCGAGAGCCGGTCCAGACGCAACCGCGCGGCACAGACCAGGTCCTCGACGGACCGGTACCCGGCCGCCGCGTCACCGGCGGTTTTGCTGCCGGCCGGCCCGTCGCAGGCGCGGCCGGTGTCGTGATCATCACGCCTGGTGGTGTGCTGCGAGTGCATCCTCGACTGCTCCCGTTCGACCGATCCAGGACCTGTCTGCCGTGCTGGAGTCCGCGACGGAGCGGAGCATGCCGGCCGGGTCGCAACGCCGGGTGCGCCAGCACCGCGATCCACGCCCGGCGCGGCGGCACCGAGGCCGGTCTGCCGCCGCTGCCTGGGCGGGCGCCCGGTCATGGCCACCGGTTCAGCGTACGGGACCAGGCCGCGCCACGGGAACAGCGCCACCTCCGCCCGGCCCGCCGAATGCCTGGTCGGACGGTGCGCGGCACGCGGAGGCGGAGTGCGCAGGCGGAGTGCCGCCGCACCACCGCGCACCCGGTGCGTCCCGGCTGCCGGTGTGCTGAACGGCATGGCCCCGCGCGCGGACACCTGCTTCAATTCTGTGCCGATTTCCCCATCTGACCCGCATTGACCTGGTCCCGGCCGACTGCAACCGTGGTGTGTACGGGCGTCAGCGAAGCCCGTGGCCCTACGCATGGTCCTGCACTCGCAGGCGACGCAGCAGATCCAGGGAAGAAGGCACCACATGACCCGCCTCCCGTTCGGTGGGCGCTGTACCAACGGGTCCGGTCGCCCCGGCACCGACTGAGCACACCCGCCCCGGCACCGATCGAGCACACCTGCCCGGGCCCCGCTGACGGCGCCGCGTTCGGCCCCGCCGCCCATACCTCCGTTCCGATCAACACCATCCCTCCCGTCGCGATGGCACCTGTATGCCACACGGCACCGGGAGCGTGCGAGGCCGTGTGCGCGCGGCCGGGCCCGAGGGATGCCGCCGTCACCCCGGCGCACCCGCGTGGAGCAAGCCGCCGCTCCAAGCGCACCTCACCCACTGCCCCTGCCATCTTCGGAGGACCCATGCCCCCGACCGCTGCCGAGCAGCACGAGTTCGCCGAACTGCTGGACGCCTCACCGGATGGGGCCGCCGTGCCGGTCATCGAGCGCCGCTGGATGACCGCGGTCGTCGGCGGACGCCACATCAGCGGTGTCTTTTGGGACACCACCGCACCGCCGGCCGTCGTACTGCTGCACGCCGCGGCCGCCAGCGCCCGTTCCTTCGACGCCGTACTGCAGGCCGGAGAGCGCCCCGCGGTCGCCGTCGACCTTCCCGGACACGGCCGTTCCACCTGGATCAAGAGTGGTGACTACCGGCCCCGCAGACTCGCCAAGACCCTGGAGGAGGCGATCCGCTCGTTCGCGCCCAGGGCGCCGGTCGTCGCGGGCCGGGGCCTGGGAGCGCTGGCGGCCATCGCCGTCGCCGCGCGCTTCCCGCACGTGATGGGCCGGCTGGTCCTGATCGACACATTGCCGGGGACGACCGGAGCCGGCGAGCAGGCGCCGTGGCCATGGCCAAGCCCCGGGTTCACCTCCCGCGCACAGGCGTGGACCTGGCTCGCCGGGGCCGTGCCCGGTCTGCCGGATGCCGCCGTGGCCCGTGAGACGGTGCTGGAGACGGTCCAAGCCGCCGACGGCTCCTGGAGCTGGCGCCATCACCTCGGCAGCCTGCCCGGCAGCGGCCCCGCTGACTTCGACGACGAGACCCTCTGGGAGCAACTGGCCGCCCTGCCCGCCCCGGTACTCGTCCGCGCCGACCGGGGCGCACTGTCCGACGCCGCCGTGGCCCGCTTCGCGGAGCAGGTGCCCCAGGGCGAGATCGTCACCGTGGCCGGCTCAGGACACCGGATCGAGGCCGACCGCCCCGAAGCCCTGGCCGAGGTGCTCGGCACCCGCACCCGGCCATGACCCCCTCCTCCTCGTCTCCCATATCTGCATCCGCATCTGCCTCCCCTGCACCCTCTGCGCCTCCTTCATCGCATCCCGCGCGGGTCCCACTCGCCTCGTTCGTCCCCGACGACCAACAGGAGCAGTACGCCATGTCCCTTGACACCTCTCAGGAATCCGCCGCAGGTCCGGCGGCCCCCGCCGCGTTCTCGGAGTTTCCCGTCATCGACCTGGAAGCCGCCCTCAGCGATGCCGCGCCGGACCAACTGCTCGCCACCGTGCGGGCCGCGGCCGAGCAGTTCGGCATCCTCCAGGTCGTGAACCACGGTGTGCCGCAGGACGTCATCGACGGCTTCCACCACAGCGTCGGGCGCATCCTCGATCTGCCCTACGAGGAGAAGACGCAGCTGGCCAGCCCGACCGGACATCCCTACCGCGGCTGGCGCCAGTGGCCCGACGACTTCGGACGGCTGGAGCTGGAACGCTTCAGCATCGCCCAGTTCGACACGTCCGAAGACGCCCGTGCGGCCGGTCTCACCGCCGAGCAGGCCCAGCTGTACACGCATCCCAGCGTCTGGCCGGATCGGGAGCCCGGACTGCGGGCCGCCGCCGCGCGGTACCACGACGCGGTGGTGGGCGTCGCCCACAAGACGCTCGCTCTGTACGCCCGCGTGCTCGGCGTGCCCCTCGCGACCTTCCCGATGGGCGACGGACCCGAGTACACCAGGTTCGTCGTCAACAACTACCCGACCTGGACCCACGAGGCGGACGGTGCCGACGCGGACAAGCTCCTGCTGCTGGAGCACGCGGACAGCTCGGTGCTGACCGTGCTTCACCAGGAGGGCGACTACGCCGGGCTTCAGGGGCAGCGCCCGGACGGCGGCTGGACGCCGGTGCCGATCGTGCCCGGCGCCCTCCAGGTGTTCACGGGCACGCTGCTCACCACCTGGACCGACGGGCGGCTGCACGCCGGGCGGCACCGGGTCGTGGCCGGCGGCTCGGTGACGCGGCGCTCGTCCGCGGTGTTCGTGCAGCCCGCCCTGGGCACCGTCGTGACGCCCCTGGAGGTCTTCACCGGCGGCGAGGAGTCCGACTACGAACCCGTCTCCATCTGGGACGAGGCCCGCCACGAGGTCGAGGAGTACCTTCAGGTCTTCGGCCGCCCCGAGCAGATCGAGGCCTGGCGAGAGGGTCGCCCCTACATCGCCGAGGTGGTCCGGTGAGCGTGTCCGCCGCCCACCGCACCCGGCACCGCCCGCCGTCCACGGCTGGCGGAGCACGCGGTCCGCGACGGCGAGCAGGTGCCGCGGGCGCCTGAGGACGTGCGGGGCGGGCGCACGGTGTCCGCCTCGCACCAGCTCAGCTCGCCTCCCGAGCGCCTGTGTTGCGGGCCGCGCGGCCGTGGCGCCGTGTCGTCCACAGCGTTGCGCACCGTAGTTGCCGCTGGAGTACGCTCCGTGCCGATGCTGATTCATGGTGCAACAACGGGGTGACCGCGCGTGCAGACGATGGCAGAGGGCGACATGGTCTCCGGCCGGTACCGCATGGAGGAGCCCATCGGCAGAGACGGGATGGGAGAGGTCTGGCGGGCCTGGGACGAACTGCTGGAGCGCCCGGTGGCGGGCCGCGAGGTGATCTTCGGACGCAACCGTCCTGATGTCCATGTCTGTCTCGGTGAGGACGACGCGCAGGTCAGCCGCAGGCAGGGCACTCTCACCTACCACCAGGGCCGGTGGTGGGTGACCACCATCGGCCGGCTGCCGATCCGGTGCGCCGCGGGACGGCTGCTGTTCCACGGTGAGGAGTCCCTGCCGCTCGACACCGGCTATACCCCGCTGTTCGTGCGCGGCTCCGGCAGCCGGGAGCACCTGATGGAGGTATACGTCTCAGGGCCCGAAGGAGCGCGGCCCGCACCCAAGCACGAGGATGTCACCCGCCCGCCCCGGGTATGGGTGCTCACCGAGGACGAGCGCCTCGCCCTCGTCGTCCTAGGCCAGCGATACCTCCTGCACCATCCCAGACCGCAACCTCTGACTTGGCGTCAGACCGCCGCTCGGCTGGCCGAGTTGCAGCCGCACGCCGACTGGCGCGAGAAGCGCGTCGAGCACATGGTCAACAAGGTGCGGTTGATGCTCTCCCGCGACGGGGTGCCCTGGCTGACCCGTGAAGAGGTCGGCGAACCGGTCGGCAACGCGCTCAACGACCATCTGATCCGGGCGCTCATGGCGTCGATGACGCTCGTCCCGATGGACCTGGCGCTGATCGACGACGTCTGAGCGGCGCTTCACCTCCCGTGACGGTGGCCGGACGGCGCCGGCGACCGGACGCGACGGGGACCCCTCCCGGTACCGGTCGTTACCGTCGCGCGCCATGACGCAGCAGCACGGCGCCCGGCGCCGCACTCCGCACGGGCCGCTCCTTGGTTGCCTCGCACTGCTCGCCGGATCCCTCATCCTGGTGAGAACGGTGGCCCCGGCCCCGGCCGTACCCACCGGGCAGACGACCATGCGGTACCCGGGAGTCCGCGGCGCCGCCGACCGGCGACTTGTGATCACCGAAGGCGGTACCGCGCAGCAGCCCGCCGTCTACGACGGCAAGGGACGGTCCGTGGACGGCATCACCGTCGAGGCCGACCATGTCGTGGTGCGCGGCTACACCCTTCAGAGCCCCACGGCACCAGGCATCGAGGTCACCGGCAACGACATCACGGTGCGGGACAACACCATCACCAGCCCGCACGGCGGCGACGGCGACGGGCTGCGTTTCTTCGGCGACAACCTGAAGATCCTGCACAACACCGTCAAGGGCACCCGCAACACCGGCGACCGGCACGCCGACTGCATGCAGACCTTCGCCAGCGACACCCCGCCCAGCCAGAACGTGCTGATCGAGGGCAACCGCTGCACGGACATCGACAACATGTGCCTGATGGCAGAGGGCCCGCATGACGGTGAGGGCGACGGCCACGGCCACACCTTCGGCTTCACCATCCGGGACAACTACTGCGAGACGCTTGAGGCCTCGCAGACCCTGATGTTCGAGGACGTCCAGCGGGCGGTGCGCCCTGAGCCCTCGGCCCGGCGCGCGGCCGGCCGCCAACACCGCCTGGTCCGTACGGCAGATGAGGCACGGGCGAGCGGTTGGCCGATCGGCCGACCATCGGCAGGACCCCGGAACGCGCGAGGACCGATGCTAGAGTTGAGAAACTTTCTGGTTCGGTAATCTGCGTGTCGGGGGAACCGTGGCGGTGGGACCTAGCAGTGAGACCGTGAAGGCCCCGCTCGGCGGTGACCGGGTGACCATCGCGATGGTCGCCGAGGAGGCGGGCGTCTCCGTTCCCACCGTCAGCAAGGTGCTCAACGGCCGCCATCACGTCGGCGCCGACACCCGCAAGCGCGTCCAGCAGGCCCTGGACCGCACCGGCTACCGGCGCCGCAACCGCACCAGGACCGACCGGACCGGACTGGTCAACTTCGTGATCAGCACCGTCGACACGCCCTGGGCCCGTGAACTGCTCACCGGCGCGGAGCAGGAGGCGTACCGGCTCGGCGCCAGCCTGGTGCTCAGCGTCACCCACGACAGCCAGGACCGCCCGCGCGACTGGATGCGCACGCTCGCCTCACGGCCCACCGACGGCGTGGTGTTCGTCGTCTCGCACGCCCGCCAGCTCGCCGCCGAGCGGCTGCGTCCGGTCGGCACCCCGCTCGTCGTGATCGACCAGATGGGCGGGTACGACCGGAACGTTCCGACAATCGGCGCCTCCAACTTCGCCGGAGGCCTGGCCGCCACCGAGCACCTGGCCGGACTCGGCCACCGCCGCATCGGCGTGATCACCGGGCCCGACGACGTCCCGTGCAGCCAGGAGCGCCTGGACGGCTACCGCGCGGGGCTGAGCCGCGCCGGACTCGACTACGACCCCGCGCTGGTGTACACCGGCGACTTCTACGCCGACAGCGGCCGGCGCGGCGCCGCCGCGCTGCTCGGCCTCGACGACCCGCCCACGGCCCTCTTCGCCCTCTGCGACCTCCAGGCCAGAGGGGTCTACGACGAGGCACACGAGCGGGGGCTGCGGATCGGGGACGACGTGAGCGTGGTGGGGTTCGACGATGTGGATCTGTGCGTGTGGATGACACCGCAACTGACCACCGTGCGACAGCCGCTCGCGCAGATGGCCACGCTCGCGGTGCGCAATGTGCTGGAGTCCGCGGAGTACGCGGCGGAGCAGCCGTTGCGGCTTGAATTGTCCACCAGCCTGGTGGTGCGGGACAGCACCGGGGCGCCGCGGCGTCGGGGGCGTCGCCGGACGTGAGCGGGGCCTTTGCCACCGGGGCGCGGTGGGGCGTGGATGCGGGGACCGGCGGCGTCCTCCAAGTGGGCTGCCGGGACGCAGCCGTGGGATTTCCGGACGACTCTTGACCTGCGTGGAAATGGCGCTCTAGCGTTGCGGAGAAATTTCCGATAGGGATTCAGAAAGTTTCTCGGGACAGGGTCTGCCGGAGCGGGCGGGAGTTGCCCGGGCAGCCGGAGTGCCGGGGCCGGTACCAAGCGGCACGGGCAGCGAGATCACCGAGATGAAGGGCATGGGCGCTGGAGCATGAGCAGCAACGGGACGAACGGTACGGGCACACCCGCCGCCAACGGCGCGGCGGCTGCCACGGACGCAAGCGCTGCCACGGGCGCGGACCCGACCCGGGACGGCCGCCGCAGCCAGGCCTGGTTCGGCGCCTCGGGGCGGGCGGGCATGATCCACCGCTCCTGGATGCGCAACCGCGGCTACGGCGATGAGATGTTCGACGGCCGTCCGATCATTGGCATCGCCACCACCTGGTCGCAGCTCGCGCCCTGCAACTCCCACTTGGACGAGGTCGCCGAGGCGGTCAAGCGCGGTGTGCTGCAGGCCGGCGGCTTCCCGCTGGAATTCCCCGTGCTGGCCACCGGCGAGACCATCATCCGTCCCACCGCCATGCTCTTTCGCAACCTGATGGCGATGGACGCCGAGGAGCTGATCAGGAACAACCCGCTGGACGGCGTGGTGCTGTTGTCCGGCTGCGACAAGACGACACCGGGCCTGCTGATGGGCGCCGCAAGCGTCGACCTGCCCACCCTCATGGTCACCGGCGGGCCCATGCTGAACGGCAAGTTCCGCGGCCAGGACGTCGGCTCCGGCACCCATGTGTGGAAGTTCGAAGCCGAGATGGCCGCCGGACGGATGGGCGAATGCGAGGCGCGGGCGGCCGAGGGCTGCATGGCACGTTCCAAGGGTCACTGCATGACCATGGGCACCGCGTCCACGATGGCATGCGTGGCCGAGGCGCTCGGGATGCAGCTGCCGGGCTCCGCGGCCTACCCGGCGGTGGACGCACGCCGCTTCGAGGTGGCGCAGGAGGCGGGCCGCGCGATCGTCCACCTCGTCGAACAGGACATCAGGCCCAGCGACATCCTGACCCGCGAGGCCTTCGAGAACGCCATTCGTGCCAACGCCGCCATCGGCGGCTCCACCAACGCCTTCGTGCACCTCATGGCGCTGGCCGGCCGCGTCGACGGTGTCGAACTCGACCTGGACCTCTTCGACGCACTGGGCCGTGACGTCCCCACGCTCGTCAACCTGATGCCCTCCGGCCAGTACCTCATGGAGGACTTCTGCTACGCGGGCGGCCTGCCGGTCGTGCTGCGGCGGCTGATCGACGCGGGAATGCTGCACTCGGACTGTCTCACCGTGACCGGCCGCAGCATCGGCGAGAACGTCTCGGACGCCGAGTGCTTCAACGACGACGTCATCCACCCCTGGGACGACCCGTACCAGCCCGCGGGCACCGGCACCGCCGTGCTGCGCGGCAACCTCTGCCCCGACGGCGCGGTGCTCAAGCAGTCCGCGGCCAGCCCCGAGCTGCTCGTCCACGAAGGCACGGCCCGCGTCTTCGACTCACCCGAGGCCTACCACGCGGTCAGCGACGACCCCGATCTCGACATCACCGCCGACGACATCATCGTGATCCGCGGCGCCGGCCCCAAGGGCTACCCGGGCATGCCCGAGGTCGCCAACGTGGCCCTGCCCGCCAAGCTGCTCAAGCAGGGCGTCACCGACATGGTGCGCATCAGCGATGGACGGATGAGCGGCACCGGCTACGGCACCGTCGTACTGCACGTCAGCCCCGAGGCCGCGGTCGGCGGCCCGCTCTCCCTCGTCCGGGAAGGCGACCGGATCCGGCTCGACGTTCCCGCCCGCGCCCTGTCCCTGCTGGTCGACGACGCCGAACTGGACCGGCGCCGGGCCCACGCCCAGGAGACCGCGGCCGGCGCCGGCGACACGGCCAGGGAAGACACGGCTGCCGTACCGGGTGCAGGCACCGGGGCGGCGGGCGCCGCCGGAGGCTACACCTGGCTCTACCGTCAGCATGTCCAGCAGGCCCACCTCGGCGCCGACTTCGACTTCCTCACCGGCACCCGCGGCCACGCCGTACCGCGCGACTCGCACTGACGCGCACCTCCTCTGGCGCCGGTCCCGGCGCCAGAGGAGGGCGAGCCACCGACTTCCGCCGCGCGGCCCGCTCGCCGCGCCCGGCCCGCACCACTCCCGTGCCATACACGAGGGCCGGTGCGGCGGTCCTCGGCGGACCTTCGCACCGGCCCCCGAAGGTGTGTCCGGTGCCCGTGCGGGCGGTGCCTCAGTGCTGGGCGACCCAGGCCGACGTTGCGGCGAGGTGGGTCTTCAGACCTTGGCCGTACGGTGTCGCCGTACCGTTGTAGTCGCTGATCAGCGACGGGCCGCTGCTGCAGTCCCAGGCATTCCAGGTCCAGCCCAGGTAGCCCACACCGTGCTGGTCGGCCCAGTTCATGACCTGGTCGACGAAGCCGTGGGAGCAGTCATTCTCACCGATTTCGGAGAGAGTCAAAGGTACCTGCTGGGCGACGGGCGCCAGCTGGCTGTCGAAGCAGGACGTGTTCGAGCACGTGTTGAAGTTGTACAGGTGCGCGAAGGCCGCCAGGTTGCCCGTCGGGTCGTTCGGCTTGTACTGCAGCCACTGGGTGAGGTCGTTGGAGTACGCAAGACCGCCGAGCAGGATCACATTGGTGTTCCCGGTGCCGCGCACCGCGTCCACCAGCGACTGGAAACCCGCCACCTGGTAGTTGATGCCCGGGCAGCTGCCGCCGTCGCGCCAGCAGGTCCAGCCGGAGGTCTCGCTACCCGTCGCACGCTCCGGGTACGGCTCGTTGAACAGGTCGAAGACCACCCGGTTGTCCTGGAAGGCACCCGCCACACCCTTCCAGAAGCTTGGTGCGTACTGGGCGTCCGGCATCGGCTTCTGGCAGGTGGCCGCGGTGTCCGGACAGCCCGCGGACGGGCCGCTGTAGGCACCGTAGTTCCAGTGCATCTCCACGATCGGGGTGATGCCGTTGCTCACCAGCAGGTTCACGTAGCTCTTGACCGCGCTCTGGTACGCGGCGCCGCCGTACTCGGCGGGCACGTCGGACGTGCCGACCCAGCACTCCTCGTTGAGCGGCACGCGTACGGCCTTGACGTTCCACGACTTGATGGCGTCGACCGAGGCCTGGTCCATCGGGCCGTCCCAGAAGCCGTTGCCCTGGATGCAGGCGAACTCGCCGCCCGAGCGGTTCACACCGAGCAGCCGGTACGCCTGGCCGCCGGTGTCGACGATCTGATTGCCTGACACGTGGAGCGCGGGCGCCGCGGCTGCTGCTGACATCGTTGTCGGTGTCTCGGCGTCGGCCACCGCGGGTGCGACCGCACTGAACACGGCGCCGGCGAACAGGGCCAGCGCGGACGCAAGGAGTGAGACGTGATGTCTCATGGGGGGCATCCTTTCGTTCTCGCGACAGGAGAGTTGTGGCACACCGTGGAAGCGCTCTGAGCGAAGAATGAACAAGGTGAGCGTGGAAGCGCTTCCAAGGCCGGGCCACAGTATCGGCGCGCTATGCCTTTGGGAAGGCTTGTCACAGCGGGAGGCGGCAGGGGCGCCTCCTCAGTCCTTAAGGCCCTGCTGGACGCTGGTAACGCCGACTTTCGGCGGGAAACCGGGGATTCGCGCCGGTGGGCGCCGGTGAGGATTCCCTGAGTTTCCCAGCAATGGCTCCCCAGGCGCGTTCCAGTCGCCGTACAGTCGCGCCCGGCACACTTTCTCGGAGCGCTTCCATACGGCGGACGCTGCGGTGACGGTGTGCCGGGCAGACGGCACGACAGGTCCGAAGGCAAGCAGCGCTTCGGACTCCAAGCGGTTCAGGGACAGAGCGGATGGCACGCCCTGGCGTACGGGTGGCGGCCGGCACTGCACACGGGCCTGCGGGCGGCGCGCGTGCGGTCATGGCGGCCCCGGGTGCGCGGACGACGACACCGTGTCCCACGGACGAAGGGAACGCCCGGAAATGCAACGCGCGAGGCTTGCCGCAGCCGCGGCGGTCATGGTTCTGGCGGCGGTGACCACCGCCGGATGCGGTTCGAGCGGTGGCGGCGATGACGACGCGGACGGCAAGGCGCCGCCCGTCGGCGCACACGCCGCCCCGCTGGTGAAGGAACTGGACCGGATCCGCAACACCTCCGCGTCCCGCGCCTGGACCACGTACGGCGACCTGGCCGCACAGCGTGCGCTCGGCGGCGGGACGGTGCCCACACAGCTCCAAGTGATGTCGGGCTACGGATGGCCGACCACGGCGGAGCGCGACGCCTCGGTCCAACAGGACCTGGCGCTGAACGGCAGCAAGGCCGACCAGGTGGCCGAGGTCGGCGAGGAGCACGGCGCGGGCCGTTTCGACGGCGGGATCGACACGGCCGCGATCCTCGCCAAGGCGAAGAAGCTGGGCGCCAAGCAGGACGGCAAGGCGGGGCCGCTCACCGTGTGGCGGCTGGCACCCGACAACGAGACCATGACGACCAAGGAACTCGTCGAACTCTCCCGCGGCACCGCTGACTTCAACGTCCTGGCGGCCGACAAGGACGCCCTGGTGCGCGCCCCGAGCGGCGCCGTCGCCCGGGCGCTGAGCGCCGACGGCGCCAAGGACACCCTGGCCAAGGACGCGAAGTTCCGGGCCGTCGCCGACTGCCTGGGCCGCCCGCTCGCGGCCACCTTCACCGACGTCCACATCGCGACGGCCAGTTCCTCTCCGGCACCGGCCGGCTTCGTCACGGGCGCCGGGGTGACCGGCACGAGCGCCACGCACCTCACCCAGGTGGCCTGCCGCTCCACCGCCTCCAAGGACGAGGCGGAGAAGGTCGCCGCCGCGGTGCGCAAGGAACTCGCGCACGGCAAGACCCGGCTGAGCGGTCTGCCGTGGAACGGCATGCTCGCCGACGCCAAGGTGACGGTGACCGGCGGCTCGGCACATGTCGTCAAGGTGACCGGCACCTCCAAGAAGAGCTCCCAGCTCGTTTTGGAGATGCTGCGCGCAGGAGACCTCTCCGATCTGCTGGCCGCCACGGACTGACGAATGTGAAGAATATGACGCGCCATCAGCACCGATCGGGTCGTCAACTAGGCGATCTTTAGGGGCTGTTGGCGCACTCATCCGTTGTGGTCTGCGCGTACCTTGTGAAAATTACGCGGACGTTTCGTGGAGCCTCGAAGAGTGCCTGTAGGACCGTTTACGCGTCATCAGGCACGCGCTACGTTAAATGGGAGCGCTCCCATTTTGCCTGGGTGTGACTCAGCCGCTCCCTGCTTGTTGCGCGCCGTGGAAGGTGGCACGCGACCAGCACGCCACCCGCACACGTGTCAGGTACCGCCGCAGAGCCGGTCGGCATCCGTTCGGTCCGTGCGTGCGGCCACTCCTGCCGTAGTGGCGTCCAACCCCCCAGAGGAGATCGTTCATGGTCATCCGAGCTCTTGGCAGAGCGAAGGTCCCAGTCAGCGTCAAGCGTCTGATGGGCGTGCTCGGGGCCGCACTGCTGGCCCTCGTGTTCATATCCCCGACGCCCGCGTCCGCCCATGGTGTCGCCATGTCGCCCGGTGCGCGTACGTACCTGTGTTACAAGAACGGGCAGAACCCGAACGGTGACCTGCACCCGACCAACGCGGCCTGCGCCGCGGCGATGGCGCAGAGCGGCACCACTCCGCTGTACAACTGGTTCGCCGTCCTCGACTCCAACGCCGGCGGCAAGGGCCAGGGCTACGTGCCCGACGGGAAGATCTGCAGTGCGGGCGACAAGTCTCCGTACGACTTCTCCGCCTACAACGCGGCCCGCAGCGACTGGCCCAAGACACACCTGACGTCCGGCTCGACGATCGAGATCGACTACAGCAACTGGGCCGCGCACCCGGGTGACTTCCGGGTGTACCTGACGCACCAGGGCTGGTCGTCGACCACCCCGCTGGCCTGGGCCGACATGGACCTGGTCTCGACCGTCACCAACCCGCCCGCGTCCGGCTCTGCCGGCCAGGACGGCGGTCACTACTACTGGAACGTCGCGCTGCCCTCCGGCCGTAGCGGCGACGCCATGCTGTTCATCCAGTGGGTCCGCTCGGACAGCCAGGAGAACTTCTTCTCCTGCTCCGACATCGAGTTCGACGGCGGCAACGGCAACGTGACCTTCTGAGTCACACCAGCACATGCCGGGCGCACTGAACGGTGACGTCCCCTCGCGCGGCTCGCCCGTGCGAGGGGACGTCACCGAGGTCCCCGCGTCGGCGGGCGCGGGGACCTTGTCGGGCAGAGCCACGGCTGGGAGGTCACGCCTCCCCGCTACACCGAACGGTCCGGGGCCCGTTCCGGGAACCATCCCTCCAGCACTCGACGTCCGGAAGATCACCGGATACGGGAGCAGGGGGGATTTTCCATGCGCAGACGTCTGGCGGCCACCACCGCCATAGCGGTGACCACGGCCCTGGCACTCATGACGGTGTCGGGTTGCAGCAAGGAGTACAACGACCAGCGGGGCAAGGGGGACGCTCCCGTCGCGGGCAAGCAGGGCGACGACAGCCCGGCCGACGTCTACAACTTCCTTGACGGCTTCGGCAACGTGGCCACCAAGTGCGTCGGCAAGGGCGAGCGGGCCTACACCACGACCAAGGCGTACCAGGAGGGCGACGACGACCAGCCCCCCGAGTTCGTTCCCGCCCACGAGGTCGTCGTCGACGATCCGGGGTGCACGGGCTGAAACCACCGTGCACGGCTCGTGCCACCGCCCGCGGGCGCTCCGCTGCGGGCCTGTGTGACGGGCGCGGTGGCCATACCGGGCGCGATCCGGCGTCGGGACGCCGAAGGCCGCCGGCGGGACCCTCAGCCCACCGGCGGCCGGTCTGACGGCGGCTCACACGAGGGTGGTCACCTCCGTGCCGCCGGCGCGGGAACCGCGGTGTCGTTGCGGTCCCTCTCGCCCCGGACCCGTTCGAAGGCCGAGCTCAGCGCCCAGCTGCCGGGTCCGAAGAACATGATGAGCAGGAACGCCCAGCAGAACATCGCCGCCGGCTCTCCGTTGTTCTGGATGGGGAACATGGCGTGCGGCTGATGCTTGGTGAAGTACGCGAACGCCATCGATCCCGAGCAGAGCATGGCGGCACTGCGGGTGCCGAAGCCGATCAGGACGAAGATGCCGCCCACTAACTGGATGACGGAGGCCCACCATCCGGGCCACTCGCCGAAGGAGGGGGAGCCGCCGCCGTGCGGTGTGACGAGCACACCGAACAGTGACGAGGCGCCGTGGCAGGCGAAGAGCAGTCCCACCACGATGCGGAACAGCCCCAGTACGTGTGTCTTGTTCTTATCCAGCTGATCCATCGAGAGGCCCTTTCTTACATGCTGCGATGATCAGGCAGACCACGGAGTCCAGGCAGGCTCTCCGTGGGTGGTGCACAGCGCACGTGCCTCAAGGGCGTGTGCGCTCCCGCGCGGCCTCGGAGCGGACGCTGCAGGGCATCCGCGCCAGGGCCGCCCGGTGGTCATCGGGTGGTACTCGGCATCGCGGCTGACGGGGACCGGCCGGGGCCGTGACCGGCGCCCGTCAGCCGCGGTTATCAGCCGGGCGTCAGCGGACGGAGGGCCCGCCGCTCGCCAGGCTGTAGGCAAGGTCCGGCACGAAGTCGCCGGCCGTCGCGGCACACCCATCGGCCTCGCCGGGCAGTTTCACCCACAGGAAGGCGTCGATCTGCGGGTCGCCGGTCTGGTTGGTGCTGGGCGTACCGATGGCACGCCCGGTCGGGTCGCACCACTGGCTGCCGGCGGGACCGTTGCCGTTGCGGCTGGTGTCGACCACCGCGTGCAGCTTGGAGTCGCCTATGGCCGACAGGACCTGCTTGTCGTAGGCGACCTCGTTCGCGGTGCGGTTGTAGTTGGAGACGTTGGTCGCGATGCCGTCCGCGCTGTTGGAGATGTCCGCGGCCTTCAGCCGCGACGCGATGTCGGCCGCCTTGAGCCAGGTGGAGTGCCCGGCGTCGAAGTACACCTTCGCCTGGGACGAGGCGGAGTGGATGGCCTTGCCCGCGTACGCCAGCGATGCCTCGGTGTCCGTCTGCTGCTGTGCGCTCATGCACTGCGACATGAGCGACAGGACGTCGGGCTCGACGATGACGACCGCCGGCCGTCCGGCGATCCCCGCCGCGAACTCGTTGATCCAGGCCCGGTACGCGGCCTGGTCGGGAGCACCGCCGCTGCTGGCGCCCGAGCAGTCCCGGTTCGGGATGTCGTAGGCGACCAGGAGCGGGACCTTGCCGGCCGTGGCCGCTTCCCCGACGAAGGAGTCCACCTGGCCGCGGATCGTGTCGGTGTTGGTCGTGGTGTACCACTGGGGCTGCGGCACGCTGACGATCTTGTTGTTGATCACCTGCGCGCGCGAGTCGCCCGAGTTGGCCGTCACCCACTGTGCGGCCTTGGTGTGCGGGTTGACGTAGAACGGCGAGTCGGCGGCAGCGGACGTGGCGCCGTCCACCGCGGCCACGGCGCCGCCCGGCGCGGCCAGGGCGGTGACGGCGGCAGCCAGGGCGCAGGCCGCCGCGAACGCAGGCCTGCGGAACGTGATGCTGCGGGGCATCTCGGGGCTCCTCTTGTGGGGGCTGGTGCGAGGTGTGAAGCGGGGGCGGGCGGGCGCAAGGTGTGCGGCTGTCCTTGCGCCCGCCCGGGCAGCCGGTGCCGCCCGTGGGGGGAAGCAGGCGTCCGGCCCGAGCGGGGCGGGAGGTATCGGGCCGGACGGGTTCGGGGAGGGGCCGCGTGGCCTTGACGGCCGTGGCCCCTGAGAGCGTGCCGGGCCCGGCAGGGGGATACCGGGCCCGGCACGGACGCTCAGCTCAGCCGCGTGGGGGAGAGGGGCGAGCGTGTGAGCGCCTAGTTGCGACGTGCGCCGGGGCTCTTCTGGGGCAGGGTGCTGCTGGTGACGATGTGCACGTTCTTGGTGGACACCGGACGGGACGGCGGCACCGCGGGGTCACCGGCGGTGGAGCGCTCGTCGTGCACCGGTGTGGCGTCGTCGCCGTGCGCCTGGTGTGCCGTGCTGTGGCTGGCCGCGCCGGCCACCCCGGTCTTGGGGATGACGAGTTCGGTGATGGAGTAGCCGGGCAGGGTGAGTGACGCCTGGCCGTTCTGGATGGCCTGGTTGGGCAGCTGCGCGATGGTGGAGGTGTCCGCCCCGCTGTACTGGTACACCTGGGCGTTGGCGCTGCCAGTCAGGCCCGAGATGTTCAGCGGTGTGGTCAGCTCGCTGGTGGACTTGTTGACCACCATCAGTGTCAGTGCGCCGTCCGAGGAGCGCCGCGAGGCGAAGACGGAGGCCTGGTCCGGGTCAGCGCTCTGGGCCGTCAGGCTGGTATCACCGAACTTGGAGCCCTTGCCGTCGTAGTTGAGGTACATGCGGAAGGCGTAGGCGCCCGGGTCGGTGGGCGCGGGCGGCGACCAGAGAGTGGCCAGGTCCAGGCCCTCGCGACCGAAGATGCCGAGTATGTCGGCCTCGGCGAGTCCGCCGTCGATGTGGTCGAGCGCGCCCCAGTTGTACTCGCTGACCGCGAGCTTCGTGCCCGGGTAGTTGGTGTCCACCAGCGACCGCATGCGTGGGATGAGGTCGACCGGCTGGTTGATCCAGCTCTCGTCGATGTAGGCGGGGTCCCACAGCTGCCGGGTGGAGCGCAGCCGCAGCGCCTGCGTCGCGCGCGTCGTCGTCGCCGCCGGAGATGCCGCTGCCCTGCGGGTACCAGTGGTTGTCGTAGTAGTCGAGGATGCGCTCGCCGTGGCTGCTGCTCGTAGGCGGCCATCTGCTGCAGGTACCAGTTGGCGAAGTGGACACCGCCGTGCGCAGCGCCGTCGGGCGGGTTGGACCAGCAGCTGCCGCCCTGCTCGTTGCAGGTCTTCTGGTCGAGGCCTGACAGGGTCAGCGAGCTCCAGCCCCAGCCGACCGGGCCGAGCGTCTTCGCGCCCTGGTCGGCGGCCTTGATGCGCGCCGCGATCGAGTACGTCTTGTCGCGCATCTCGTCGTAGCTCGCGCCGTTCGGATGCACGTCGCGGTGGGTGGAGTGCCAGATGTCGGCTCGTTGTCGAGGTCGTAGAAGCACACCGCCGCCTGCCGCGGCATAGCCGTACTTCTTGCCCAGGTGCCGACCCAGCCTTTCACGTAGTCGGCGCCGGCCGGCATGCTGGTGTCGGCCGGGTCGTTGCCGGTGAGGTCTTGCCGTCGGCGTCCACGCCGTTGCCGCAGTCCGGCATCCACTGGTCGGTCGCTCTGCTGGGGGCCGTACTTCGTGACGCTGAACCCGCAGGACTTCTCACGGGCCTTGGGCACCCAGCCGATCAGCGGCACCGTCAGGATGGTGTCCGTGCCCGCCGCCTGGTCCTTCTCGACGAACTGGTCGGTGGTGGAGCCGTCCGGGAGGGTGGACGGGTCGGCTATGTCGTTCGGGATGTTCTCGAAGTACCAGTCGCTGGCCCGGTTGCTGGTGGACGTCAGGTAGTTGTAGCGGGTCGTCGCATTGCCGCCCCAGCGGTCCACCGGCAGCCGCAGTTCCTTCGCCAAAGAGGCGTCGGCGAAGTTCATGCCGTAGACGTCCGGGCTGATCGGATGGCCGGCCGCGGTGGCGTCGACGGTGAGCGCGGGCCCGGCCGCCGCGTGGGCGAGCGGGGATCCGGCCACCATGGTTGCCGCGGTGACCACCGCCGCTGCCAGGAGCGGCAGTGCCGATCTCTTGGAGTGCATGACTGGCCCCTTCTTCGGAGAACACGAGAGCGGGAACCGCGCCGCGCGGTGGACGCACACCGGGCCGTGAACCCGGGCGGTCACCGAAGCGGTGACGGGAGATGCGTGGTGCACGATCCCGTTGCGTCCTGGCCATGACAATGCGCAGGGCCGGTATGGACGCAAGATTCTGGGAGCGCTTCCAGACAACAACCAGAACCCAACCGCGTCAAGAGGATGTTCAACTCTTGTTTCAATCAGGTCTCAACCAGAAGTTCAGATGCCGTGATCCTTCAAGTCTTTGCAGTATTCCACTTCCATGGGGGTTTATTACTCGTTACAGTCATTATTGTGGGAGCGCTTCCATAGAACGTCTTCCCGAGGCGTCCAGGCCGAGGAGCTCCACATGCACGGCACTACCGGAGTCCGACCACAGCAGAGGCACACCGATGCTTAAGGAAGATCCCGATGGCCACAGTTGAAGCGCCTGTGCCGCGGGGAGAGGAAATGGATCCGCTGATGGGCGATCCGGCCGAGTGCCCCGCGCTGTCCTGCGACTTCTCGCTCCCCTCCGAACCGGTTTCGGTCCCCGCCTCGCGCGCCATCGCCGACCAGACGCTCGGCGCCTGGGGGTTCGCCCGCGACGACTCCGTGCGTGCGACCGCCCTGCTGGTCATCAGCGAACTGGTCACCAACAGCGTGCGGCACGCGGCCCGGCTCTCTCCGCAGGTGGACGTGGGACTCAGCCTGACCGACCGTGAGTTGACGGTCGCCGTCCACGACCGGCACCCGCACCGTCCCAGCCCACTGGCCCAGCCTCGCCTTGACGGCGAGGGCGGCTGGGGCCTGCGCATCGTCATGGAACTGGCGGCCGAGTCCGGCGGTGCCATGGCGGTGCGTGCGGATCTGCACGGTCCGGGCAAGACCGTGGCGGCATACCTCCCGCTCAGCGCATAGCGGACGGCGGGACACTTCACCGGGCCCGGCAGGCAGCCGGGAGTACCTCCGCCGACGGCCCCGGCGGGCGGCCCGGTGCCGACATCGGCACGGCGGCCGGGTGGACAGCGGCCGGAACGGAAATGCACAGGGCGGTACGAGATGACCGCCGGAGGTGGCGCCTGAGATGCGCCGCCTTTTCTGTTTCCGGGATTCTTTCTGATTTCCTTTCTGCCTTTCCGCGGTTCTTTCGGAGAACCTTTCTGTGACTCCCTCGGCAGGCTTTCGCCGGTTGTGCCTACAGAACCTCAACACGGATACGGCAATCCGAAGGACGGGGACAGCCCGGCACGCTCGGAGCGTGGACCGGCTTCCACACCCACCTTCCATACTCGACTTTCCGCACGGAGCCTTCCGGGCTGAGGCCTGCGAGCCGAGGCCCTTCGCACCGAGCTCCGTCGCACCGAAGCCTTCGCGCCGGACCCCACACACCAAAGCGGAACCCGGAGCGATCGGTCAGGATCGCCCCGGGTTCCGCGGGGTGGTGCGGTGTCCGGACGGTCACGGGCAAGTGGCCGTCCGGCACGTGCCGTCGGTCAGCTGACCGGCGGGTACGCGTTCTGCACGAGCTGCTGGAACTGCGCGGAGAACCAGTCACCGGACAGCGGCGCGTTGTCCAGCGCACCGGACATGTTGTTGTTGTTGCGCGGGTTGCCGGTGTACGTCGGGTCGCACATCCGGTCGAAGCCCTTGCCCTGGTCGTTCGCGATCGCCTTGCTGGAGCCGTCGGACTCGCCCGGGGGCTTGATCCACACGTAGGCGTCGATGCCGGCTGCCGGCGAGGACTTCGGACGCTCGCCGAGACCCGCACCGGACTGGTTGCACCAGTTGCCGAGCTGGATACGACGGTCCAGGCGGCCACCGTCGACGTAGGCGTCAGGGCTGGTCGTCGGGCCAGGACCGGTCGGCCGGGCGGAGCCGCCCCAGCCGTTGCGGGACGTGTCGATGAGGCCGCCGATGTCGCTGGGCAGACCCGCGCTGATGAGCGCCGTACGGAACGCGGTCGCGAAGCTCAGCTCGTCGGCGTAGTCGTTGTAGTCGATCCACTTCGCGTTCTCGCGGACGCTCTGGCCGTTGACGGTGTCGGTGACCTTGAAGTAAGGCTCCTGCAGCGCCGAGTAGTTGGCCGTGTTGGTGATGAAGCCGGCCACGTCGCTGGGCGAGGCGCCGTTGGCGTTGGCGGCCTGCGCGATGAGCTGCGCGGTGGGCTGGAAGTTGTCCGCCCAGCCGATCCAGCCGTGGTGTCCGGCGTCCACGTAGTTGTACACGTTGTCGACGCCGCCGAGCGCGCCGAGCGCGTACCCGACACCCTGGATGTAGTTGCCGTTCGACTTCATGGTGTCGCAGTTGGCCGTGGCCGTCGCCCGCGAACCCGTGTTGGTGATCAGGTTCGGCAGCGAGTCGATCTCGACCGTGTTCACGATCCGCAGGTTGGCGTAGGCCGGGTCGTGCTCGATCGCCGCGATCGGGTCGATGTAGTCCGACTGGTAGCGGCCGATCTCGGTCGGGCCCAGCTCACCATTGGAGGCCAGGGCCGCACAGTCACGACCGGGGAGGTCGTAGATGACGATCTGGATCAGGTTGGCACCCTGGGAGAGCGCCTTGTCGAGGTGCGCCTTGAGACCCATGGCCCCGCTGGTGCCCTGGATGGCCGCGATGCGGTCCATCCAGACACCGGTGGGCTCATTGGCGACGGCCTCGCCACCGGGCTCGGCGGCAGCCTTCGCGGACCAGTCCGGGTTGACGTACACCTTGGCGCCGGAATACGGGTTGTCCACCCGTGCGGCGGCGGTGGCAGGCGCACTGCTCGCGGTGCCGCCGCTGGCCAGCATCAGCCCGGAAGCGAGAGCCATCGCGGCCATGGCGGCAAGGCCGCCGCGGCGGTAGCGCGAGCTGCGTGGGGGGCCTGATCTCATTCTGAGCTCCTTCGTTGTGACTACGACGAGCCTGTCATGATCATGACATAAATGTCAGAAACGTCGCTGCAAAACGGGCGGGGGGGGGTTGGGAGCGCTCCCATGGAAGCGCTTCCAAGTCCAAGACCGTACCAGTGCTGTAACACTGTGAAAAGAGCCAGTAACAATCTGGAGGTAACTTGACTCCTCGACCGCAGGTCGGAGGGGTTCGCAGGGCTGAACAGAGTGCGGACCATGGGCAGTTGATGCCCGTGGCAACCTCGTTGCACCCGGCTTGGAACACCCCTTCCAGGCGGCCTGTACGACTCTTCCAGACGTATGGACGGCGCGTCCATACCCCGGTCGGGGCGTGAAGGCGTGAGCGGTTCCGCGCCGCTCGAAAGGCGTGGCGGGATCCGACCAAGGGCATGCCTGAGCGCCGTCCGACCGCTGTCGCGGCCGGACGGCGTGAGGGCCGCCGGCGGGCAGGGCCCGCCGGCCGCACCGGACGACTGGTCAGCCGGCGTCGGCCGCCGGCACGCCGCCGCTCTTGGCGGCCTGCCGGTCCGCGTGCGCCGTGAACTCGGCCAGCTCAGGGGCGTTGTTCAGCACGCCGTAGGTCGGGTCGACGCCCTGTTCCTGCATGTCGGGGAACCACCAGAAGGCGGTGGCGTCGCCGCCCTTGGCCTCGAACTCCGTGAACAGTTCGTGCCACCAGGTCGTGCGGTCCACGTTCTTGGTGTTGAACTCGCCCATCAAGAACGGCTTGCCGACCACGTTGTGCGAGTCCGAGACCCAGTTGTCGACGAGCGTCTTGGCCTGGTCGAGCGAGAGGTTGGCCCACTCCTCCGTCGGGTACGGATGTGCGGAGGTGAAGTCGATGTACGGCGACTCCTGGAGGTACACGAAGGGATTGCCCTCGTCACCGCCGAACCCGTACTTCGCGCCGTGCCCCTCTATCCCCGCGTCGACCATGTGGTTCGGGTCGATGCTCTTGATGTATCCGGCCATCTCGTCCACCCAGGCGCGCAGCGTCGTGCCGTTGGTGTTCTCATCGGCGCTGACGTCCTGGTACCGGGGCTCGTTCATGAGCTCCCAGCCGAAGATGGTGGGATCGTCCTTGTACGCGACGCCGCTGTAGTGGTTGACGCGGTTGAGCGCGTAGTTCACGTAGTTCTTGTACTGGGTGAAACAGCCGGGGCACGCGGTCTTGTTGAAGAACCGCCAGCGGTTGGACTGGCCGCTGGGCAGCCCCTCCCACTGCAGCCGGGTGTCGATGCCGCCGTACGCCTCCCAGTAGTTTTCCAGGGTGGGCAGCAGCCGGATGCCGTGGCTCTTGGCGGACTCGATGATGTAGTCGAAGAGGGCGAACTCCTGGTCGTTGTACTGGCCCTTCGCCTTCTCGAAGCCGTGCCAGTCCTCGTGGTCGAACATCCACAGCCGCACAAGGCCGACATGCGTGGCCTTCAGCCGGTCGAACTGCGCGTCGATGCGGGCCTTGTCCATATACGTGGTCTCGGTGTCGCCGTAGCTGCCGCCGTAGGTGAACAGGTCGTAGACGTTGGTTCCCGCGGTGTAGTACGTACTGCCGTTCAGACAGAAGTGGATGCCGCAGCGCTGCACGAATCCGTTGCCCGCGGCGGTGGCCCCCTGCGCGGCGGCGCCGGGCAGGAACGCGGTGGTGAGCAGCATCGCCGCAGCGGAAGAGGCGAGCGCGAAGCGCGCCCGGGTGAGGAGTCGCGCCCGGCCGCCGGTGCCGGTGGCCAAGGCGCGGGCGGACTTGCGGGGCAGTCTGCCGAGTCGTGTTCTCATAGCTGTCTCCTTCTCGCCGGCCGTCGTCGCGGCCGTCGTCGTGGTGGCCGTAAGCCCTGCTCAGTGGCCATGGGGATGCCGGTGGCCGCCGGCCGTGACGGGGCCGGGGGACAGGACGGAGAGGTCGATGCTGTCGGCGATGGCCTGGGTGCCGGCGTCGTTGGGGTGCAGGCCGTCGCCGCTGTCGTAGGCCGCGTTCAAGGTGAGCGGGTCGTCCGGGCTCGCGGTGGCGGCGGCGAAGTCGAGCACGTCGTCGAAGGCGCCGCTGGTACGGATCCAGGTGTTGACGTCCTGCCAGGTCTGGCCGCGCGACTCAGTCCAGATCGAGCACTTCTTGAACGGTGTGATGGTCGCGCCGATCACTCGCAGGCCGTGCTGGTGTGAGGCGTCGATGATCTTCTGGTAGGCGGCGATCATGTCGGCGGCGGTGGCGTCGTAGCCGATGTCGTTGATGCCCTCGAAGACGATCACACTGCGCACCCCGCTCTGCTGGAACACATCGCGGTCCAGGCGGTCCAGGGCGGGCACCCCGTAGTAGGGCTGGCCGTCGCGCGGGGCGAGCAGGCGGTTGCCGCCGAGTCCGGCGTTGACCACCGAGACGGCAGGCCGGTCGGACGGGGTGGCGGGGTCGGCCAGCCGCTTGGAGAGGTCGTCGGTCCAGCGGTCGTTGGCGTCGCCCTTGGTGTTGGCGGTGTCGGTGATCGAGTCGCCGAGCGCCACCACGGAACCCTGCGGGCGCTCGGCGGCGTCGACGTCGACACCGTCCACGAGCATCCAGCACGGTGTGGTGGTGAACGCGGCCGGATCCGCCGACGCACTCAGGTCGCCGTTGCCGAGGAAGCTGGTGTTCGTGGTGAACGGATGGTTGGTCAGCGGGCCGGTGGGATCGGGGAGATAGGCGCTGACCAGCAGGGTGGACAACGTTGTCACATCAAGCTTCGCCGGGTCGCTGAAGAGCTCCTGGCCGGCCGGGATGCTGACCGACTTGCTGCCGCTGAAGGTCAGTGGCACCGTCGTGCCGCTGACCGGCACCGCACCGCTCGACTGCACCGCGACCGAGGCGTGGCCGACCGTGACGGGCGAGGTGCCGAAGGCGTTGGTGAGCCGGACGCGGACCGAGCTGCCGCCCGCGCTGACGAACACCGCGTTGCGCACCGTCTGGTCGGAGAGTCCGTCACCGGCCGGGCAGGTGTTGCCGGGCACGATCGAACCGGCCACCGGGGCGCCCTGCCAGGCGGCCACCCACTGCTGGTCGGCGTGGTGTTGGGCAGTGGCGGCGACGGGTGTCATGCCGACGGTGGCCAGGGCCGCCGATGCGGCGACGGTGAGGGCGCCGGCCCGCAGGGTGCGGTGCCGTGTCCCGCGCGAAGTCCGCCCCGTGGTGCTGCCCGGGCCTTGCGGCCCAGGGGGGAGTGACGCGGGTCGGGGGTGCGGGAAGGTGTGCTGTTCTGGCCCGGGCGCGGACCCTGCCGCGCCGTCGAGGGTGGGCTTCATCTACCGCCTCCGTGCCACCGGCGTGAGTAGAGGTGCCGGTGCGCGGTGGCCCAGTCGGGGCTTGCGGGCCAAGGCAGGACAGCCCGAAGGGCCGACTGGCCCGTCCCGCCGGGCCGTCGTGCGCCAGCACGGACGTTAACCTGCCTCGCGCAGATGCCGATTGCTAAGAGGCGTGTCAGTGACGTCGATGCCCAGGACGGCCGGTGGGAATCGCCCTGGGAGCGCTCTTAGAGTGGGTGGGCGGCTGGGCCGTGTCAATAGCGTGAAGACGGCAGGTTCTCGATCGTCAAGGCCGGAACCGAGATCTGTCAGCAATCCGCAGGTCGGCCGGTGTTCACCGCAAATCCCCTGTTCACATGGGCTGTGCGGCCGTATTGGAGTCTCGAAAGTCGTGAGGCCCGCGCCACCGGATTGATTCAACGGGGTTTCCAGCCTGTCATGTCCCCGCTACAGTCCAACCTGGGAGCGCTTCCATAACGAGGGAAGAGGCCCCTGAACGCGCAAGAGAGCCAAGCCATTTCTCCGCCCCACAGGAGGAACCCGTGCGAGTGCGTGTGGCACACCTGTTCTTGTTGAACGCGGCGTTGCTGTCGGCTTCGCCCTGGCGTTCTGCTGTTCCTGCGCCGACCGGTGCCCTCGGGCGGCGCGGAAGGATGCGGTCAGGCGGCGAGGATCTCGTTGCTTCTCGGTCTGCAGGCACACCCGAGGTGTTGTTCCGGGCTTTCGCCCGTTCCTGAACTCCGGCTCCGCAGTGGCCGCTCACCAGCCCATTCCGGAGCCGGCTCTCACGTGCGAGAACCCTGGCGGTCACCAGCCGCCGGGGTGATTCGCCGGTGTTCCGTATGCGCGGCACACCTTGTGCGCGGTCCGTCCTGAGGACCGTCCACCCCCACAAAAGAGAGGCATCATCTCGCGATGAGACCACATAGGAAACGTCGGCTGCGGCCCGGCCCCGTCACCGGCGTGGTGGCACTGGCCGCCCTGCTGGCGGGCGCACTGCCGGCGGTGTCGGTGGCCCAGTCGGCCGACGCCTCGGCGCCGCACGCGAGCAAGCTGTCCACGGGAAAGATCAGCTCCCTCAAGAGCAGGGGCCAGAACTACTTCCTGGGCAAGCACGCGACCGTCCCGCTGCAGACCAAGACCGCGGGTGACGTCACCAAGGTCGAGTACTTCGCCGACGACACTCTGCTGGCCAGGGACACCACTGCCCCGTACACGGGCAACTGGAAGAACGTTCCACAGGGCCAGTACTCGGTCACTGCCAAGGTGTTCAACAAGGACGGGAAGTCGTCGACGACCGAGCCGGTCAGCATCACGGTTCTGTCGAAGCCGACCATCATCGCCTCGCCGATCACCAAGCAGGTCCGGCAGGGCAAGTCCACGTCCTTCGGGGTCCACCTGGCCACCAAGCCGTCCTCGGACGTCACGGTGAAGGTCGACCGGGCCGAGGGGACCAAGGATCTGAGCGCCGGCCAGAAGACGCTCACCTTCACCCCCGAGAACTGGAGCCAGGACCAGCAGGTCCAGGTCACGTCCACCAAGAAGGGCGGCGACCTCAAGAACGCCACCTTCCGGGCGAGCGCTGACGGCTACAAGTCGGGTCTTGCCGAGGTCCAGGAGCTCAAGGCCGCCGCGTCGGACTACGAGCAGGCCTTCCTCGACCAGTACAACAAGATCAAGGACCCCGCCAACGGTTACTTCCGTAACTTCGGCGGCATCCTGGTGCCCTACCACTCCGTCGAGACCCTGATGGTCGAGGCGCCGGACCAGGGCCACGAGACCACCTCGGAGGCGTTCAGCTACTACCTGTGGCTGGAGGCCGAGTACGGCAAGATCACCCAGGACTGGTCTCCGCTGAACGCCGCGTGGAAGTCGATCGAGACCTTCGCGATCCCGCCGCACGCGGACCAGCCGACCAACGACAAGTACAACGCGAGCTCGCCCGCGACGTACGCGCCTGAGTCGACGAAGATGTCGGACTACCCGGCCAAGCTGGACTCCAGTGTCGCGGTGGGCCAGGACCCGATCGCGGCCGAGCTGAAGTCCGCCTACGGGACCAGTGACATCTACGGTATGCACTGGCTGATGGACGTCGACAACGTCTACGGCTACTCCAGCTGCAGCAACCAGGGCCTGTCGTACATCAACAGCTACCAGCGTGGTTCGTCGGAGTCGGTCTGGGAGACCATCACCCAGCCGTCCTGCGACAACTTCACCTACGGTGGCCCGAACGGGTACCTCGACCTGTTCACCGGCGACTCGTCGTACGCCAAGCAGTGGAAGTACACCGACGCTCCGGACGCCGACGCCCGTGCCGTCCAGGTGGTCTACCAGGCCAAGCTGGTCGCCGCCAAGCAGGGCAAGAGCAGCGACATCTCCGACGTGGTCGCCAAGGCCACGAAGATGGGCGACTACCTCCGGTACGCGATGTACGACAAGTACTTCAAGCAGATCGGTAACTGCACCAGCCCGAGCTGCGCCGCGGGTAGCGGCAAGAACAGCTCGCACTACCTGATCTCCTGGTACTACGCCTGGGGCGGCGCGCTCGACACCTCCGCCGGCTGGGCATGGCGCATCGGTGACGGTGCCGCTCACCAGGGCTACCAGGACCCGATGACCGCCTACGCGCTGTCGGCGGACGCGGACATGAAGCCGAAGTCCGCGACCGGTGCCTCGGACTGGGGCACCAGCCTCAAGCGCCAGTTGGAGTTCCTGCAGTGGCTGCAGACTCCGCAGGGCGGCATCGCCGGTGGCGCCACCAACAGCTGGGACGGCCACTACGGCACCCCGCCGAGCGGTGACTCCACCTTCTACGGGATGTACTACGACCCGCAGCCGGTCTGGCACGACCCGCCGTCCAACCGGTGGTTCGGCTTCCAGACCTGGGGCATGGAGAGGGTTGCCGAGTACTACCAGGTGACCAAGGACGCCACTGCCAAGAAGATCCTGGACAAGTGGGTTTCGTGGGCGCTGGCCAACACCACGGTCGGCACCGGCGGCTCCTTCTCGGTCCCGTCTGACCTTCAGTGGAGCGGTCAGCCCGACACCTGGAACGCGAGCAGCCCGGGCAGCAACAGCGGCCTGAGCGTGTCGGTCACCTCCAAGAGCCAGGACGTCGGTGTCGCGGCCTCGCTGGCCAAGACCCTCATGTACTACGCCGCAGGCTCGGGCAACACCCAGGCCCAGACCACGGCCGAGGGCCTGCTGGACGCGCTCAACGCGGACCAGGACACCATCGGCATCTCTGTCCCGGAGACCCGGACGGACTACAACCGGTTCGACGACAAGTACAGCTCGTCCACCGGTGAAGGCCCGTACGTCCCGTCGACCTGGACCGGCAAGATGCCGAACGGCGACACGATCAACTCCAGCTCGACCTTCGAGTCGATCCGTTCCTTCTACCAGAACGACCCGGCCTGGCCGAAGGTGCAGAGCTACCTGAACGGTGGTGCGGCTCCGAGCTTCACCTACCACCGCTTCTGGGCGCAGTCGGAGATTGCCACCGCGTTCGCGATCCACGTGGATCTGTTCGGCTGAGCCAGCTGGCTCTAGCCGCGGAAGGATAAGCACAATGAAGCGATTCCGTATCGTCCGATACGTGATCGCCGCGGTGTGCGGGCTCGTCGTCATGACGATGGCGAGCCCGTCCCTCGCGGCCGGAGCCGGGGCAGCGCACCCGGCAGTCGAACAGTCCGTCAAGGCGGCCGTCGGCACAGGCACCGGTTACTGGCACGCCGAGGGTGCCCAACTCGTCGACTCCACCGGTGCTCAGGTGCGGATGACGGGCATCAACTGGTTCGGCGCGGAGACCAGCAACTACCTGCCCCACGGGCTGTGGGCCCGCAGCTACCAGTCCATCGTCGACCAGATGGCGGGCCTGGGTTACAACACGTTCCGTCTCCCGTACTCCGACGAGATGCTGAAGGCGGGCTCCACCCCCAACGGCATCGACTACAACAAGAACCCGGATCTGCAGGGCCTCACCGGGCTCCAGATCCTGGACAAGGTCATCGCCTACGCCGGATCCAAGGGTATGAAGGTCGTACTCGACCGGCACCGCCCGGACTCGGGCCAGCAGTCCGCGCTGTGGTACACCAGCGCCTACCCCGAGAGCGTGTGGATCGACGACTGGAAGATGCTCGCCCAGCACTACGCGGGCAACACCACCGTGATCGGCGCGGACCTGCACAACGAGCCGCACGCCGTGCAGGGCGGCACCGGATCCTGCTGGGGCTGCGGTGACCAGGCCACCGACTGGCGGCTCGCCGCCGAGCGGGCCGGCAACGCGATCCTGTCGGTCAACCCCAACCTACTGATCATCGTCGAGGGCATCGACTGCGTGTCCGGCACCGGCGACCCACAGTGCGGTTGGTGGGGCGGCAACCTCTCCGGCGCCAAGCAGTACCCGGTCAGGCTGAACGTGCCGAACAAGCTGGTGTACTCGGCGCACGAGTACGCGATGTCCGTCTCCTCGCAGCCGTGGTTCAACGACCCCACCTTCCCGGCCAACATGCCGGCCCTGTGGGACCACTTCTTCGGCTACCTGGAGAAGGAGAACATCGCACCCGTCCTGGTCGGCGAGTTCGGCAGCACTCTGCAGGACCCGCGCGACGCCCAGTGGCTGGACGCCCTGATGAAGTACATGGGCACCGGCACCAGCGGCATGGACTTCACCTACTGGTGCGTCAACCCCAACTCCGGTGACACCGGCGGCATCCTCAACGGTGACTGGACGACGGTGGACACCAACAAGCAGTCCCACATCGCCCCGTATCTCATCCCACCCGTGGCACCCACCCTGGCGGGAGGTGCCCGCACCGGCGGCTGACGCCGCCCGTGACAAGCCACTGAGCGCGTCCAGCCGTGGCGGCGGATTCCTCGCTCACGCCGCCGCTCGTGAGGAACGGCAGGACGCGCGTCCCGGTGGTGGTTCCGCGACCACCACCACACGCGGTGGAGGGCTCGGTGGGAGCCCTCCACCGCGGCCTTCCCGGGGCCGTGCCACTCGGCACCCCGGCCCCGCCCAGGCCGCTCCCACCACCATGATCCGCCGAGTCCCCCGGCGCCTTACGGCGCCGCCCGGACTCGTCCGGTGCAGCTCCGCCCAACCCCCCTCTCCTCCGGAGGATCCCATGGATTCATCATCTGCCCGCTCCGGCCGTCGGCGGATACCCGCCGCGGTCGCGACCGCCCTAGCCCTGACCGCTGTCGCCGCGGCAGGGCAACTCGCCGTCCAGCCCGCCGTCGCCGCCAGCTCCACGGCCACGGTGACCGCCTTCACCGACGGCTTCGAGGACCAGACCGGCACCACACCGTCCGGCCGCTGGAACACCAGCGTCCGCGACTGCTCCGGGACCGGCACCGCCACGGTCGACTCCAGCGTGGCGCACAGCGGCTCCAAGTCGATCCGGGTGGACGGCGAGACCGGTTACTGCAACCACGCCTTCGTAGGCACCACGCTGACCGGCGGCGGCCCGCTCTACGTGCGCTTCTGGGTCAACCACACCACCCCGCTGCCCACCGGACACGTCGCGTTCGCCGCGATGCAGGACTCCAGCGACAACAACAAGGACCTGCGGATGGGCGGCCAGAACCAGGCGCTCCAGTGGAACCGCGAGTCCGACGACGCCACCCTGCCCGCGCAGAGCCCGGTCGGGGTCAGCATGAGCAAGCCGCTGCCCACCAACACCTGGTCCTGCCTCGAATTCGGCGTCGACGGCGGCCACCTGACCACCTGGCTCAACGGCACCGTGGTCGACGGTCTGGTTGAGGACGGCGTCGCGACGCAGGACGTCGACAACCAGTGGGTCCAGTCCCGGCCCGGCTGGAACCCGACCCTGCAGAACCTGCGGTTCGGCTGGGAGAGCTACTCCGACGGCAGCGACACGCTCTGGTACGACGACATCGCCGTAGCCTCCTCCAAGATCGGCTGCTGACCCACAGGGCCACGCAAGCCACCTGATCCACGACGGCCGATAACCACGCCCGGGGTGCCCCGCTCAGTCAGAGCGGGGCACCCTGACGCGTTCGCGGGGCGTGGTCGGCGGCTTCTTGGCCGTGTGGTGCGGTGTGGTGCCCGCGGGCCTGACGCGGGGCCACCGCTGCCCGACAGACGCCTTCTGATGGTGTGCTGAGGCCTTGAGGCCGTGGTGTGCAGTCGCCGCCCGCGGTGTGCCGCCCCGTCCGCCACGGCCCGGACAGCGAAAACTCCGCGGTGGAGGCAGACGTCCCGTCTGCCTCCACCGCGGAGTTCAGTACCGGCCTGCAGCCCCCGTGTCACCCACCGGGACCGCGGAACCATCACGCTCGTGTCGTGTCGAGTATCTCGCCCGCCGGCCCTGTTCTCAGGGGCTCGTGCACTTCATGGAGCCGTTCGGGAAGTTGTAGCCGTACTTCGAGTGGGCCCAGATGTCGAAGGTGACTTCCTGGTCGTTCGGCGGGATGTAGAACGTGGACCAGGAGCTCCTGACGGTCACCGTGCCGTCGCGATGGTGCGTCAGCCACCCTCCGTGTACCCGGGTGATGCGGGCGCCGTCGCTGGGCTTCCAGGTGACCGACCAGCCCACCATGGGATCCGTGGTGTGGTTCATCACCTCGACCGTGGCCCGGAAGCTGCCTTCCTTCTCCTCGGTGAGGTTGTACAGCGCCATGCAGTACCGGGGCTCCCCTACGGGGCCGGGCGGCCAGGGCAAGGGGGCCGCATTGCTCGCGCTCGCGCCGGCCGGCAGCGAGGTGGCGTGTGCGGCCAGCGCCCCGGGCCCCAGGAGCAGGGAACCGAGGGCGGACGTCAGAGCGGCGACAGCCGTGAGCAGCCTTAATTGGCCTCGTCTTCGCACGGTTTCACCTTTCGGTGGATCCCCGGGGTCGGTACGGGGTGGTACCGGCCGCCGCACAGCGTGGCGGGCCACCTCGGGGAAAGAGGAGGGGACGCAAGTAGAGAAGCGACCGACCGCCTCTGTCGCAGGCATGACATATGCGGACGGCACTACCGCTGGGAGCGCTTCCAGAAAGAACGATACCCGCCGGTCAACGGCGTGTAAACGGCTTGAGCATCGCAGGATCGTATGTACGGGAGCGGATTTCTGGAAGCGATCCCAGAACGGTGGTGAGCAACCGGAATGGGGCGTGGAAGCAGTAGGTCCGCCGACGGGGGGCGGGTGTCGGCTGACGGTGTCCGGTGGGCTGGTCCGGGCGCGGCCGGGCCAACAGGGCGGCTTGCCCCGCCCTGTTGAAGCGGAGAGATATTCGCTGGTCAGAGCGGTTTGAGGGTCAGGTTGTGGCTCGTCCGACGAACTCGGTGGGCAGCAGGATCGACGGCGGCAGGTCCGCGTCGCCCTGGAGCTGGGCCAGCAGCCGCCAGGCCATCGTGCGGCCCAGTTCCTCGACCGGCTGCCGTATGGTCGTCAGCGGCGGCGCCGCGGTCGCGGCCACGTCGGAATCGTCGAATCCGACCAGGGCCACATCGCCGGGAATGGACTTCCCTGCCGCCTGCAGCACACGCATCGCACCCACTGCCATCAGGTCGGATGCCACGAACACCGCGTCCAGATCGGGGTGCGATTCCAGCAGTCGCCGCATGGCGGCCTCCCCGCTCGCCATGGTGAAGTCGCCGTGCTCGACCGCATCCGTCGACTGCCCGGCGGAGGCCATGCCGCGGCGGAAACCGCTGAGCCGGTCGATACCCACGGACATATCCCGCGGCCCGGCGATGGTGGCCACCCTGCGCCGTCCGATGTCGACCAGATGACGCGCCGCCATGCTGGCGCCATTGAAGTTATCCGCATCGACATACGGCACATCAGCCCTGGTCAGCGGCCTGCCACAGACCACGGTAGGCAGCCCGGACTCCAGCAGCTGGCCCGCCAGGGTGTCGCCGCCGTGCACGCTGACCAGCAGCACGCCGTCGACGTGCCCTTCGCGCAGGGACCGCAGCGAACCGTCGTCGGCGTGGTGTTCCTTGGCCATGATCAGCGAGAGCTGGAGTCCGCTCTCCGCCAGGCTGCTGGATATGCCGCGCATGACGCGGGCGAAGAACGGGTCGCTGACCACGAACTTCTCTGACTCGGACACCACCAGCGCGACGGAGCCCGTCCGCTTGGTCGCCAGCGATCTGGCCACCTGGTTCGTCCGGTAACCGAGGCTCTGCACGGCACGTTCCACCGCGGCTCTGGCGGTGGAACTCACGTAGGGCAGGCCGTTGATCGCCCGGGACGCCGTGGCACGGGAGACCCCCGCCGCCTTCGCTACCTCGTCGAGCGTGGGCGGCCGCCCCGCCATGGGGGCCTTAGCAGGATCATTCACCGGTTCTCCACTAGTGACAGAGTCATCCGTCGTCGTTCGCAGGCCGGGCTGGACCGCATCAGGTGGATTTGTCCGCTCGGCATTCTTCGGCTCTTCCCGAGCCCGACCATGGTATTCACCTGCGCACACGCTTCCTTCCTGCCTCCCCCACTGCCTTCAGGGCGTGGGCGGTGCCCTCAGGCGGCAATGCGAGAGCCACCGTTCGCCCGAGCGCGCGTGCCCGCAAGTTCGATCCGAGTGTTCCCGGCTGTCCTCCCCTGACAGCGGGAACGGCTTCCAGACCCAGAGATGTAACGCGCCTGCGTACGGACTCTGGAAGCCGTTCCAGATTACCTGCCAGTCAGCTCCGTTCACCATATTGGACCGGTCCTGGAACGGGGTGATTGCGATCACGGACCGTACCGGAAAGAACGCGCGGATTCGACGGTCCTGTCACTGCATCTGTCGTCGCACCAGTTCGTGGAGCCTGCCGCCGGGGTCGGCGAGCAGCTCGGCCGGGGGGTCCCTGCTCGGCGACCCGGCCCTCCGACATGACGATCACACGGTCGGCGTCCATGACGGTGGACAGCCGGTGGGCGATCACAAGCCGTGTGGCGCTGCAGTCGCGGGTGCTGTCGATGACGAGTGCGCTGGGTCTCGTTGTCGAGGGCGCTGGTGGCCTCGTCGAAGAAGAGGATGCGCGGGCGGCGGATGAGGGCCTGGGCGATCATCAGCCGCTGCCGCTGGCCGCCGGAGACCGCGCCGCCGCCGTCGAGAGCATGGTGTGCATGCCCATCGGCATCCGCTTGATGTCCTCGGCGAGTCCCGCCATCTCGGCGGCCTCCCAGGCCTCTTCCTGCGTGAACGGTCTCCGCTCCGCAGATGCAGTCCAGGATCGAGCCGGTGAACGGCTGGGCGTTCTGCAGCACCACACCGCACTGGCGGCGCACGGCCGCCTGGTCGAGCGCCGCCAGGTCCTGGCCGTCGTAGAGCACGCTGCCCGAGGCCGGCCGGTCGAAGCCGATGAGCAGCCGCAGCAGGGTCGACTTGCCGCAGCCGCTCGGCCCGACGACCGCCACGAACTCGCCCGGCCGCACCCGGAAGGAGACGTCGTCGAGGACCAGCGGACCGTCGTCGGTGTAGCGGAAGGAGAGCTTCCGGGCCTCGATGGCGCCGGCTGAGCTGACCGGGCTGGGTGCTGCCCCGCTCACCTCGGGCGCCTCGTCCAGCACCGGCTTGATCTGCTCGAACATCGGCAGCGCGGCGGCCGCCGAGACGCAGCGCGCCGGTGAGCTGGGTGACCGAGGTCAGCATCATCGTCACGGCGGTGTTGAAGGTGAGGAACGCGCCGGCCGACATGGTGCCGCGGGCCGGACCTGCCAGCAGCATGAACATGATGAGGGAGCAGAGCGGCAGATAGACCGAGTTGAGCCGACCGTCGTCAGGTTCTTGATCCGGCCGACTTTCTGCTGTAGTTCACGGCTGCGCGCGAACTCGCCCGGCCCAGGCCGCGTACGCGAAGTTCTCCGCCGCCGCGACGCGCAGCTTCGGCAGGCCGCGCAGGGTCTGGAACGCCTGGTTGTTCAGCTTGTTGGTGAGCACGATCGAGCCGGCGCTGCCAGCGCAGCTGCCACAGCCCCATGGCCGAGGAACACGCACGCGATGACGAGCAGCATCGCCGATCGCCGCGAGCGCCAGCGGCACGCTGTAGCACAGCAGCAGGACGAGGTTCATCGCACCGACGCGTGCACGCCTGCACGGCCACCGGGCCGATGCCGGACGAGCACCCGGCGGATGGCGCTGATGCCCATCGCGGCGCTGGCCAGTTCGCCGGTGGAGCGCTCGGTGAAGAACTTCGTCGGCAGCCGCAGCAGCCGGTCCCACACGGCCGGCTGCAAGCGTGGCCTCGATCCGGCCCTCCATCGCAGCAGGATCGAGAGTTCTGCAGCAGCATGAAGGCGGCGGCGACGACGCTGCTGACCATCGACGGCCAGCGAGACCTGCACGATCAGGCCGGTCTCGGCGTTCGGCACGAACACGCCGAGCACCTTGCCGGTGGCGATCGGCACCAGCGCGCCGAGTCCGACGGCACCAGGCCGCCGAGTACGAGGTTGCGCAGGTCGAGCCGGGTGCCCTGCAGGCAGAAGCGCAGCAGCCGCCAGCGGGCTCATCGGCCGCTCGGGCAGCGGCCGGTAGAACATCACGGCGCGCGGCTCGAACTCCTCGCGCTGTCGGCGCTCGATCCGGGTGCCGCGTCCGCCAGCCGACAGTCCACCGCCTCGTATCCGCCGCGCCGCCACAGCAGCGCGACGGGCGCTCCAGATCCGGCGCGGTGGCCCACCAGCGGGCCGGCATGTTCTCCCGCCACCAGCGCCCGGCGAGCCGTACCGCCCGGGTGCGGACCCGGGAGCGCGAGCGCGATCCGCTCCACCGGGTTCGATGCGCTCGTCACGGCGCCGCTGCCGGACGGCTCCGCCAGCTTGATCCCGGCCGCCCGCGGCGACCAGCCGGCAGACGGCGTAGCGTGGCGTCGTCGCCCGCGCCCTGGCCGCGCCCGCGCGCCGTTGCCGCGCTGGCGGCCGATGGAGGCCAGCAGCGCCTGGTCGGCCTGCGCGCGCACCGCCTCGCCCGCCTTGATCCCGGCCGCCGTACGGTCCTCGTGGGCGCGCTCCAGCCGTTCGATCCAGCGGTCCAGCGCGGACAGCAGCCGGAACTGCTGGTCGACCATGCTCTGCCACATGCGCCGGGTCGACGAGCAGGTCCGCCGGCGGCCTCCGCGCTGAACACGGCGCCGTACTGCACACTGCCGGGGGCACCTGCATCCACAGGATGTCGCTCGTTGTCGGCATCGACCGGAGGGCCGCCCAGCGGAGCCTCGTAGAGGATCCCGAGACCGCGCCCGACGCCGAGCGCGAACGCGTACTCCAGCGCGCTGGGTTCCGGCCCATCGCCCGCCGCCTGGTCCTGGCCCTGCCACTGCCCCTGTTCCGAACGGGATACGGGGCGCCGTACGGATCGGTGGCGTAGGCGGGCTGGCCGCCGGTGTCGTAGGAGCCGACCGGGAACGCCCGGTGTCTACTCCCGCGGGAACGCCCGGTGTCCTGGACGGCCACCGGGTACGCGCCTGCGTCGTATCCGGCGGTCGGGAACGCGCCGGTGTCGTAGAACCCGCTGGCCAGGCCCCGGTGTCATCGGAGTAGCCGCCGGACCCGTCCGGCGCGGGCGGGGATAGCCGTACCCGTCCTGGTGGGAGTCCGGCTGCGGCTGCCAGTACAGCTCGCGCAGCGGCGATGCGGCGCAGGACGCAGCCGCCGCAGCGGCCTGCCGACCAGGGTGTGCTGCGGCCCCTGGACCGGACCGAGCAGCAGCGAACCCGGCTCCGAGGCGGCCGAGGAAGTGCCAGTGGCCCTGCTGCGCCGGCGTCGACCGCGAAAGGTCCAGCGCTCCGGCCGCCGACCAGCCACAGCACCATGCGGGCCCTCAAGCGGCACGCTGCGAGCGCCGGCGCAGTCGACCGGCTCACCCAGGGCTGCCCAGCGCGCCGAGCACCAGGTCGTTCCCGGCGCGACTCGGGGCCGCGCGGGTCGGGTGATCGGAGGTCACCTCAGTGCTCCCTGACCAGCTCGGCGTACGGGCCGCGGGCCGCGACCAGCGTCCTCGTGCCGTCCGCGCTCTACGACCGTGCCATGGCGAGCACGACGATCTCATCGCTGTCGCGGACCGTGCTCAGCCGGTGCGCGATCACGACGCAGGCGCAGCCGCGCCGGCGCAGATTGTCGATGATGATCTGTTCGGTCTCGGCGTCCAGGGCGCTGGTCACCTCGTCGAGCACCAGGATGCTCGGGCCGCCGGACCAGCGCGCGGGCGATCTCCAGACGCTGCCGCTGCCCGCCGGAGAAGTTGCGGCCGTCCTGCTCGACGCGGCTGTGGATGCCGCCGGGACGGCGGGCCACCATCTCGTAGCAGCGCGGCGTCCTGGAGGGCGGCGACGACCGCCTCGTCCGGGATCGACGGGTCCCACAGCGCCACGTTGTCCCGGACGGTGCCCTCGAAGAGGAAGATGTCCTGGTCGACGAAGGAGACCGAGGCGGCGAGCGCGCTGCGCGGAGATGTCCTCCAGCCGCTGTCCGTCGATGCGGATGACGCCCTCCCAGGGGCGTACAGACCCGAGATCAGCCGGGACACCGTGGACTTGCCGCTGCCGGACCCGCCGACCAGCGCCACCTGCTGCCCGGGCCCGACCGACAGCGAGAACCCGGTGAGCAGCGGCTTGTCGAGCGGGCTGTAGCCGAAGGTGATGTTCTCCAGCGATCGACGTGCCCGCTTGCAGCCTGCGGGTGCGTCCGCGGTGCCGGTCGCGGCGCGAGTAGAGCGAGTCCACGGGGAAGTTCTCGACGTCCTTGAGCCGGGCCACGTCGGCGGCGAAGTCCTGGATGCGGCCCGCGACACCGTTCAGCCGGGTGACGGGCGCGGTGAAGCGGGTCACCAGTGCCTGGAAGGCGACGAGCAGACCGATCGAGATGTGGCCCTCGACCGCCCGCATCCCGCCGATCCACAGGATCAACGCGCTGTTGAGCGTGGCGAGCGTCGGAGCGACGACGGCCGAGCGCGGCGCTCGGCACGCCGAGCCGCTGCTGCACCTCCAGCGTCGTCGCGTGCTGGCCTGCCCAGCGGCGGAAGTAGCCGTTCTCACCGCCGGTGGCCTTCATGCGTCTCGATCAGCTGCAGTCCGCTGTAGGAGGTGTTGGTCAGCCGGGCGCTGTCGGCCCGCAGCTTCTGCGTGCCGGTGGCCCGCAGCCGGATCACCACCCGCATGGCGACCACGTTGAGCAGCGCGAGCAGCACACCGATGACGGTCAGCTGCGGGTCGTAGGTCCACAGCAGCACCGCGTAGAGGAGCACGACGACGGCGTCCACGCCGGCCGCTGCGAGGTCGCGCGCCAGGGTCTCGGCGACGGCGTCGTTGGACTGCAGCCGCTGCACCAGGTCGGCGGGGCTGCGCTGGGCGAAGAAGGTGACCGGCAGCCGCAGCAGATGCCGCAGGAACCGGGCACTGCTGAGCGTGGAGGAGATGATGCGCCCGCGCAGCAGGTTCGCCTGCTGCAGCCCGGTCAGCACGGCGGTCAGCACGCACCATCGCGGCCATCGACGCGAAGAGCACGCCCAGCAGCGACGTCTGGTCGCCGATCAGGAACATGTCGATGTACGTACGGCTGAGCGCGGGCACCGCCGCGCCGACGGCGACCAGCAGCAGGCTGGCGAGCACGCGCGGCCAGGCATGGTGCCGGTGGTGCCGCGCAGCCGGGCCGGCATGGCGCCCAGGACGCCGGGCTTGCGGCCGCCCGGCGGAAGTCCGCGCCCGGTCTCGAAGACCAGGACGACGCCGGTGAAGCTGGTGTCGAAGTCCTCCATGGCCACGAAGCGGCGGCCCTTGTCGGGGTCGTTGATGTGCACGCCGCGGCGGCCGAAGGCGCGCGTCCCATGCCGTCGTAGACGACGTAGTGGTTGAACTCCCAGAACAGGATCGGCCGGCGCCTGCACCTCGGCGAGCGCGGCCGGCTCCATCTGCATGCCCTTGGCCGTCAGGCCGTAACTGCGGGCGGCCTTGAGCAGGTTGCTGGCCCGGGAGCCGTCGCGGGAGACACCGCAGGCGATGCGCAGTTCCTCCAGCGGCACGTGCCGTGCCGTAGTGCCCGAGCACCATCGCCAGCGAGGCGGCGCCGCACTCCACGGCCTCCATCTGGAGGACGGTGGGGCTGCGGACGGCTCTTGCGCCTGCTTGGCCCTTCGGGGCCTCGGCGCGCGGGGCCCGGCGGCGGCCGCCTCGGTCGCCCGTGCGCCGTGCCGGGGCGGTGCCTGCCGCGGCCGGCGGGGGCGGGCAGCTGCTGGGGGGGCGTGCTGGGAAGTGCTCCTGGCGCGGTCGTCGACGAGGGCGCTCACGGGAGCAGCCAGTCGACCGGGCGCTGCGCGGCCAGGTGGATCGACGCGCTGGCCCCGGTCATGGAGTCGATCGCGGAACGGCGGGCCCTGCGCCGACGACCAGCGGTAGCCGGACTTGGTGGCGGCCGACGGGTCCAGCCGCACCAGGACGGCCACGGGCCGGCCCTGCTGCGAGAACTCCTCGCCCAGCTGCTCGTCGCCGAGGAAGCGCGGTGATCTGCTGCCGGGTCTGAGGCGGCCTGGCCGACGGCCGTCACATGGCCGCGCAGGACGCCGTAGCGCTGGGTCGGCACCGACTGGACGGTGAGGTCCACCGGCGGCGCCGACCGGGACCGTCGACGCGCTGTCGGCCGGCACGTAGAGCATCGCCACGCAGCGGTTCGTCGGGGTGGTCGACGCGCTCCACGGTCGCCACGTCCGCGCCGGTGGTGACGACGGCGCCGATCTTGGCCGTCGAGCGTGGTCACCCGGCCCGCGGCGACGGTGCGGACGACGCGGTAGCCCTGCTGCGGTGCGGACCTTCAGCAGCGGGGCGCCGGCCGGCAGCGTCGCGCCCTCCTCGGCGCCAGGACGTCGGTGACCTGGCCCGCGACGGGGCTCTGCAGGACGTAACTGCCCTGGGCGTGGGTGAGGACGCCGGGGGCGCTCAGGGTCGACGGACACCGTGCCGGTCACCGCCCAGAAGCGTGCCCCGGCCATGACGAGCGACGGTGACGAGCAGCACGAGCCAGCCCTGCGGCCGGGCGAACCGCACGGGCAGGTCGAGCTCCTCGGGCGACTGCAGCTTGGAAAGGGCCTTCTGGCGGAACTGCACGGCGCTATTCCCTCAACTGCCTGTTTCTGTGTGGAGACAGCCGGGAGCCCCGGAGCCATCCGGCTCCGGGACCCACGGCGCATGTGTCTCAGAGACCGGTGACGACGCCGGTGACGACGCCGGGGTTCACGCCGGTGACCGACTGCGCCAGACCCGTAGCGACGGCCAGGGTGCCGGTGACCGGGGCGACCGAGTCGGCGGTGGCGGTGACAGTGCTGACGAGCTCGCCGACCAGACCACCGGAAACGTTGTCCAGGTCGTTGTCGGAAATCTCGACGGTCTCGACCTGGGGGGTGCTGTTCATGACGTGAGTTTCCCTTCGTAAGGACATTTTCAGCAGCGGCAGTGCGAATCGGCAAAAGCCGGTGCGCGAAGCCGCTTTGCGGATGCCTGATCGCCCGGGCGGGTGGATCGCCAGGCGGGCTTCCGTAGTGCTGAGGATCCAAGCATGCCGCCACGTCAGGCGGCCAATCCCCGAACGGACAATCTGTCGACATGACCGCATCCGCATTCTCCGAAGTGCAGGCGTGTCCACCAATTAATGGTGACATCTTCACACGATCTACTGCCCTCCAGGCTGGTGAGGTGTAGGGCGTGGAGGGGGAATCCGGACAGTCTTCCACCAAAGAGGCGCGGTTGTGTGCGAGGGATCGAATTCCTGTCTGAATCAGTACCGGGACTGCGTAATCGGTGTGCAGATTTACTGGAGGCGGCTCGGCATCGACGATGCGTGAACGATTCGTCACCTCGATATTGCGTTGTGCGCTGGGCATGAGCCGCTTGCCGTCCATCACCGCCAATGCCCTTTCATTGCGGGGGAAAATGCGCAAGGACGGGCATGGGGTGCGGCCGGGCGTGGGACGGGTCAATCGCCGACGATGCCCACGCCGGGGCACCAGGCCCGCAGCAGCGCGAAGAATTCGCCCTCATTGCCCGCCAGGCCGGCCGCGGCGAGCGCTGTGTCGGCGTCGGCGAGTAAGACGGGAGGGACCAGGGCGGGCCGCGGGACGTCGCCGGTGGCTGGGGCGAGGGGGGTGTGGGGCGCGGCCGTAGGCGGCGGCGCGGGGCTGTCGGCGGCGTCGAAGGCGGCTTGTACCGTCTGCAACAGGCGCAGATAGGCCTGGACGGCGGCGCGTTCGCGGTCGGTCAGGAGGGCTGTGTGCATGAGACTGCTCCCCGGGGGCTCGTGCCGTGCGCCGGTCGGTGGGCGGACGGCCGTCGGTCGGCTGCGCGAGTGTTGGCGTGCGCGCTGCCCAGGATGCCGTCCGGCACTGACAACGGGGCTTGGGCGACCGCATCCTGCCGAGGTGCGGGGCGCCGGCCGGCGCGATGCGGCGGGACTCCGGCAACTGTGGCGTGATTCGGCCGTCAGTAGCTCGTAAATGGCACGATAATTGACATGCTTGTGCGACGGCAGCAGGATCGCGAGCGGATGTGAAGATCCGTTTCGCCATCGGCTGTGGCAAGGTTGCGGGACAACAGGGCTGCGGTTGGGGGTAGTTCACCGATGGCGCACCGGGCTGGGTGGCGATCGGGGCCGAAATCCGACCCCGTCGATCCCGAAGTGCAGTCCTATCTCGACGACTACACCGTTCTACTGACCACGCTTCCGTATCCATCGGTTGTCTTCGACCACCGGTGGGACGTGATTTTCGCCAATCCGGCCTTTGATGCGCTCTTCCGTCATCTCCCGCCGCATCCCACGGCCATGCCGGAGCGACAATCTTCTGCGTTTCGTGCTGTTCCACCCTGATGCCGGCTCTGTGCTTGGGGAGCATACGAGGCGAACTGGTGCCTGCCGATGCTGGCGCACTGCGCGCGGCCCTGGAGCGGCACGGGCAGGACGCCGTGACTGCAGTCGATCCGCCGGGAGATCGCCCAGGAGCCGATTATGGAGGCGGCCTACCGTCAGGGCCTGCCGCACTGGATGCGTGCGGTCGGTCCGCGTGCCGTCGCAGCAGGACGGGCCGGTGCGGCCGCTGTGGCACCCCGATCCGCGCTGGGGCAGTACCTACTGCCGTATCGTATGCGACACGCCCAAGTACTTCGGGACATGGGATACACGGCACCTCACCTTCGTCCTACGCGAGCCGCCCGGCCCGCGCCCGGCCGCGCCGGACGGAGCCGCGCCCCGGCAAGGCCCGGCGGACAACTGCGCGCCGTGCCCGCCGTCGAGGCCTGACCGCACCCGTGTCCGATGGTCCAGAAGCCCAGTTCGTCAGCCGGTCGCCGCGCAGGCCGCGCCGCCGCCCGTGGTCCGCGCGGACTTGGCGCCGCAGCCGCGGCCCGGACGCGGGGCCGACCGCTCCCAGGTCCGACGCCTCTCGGTCATACGCGCCGCCAAGGGCGGCGATCGATCCGCGCTGGGGCGTCCGGAAGCGCCTGATTCGGGTCACGCAAGCTGCTTGCAATTCTTGCGCTATTCTTGCGGGCATGACGCGACGACTTGCTCAGGTGGCGAAGAAGGTCGGGGTCAGCGAGGCCACGGTCAGCCGGGTGCTCAACGGCAAGCCCGGAGTCTCCGATTCCACCCGGCAGGCGGTGCTCTCCGCGCTGGACGTCCTCGGCTACGAGCGGCCGACCCAGCTGCGCGGCGAGCGCGCGCGCCTGGTCGGGCCTGGTCCTGCCCGAGCTGCAGAACCCGATCTTCCCCGCCTTCGCCGAGGTGATCGGCGGCGCGCTCGCGCAGCTCGGGCTCACGCCGGTGCTGTGCACCCAGACCAAGGGCGGCGTCTCCGAGGCCGACTACGTGGAGCTGCTGCTCCAGCAGCAGGTCTCCGGCGTGGTCTTCGCCGGCGGCCTGTACGCGCAGGCGGACGCCCCGCACGACCACTACCGGCAGCTCGCCGACCGCAACATTCCGGTGGTGCTGGTCAACGCGGCCATCGAGCACCTCGGCTTCCCCTGCGTCTCCTGCGACGACGCGGTCGCCGTCGAGCAGGCGTGGCGTCACCTGGACTCGCTCGGCCACGAGCGCATCGGGCTGGTCCTCGGCCCCGGCGACCACATGCCCTCCGGCCGCAAGCTGGCGGCCGCGCGCGCCCTGTGTGCGACGGCGGCGGCAGCTGCCCGACGAGCACGTCGCGCGCGCCATGTTCTCGCATCGAGGGCGGCCAGGCGGCGGCCAGCCCGGCTGCTGGACCGGGGCGTCACCGGCATCATCTGCGCGAGCGACCCCCTCGCGCTCGGCGCCGTGCGCGCCGCCCGGCGCAAGGGGCTGCCGGTGCCGGGCGAGATCTCCGTCGTGGGCTACGACGACTCCGCCTTCATGAACTGCACCGAACCGCCGCTGACCACCGTCCGCCAGCCCATCGAGGCCATGGGGCGCGCCGCCGTGGAACTGCTGAACGCGCAGATCGGCGGTGGCAGCGTGACCGCCGAGGAGCTCCTGTTCGAGCCCGAGTTGGTGGTGCGCGGATCGACGGCGCAGGCACCCCGCGGCTGACGGTTCCCGCAACCATACGCCACACGGACCCCTCTCCCTGTCAAATAATTACAGATTCTGCGCGACATCTTGCGGACAGATGTCGGCGAGTGCTTGAGTGGTGCGGCGTCAGCGGAGACGGCGGCACGCCCGGCGTGCCGTGGGCCTTCCTCGCTCCTGCCCGAAGGGGTCCACCAATGAGAAGTACCGGGTTCCGCCGCACCTTCCGCCGCTCTGGAGGTCCCGCCACACCCGCAAGGCGGTGGCGGAGCGCCTCCACCGCCGCCATGGCGTCGGCCGTCGTGCTCACCGCCGTCTCGGCCTGCGGTTCGGGCGACGACGACGGCAGGCGGCCGACGGAAAGACCCACATCACCGTCAACTGCGAGCCGCCGAAGAGCGCCAAGGTCGACCGGTCGTTCTTCGAGGCCAGGACATCGCCGCCTTCGAGAAGCAGCACCCGGACATCGACGTCGTCACGCACGACGCGTTCCCCTGCCAGGACCCGAAGACCTTCGACGCCAAGCTCGCCGGCGGGCAGATGGAGGACGTCTTCTACACGTACTTCACCGACGCCAGGCATGTCGTCGACATCAACCAGGCCGCGGACATCACCCCGTACGTCAAGGACCTGAAGGGCTACAGCCACCATCCAGCAGCAGCTGCGCGACATCTACACCGTCGACGGCAAGATCTACGGCATCCCGCGCACCGGCTACTCGATGGGCCTGATCTACAACAGGGAGCTCTTCGCCGAAGGCCGGACTCGACCCCGACCAGCCCCCGGCCACCTGGGACGAGGTGCGCGCCGACGCCAGGAAGATCGCCGCACTCGGCAACGGCACCGTCGGCTACGCCGACTACATCGCGCAGAACCAGGGCGGCTGGCACTTCACCGCCGAGCTCTACTCGCAGGGCGGCGACGTCGTCAGCGACGACGGCAAGAAGGCGGCAGTCGACACCCCCGAGGGACAGGGCCGTCCTGCAGAACCTGAAGGACATGCGCTGGAAGGACGACGCCATGGGCAGCAAGCAGCTGCTGGTCATCAACGACGTCCAGCAGATGATGGGCGCCGGGCAAGCTCGGCATGTACCTCTCCGCGCCCGACAACATCCCGATCCTCGTCAAGGAGAAGGGCGGCAACTACAAGGACCTCGCCCTCGCACCCGATGCCCGGCGGCAAGGGCACCCTCATCGGCGGCGACGGCTACATGTTCAACAAGAAGGACACGCCCGCGCAGATCAGGGCGGGCCTGAAGTGGCTCGACGCACATGTTCCTCACGCCCGGCAAGGGCTTCCTCGGCGACTACGCCCGCGCCAAGAAGCACGACGCCCCCGTCGGCCTGCCCGAGCCGCGTCTGTTCACCGGCGCCGCCGACGCCAAGGACCAGGAGGTCAAGAAGGCCAACGCCAATGTGCCGGTGGAGAACTACCAGGCTCTTCCTGGACGGCAACCAGAGCCTCGAGCTGAAGATCGAGCCGCCGCAGGCCCAGCAGATCTACTCGGTCCTCGACGGCGCCGTGTCTCGGCCGTCCTCACCAAGAAGGACGCCGACATCGACCAGCTGCTCAAGGACGCCCAGGTCAAGATCGACGGCATCCTGACCCGGGGCTGACGGATCCTCATGAAGACCGCACGGACCGCCGCGTACCAGGCTGCAGCCGCCGCCCCGTCCACCGCCCTGCCGCCTTCTTCGGGTTCCGCGGGCACGGGCCGGGCGGCCCGCGGGCCTGGCAGCATCCGGCGCCGGCGACTGGCCGACCAGGCGCGTGCCTACGCCTTCCTGATCGGCGGCGCTGCTCTGCTTCGCCCTGTTCTCCTGGTATCCGGCGATCCGCGCGGTCGTCATCGCCTTCCAGAAGTACACGCCGGGCTGCGGCCCTCAGTGGGTCGGCACCGCCAACTTCACCCGCGTCTTCCACGACCCGGAGTTCGCCGCGGCCTGGCGCAACACGCTCACCTTCACCCTCTTCGCCCTGCTCATCGGCTTCGCCGTCCCGTTCGTCATGGCGCTCGTGCTCAATGAACTGCGGCACTGGCGAGGCGTTCTTCCGGGTGGTCGTCTACCTGCCGGTGATGATCCCGCCGGTGGTCAGCGCCCTGCTGTGGAAGTGGTTCTACGACCCGGGCGCCGGGCTCGCCAACGAGGCACTGCGCTTCGCTGCACCTGCCCACCTCGAACTGGTCCAACGGCGCCGACACCGCCCTGCTCTCCCTGGTCATCGTCGCCACCTGGGCCAACATGGGCGGCACCGTCCTCGATCTACCTCGCCGCGCTGCAGGGCATCCCCGGCGAGCTGTACGAGGCGGCGGAGATCGACGGCGCGAGCCTGCTCCAGCGGATCCGCCATGTGACGATCCCGCAGACCCGTTTCATCATCCTCATGCTGATGCTGCTCCAGATCATCGCCACCATGCAGGTCTTCACGGAGCTTCGTGATCACCGGCGGCGGCCCGGAGAACGCCACTGTCACCGTGCTCTACCTGATCTACAAGTACGCCTTCCTCTACAACGACTTCGGCGGTGCCTGCGCGCTCAGCGTCATGCTGCTCGTCCTGCTCGGCGCCTTCTCCGCGCTCTACCTCCGTCTGACCCGCTCAGGGGAGGACGCATGACCGCTCGCACCGCGCCGGCGCCCGCCGACGGAGGGCCCATCCGTGACCACCGACCACCGCGCCGTCCGCACCCTCGTCTCGCCGCACACGCTCGGCCGGCCCCGTGGCAGGGCCGTGTACTGGTCCGTGTTCTGCGGTGTGCTGCTGCTCTTCGCCCTCGCCTTCCTCTTTCCCGTGTACTGGATGGTGTCCGGCGCGATGAAGTCACCTGACGAGGTGACCCGCACCCCGCCGACCCTGGTCCCGCACGCCTGGCATCTGACCGGGTACACCGACGCCTGGGACCTGATGCAGCTGCCCCAGCACCTGTGGAACACGGTCGTCCAGGCGGCCGGTGCCTGGCTGCTGCAGATCGTCTTCTGCACGGCCGCCGCCTACGCCCTGTCCAAGCTGAAGCCCGCCTTCGGCAAGGTGATCCTCGGCGGCATCCTGGCCACCTTGATGGTCCCGGCGCAGGCCCTGGTCGTTCCCAAGTACCTGACCGTCGCCGATCTGCCGCTGCTGCACACCAACCTGCTGAACGATCCGCTCGCGATCTGGCTGCCCGCCGTCGCCAACGCCTTCAACCTCTACCTCCTCAAACGGTTCTTCGACCAGATACCGCGGGACGTCCTGGAAGCCGCCGAGATCGACGGCGCGGGCAAGCTGCGCAGCCTCGTCTCGATCGTCCTGCCGATGTCAAGGCCCGCGCTCGGCGTCGTATCGATCTTCGCGCTCGTCGCCGTCTGGCAGGACTTCCTCTGGCCGCTGATGGTCTTCTCCGACACCGGAAAACAGCCGATCAGCGTCGCGCTGGTCCAGCTGTCGCAGAACATTCCGCTGACGGTGCTGATCGCCGCCATGGTGATCGCCAGCATCCCGATGGTCGTGATGTTCCTGGTGTTCCAGCGCCACATCATCGCCGGGATCAGCGCCGGCAGCACCAAGGGCTGACCGGTCGTCCTCCCGTTCGCGCCCGTACCAGGGCTGACCGGCCGCCAGACCCGCACCCGCCCCTGACCGGCACCATCGAAAGGCACGCACCGTGGGACAGCCCCCCCTGCCCGAAAACGGATCTCCGACCACACTCCGGACGACCGTGGTGGCGCTCCGCCGTCATCTACCAGGTGTACGTGCGCAGTTTCGCGGACGGCGACGGCGACGGCACCGGAGACCTCGCAGGCGTCCGCGCCGAGCTGCCCTACCTCGCCGAACTCGGCGTCGACGCGCTCTGGTTCAGCCCCTGGTACCTGTCGCCCACTGGCGGACGGCGGCTACGACGTGGCCGACTACCGCGCCATCGACCCGGCCTTCGGCACCCTCGCCGAGGCCGAGAAACTGATCGTTGAGGCCCGCGAACTGGGCATCCGCACCATCGTCGACATCGTGCCCAACCACGTGTCCGACCAGCACCCCTGGTTCCGGGCCGCCCTCGAAGCGGGCCGGCGGCCCTGAGCGCGAGCTGTTCCACTTCCGACCGGGCCGCGGCGAGCGGGGCGAACTGCCGCCGAACAACTGGCCCTCGCAGTTCGCGGCGGCGCCACCGTGGACCCGCGTACCCGACGGAGAATGGTACCTGCACCTCTTCGCGCCCGAGCAGCCCGATCTGAACTGGGACCATCCGGCCGTCCGCCAGGAACACGAGGACATCCTGCGGTTCTGGTTCGAGCGCGGGGTGGCGGGCGTGCGCATCGACTCGGCGGCGCTGCTCGTCAAGGACCCCGAGCTGCCCGACTTCGTCGAGGGCCGTCGATCCGAACCCGTTCGTCGACCGCGACGAGCTGCACGACATCTACCGCTCCTGGCGGCGTGTCGCCGACGCGTACGGCGGTGTCTTCGTCGGCGAGGTCTGGCTGCCGGACTCCGAACGCTTCGCCCGCTATCTGCGCCCCGACGAGCTGCACACCGCCTTCAACTTCTCCTTCCTCGTCCTGCCCCTGGGACGCCGCCGCACTACGAACGGCGATCGACGACACCCTCGCCGAGCACGCCCCGTCGGCGCCCCCGCCACCTGGGTGCTGTGCAACCACGACGTCACCCGCACGGTCACCCGCTACGGCCGCGCGGACACCGGCTTCGACTTCGCCACGAAGAGTTCGGCACCCCCACCGACCTGGCTCTCGGCACCCGTCGCGCCCGTGCCGCCGCGCTGCTCTCGCTGGCCCTGCCCGGCTCGGTCTACGTCTACCAGGGCGAGGAACTCGGCTTGCCCGAGGCCGAGATCCCACCCGAGAGCATCCAGGACCCGATGCACCACCGCTCCGGCGGCACCGACCCGGGCCGGGACGGCTGCCGGGTGCCGCTGCCCTGGCTGGCCGACGCCCCGTACGCGGGCTTCGGCGCGCACGACGAGCCATGGCTGCCGCAGCCCGACGGACTGGGCCGCGTACGCCGCCGACCGGCAGGCCGGCCGACCCGGACTCGATGCTCTCCCTGTACCGCGCGGCGCTGCGCATCCGCCGCGGTGGGCCTGGCTTCGGCGACGGTCCGCTGCGCTGGCTGCCCGCGGCCCCGGGAGTGCTCTCCTTCGCCCGCACCGACGGCCTGGTCTGCGTCGTCAACCTGGCCGGGCAGCCGGCTGAGCTTCCCGAGCACTGCGACGTCCTGCTCGACGAGCGGCCCTGTGGACGACGCGGGCCGCCTGCCGCAGGACACCGCGGCCTGGCTGCGGGCCTGACTCGGACCCGGCCGCCGTACCAGCACCTGTTGTCCCCGTTACCTTTTTCGTGGCCCCGCAATGGGGCGCCTGGCCCCCGGGTCCGGTATGGCTGTGTGCCCCCTGTCGAAGTCGATGACCTGGGGGGTGTTGCCGCCGGGCTTCGGGGCACCGCTTGACCGCTGATGAGGGGCCTGACGACCGCCTGGTCCGGCGCAATGCCGGACCGCTTGCGGGTGGGGATGTCTGCGTAACGTGGCTGCCGGCGTGTGGTGCCGCAGGGACGGCTGGGAATTGAGGAGACGAGAGGCGAAGGGCACGCACACATGGTCGACACGACCGCGATAGATCTCTTCCTCGGTCTGGACCTGGGCAAGGAGTTCCATCACGCCCACGGCCGGACCCAGGACGGCAGGACCGTGCACGACAAGCGGCTGCCCAACACCGAGCCGAAACTGCTGGAGCTGTTCACCAGGCTGGTGGCGAAGTTCGGCACCGTCCTGGTGATCGTGGACCAGGTCGCCAACATCGGCGCGCTCCCGCTGACGGTGGCCCGCGCGGCCGGCTGCCGAGTGGCCTACCTGCCCGGGCTGTCGATGCGGCGGGCCGCCGACCTGCACCCGGGCGAGGCCAAGACCGACGCCCGCGACGCGTTCGTGATCGCTGAGACCGCCCGCACCATGCCCCACACCCTGCGCGCGGTGGACCGCGACGACGAGGTACTGGCCGAGCTGACCATGCTCACCGGCTACGACAACGACCTGGCCGGCGAGGTCAACCGCACCACCAACCGGCTGCGCGGCCTGCTCTCTCAGATCCACCCCTCCCTCGAACGCGTCCTCGGCCCCCGCCTGGCCTACCCCTACATCCAGGCCCTCCTCCAACGGCACGGCTCCCCGGCGAGACTGAAGAAACTGGGCCGGGCCCGCTGCGAGGCCCTGCTCAAGGCACACGGCTCGCGCAAGGCCCACCACCTCACCACCGAGATCTTCGACGCGCTCGCCGAGCAGACCCTCGTCGTTCCCGGCACCGAGGCATCCGCGCTGATCGTGCCCGGCCTGGCCGCCCAGCTCGCCGCCGCCCACACCCAGCGCCGGGCCACTGAGCAGGAGATCGCCGCCCTGCTGGAGGCCCTCCCTCTTTTCCACCTCCTGACGTCTCTGCCCGGCCTGGGCGTCAGGACCACGGCCGCCGTGATCGTCGCGATCGGTGACGGCACCGGCTTCCCCACCGCCGGACACCTCGCCTCCTACGCCGGACTCGCCCCGGCCACGAAGTCCTCGGGCACCTCGATCCGCGGCGAGCACGCACCCCACCGCGGCAACCGCCTCCTCAAACGCGCCCTGTTCCAGGCCGCGTTCGCCGCGATCGGCTGCAAAGCCGACCCGTCCTCCCGGACCTACTACGACCGCCAACGCGCACGCGGCAAGACCCACACCCAGGCGATCCTCCGCCTCGCCCGCCAACGCGTGAACGTCATCCACGCGATGATCCGCACCGGCGCCCTCTACGAACCACGCACCCCCAGCGACGTCGGCCTCGCAGCCTGACGGCCCCTGCCTTGGCGACCACATCCCGCCCGCACACCGGCACGGCCACGAGCCGAGCCGCCCACCAGGCTGCCCAGCAGGCACCTGATCCACCGGGGACATCCCGCTTCGCAAGACGTCCCCGAAAACCCGGATCAACTCCTACAAGTCAGCCCCACCAGGGTTGACGAAACAGATAGGGGCACCCCCCCCGCACACGGATCTCCCCACGAAGGTCTTCCCCCACGAAAGGGAACAGTCATGCAGAGAGCACTACCGCGCATGTCCTCACGCTGGCTGGCCGTCGCCGCGGCGGTCGCGCTGGCCGGCGGCATGCTCACCACCCTCGCGCCCACGGCCGAAGCAGCGGCCACCGTCGGCGCGGATCTGCCGGTCCACTCGGTGGAAGCGGAGTCGGCCACCACCGACGGCTCGGTGGTGGGCCCCGACTACACCCAGGGCACCGTGGCCTCCGAGGCCTCGGGCCGCAAGGCGGTGAAGCTGAGCGCGGGCCAGCAGGTCGCGTTCACGCTGCCCGCCGCCGCCAACGCGGTGAACGTCTCGTACAACGTGCCCGACGGACAGACCGGCACCCTCGCGGTGTACGTCAACGGCCAGAACACCGGCAAAACGCTGGCGCTCACCTCCAAGTACTCCTACGTCGACACCGGCTGGATCACCGGCTCCAAGACCCACCACTTCTTCGACGACACACGGGTGCTGCTCGGGCAGAACCTCTCGGCGGGCGACAAGGTCGCCTTCCAGGCGTCCGGCACGGTCACGGTGGACGTGGCCGACTTCGAACAGGTCGCGTCCGCATCCACGGCGCCCGCGGGCGCGGTCTCGGTGGTCGACAAGGGCGCCGACCCGACCGGGCAGGGCGACTCCACCGCTGCCTTCAACTCCGCCATCCAGGCCGCTCAGGGCGGCACGGTGTGGATTCCGCCGGGCGACTACAAGGTGGGCTCCGCGCTCCAGGGCGTGCAGAACGTCACCCTCAAGGGCGCGGGCGGCTGGTACTCGATCGTGCACTCCTCGCACTTCATCGACCAGACCAGCTCCTTGGGCAATGTCCACATCCAGGACTTCGCGGTCATCGGCGAGGTCACCGAGCGCGTCGACTCCAGCCCCGACAACTTCGTCAACGGCTCGCTGGGACCGAACTCGTCGGTGTCGGGGATGTGGATCCAGCACGTCAAGGTCGGCATGTGGCTGTTGAACGACAACGACAACCTGGTCGTCGAGAACAACCGCATCCTCGACACCACCGCCGACGGCATCAACCTCAACGGCAACGCCCACGGTGTCGATGTGCGCGACAACTTCCTGCGCAACCAAGGCGACGACTCGCTCGCCATGTGGTCGCTGTACGCCGCGGACACCAACTCCACGTTCGAGAACAACACCATCTCGCAGCCCAACCTGGCCAACGGCATCGCGATCTACGGCGGCCAGGACATCACCGTCAGGGGCAATCTGGTCCAGGACACCAACGCCCTGGGCAGCGGGATCGCCATCTCCAACCAGAAGTTCGCGGACCCGTTCTCGCCGCTGGCGGGCACCATCACGGTCACCGGCAACACCCTGGTGCGCACCGGTGCCATCAACCCGAACTGGCAGCACCCGATGGGCGCCCTGCGGGTCGACTCATACGACAGCGCCATCCAGGCCCAGGTGAAGGTCGGCGGCAACACCATCACGGACAGCCCGTACAGCGTGTACGAGTTCGTCTCCGGCGGCGGCACGGGCCTCGCCGTCAAGAACGTCTCCATCGACGGCGACACGGTGGCCGGCGTGGGCACGGTGGTCGTCCAGGCCGAGGCCCAAGGCGCGGCGATCATCAGCAACGTCAAGGCCACCGGCGTCGGCGCGGCAGGCGTCTACAACTGCCCCTACCCGTCCGGCTCCGGCACCTTCGCCCTCACCGACGGTGGCGGGAACACGGGCCTGGACTCCACCTGGGGTGACTGCAGCAGCTGGCCGCAGCCGGGCGGCGGCAACACGGACCCCGACCCGAACCGCAACCTCGCCAAGGGCCGGCCCGCCTCCGCCACCGGCTCCGCGGACGTCTACACGCCCGGCAAGGCCGTCGACAGCGACGCGAACACCTACTGGGAGTCCGCCAACAACGCCTTCCCGCAAGCCTGGACGGTCGACCTCGGTTCGACCCTGGCCGCCCGCCGCCTCGTTTTGAAGCTGCCGCCCGCCACCGCCTGGCAGGCACGCACACAGACCCTGTCCGTGCAGGGCAGCACGGACGGCTCGGCGTACTCGACGGTGGTCGCCGCGCAGGACTACCGCTTCGATCCGGCGACCGGCAACACGGTGACCGTGGCCCTGCCGAGCGGCACGAACCTGCGCTACCTGAAGCTGACCGTCACCGCCAACACCGCCTGGCCCGCAGCCCAGTTCAGCGAGGTGGAGGCCTACCTGAACTGATCCGCCCCGTACCGGCGCACGGGCGGAGGGCCTGATCCGCCCGTGCGCACGGCTCACCGCTCCAGTTCCACGCGCGCGGTCTCCGGCAGCCGCAGATACACGGCCGAGGAGATCAGGCAGAGCACGGCGACGTACCAGGAGAAGAGGCCCGGGCTGCCGATCTCCTTGAAGAGGGTGCCGACGTACGGCGCGGTACCTCCGAAGAGCACCACCGTGAGCGAGTACGGAAACCCGATGCCCGCCGCCCGCACCCGCGCAGGAAACACCTCCGCGTTGACCGCCGCCGAGATCGAGGTGAAACCGGTCAGCAGCACCAGACCCGCACACTGCACCAGCAGCAGCGTCAGGAACGTACCGTCCAGCGCGTGCAGCAGCGGCACGCTCAGCAGCGCGAAGCCCTCTCCGGACGGCAGCAGCCGACGCGACTTCCGCCATGGGCTTGCCCGTTGTTCGGGGGCGCGCTGTCCGTTGCCCCTGCGCCGGGCGGGCTGAAATGCGCCGCGTGGCGCGCTGGTCGCTGGGGGAGTTATTTCGTGGTCACAAAACGGTGACGACAGGAAGGGGCGGCGTGACCTGGTGGCACAGAAGCAGTTTCGCAAAGCGGCTCGGCGCCATCGAGCAGACTCAACAAGCCCTGCGGAAGTCGCTCGACGAGGCCATGCAGGCCATCACCGCAACCAGGCAAGACCTCAACCATCTGCACTTCCAGGTCGACCAACTCCGGCAGAAGAGCGATCCTCGCCGTCCCGAAGCCGAACCTGAAGGCGACGAAGAGCTAAGGAACCTGCTCGACGCGGCGGCCGGGATCGCCTACGCGGAAATCTGCTGCCACCGCGACACCTACGACTTCGTCGTGACCGCGGCCTCCAGCAAGGAGCACTTCCGGCTGCCGGCCATCGTCACCGAGAACGCGGACCTCACGGAGGCCAGACTCTCCGGCCGCAGCCTCGTCGCCATTCTCGAAGCCCTCCACGAAAAGCGCTCCGACGGGAACGCCGGCACCGCAAGCATGGCCAAGAGGCCGTACAAGTGCATCAAGCGCGCTCTGAAGACCGTCCGGAACACCGAGACGCGGGCAGCCGACAGGCGGGAGGAACGGCCAGTGGTGCGGATCGTCATCGACGACCGGCCGACCGCAGCGGCATGACAAGGCCACCTCCGCAAGGTGGCGCATCACCCGTGTACTCGATGTACACGGGTGATGCGCCACCGTGGCGAGGCGCCGTGCCGGGCCTCGCGAGCCGGTGATTCTTGCCTGCCGCGGCACTAGCATCCCCGGGCATGACCTTCCCCCAGCACCGCACCGACATCCCCGAGCGGCCCGTCCTCGACGGCCTGGAAGAGAAGTGGTCAGGGCGCTGGGACGAACAGCGCGTCTACGTGTTCGACGCGGGTCGCGCCACGGCACGCGAGCGGGTCTTCTCCATCGACACGCCACCGTTCACCGCCGACGGTCTACCGCACACCGGCCACATCATGTCGTACACGCGCACCGACACCGTGGCGCGCTTCCAGCGGATGCGCGGCAAGGAGGTCTTCCATCCCATCGGCTGGGACGATGCCGGCCCGGCCGGTGAGCTGCGGGCGCAGCACCACTTCGGGGTGCGCTGCGATCCCGCCCTGCCGTACGACCCGTCCGCCACCCCGCCCGCCGAGCCCGGCAAAGATCCCTTACCGGTGTCCCGGCGCACCTTCACCGAGCTCTGCGACCGGCTCCGCGCCCAGGACGAGCAGGCCGGCGCGCGGGTGTGGCGGCGCATCGGCCTGTCGGTCGACTGGACGCGCGCCTACCGCACCAGCGCCGTCGCCGCCCGTGCCGCCGTCCAGCTCGCCTTCCTGCGCGACCTCGCCCGCGGCGCGGCCTACCGCGCCGCGCCGCCCGCCGCCGGGGACCCCGCCGTCCGTACCGCCGTCACCCAGGCGGAACGCGGCGGGCCGCGTCCCCTCACCCGCGCGGCCCAGGTCCACGGAGAAGGCGCGTGGCCCCCGGAGCCCGTCACCACCGGTCAGTGGTACCTGCCAACCGTCGGACGCGACACGGAAGTGCACGCGCGGCTGCTGCGGTGCGGCACCGGGCTCGCCTGGCATCCACCGCACCTGAGGGCCCGTTACGAGAAGCGGTTCGGCGGGGCCGGCGGCGACCGGCTGATCAGCAGCCGCCGGTGCTCCGGTGTGCCCGTCCCGCTGTGGTATCCGCTCGACGCGGACGGCCGCCCCGACCACGAACGGCCCCTCGTCCCCGGCGAGGCCGCCCTGCCCGTCGACCCGGGCACCGAGGCGCCGCCCGGGTACACCGAGGAGCAGCGCGGCGAGCCCGGCGGGTTCGGCGGCGAGCTCGGCGTCCTGGACACCTGGGCGGCCTCCTCGCTCATCCCGCAGATCGAGGGCGGCGGGCACGGTGCACCGGACCTCCACGCCCTGCTCTTCCCCATGGATCTGCGACCCGAGACCCACGAGGTCCTGAGCACCGCGCTGTTCGACGCGGTGCTCCGCAGCCACGCCGGGCACGGCACGCCGCCCTGGCGGCACGTCGTCGTCTCCGGCCGGGTCCTGCACCCGATCCTCACGAAGTGGGACGCGTCGCACGGGCGGGTCACCCCCACGGAGCTGCTGGACTGGTACGGCCCGGACGCGGTCCGCTACTGGGCGGCCGTCGCACGCCCCGGCAAGGACATCGTCGTCGACCGCAGCCGGCTGGAGATCGGCCGCAGAAGGGCGACCAAGCTGCTGAACATCGGCAGGTTCGTCCTCGGCCTGGACGACGGCGCCCTGGAGGCCGGCCCCGAGGCAAACACCGCGGCCGTGACCGAGCCTTTGGACCGGGCGCTGCTCACGGAACTCGCCGCCGTCGTGGCGGACGTCACCGAGGCCTTCGAGGAGTTCGACCCCGCCCGTGCCCTGGCCCGCAGCGAGCCGTTCCTGCGGCGGTTTTGCAACGACTACGTGGAGCTGGTCAAGCCGCGCGCCTACGGGGAGCTGGACGGCGGTGTGCGGGGCGGTCCTGCGCGCTCGGCGCGGGCCGCGCTGCGCATGGCGCTCGACACCCTGCTCAGGCTCTTCGCGCCCGTCTTGTCGTTTGCCGCGGAAGAGGTCTGGTCCTGGTGGCGGGACGGGTCCGTGCACCGTGCCGGCTGGCCGGACGCGGCGGCTCTCGCGCGTGCGGGCCACGGCACGGACGGGGAAGTGCTGGAGACCGCCGCGGACGCCATCGCCGCGGTCCGCAGGGCCAAGTCCGCGGCGCGACTGTCGCTGCGGGCCCCGCTCGCGAGTGCCGTCGTGACCGCTTCTCGGCCCGATCTCAACCGCTTTGAGATAGTTGCGTCTGATGTGCGGGCGGCCGGGCGGATCGGCGCAGTCGAACAGATCGTGGCGACGGACGGCACAGGACAGGGTGGCAGGAGCGGCGCGCGGCACGGGCAGGGACGGGAGCGGGCCGCGGGAGCCAGGGGTGCGAAGGGCCGCGGACTCACGGTCGAGGTGCGGCTGTGAAGGCCGCAGACAAGGGATCGGCGGCCCTGGGGGTCTGCGGAGCAGGAGCCAGTTGGCGGGCGGGTGCGGTTCGCGGCTTCGAGGCCCGTGTCACGGGCGGTGGCCGACGAGTGTGGCGCGCGGGGTAGTGTGCCCGGGTGACGACGCAATCGAACATCCCCGCTGGCTGGTATCCGGATCCGCACGGTGCGCCCCAGTTGCTGCGGTGGTGGGACGGTTCCCAGTGGACCGAGCACACACATGCCGGCCAGCAGGCTGCCGCGCCCGCGCAGCAGAACCCGCAGGTCCCACAGGCCCAGCCCGTTCAGCAGGCCCAGCAGCAGCCTCAGCAGGCCGTGCAGCACCAGGCGCCTCAGCAGGCTGTGCAGCAGCACCAGGCCCAGCAGCCTCAGCAGGCCGCACAGCAGCACCAGGTGCCTCAGCAGGGTGTACAGCAGCACCAGCCCCAGCAGGCCTCGCACCAGCCCCAGTTCGGGCAGCAGCAGTACCAGCAGCCGGGGCCGGGCGGGCAGGGCGTGCAGCAGCAGGGCGGCCAGCACTATCCGCAGCAGCAGCCGATGCAGCAGCAGCCCGCCCAGTCGGAGCGCGCCGCGCAGCGGGTGCAGCGGCAGGTGCAGCAGCAGGCCGGAGTCGCTCCCTCGGGGCCCGGCGGCGGCTCGCTCTTCACCGAACCCGTGCTGGTGGTGAACCAGAAGGCCAAGCTGATCGAGCTGACGAACGAGTACACCGTCTTCGACCAGCAGGGCAACACCCTCGGCTCGGTCACCGAGGTGGGACAGGGCGCGCTGAAGAAGGCGCTGCGGTTCGTCTCCAGCGTCGATCAGTTCATGACCCACCGGCTGGAGATCCGTGACGCGTACGGGCAGCCGCAGCTGGTCCTGACCCGGCCCGCGAAGTTCCTGAAGTCGCGGGTGGTCGTGGAGCGTCCGGACGGGCAGCCGGTCGGCGAGATCGTGCAGCAGAACATGATCGGGAAGATCAATTTCGCGATCAACGCGAACGGTCAGCAGCTCGGCGCGATCAAGGCGGAGAACTGGCGCGCCTGGAACTTCGCGATCGTCGACCACGCCGACAACGAGGTCGCCCGGATCACCAAGACCTGGGAAGGCCTCGCCAAGACGATGTTCACGACCGCGGACAACTACGTCCTGCAGATCCACTACCAGCTGCCGGAGCCGCTGCTGAGCCTGGTCGTGGCGACCGCGCTGACCGTGGACACGGCGCTCAAGCAGGACTCTCGCGGTCTGGGATGACCGGGCGCGCGCCGGTCGGACCCAGTTGATGTGACGCGCCCCGTGCCCCTGAAGGAGCACGGGGCGCGGGGCGTTATGCGGCGTGGCCGCGAGGGCGCCCTACACCTGCTTGCCGTTGCCGCCGCTCGCACTGCTGATCGCGGCCTTCTTGATGCCCTTGGTGATCTGGTCCATCGTGGCCATCTTCGGCGCCTTGGCGTTCACGTCGAACCCGAAGCGCACCACCACGAGGAAGTCCTCGCCGGACGGCGACGGGAACGCGAGCGACTCGACGTAACCGTCGTCGCCCTTGCTCGTCACGACCTTCCAGCGGACCATGTAGCCCTTCTGGCCCGCCACGTCCACGGCCTGCGAGGCGAGTTCGTCGTGCGAGGTGATCGTGCCGTAGACCTTGTCGCCGTACGACTCCGTGGCGTTCTTCGAGATGTCCGCCTTGGCCGCCGCCTCGGCCGTGGTCTGCTTGAGGTTCATGGCGACCGCGGGCTGCGAGAAGACACCGCCGCGTACGCACTTCTGCGAGGTGTCACCCGGGCACGGATAGGTGCCGGTCGTCACCTCCGCGCCGATGGCACCCGCTGTGCCCTTCCAACCGTCCGGCACCGGCAGGCTGATGCCGCTGGCCGGGTCGGTCACATAGCCGTGGTCGACCTGCGGTTGCGGGGTCGCGGAGGGGCCCGGCACGCCACCAGGCCCGCCGGGGGAGCCGTCTTGGCCGTCGGAGCGGTGGGAGGGACCGGACGACGGATGCGACGACGCGTCGGCCTTGCCGTTGTCGTGCGAGGTCATCGCGTACACCCCGCCGCCTATGCACGCCAGGACGACGATCACCACCCCCGCTCCGATCGCCGTCCGCAGCCCGCGGCGCTTGCGCACCGGTGGCACGGGCGGCATGCCCGGGTAGCCGGGAGGCCCCCACGCGCCCGCCGCCGCGAAGCGGATCTGCTCCGTCCACCTGCTGCCGTCCCACCAGCGCTCGGAGCGCGGTCCGTCACTTGTCTGCCCGGGGTCGGGATACCAGCCGGGAGGAGTCACCTGCGTCATGACGCCACAGTATGAGCCGACCGTGAAAGCAGGATGAGAGGGGCGGTACAAGCAGTCTTTCCGTCCGGCGCCGATGGCTTCCGCCGTGCCGCCCCGCACCGCTCTTACCACCAAGTACGGTCCCGTGTCCGAAGATCGTGCGACCGGGCCGCCCGTCCGGTCGCCGGTCACCGCGGCGGTAGGTATCCGGCTAGTCTCAGGACACGTGCACGTACGGTGCGTACGCAGCGCACGTACGCCGGGTGAGGGGACCTTGGAGGTACCGGGATGACGCAGGGCCGGCCACAAGGGGCTGTCTTGGCACCGCTGTGGGAGCGCGACGAAGAACTCTCCGTGGCCAGAAGTGCCGTCGACGCGCTCTGTGCGGGCCGCGCCGCAGCCGGGAGCCTGCTCGTCTACCGCGGCGAGGCCGGCATCGGCAAGACCGCGCTGCTGTCGGCGGTGCGCCGGCAGGCAGCAGGACGCTGTGCCGTGTGGAGCGCACGCGGCGGCGAGGCTGTCACCTCCGTCCCCTTCAACGTGGTGCGCCAGTTGCTCGCGCCCGTCCTCGCGGAGTCCGGCACGCAGGAGACCCGCGACTGCTTCGGCGACTGGCTCCCGATCGCGGGCCCCGCGCTCGGGATCGCGGAACCGGGCGAGCGGCAGCCCGACCCGCAGGCCGTCTGCGAGGGCCTGGTCGTCGCGGTCGGGCGGCTCGCCGAGCTCACCTGGCCGCTCGTGCTGGTCATCGACGACGCGCACTGGGCCGACCTGGAAAGCCTCCAGTGGCTCGCCGCGTTCGCCGAACGCCTCGACGACCTGCCCGTCCTCGTCGTTGTCGCACACCGCCCCGGCGAAGCCACCGCCGATATCTCCCGTCTGCTCGACCGGGTCGGCGCCGCCGCCGGCCCGAGCAGCACCCTGTGCGCCCTCACTCCCGACGCCACGGCCGGGCTCACCCGCGCCACCCTCGGTCCGCACGCGGACGCCCCGTTCTGCCGGGAGGTGTGGGCGGTGACCGCGGGCAATCCCTACGAGACCGTCGAACTCCTCGCCAGGGTGCAGGACTGCGGCCTTGAGCCGGTGGAGGCCTCCGCGGACGAGTTGCGGGTGCTGGGCCGCTCCGCCCGCGGCCACGGCCTCGTCGCCCGACTCGAAGAGCTCGGCACGGACGCCACCCGTTTCGCCTGGGCCGCCGCCGTCCTGGGCACCGGGATCTCCCTCGACCTCGCCGCCACTCTGGCAGGCGTCGGTGTCCATGAGGCCGGGCAGTGCGCCGAGCGGCTGTGTGCCGCCCGCATCCTCGGCGCCGGCCCCGACGTGCACGGCGGCCGGCCCGGCCCCGGCGAGCTGGAGTTCGTCCACCCGCTGATCGCCACCGCCGTCTACCACTCCATCCCGGCCGCCACCCGCACCGCGATGCACGGCCAGGCGGCCTGGGCCATCACGCAGTCGGGCCTCGGTGCCGCCGCGGCGGCCCGGCACCTGCTGGAAGTGCACCCGGACGACGACCCCGAACTCGTCGAGCAGATGCGCGAGGCCGCCCGCGAGCACCTGGCCGTCGGCGCACCCGACGCGGCCCGCCGCTGCCTGGAGCGCGCCCTCAAGGAGCCGCCGCTGCCCGAGGTGCACGGCCGCGTCCTGTACGAACTGGGCTGCGCCACGCTGCTGACCTCGCCCGCCGTCACCATCGGGCATCTGCGGGACGCTCTCGGCATGCCGGGGCTCGACAGTGACGCGCGCGTGGACGCCGTGTGCCGGCTCTCCCAGGCACTGGTCCACAACGGCCAGTTGGAGGAGGCCGTCGTCGCCGTCGCCGCCGAGGCGGACCGCCTCCAGCCGGGCCCCGCCCGCCTCAGGCTCCAGGCCATGCACTACATGTGGGAGGGCATCCACGCGGGCGAGGAGGACTCCCCGGGCCGCTCCCGCAGTCTCGCCGCGCTCGCCGGCCCGCTGACCGGGCGCGACAACTCCGAGCGCGTTCTGCTGATCCTGCGTGCCTTCGACGCGATGACCCGTGGTGAGAACGCGGAGGAGGTCGTCGAACTCTGCGACCGCGTCCTCGTCAACGGCCGCCTGGCACCCGGCCTCGGCTGGACCGACACCGAGTGGGGTTTCGAGCTCCTCGCGATGCTGGGCAGCGCCTATCTCTTCGCGGACCGTCTCGACCGTGCCGAGAGCCTGTTCGGCGAGGCGCTGCGGGCCTACGAGAGCGCGGGATGGAGCGGCGGCCACCTCTCCCTCGCGCACGCCTTCGTCGGCTATGTGAACCGCAGGCGCGGCCGGCTCGCCGACGCGGAGGCGTTCGGGCGCGAGGCGCTGCGACTGGCCGACCGGGTCGGCAGCGGGCTGCCGATGCACTGGGACGCGGCCTGCATGCTCATCGACACCCTGCTCGCCCGCGGCAAGACCGGCGCCGCCCAGGAGATCGCCGAGCGCTACGGCTTCGCGCCGCCCTACCCGTCTACGATCGTGCTGCCCGATGTGCACTCCGTACGCGGGCGGCTGCTGATCGCCACGGGTCGTGCCAAGGACGGCGTGCGCGAGCTGGAGGCGGCGGAGCGGGCCGCCGCCGCCCGCGGACAGCACAACACGGTCATGGCGCCCTGGGCGGGCGACCTGGCCGCCGCGCTGGTCACGGAGAACCCCGTCCGCGCCGCGGCACTGGTGACCTGCTCCCGGGCCCAGGCCGAACGGTTCGGCACCGACACCGCCATCGGAGAGGCCCTGCGCTGTGCCGCCGTCCTGGAGACGGGCCAGCGCCGTGTCACCTTGTACGCCCGCGCCGTGGCCTACCTGGAAGCGTCCCCCTGTGCCTACGAACACGCCCTCGCCCGCGTCGAGTACGGCATCGCGGCCCGCTCGCGCACGGAGCTGACCCGCGGCCTGACCCTCGCCCGGGCGTGCGGCGCCGACGGCCTGGTCACTCGTGCCCGGGAGGTCATGGAGATGGGACGGGGACTGCGCTGACGAGGCGTCAGGCGCGGAGCAGTTGGCCGGTCACCGCCGCCAGCCGGCCCTGGACATCCGGGTCGTACGTCTGCGGATGGGCCCGCGAAGGCCGGGTGCCGTCGAAGTAGGCGCCGTTGTGAGTGAGGCCGGTGTCCGTGGTGGCCAGGGCGAGGACGCCCGCGGCGCCGTCCTCGATCGTCGACACTGGCGGCATGCCGCTCTCGCGCACCATCGCGGTGTCCATGAACGTGGCCGGGTGCAGTACGTTCACCGACACCCCGCTGCCCGCCAGTTCCTCGGCCAGCGAGAACGTGTACGCGGCGAGCGCGAACTTGCTGCGCCGGTACGCCTCCACGCCCACATAGCCCGAGGTGAACTCGACGTCGTCGAAGTCGAGCGGCACCTGGCCTGCCGAGCCCACGTTCACGATGCGCGCGGGAGTGTTGGACTGGAGCACCGGAAGCAGGGCGCGGGTCAGCGCGACGGGCGCCAGGTAGTTCACGGCCAACCTGAGCTCGTGCCCGTCCGCGCTCTCCTCGCGTCCCGCGCCGCGCGCGCCGAAGCCGATCCCGGCGTTGTTGATCAGCACATCGAGTCCGGGGTACGCCTGCGCGACCCGTACGCCCAGGGCACGCACCTCGGTCAGCGAGCCGAGGTCCGCCACGACGGCGTAGGCCTCGCCGCCCACCGTGTCCAGGTCGGCGACCAGCCGTGCGGTGCGGTGCGCATCGCGCCCGTGGGCCACCACGACATGGCCGGCACGGACCAGCTCGAACGCGAGATGACGGCCGAGGCCCGAGGTCGAGCCGGTGAGCAGAACGGTGGACATGGCGGTTCCCTTTCCGTGCCGGACACGATCTTCACCCTAGAGCCTGAGACGGTCGGGGCACGGCTTCGGCTGCTGCCATGAGGGCACGGATCCGGGGCCGGCCATTCAGCCGCGCCCGGCTTCGTCCTCCTCGGCCAGCACGCGCTGGGCGATCCCGAAGGCCGTGTTGGCCGCCGGAACACCGCAGTAGACCGCCGTCTGGAGCAGGACCGCGCCGATCTCCTCGGGCGTGAGGCCATTGCGCCGTGCGGCCCGTACGTGCATCGCCAGCTCGTCGTGGTGCCCGTGCGCCACCAGCGCCGTCATGGTGATCATGCTGCGTTCGCGCCGCGAGAGAGTGGGATCGGTCCAGACCTCGCCCCAGGCGTAACGGGAGATGAAGTCCTGGAAGCGCGCGGTGAAGTCGCTGGTGCGCGACTGAGCCCGGTCCACATGGGCGTCACCGAGGACGGCGCGGCGCACCGCCATACCGCCCGCCGGGTCGCCGGTGAGGTGGGCGCGCAGGGCGGCGAGTACGGCGCTGGGGCGCTGCACCGGCGCCAGATGGGCGGCGCCCGCCAGTTCGGTGAGCGTGGCGCCGGGCACCGCGTCGGAGATCTCCCGCAGGTGTTCCGGTGGGGTCGCCGGGTCCTCGCGGCCTGCGATGAGCAGGGTCGGCGCGGTGATGGCGGGCAGGTGCGCACGGATGTCGAACGAGGCCAGCGCGTCGCAGCAGGCGGCATACGAGTCGGGGTCGGCCGCCCGCAGGTCCGCGAGCAGCGCGGGGGCGGTGAAACCGGGGGTGAACCAGCGCGCGTTCGCAGCCTCTGTAACCGGCCCGGTGCCCGCGCGGCGTACCAGCGCGGCCCGCTCCTGCCAGGCCGCCGAGCCGCCGAAGTGAGCCGAGGAGCAGATCAGCGCGAGGCTCGCGATCCGCTCCGGATGGTGCACGGCCAGATGCAGGCCGACGGCGCCGCCCAGCGAGACACCCGCGTACGCGAAGCGCTCGACGTCCAGCGCGTCGGCCAGCGCCAGCACCAGCGAGGCCAGGTCCGCCATGGTGGCACCCGGCTCGATCAGACCCGGTCCTGATCCGCCGTGACCCGGCAGGTCCCAGCGGATCACCCGGTGACTCGTGGACAGCTCGGGCGCCACCGCGTCCCACAGGGCCAGCGAGGTGCCGATCGAGGGGCCGAGCAGCAGCGGCTCAGCGGTGGGCGCGCCTTCGACGCGGTGGTGCAGCAGTGTGTCGTTCATGAGCGCTCCAGAGCGCGGTCGGTGAGGGCTTCGGCGAAGCCCGTGTACTGGGTGGGGTTGGTGAGCGCGGCCAGGTCGAGACCGAGGTCCGCGAGTTCGGGCAGGTCGGCGAGCACGTCGGAGAGCATGCGGTGCTCGCGGCCGGCGACGCGGGCGGCCTCGGTGAGCAGGGTGCGGGCGCGGGCGCGGCCGAGCAGCGGGGCGAGCTCGGCGGACAGGCGCTCGGAGACGATCAGGCCGTGGGTGAGGTCCAGATGGGCGCGCATCACCTCCGGGTGCACCTGGAGTCCTTCGGCGAGTTCCGCGGCGTTTCGGGCCGCGCCTCCGGTCAGCCTCAGCAGGTCGCGCAGTGGCTCCCACTCGGCGTGCCAGGCACCGGCCGGGCGCTCGTCCTCGGCGACGAGCGAGCCGTGCAGGATGGCGGCGAGGGCGGGAGCGCGGCGGGCGGCGGCGACGAGGAGGGTGGCGCGGACCGGGTTCGCCTTGTGTGGCATGGCGGACGAACCGCCGCCGGTGCCTTCGGACACCTCCGCGAGCTCTGTACGGGAGAGCGTGGCGATGTCGGCGGCGGGCTTGCCGAGGGCGGCGGTGGTGAAGGCGAGGACGGACGCCAGGTCGGCGACGGGGGTGCGCAGGGTGTGCCAGGGGAGGGCGGGCCGTCGCAGGGCCAGTTCGCGGGCGTAGGCATCCAGCAGGTGTTCGACGTGGGCGGTGCCCGGCGCCGGGGCGTACGCCGCGAACGCCGCCAAGGTGCCCGCCGCACCGCCCAGCTGACACGGCAGCGACTCCCGGACCGCCGCCACCCTCTCCCGGGCGTCCAGGACGAGTGAGCGCCAGCCCGCCGCCTTCAGTCCGAAGGTGGTGGGAACGGCGTGCTGGGTGAGGGTGCGTCCCGGCATCGGAGTGCTGCGGTGGGCGGCGGCGAGACGGGCCAGCGCGTCGGCCGTGCGGGTGAGGTCGGCGTGGACCAGGTCCAGGGTGCGGGCCGCGATCAGCATCATCGCGGTGTCCATGATGTCCTGGCTGGTCGCACCGCGGTGTACATACTCCGCGTACTCCGCGGCATCTTCGGCGACCCGCGCCGTCAGGTCCGCCACCAGCGGAATCACCGGATTGCCGCCACCTCGGGCCCGTAGCGCGATGTCCCGGACGTTGAAGCGCGCCGCGTCAGCCGCCGCGGTCACCGCCCGGGCGGCCCCGGCGGGCGCGAGAGAGGCCGCCGCCTGGGCACGGGTCAGCGCGGCTTCGGCGTCGAGCAGCGCCTGTAGGACGGCGGTGTCACCGGTCGCGGCCTCGGCGGGGGAGCCGGCCCGCACGGGGGAGAGCAGGCCGGTGTCGGCGTCGGCGGTCGTCACGAGAGCTCCAGAGGCACGGTGGGCGGGGGATATAGACGTCGGGACCGGTGCCGCTGCCGTCCGGCGCGGCTGCCCTGCGGACCGGTTCCGCGCTGCCGCGACGGGCGTGGTGGAACCGGTCCGCGCGGCACCTACCCGTGCTGCAAAAACTCCAGGAAGACCGTCTCGCCGGCGCCCTGCAGACGGATGTCGAAACGGTACGTCCGGTGCGGCTCCGGAGTGGCGATCAACGTGTCGCGCCGCTGCGGCGGCAGCGCGCCGAGCAGCGCGTCGAGGGGCGCTCCCGCGGCGTCCTGCGCGGGCCCGGTGGCGATGGCGGGCAGATACGCACGGGTGAACAGGTGGTGCAGCAGCCCGCGGGCGAAGACGCACACGCTGATGTAGGGCACGGCCAGGCCACCGGGCGGCAGGGTGTGCAGCGCGTAGTGGCCGTCCGCGTCGGTGCCGACGCGGCCGAAGCCGGTGAAGTCGGTGCCGTTGCGGCCGAGGTACCCGCCGTTCACGGTGGACCGGCGCATCGAGCCGGGCCGGCCCTTTCGCGAGCCGTCGGGGGCGGGCTGCCAGAACTCAAGCAGCGCGTCCGGCACCGGATCGCCCGCGCCGTCCAGGACCAGGCCGTGCAGGGTGAGAGTGTCGGGGTGGCCCTGCGGCGCGATGTGCCCACCCTCCGGGAAGGGCAGCGCATAGCCGTAGAACGGGCCGACGGTGGCGGACGGAGTGGACGTCAGGGGTGTGGATGCGGACATCAGCGGCCTTCCTCGATCCAGGTGGCCGACGGGCCGTCCAGCACGATGTCCCACTCGTAGCCGAGCGAGAACTCGGGCCGGGACAGCTCGTGCCGGTAGGTCGCGACAAGCCGTGCGCGGGCGGACTCGTCGGTCACCGAGCGCAGGATCGGGTCGTACGGGAAGAGCGGATCGCCCGGGAAGTACATCTGGGTCACCAGACGCTGGGTGAACGCCGTCCCGAAGAGGGAGAAGTGGATGTGGGCGGGGCGCCAGGCGTTGGCGTGGTTGCGCCACGGGTAGGCGCCGGGCTTGATGGTGGTGAAGGAGTAGCGGCCCGCGTCGTCGGTGAGTGTCCTGCCGACGCCGGTGAAGTTCGGGTCGAGCGGGGCCGGGTGCTGGTCGCGCAGGTGGGCGTACCGACCCGACGCGTTGGACTGCCAGATCTCGACGAGCTGGCCGCGCACCGGGTGGCCCTGGTTGTCCAGCAAGCGTCCCGACACGGTGATCCGCTCGCCCAGCGGCGCACCCTGGTGCTGGATGGTCAGGTCGCTGTCGGTGTCGGTGATGTCGGTGACGCCGAAGACGGGGCCCGTCAGCTCCACCGCCTCCGGGTCGTCGCCCACGGCGACCAGTGGCTGTATGGGATGGCGCAGCACGGAGCTGCGGTACGGGCGGTAGTCGCGCGGCGGATGGTGCTGCGCGGGGCTGCCCGCAGCACGTGCCTTGTCGTATGCGCTCTGGAGGTCGGCGACCTCGATGTCGATGTCCGACTGTGTGAGAGGCATGAGCATTCCTGAGGTAGTACCGGTGTTTCCTGTCGGGTGCCTGAGCCGTGGTCGCGGTTGAGCAGGTCAGGACGGCGTCGGGCCGGGGCGTCAGCGCTCGGGGGCGCCGGCGTGTGCGCCGTCCGCGGGGTGCACGGTGGCCGCCGTCTTGGCGCGCACCTCGTCCTCGGTGACGCCCGGTGCGCACTCGACGAGGACGAGTCCGCGGTCGGTGACGTCGAGGACGGCCAGGTCGGTGATGATGCGGTCGACGCAGGCCTTGCCGGTCAGCGGCAGTGAGCACTCGTCGAGGATCTTCGGCGTGCCGTCCTTCGCGGTGTGCGTCATGACCGCGATCACCCGTGCGGGCGCCGTGCACCAGGTCCATGGCACCGCCGATCCCGGTGATCATCTTTCCGGGGACGGCCCAGTTCGCCAGGTCGCCGTGCTGCGGAGACCTGCATGGCGCCGAGCACCGCCACGTCGATATGGCCGCCGCGGATCATGCCGAAGGAGAGCGCCGAGTCGAAGTAGGAGGCGCCGGGCAGGACCGTGACGGTCTCCTTGCCGGCGTTGATCAGATCGGGGTCGACCTCGTCATCGGCCGGGTACGGGCCGACGCCGAGGATGCCGTTCTCCGACTCCAGGACCACCTCCACTCCCGCCGGGAGGTGATTGGGGATCAGCGTCGGCAGGCCGATGCCGAGATTGACGTACTGTCCGTCCCGCAGCTCGCGCGCCGCGCGCGCCGCCATCTCTTCTCGCGTCCACGCCATCAGCAGACGCACCGCCCCTCGTGCCTCGGGCGCGGAAACCGTGCGCCGTTCGATCGCCTTGTCCGCGGCCTGCTCGGGGGTCAGTGCCACCACGCGCTGGACGAAGATGCCCGGCAGATGCACCGCGTCCGGGTCGATGGCGCCCGGCTCGACCAGTTCCTCCACCTCGGCGATGGTGACGCGGCCGGCCATCGCCGCCAGCGGGTTGAAGTTCCGGCTGGACTTGGTGAAGACCAGGTTCCCGTGCCGGTCGCCGCGTGCGGCCCGCACCAGCGCGAAGTCGGTCCGGATGCCGTGCTCCAGCACATGCGGCACTCCGTCGAACTCCCTGACCTCCTTGGGCGGCGAGACCACCGCGACTCCGCCCTGGCCGTCGTACCGCCAGGGCAGCCCGCCGTCGGCGACCTGGGTGCCGACTCCGGCCGGGGTGTAGAACGCGGGGATTCCGGAGCCGCCCGCCCGCAGCCGCTCGGCCAGCGTGCCCTGCGGGATCAGCTCGACCTCCAGCTCACCGGAGAGGTACTGGCGGGCGAATTCCTTGTTGGCGCCGATGTAGGAGCCCGTGACGCGGGCGATGCGGCCCGCGGCGAGCAGCACCGCGAGCCCCGACTCCATCGCCCCGCAGTTGTTGGACACCACCCGCAGATCCCGTACGCCCCGTTCGTGAAGCGCCTGGATCAGCACGTTCGGCACACCGCTCAGGCCGAAACCGCCCACCGCGAGCGACGCCCCGTCCCGGGCATCGGCCACCGCCTCAGCGGCCGTGGCGACCACCTTGTCCATCCGTACAGCTCCCTTACTCCCCGGGCGCCGGGGCCTGGCGCCGGCTGCGCACCGCGTGCCGGCTCTGGCCCGCGAGGTGCCACGGCCCGTGTTGTACAGGCTGTCCGGCAGCGCTGCTTCGGCAAACTAATCAGGGCACTGAGCATTCTCGCGAACTGATCCTCACGCTGCCACCGGAGTGTTGAGCAGTCAATACCTCGCGGAAATTCGCGTGAAACGGGGAAGTTCTGGAGTGTCAGTGGTCGACAGAGAGGGAGAGATCGAGCAGTATGCTCAGTGCACGTACTAAATACCGTCTCCGTACTGTGCTCGGGAGCTGCGGTTCCTTCGGGTGTTGTGCGGCGGCAGACGCGGTGACGGCAGGCCCTTGAAGGCCTGTGCGGTGACGGCCGGCGAGCGGAGGAACCTCATGGCGGCGGTGGACCTGAGCACCCACCCCGGGCATCTGGCCCGGCGGCTGCAGCAGGCGCACTACCTGCTCTGGAACACCATGGTCTCCGAGGAGACCACCTCGCCTCAGTTCGCGGTGCTCAACACGCTTATGGCCGAGCCGGGGCTCGACCAGCGCACCGTGGGGGAGCGGGTCGGTCTGGACCGCTCCACCATCGCCGAGGTCGTCAGCAGGCTCGGCAGGCGCGGCCTCGTCGACAAGGTGCGCGACCCGCAGGACGGCCGCCGGTTCCTGCTGCGGCCGACCGGAGAAGGCGCGCGCACTCACCGCAAGCTGGCGCTGCGCACCGCACGGATGAACCAGGTGTTCCTCGCCCCGCTCTCCGCCGCGGAACAGGCCGTCTTCTTCGACCTGCTGCGTCGGGTCTCGGACGCGGCGGAGGGGCTGCGCGACCCGGCCGCGCCGCCGGCCCTGACTCCTGAGGGGGTTGAGACGCGGTGAGGCTGGGGGAGGGCGATCGGCGGGCGTGAAAGGGGCGCGGGGCGCTCACTCCTGTGCCGGCGGCCCCAGGATCTGGGCCAGGTCGTAGCGGACCGGTTCCTCAAGCTGCGCGTACGTGCAGTCGGCGGCGGCGCGATCCGGGCGCCAGCGGCTGAAGCGCGCGGTGTGCCGAAAGCGCTGCCCGTTCTCCATGTGGTCGTACGCCACCTCGCAGACCCGCTCGGGGCGCAGCGGCACCCATGACAGGTCCTTCTGCCCCGACCAGCGGCTCGGTGCGCCCGGCAGCCGGGCGCTCTCATGGGCCGCCTCGTCGGCCCAGGACGCCCACGGGTGGCCCTCGGCCGACGCCATCCGCAGCGGCTCAAGCTCGTCGATCAGCTCCGCGCGCCGTTTCATGGAGAACGCCGCCGAGACCCCGACGTGCTGCAGGGTGCCGTTGGCGTCATGGAGCCCGAGCAGGAGTGAGCCGACCACCGGACCGCTCTTGTGGTAGCGGTAGCCCGCCACCACACAGTCCGCGGTCCGCTCGTGCTTGACCTTGAACATGATGCGTTCGTTCTGCCGATAACGCGAGGTCAGCGGCTTGGCCACGATTCCGTCGAGCCCCGCGCCCTCGTACTGTTCGAACCACTGCCCGGCCAGCGCCGCGTCGGTGGTCGCGGGCGCCAGGTGGACCGGGGCCGTCACTCCGGCGAGCGCCTGCTCAAGGCGGGCGCGGCGCTCGGCGAGCGGTGTGATCAGCAGCGACTCGTCGCCGAGTGCCAGCAGGTCGAAGGCGACGAACGAGGCCGGGGTCCGCTCGGCCAGTGTCTGCACGCGGGACGCGGCGGGGTGGATGCGCTCCGAGAGCGCGTCGAAGTCGAGCCGCCCTCCGCGGGCGACCACGATCTCGCCGTCCATCACGCAGCGCTGGGGCAACCGCTCGGCCAGCGCCGCCACCAGCTCGGGAAAATACCTGGTCAGCGGCTTGCTCGTGCGGCTTCCCAGCTCGATTTCCGGGCCGTCGCGAAAGACGATGGTACGGAACCCGTCCCACTTGGCCTCATAGTGCATGCCCGGCGGGATGCTCGCGACCGGCTTGGCGAGCATCGGCTTCACAGGCGGCATCACCGGCAGATCCATAGCTGTGATTCTGCCTCCCGAACGCCCGGATCGGCTCGCGCGGAGGGCGCCCCCACCACACACGATGTGCGCCATGTGGCCGATCCTCATACCGTGGCGGCATGGGTGCGAGCGGCACGGACAGGGCGAGCGGGGCCGGCGGCAAAGGCGCGGCCGTCGAACTGGAGGCGGGCGGGCGCACCGTACGACTGTCCAGTCCGGACAAGGTCTACTTCCCCGAGCGCGGTTTCACCAAGTTGGACCTCGCCCGGTACTACCTGACCGTGGGCGACGGCATCGTGCGCGCCCTGCGCGATCGGCCCACCACCCTGCAGCGCTACCCGGAGGGCCTCACCGGCGAGTCCTTCTTCCAAAAGCGCGCGCCCAAGAACATGCCCGACTGGATCCCCACCGCCCACATCACCTTCCCCAGTGGCCGGTTCGCCGACGAGATGTGCCCCACCGAGGTGGCGGCCGTGATCTGGGCCGCCCAGTACGGCACGTTCACCTTCCATCCCTGGCCGGTGCGGCGCGCCGACACCGACCACCCGGACGAGCTGCGGCTCGACCTCGACCCGCAGCCCGGCACGGACTTCGCCGACGCCGTGCGCGCCGCCCACCAACTGCGTGCCCTGCTTGAGGAGTACGGGCTGCACGGCTGGCCCAAGACCTCCGGCGGCCGTGGCCTGCACGTCTTCGTCCCCATCGAACCGCGCTGGACCTTCACCCAGGTGCGCAGGGCGGCCATCGCGTGCGGGCGTGAGCTGGAGCGGCGCATGCCGGGGCGGGTGACGACGGCCTGGTGGAAGGAGGAGCGCGGGGCGCGCATCTTCCTCGACTACAACCAGACCGCGCGCGACCGCACCATCGCCTCCGCCTACTCGGTGCGCCCGCGTCCGCACGCGCCCGTCTCCGCGCCGCTGCACTGGGACGAGCTGGATGCCGCCGCGCCCGAGGACTTCGACCTGGTCACGATGGCCCGCCGCTACGCCGACCTCGGCGATGTCCACGCGCGATATGGACGAACGCCGCTATGTGCTCGACGGTCTGCTGGAGCTGGCGCGGCGCGACGAGCATGATCACGGGCTCGGGGACCTGCCGTATCCGCCGGAGTACCCGAAGGTGCCGGGTGAGCCCAAGCGGGTGCAGCCGAGCCGGGCCCGGCGCACGGACGGGGACTGATCGGTGGCCCCGGTGCGGATGCGAGACATCGCCGGGCAGGCGCGGTGCCGCACAGGACGCCGGGCGGACCGGGCCCGAACGGGCGACGGGCCCGAGCCGTGTGCCGACGCGACGGCCCCCTCTCCGGCTGCCACCCCCACCGGCGCTGGGACCGAGTCCGGAGCGGCGCCAGGGGTGTGCTGAGAGGGCGTCAAGAGGAGGGGACGGCATGCGGCCAGGCCTGCGTGGTCACTTTGTGTCCATAACGTATCCACAAAGCGTGCGGTTGTTGCGGTATATACGGCCAGGTGAGGAGCGTGCGTCCGCCCGCAGGGAGCGCTCTCTCGACGGTGCGGCACCGCGGATATGGTGGTCGGCACCTGTTGTCCCTCATTCTCAGGAGCTCGAAGGTGACCGAACCGACCGACCCGCGCCCCACGCTGGAGGCGGTGGCCGCACGGGCCGGGGTTTCCCGGGCCACCGTGTCCCGTGTCGTCAACGGCAGCACAGGTGTCCGGAAATCGCTGGCCGAGCGGGTGCGGCGTGCGGTGGAAGAGCTCGGCTACGTGCCCAACCAGGCCGCGCGCAGTCTGGTCACCCGACGCCATGACGCCATCGCGGTGGTCGTGGCGGAGCCCGAGACGCGGATATTCGCTGACCCCTTCTTCGGACTCCAGCTGCGCGGCATCAGCAAGGAACTCGCCGCCCACGACTCCCAGCTGGTCCTGCTGCTCACCGAGGGTCCCGACGACTACGCCCGGGTCGGCCGCTACCTCGCCGGCGGTCATGTCGACGGTGCGCTCGCCTTCTCGCTGCACCTGGACGACCCGCTGCCCGGTATCGTCCGCAGCGCGGGCCTGCCCACCGTCTTCGGTGGCCGCCCCTACTGGTCGGAAGGCGACATTCCGTATGTCGACTGCGACAACCTGGGCGGTGCCCGTGCCGCCGTCCAGCACCTGGTCTCCCTCGGCCGTACCCGCATCGCCCACATCACGGGCCCCCTGGACCAGACGTCGGCCGTCGACCGGCTCGACGGATACCGCGAGGTCCTGGGCGAGCCCGACCCGCGGCTGATCGAGGAATGCGACTTCACCCCGGCGGGCGGTGAGCGCGCCATGCGCAGCCTGCTCGACCGCTGCCCGGACCTCGATGCGGTCTTCGCGGCCAACGACCTGTCAGCGGCCGGAGCCATCAGGGCGCTGCGCGAGCGCGGCCTGCGGGTGCCCGAGGACGTCGCCGTCGTCGGCTTCGACGACATGCTGCACGTCGCCGAGCAGACCGAGCCGCCTTTGACGACGGTCCGTCAGAGCATCGAGGAGATGGGACGGCTGATGGCCCGCCTGCTGCTGCGCGGCCAGGGCCGCCGCCTCGCCACCGACGAGCCGGACGACCTGCCGGGCGACGCCACCGGCAGGGTCGTCACGCCGACCACTCTGGTGCGCCGCGCCTCCGCCTGAACGGGCCCGGCCAGGTGCGCGGGCGCCGGTTGTGAGAGCGCTCTTGTGCCGGGATGTGCTCAGGCGGCGAGGGTCGGTGGACGGTGCCAGACTCGGTATGACAGGACAACGGGATGCTTCGCAAACCGCAGGGAGTGCACCATGCTCACCACCCGTTACGTCGACGGCGCCCCTAACTGGCTCGACCTCGCCACCCCCGACATCGAAGGCGCCCAGTCCTTCTACGGCGGCCTTTTCGGTTGGACGTACCGTCTCGCGGGTCCCGACACCGGTGGTTACGGCTTCTTCCGCACGCACGAGAAGGTCATCGGAGGCGGTATGACCGTGGCGCCCGAGCAGGGCCCGCCCGGCTGGACCGTCTTCTTCCAGACCTCCGACGCGGATGCGACGGCCACGGCGGCAGAGGAAGCGGGCGGCGTCGTGCGGTTCAAGCCGATGGACGTCATGGACCAGGGCCGCATGGCCGTGCTGGCCGACCCGGCGGGCACTCCTTTCGGTGTCTGGCAGCCCGCCTCGAACAAGGGCATGGAGGTCGTGAATGAGCAGGGCGCGCTCTGCTGGACCGAGCTTTACACGCCCGATGTGCGGGCCGCCACCGCGTTCTTCGGCGCGGTGCTCGGCTGGACCGCCGAGGAGACCCCGTTCAGCGGCGGCACCTACACCATCGCCTCGCCGGCGGGCGGCGGCGAGAACGCGGGCTTTTGCGGTCTGGTGCCGCTGGCCGCCGATCCGCATGCCTCCGGGGCGTACTGGCTGCCGTACTTCGCGGCCGACGACCCGGACGCGAGCCGCGCCAAGGCTCAGGAGGTCGGCGGCCGGGCGCTGGGCACGCCGATGGACATCGAGGGCATCGGCCGCATCGCACAGCTGGCCGACCCCTACGGTGCCCGGTTCGCGGTGTTCAAGGCCGCGGCCGCGGCCTGAGTGTGTGGCGGTGCGCGCCGCCCGCCGCGGCCCTCTGTGAGTGCACGTTCGCCGTTCCCGGGCGCGTCGCCGTGGCATCGGCGCGGTGGCGGCGTACGGTGACGGGCATGTGGGGCTCCCTGCCCGGTAGGGGCCTTGCGCCGCGCCAGGTTGGTCACGGAGCGTCATGGCGTCCCCGGAAATTCGCATGGGGAGTACACGTATTGATGATTCGTTGATCGGTTGTTTTTCCGAACAGAGCACGATGCCGTGCCATGCGGATGAACAGCACTATCGAGTCCGGCCTCTCCTGGCAGCAGGAGGCGCTCTGCGCACAGGTCGGTACCGAATTCTTCTTTCCCGAGCCGGGCAGCTCCGTTCGTGAGGCCAAGCGCATCTGCCAGTTGTGCGTCATGCGCGCCGCATGCCTGGAGTACGCGCTGGAGAACGACGAACGCTTCGGAGTATGGGGCGGGCTCTCCGAAAAGGAACGCCTCGACCTGCGGCGCGATCTGTCCTGACCCGCGCCCTGGCAGCGTCGTGCCGCACCGCCCCGACAGCGCGGCGGCGCCGGTGCCGTGGGCTGGGGTCCGTCGTTTGGATCAGGCTGGATCAGGGAGCACCAGGCCCCGCGAGCCCAGCATGATCCAAACGAGAGGCCCCAGGTTCCGGACATGGACTCCGCTTCGTACCTCCGCCACCTCGACCAGGAGCTCGGTGCGTTCCGCAGCTGCCTCGGCGCGGACCTCACGGTTCCTGTCGAGCACTGCGGCGACTGGACCCTGCGCGACCTCGCCGAGCATCTGGGCAGCTCCAGCCTGTGGGCCGCGGCGGCGGTGACCGAGCGGCGCGGCGACTTCCGCGCGCCCGCCGCGCCCCGTGACTCGGACCTGCTGGTGCGTTGGTTCGACGAGGCCGCCGCGACCCTGCTCGACGCGCTCGACGGCGATCCGGCCGCCCCTGCCTGGACGTTTCACCCGCCGCACACGGTCGGCTTCTGGCAGCGCCGCCGCTGCCTGGAGACCCTGATCCACCGCTGGGACGCGCAGCACGCGCTCGGCGTGGCACGGCCGTTCGACGCGGAACTTGCGGGCGAGGGAGTGGCGGAGGTGTTCGACACCATCGCACCGCGGCAGATCGCCCGGGGCCATGCCCGTCCGCCCCGGCAGGCGATCCGCCTTGACGCCACGGACACTGGCGCCTCGTGGACCTACGGGCCACGGGCACCAGTCGCGGCCGTCGCCGCCCCGGCGCAGGACCTGCTGCTCCTGCTCTGGGGCCGTCTGCCGGGCACCGCGGACGCCTTCGCCTGGAAGGGCGACCGGCAGGCCGGGCTCCATCTGCTCGCCGCGCCGCTGGTGAGCTGACCCGGCGCAGCCCGGTGCGGTGGCGCTCCGAGACGGCCGCCACTGCCACCGATGCTCCCGGGCGCGAAAGCGGATGTCCCGCCGCGGTGCCCGAGCCAGCACGTTTGGTGCCGCGACGGCCGCCCGGGTCTCTCGTTCGGACGACGAAGATCCTAGGCATCGCGCTCCTGGGAGAGTGCCGTGCCCGCCGTCCCTGGTCCGTCCGCCGCGGCTGCCGACCCGTCGGCGTCGTGGTCCAGCGCCGCTGACTCGGGAGGCTCTGCGTACTCCGTCAGCTGTCCGCCCGCCAGCCCCAGCCACCGCGTGATGCCGAGCGAGCCCAGGAACGGCATGTCGTGGCTGGCCACGATCAGCGCGCCCTCGGTACGACTCCAGGGCCGAGGTCAGCTGCTGGACGCTGGCCATGTCCAGGTTGTTGGTCGGCTCGTCGAGCAGCAGCAACTGCGGCGCGGGCTCGGCCAGCATCAGGGCGGCCAGCGCCGCCCGGAACCGTTCGCCGCCGGAAAGCGTCGCTGCCGGTCTGGTCGGCCCGCGCGCCCCGGAACAGGAACCGCGCCAGGCGGGCCCGGACGGCGTTGTTGGTCGCGTCGGGGCGAGCCGCGCCACGTTCTCGGCGACGGTCAGCGAGCCGTCGAGCACGTCCAGCCGCTGCGGCAGGAACCGCACCGGCACCTGCGCCGCCGCCTCGCCCGACACCGGCGCCAGCTCGCCCGCGATGGTGCGCAGCAGGGTCGTCTTGCCCGCGCCGTTGCGCCCGATCAGCGCGATCCGCTCGGGACCGCGCAGCGTGCAGCGCCGCGCGATCCGCGCTCCGTAACACAGGGTGCAGGTCATCGCAGCGTCAGCACCGTGCGTCCCGGCGGTACCGCGGTATGCGGCAGGTCGACGCGGATCTCGTCGTCGTCCCGTACCGCGTCCACCGCCTCGTCCAGGCGCTCCTTGGCCTCGGCCAGCCGCTCCTCGTGCAGCTGCCGGTGTTTGCCCGCGGAGACCTGGGCCTGGCGCTTGCGTTCGTTCATGATGATCTTGGGTTCGCGCTTGGTGGCGAACATCTTCTGCCCGTAGCGCTTCCGGCGGGCCAGTTTGACCTGGGCGTCGGCGAGTTCGCGCCGCTGTTTGCGCAGGTCGGACTCGGCCGCCCGGACGATGCGCTCGCGCCGCTTCCTGCTCGGACGGCGAGCAACTCCTCGTATGCGGAGTAGTTGCCGCCGTACCAGGTGATCTCGCCGCCGTGCAGTTCGGCGATCTGGTCGACGAGGTCGAGGAGTGCACGGTCGTGGCTGACCACGACGAGGACACCGGAGAAGGCCTCGACGGCGGCGTAGAGGCGGCTGCGGGCGGACACGGTCCAGGTTGTTGGTGGGCTCGTCGAGCAGCAGCACGTCCGGCCTGGCCAGCAGGAGGGCGGCCAGGCGGAGCAGGACCGACTCGCCGCCGGAGACCTCGCCGATGGTGCGGTCGAGGCCGATATGGCCGAGGCCGAGCTGGTCGAGAGTGGTCGCGGCTCGTTCCTCCACGTCCCAGTCGTCGCCGACGGCCGTGAAGTGCTCCTCGGCCACGTCGCCCGCTTCGATGGCGTGCAGCGCGGCACGGGTGGCGTGCGATGCCGAGCACCTCGTCGACGCGGAGTGTGGTGTCCAGGGTGACGTTCTGCGGCAGATAGCCGACCTCGCCCGTGACGCGGACGGTGCCGTCGGCGGGGGTGAGTTCCCGGGCGATCAGTTTCAGCAAGGTCGACTTGCCGGAGCCGTTGAGCCCGATCAGACCTGTTCTGCCGGGGCCGAACGCCACCTGGAGGCCGTCGAAGGCCAAGGTGCCGTCGGGCCAACTGAACGTGACGGATGAACAGGTGATGGAGGTGTGCGCGCCGGGGAATCCGGACGCGGCGGATGCGGAAGTCATGGCGGCCTCGCGGTGGTGTGCTGCGGTCAGGGGCGACGCGTGCGGGAACACCGCGGGGTGGCTGCCGTGACGGGAGGGCCGTGAGGGGAGTGCGCTGCGCGCGGGGCACAGGGGCGCGGAAAGGCGCGGGAATGACAACTGCCCGCTGGCCGGAAAATGCCCGAAAGTGCCGAGAACCGCCCTGGACGGCTCATACGCCGAGGTCGCACACGACGCACACAGTCATGACGGGCTGTGGCGCGCGGTGTCCCTGGACCTCAGACGAGCAACGTCCTTCTCCTGTCGACGGCAATGGGGCGTTATCCAACGTACGGTCGCCTTCCGGCCGCGTCAAACGGATTTCCGCGCGCGCCGGATCCGCCGCCGTCGCCTGTGACCGCCGGCCGTGTCGTCACTCTCCGTGCCCTGCAGGCGGGTGACTGGGTACGGAAGCCGGGTGCGGACGGAGTCCGGCCGCGTTCCCGACGGGGCCGGCTGAGCGCGCACGGGTCCGGTGTACCGCCGGAGACGTCCGGCCGGGGGGCGGGCCGGACGGCGCGGCGGGCGCCGGCGTCGTGCTCAGCAGGCGTCGCGCATGAGCTCCGCGAGGTCGCGGTCCAGGTCGACGAACCGCGCTTCGTCGCCGGGGGCGACGAGGATGATGCTGCGCGTCAGGAAACGGCGCAGGTCATGGCTGTGGACATGGACCTGTGCGGTGCCCTCGGGGGCGTGGAACTCCAGGACGGTGCGGTCGTGACCGTAAGGACGCACCTGGACGTCGCCGTCTCCCGCGGCCTGCTCCAGGCCGTCGATGAGCAGGTCGCGCGCGAACGTCCAGCACACCTCGATGCCCTCCAGCGTGGCGGGGGCGGGAAAGGTCATACGGACGGCGAAGGGGTCACTGCAGTCGTAGTGGAGCGTCGCGGAGATGGTGGGCATGCGTGGCGCGGTGGCGACAAGGCGGGCCTCCACGGCTTGCTCGATGACGGTGGACATCGCCTGCTCCCTGGTGACGGCTTGCGGGCTTGGACGCTGACGGCTTGGCACGGGTGGCGCTGTTCCTGGCGGGCCTGTGAAGAACGGACAGGCTGACGGACGGCAGCAGGCCGCCTGGACACGGCAGCCCTCATGTGAAGAGACGGTTGAACGGCCCGTTCCGTGCACACCCGGACGAGTGACCTCTGTCACCGATGCACGCACCCACCCTGCCTCACCCGACCGCCCCCGGTCCTCAAGAACCGTCAAAACGCTGTTGACCTGGTCGGATTCCAGCCGTCAGCCCGCCGGCTGCTCCCGGTGAGCGGCAAGCGCGGGCGCGGTTTTCGTCGCTGTGAATTCCGTGATCCGGTACGTGCAGACGTCAGCCACCACGAACGGGTCCTTCGTGGTGAGCCGTTCGGCCGTCGCGCGCCCCGCAGCCAGTGCGATGATCACACCACCGTCGGGCGGCTCCTTGAGCCCGGACGCAAGGAAGTCCCCAGCCGCATAGTGCTCGTCGAGCCAGGCCAGATGCTGGGGCACCAAAGGCTCGACGGCCTCCGGCGGTGCGGTGAAGGTCAGCTCCAGTACGTACATGATCGTCAGCCTAGGCGGACGCAGTCGGCGTATTCTCGCCCCACCATGACCGCAGTGTCCGATACCCCTCTTCCCGCCGGCTGGCCCGCCACGGAAGAGCACGCCAGAGCCGTCCAGGACGAGTTGCGCGAGCGTGTCGTGCTCGACGAACCGGGGCCGCCGCCCGGCACCGGCCGGGTGACCGGGGTCGACGTCGCCTATGACGACACGCGGGACGTCGTCGTCGCGGCGGCCGTCGTCCTGGACGCCGCCACGCTCGACGTGGTCGAAGAGGCCACCGCGGTGGGGCGGGTGGCCTTCCCTTACGTACCGGGACTGCTCGCCTTCCGTGAACTGCCCGCCGTGCTGGCCGCGCTGACGGCGCTGCGTACCGACCCGGGGCTTGTGCTGTGCGACGGCTACGGCAGGGCGCATCCGCGCCGGTTCGGGCTGGCCAGCCACCTCGGTGTGCTCACCGGGCTGCCGACCGTGGGCGTCGCCAAGAACCCCTTCACGTTCTCGTACACGGCACCCTCCGCCGCGCGGGGCTCCGGTGCGCCGCTGGTCGACGGCGCGGAGGTGGTCGGCCGGGCGCTGCGCACCCAGGACGGCGTCAAGCCGCTGTTCGTCTCCGTCGGGCACCGGGTCAGCCTCGACGTGGCCTGCGCCCACACCCTCCGACTCGCCCCGCGCTACCGGCTGCCCGAAACCACCCGGCGCGCGGATGCGCGGTGCCGGCGTGCGTTGCGCGAGGCGCTTGGGTGAGCGGTGGCCGCGGCGCACGATCCGGGACCCGCGCCGTCTACGGCACGGGCCGCTGTCGGTGCACGGAGTTAGCGTGAGAAGTGACGCGCGGGCATGACGCGCTGGACCGCGACTCGGAGGTGGTCATGGCGGCCGACGGCAGTGACCTGAAGACCCTGGAGACATGGCAGACCGTACGCGCCTTCGCGCTCGCGCTCCCCGAAGCCGAGGAGGAGTTCCCGTGGGGCGAGACCGTCGCCAAGGTCCGCAAGAAGGTCTTCGTCTTCCTCGGTGTCGACGATGGCAGCCACCCCCTCGGGATCACCGTGAAACTCAAGGACGAGGAGACGCACGCCCACGCGCTCACCGTGGTGGGCGCGCGAGCCTGCCGGATACGGCCTCGGCAGGGCGGGCTGGTTGTGCATTCCCCTGGAGGCGCCGCGCCGTCGGCGGAGCTGCTGTGCGAATGGGTGGAGGACAGCTACCGCACCATCGCGCCCAAGAAGCTGACGGCCGAGCTGGACACACGGATGGCACGGGAGAGCCCGGGGCACACCAGCCCCTGACCTGACCTGACCTGACCTGACCGACCCGGACACCACCTAGACCCGACCCGGTCTTCTCTTCCTGTCTCTCCCTGCTCTCCCTGCTCTCCCGAGTCCGATACAAGGACGCGGGCCGCCAGGGCTAAAAACTGAGCGCTTGCTTGCCTGGAGGGTTGTGCCGCGCGCGGCGCATTCCTAACATCATCACTGTTACATCAGTTGTGTCACATGGCTGGGGGCTCGATGACAGCGGCACGGACGACGCGGACCCCAGACCCGGCGGTGCCCGGCCCGCTCAGCGGGGTGCGGGTGGTGGAGCTGGCCGGGATCGGCCCCGGCCCGTTCGCCGCCATGCTCCTCGCCGACCTCGGCGCCGACGTGGTCCGCGTCGACCGCCCCGGCGGCGCGAGCCTCGCCATCGACCCGATGTACGACCTCACCAACCGCAACAAGCGCTCGGTGCTGATCGACCTCAAGGCCCCGGAAGGACCCGAACGCGCCCTGGCGCTCGTGGCGCGGGCCGACCTCCTGATCGAGGGCTACCGTCCCGGGGTCGCCGAGCGGCTCGGCGTCGGCCCCGAGGCGTGCCACGCCCGCAATCCGCGGCTCGTCTACGGCCGGATGACCGGCTGGGGCCAGGAAGGACCGCTCGCCGCACGCGCCGGGCACGACATCGCCTACATCGCGCGCACCGGCACCCTCGGGATGATCGGCGCCCCGGACGAGGCGGACCCCGGCACTCTCCCGCCCCCCGCGATTCCCGCGAACCTCCTGGGTGACTACGCGGGCGGCTCCCTCTACCTCGTCGTCGGCCTGCTCGCCGCCCTGCACCACGCGCGCGCCACCGGCACCGGACAGGTCGTGGACGCCGCGATCGTCGACGGCAGCGCCCATCTGTCCGCGATGATCCACGGCATGCTGGCGGCGGGCGTCTGGCAGGACCGGCGCGGCGCCAACCTCCTCGACGGCGGCTGCCCCTTCTACGGCAGCTACCGCACCGCGGACGGCGGCCATATGGCGGTGGGCGCGCTGGAGCGGCAGTTCTATGACGAGTTCGTCTCGCTGCTCGGCATCGCCGACGAACTGCCCGAGCGTGACGATCCGGCCCACTGGGGCGAGCTGCGGGCCGCCGTCGCGGCCCGCTTCGCCACGCGTACCAGGGACGAGTGGACCGCCGTCTTCGCCGGTTCCGACGCCTGCGTGGCGCCCGTACTCTCCCTGCGGGAGGCGCCGCACGACCCGCACCTCGCGGCCCGCGGCACCTTCGTCGAGCACGCCGGCATCACCCAGCCCGCCCCCGCGCCCCGCTTCTCCCGTACGCCCACCGCGGTGCGCACCGCTCCCGCCCGCCCCGGCGCCGGCACGGCCGACGTCGCCCGCGACTGGGACGTGCCGGAGCTGACCGGCGACCTGACAGCACCTTGAGCAAGAGGAGAGCCAAATGACCGAGTCGACAGCACCACACGAGCCGACGGGACCGACCGAAGCGTATGTGTACGACGCGATCCGTACCCCGCGCGGGCGTGGCAAGGCCAACGGCTCCCTGCACGGCACCAAGCCCATCGATCTCGTCGTCGGCCTGATCCACGAACTGCGCGCCCGCTTTCCGGGCCTTGATCCGGCCGGCATCGACGACATCGTGCTCGGCGTCGTCAGCCCCATCGGCGACCAGGGCTCCGACATCGCCCGGATCGCGGCGCTCGCCGCGGGCCTGCCGGACACCGTCGCCGGCGTGCAGGAGAACCGCTTCTGTGCCTCGGGCCTCGAAGCCGTCAACATGGCCGCGATGAAGGTCCGCTCCGGCTGGGAGGACCTGGTGCTCGCGGGCGGCGTCGAGTCGATGTCGCGGGTGCCGATCGGCTCGGACGGCGGCGCCTGGTTCGGCGACCCGATGACCAATCTGACCACCGACTTCGTACCGCAGGGCATCAGCGCCGACCTGATCGCCACGCTGGCGGGCTTCACCCGGCGTGACGTCGACGAGTACGCGGCGCTCTCCCAGGAGCGTGCCGCGGCGGCCTGGAAGGCCGGGCTCTTCGAGAAGTCCGTTGTGCCGGTCCGTGACCCCAGCGGTCTGGTCGTCCTCGACCACGACGAGCATCTGCGCCCCGGTACCACCGCCGACACGCTGGCCAAGCTGAAGCCGTCCTTCGCGGACATCGGCGAGCTCGGCGGTTTCGACGCGGTGGCGCTGCAGAAGTACCACTGGGTCGAAGCCATCGACCACGTCCACCACGCGGGCAACTCGTCCGGCATCGTGGACGGCGCCGCGCTGGTCGCCATCGGCTCCAAGGCCGCAGGAGAGCGCCATGGTCTCGCGCCCCGCGCCCGCATCGTCTCCGCGGCGGTCTCCGGATCCGAGCCGACCATCATGCTCACCGGACCCGCGCCCGCCAGCCGCAAGGCGCTCGCCAAAGCAGGCCTGAGCATCGACGACATCGACCTCGTCGAGATCAACGAGGCCTTCGCCGCGGTGGTGCTCCGCTACGTCAAGGACATGGGGCTCTCGCTCGACAAGGTCAATGTGAACGGCGGCGCCATCGCCCTCGGACATCCGCTCGGTGCGACCGGCGCCATGATCCTCGGCACCCTCGTCGACGAACTGGAGCGCCAGGACAAGCGCTACGGCCTGGCGACCCTCTGCGTCGGCGGTGGCATGGGCGTCGCCACCATCGTCGAACGCCTGTGACCTGCGCAGCCCTGCGCCGCACCGCCTTCGCCCCCGCCGCCCGATCCTCACGGAGAAGCCAAGCAAGATGACCGAGCCCGCAGTGTCCTCAGCGCCCACCGCGCCCGCCCCGCCATCGACAGTCCGCTGGGAGCAGGACGAGACCGGTGTCGTCACCCTGGTCCTGGACGATCCCGGCCAGTCGGCGAACACCATGAACGCGGCCTTCGCGGCCTCCCTGACCGCCGTCGCCGACCGGCTGGAGGCGGCGCGGGACAGTGTCCGCGGTGTGATCGTCACCTCCGCCAAGAAGACCTTCTTCGCCGGCGGCGACCTGCGCGACCTGATCGCCGTACGCCCCGAGGACGCGCGGTTCGCGTTCGACCGGAGCATGCAGATCAAGCGGGACCTGCGGCGTATCGAGACCCTGGGCAAGCCGGTCGTCGCCGCCGTCAACGGCGCGGCGCTCGGCGGCGGGTACGAGATCGCGCTCGCCTGTCACCACCGCATCGCGCTCGACGCGTCCGGCGCCAAGATCGGCCTTCCGGAGGCCACCCTGGGACTGCTGCCCGCGGGCGGCGGCGTGGTGCGCACCGTACGGCTGCTCGGCATCACCGACGCCCTGCTCAAGGTGCTCCTCCAGGGCACCCAGTACAGCCCCCGGCGCGCCCTGGAGAACGGCCTCGTGCACGAGGTGGCCGACACCTTGGAAGAGATGCTGGCCAAGGCCCGTGCCTTCATCGACGCACACCCCGAGTCCCAGCAGCCCTGGGACGTGCCCGGCTACCGCATCCCCGGCGGCACTCCGGCCCACCCCAAGTTCGCCGCCAACCTGCCCGCCTTCCCGGCCAATCTCCGCAAGCAGACGGCCGGCGCCCCCTACCCCGCGCCGCGTGCCATCCTCGCCGCCGCCGTCGAGGGTGCGCAGGTCGACTTCGATACCGCGCAGATCATCGAGGCCCGCTACTTCACCCAGCTGGTCACCGGGCAGACCGCGAAGAACATGATCCAGGCGTTCTTCTTCGACCTCCAGGCCGTCAACGCGGGCGCCAGCCGGCCCCAAGGCATCGAGCCGCGCACCGTACGCAAGGTCGCCGTGCTCGGCGCCGGCATGATGGGCGCGGGCATCGCCTACTCCTGCGCCCGGGCGGGCATCGACGTCGTCCTCAAGGACATGTCGGAGGAGGCCGCGGCGCGCGGCAGGGGTTACTCGGAGAAGCTGTGCGAGAAGGCCGTCGCCCGGGGCCGCACCACCCGGGAGAAGGCGGACGCGGTACTGGCGCGCATCACGCCCACCGCCGACCCGAAGGCCCTCGCGGGCTGCGACGCGGTCATCGAGGCCGTCTTCGAGGACCCGGCGCTCAAGCACCAGGTGTTCCAGGAGATCCAGGGCATCGTCGAGCCCGACGCGCTGCTGTGTTCCAACACCTCCACGCTCCCCATCACCCTCCTCGCCGAAGGCGTCGAGCGGCCGGCCGACTTCATCGGCCTGCACTTCTTCTCACCCGTCGACAAGATGCCGCTGGTCGAGATCATCAAGGGCGAGCAGACCGGCGACACGGCCCTGGCCCGCGCCTTCGACCTGGTCAGGCAGATCCGCAAGACCCCCATCGTGGTCCATGACTCCCGAGGCTTCTTCACCTCGCGCGTCATCGGGCAGTTCATCAACGAGGGCGTGGCGATGGTCGCCGAGGGCATCGAGCCCGCCTCCGTCGAGCAGGCCGCGGCCCAGGCCGGTTACCCGGCGAAGGTCCTGGCGCTCATGGACGAGCTGACCCTCACCCTGCCGCGCAAGATCCGCAACGCGTCACGGCGCGCCGTCGAGGAGGCGGGCGGCACCTGGCAGCCGCACCCCGCCGAGGCCGTGATCGACCGCATGGTCGACGAGTTCGACCGCCCCGGCAGGAGCGGTGGTGCGGGCTTCTACGACTACACCGACGGGCAGCGCGCCGGGCTCTGGCCGGGCCTGCGCACACACTTCACCCGGCCGTCCGCCTCGGATGAACCGGCGGTGTCCCTGCGCGACATGCAGGAGCGCATGCTCTTCGCCGAGGCGCTGGACACCGTGCGCCTGCTGGAGGAAGGCGTGCTGACCTCCGTGGCCGACGCCAACATCGGCTCGATCCTCGGCATCGGCTTCCCCGGTTGGACGGGCGGCGTGCTCCAGTACATCAACGGCTACGAGGGCGGACCCGCCGGATTCACCGCCCGGGCCCGGGAGCTCGCGGAACGCTACGGCGACCGGTTCGCACCGCCCGCCCTGCTCGTCGAGAAGGCCGAGCGCGGCGAGCCGTTCAGCGACGCCGCACGCAGCGCCGCACAGGACGCGAAGAAGCCCGTGAAGCAGGCCGCGGAATAGCGCAAGAAGCAGTACGGGCCGGGGTGGGTGCGGTGATCTTCGAGCGCACCCACCCGGCCCGTATCCGCGCTCACTCCTTGCTGAGCCACTCCCGCAGCTCCTGTTTCAGCGACCGCTGGAAGGCCGTCACCAGCGCCTGGACCACCAGCGGCTGCATATGGGCCGACAGTGACCGCACCTGCGCCACCCGCTGGGGATCCGCGTCGCCGTGCGCCGCGGGCTCGCCCACCGCGTCACGGAAGAGCCGGGAGAGCTCGGCCGCCGCCGCGCGGCTGTGCTCCAGCAGCGCTGCGCGGGCCGCGAGGATGGTCTCGTGGGCGATCGGCACGTCCAGCAGCTGGATGCCGAGCCCCAGCATTCCCAGATCCACCCGGAACACGTCCGGGTCGCCGGTGGGCGTGATCACGTCCATCGCGGTCAGCCGGTCCAGATCGTGTTCCGTCAGCGCCCGGCCCGCCCTGCGCTCCAGCTCCGCGCGTGCGGCCTCCTCGGCTTTCTCCGGAGCCCAGGACGCCACCAGGGCGCGGTGGATGGCCAGATCGTGCGGGCTGAGGTCCGAGGGCAGGCGTTGCAGATAGCGCTCGATCGCGGCCAGCGTCATGCCCTGGTGCTGCAACTCCTCGATGAGCGCGAGACGCGACAAGTGCTCCTGTCCGTACCGGCCGACCCGGCGCGGGCCGAGCACGGGCGGCGGCAGCAGCCCGCGGGTGCTGTAGAAGCGGACCGTGCGCACGGTCACACCCGCGCGGGCGGCCAGCTCGTCGACCGTCAACGCAGGTTCCCGCGTGTTGGCCGTCATGGCAGCAAGCCTCTCGCCTCCCGATGATGCGGTGATCGTCCGCCGGTCACACTCGGCGATCCGGTGCAACAGTATTGCTGTCTCACAAGTAATGTGAATGCCCCGTACAAGCCTCTGACCAGCATGTGAGATGCGCCGCTCTGTGATCCTCGCCATCGCGTGGGCCCCGCTTCCGGGGAGAAGGTGACCCATCGGTCCGTGCCGCCTCATCCCCCCGGGGCGGCACGGACCGTGGCACGTATCCGGACCCCGGACGACTCCGGCGCACCAGAGAGTGGAAGACCCGCGTGAGCAAAAAAGCCGCAGACGCCCAGGCCGCCAAGAACGCCCAGTCCACCAAGGACGCGGCAGCGGCGGTCACGGGAACGGACGGCCGCCCCGGTGATGCGGGTGACGCCGGTTACAGCAAGGACCTCAAGGCCCGCCACGTCAACATGATCGCGATTGGCGGTGCGATCGGCACCGGGCTCTTCCTGGGCGCGGGCGGTCGTCTGCACTCGGCGGGCCCCGCGCTCGCCGTCGCCTACCTGATCTGCGGCATCTTCGCCTTCTTCGTGGTGCGGGCCCTGGGCGAGCTGGTCCTCTACCGCCCCTCGTCCGGCTCCTTCGTGTCGTATGCGCGCGAGTTCCTGGGCGAGAAGGGCGCGTACGTCGCCGGGTGGATGTACTTCCTGAACTGGTCCACGACCGGCGTTGCCGACATCACCGCGATCGCGCTCTACACGCACTACTGGAGTTTCTTCACTCCCATTCCACAGTGGGTGCTGGCCCTGGTCGCGCTCGCCGTCGTGCTCCTCGTGAACCTGATCTCGGTGAAGATCTTCGGCGAGATGGAGTTCTGGTTCGCGATCATCAAAGTCGCGGCGTTGGTCGCCTTCATGATCATCAGCATCTTCCTGCTGGCCACCCACCACCAGGTGGGCGGCCAGACACCGGGGTTCGACGTGATCAGCCAGCACGGCGGGCTGCTGCCGAACGGTCTGATGCCGGTCGTCGTCGTGATGCAGGGCGTCGTCTTCGCCTACGCCTCGCTTGAGCTGGTCGGCGTCGCCGCGGGCGAGACCGCAGAGCCGCACAAGATCGTGCCGCGCGCCGTGAACTCGATCATGTGGCGGGTGGGCCTCTTCTACGTCGGCTCCGTCATCCTGCTGGCCCTGCTGCTGCCCGGCTCCATGTACTCCGCCGACCAGAGCCCGTTCGTGACGGTCCTGTCGAAGATAGGCGTGCCGGCCGCAGGCGACGTGATGAACCTCGTCGTGCTCACCGCCGCCATGTCCAGCCTCAACTCCGGCCTCTACTCCACCGGCCGCATCCTGCGCTCGATGGCCAGCGCGGGCTCCGCGCCGCGCTTCACCAACCGGATGAACCGCCACCAGGTCCCGTACGGCGGCATCCTGCTCACCTCCGCGGTCTGTGTGGCGGGCGTCGGCCTCAACTATCTGATGCCTGGCGAAGCCTTCGAGATCGTCCTGAACATCGCCTCGCTCGGGATCATCAGCACCTGGGTCATCATCATGCTCAGCCATCTCGCCTTCGTACGGCGCGCCAAGGCTGGGCTGCTGGTCAGGCCGCAGTTCCGGCTGCCGGGCAGCCCGGTCACCGAGATCGTCACCGTCGTGTTCCTGCTGGCCGTGCTCGCCCTGATGGGCAAGGACGCCGAGGTCGGCCGCAAGACCCTCTACCTCATCCCGATCGTGGCCGCGGCCCTCGTCGCGGGTTGGTACGGCGTCCGCCGCCGGGTCTCCGGAACGCTCGACGCGGCGCCGGAGCAGCCCAAGGACTCCTGAGGCGGGCAGCCCGGGCCGGGTCAGGCCTGCGCATACTGGGGAGTGGATGACGTACACGTCGGACCACGGCCGTGCCGGAGCGCGGTCCCGGGCTCCCGGTGAGGGACGTCCGGGAGCGCCCGGCAGGGCGTAGGAGCACCAGCTCTCATGACCGAGCACGACCGGCCCGGGCGGCGCGGGACAGCCGGCCACCGGCCAAAGAGCGGCCCGCCGCCCCTGCCCCCGCCTCCGGGCGGCATCCTCTGGGACACCGTCGGTGACATACGTACGGTGCTGAGCCTGCCCGCGGCGTTCGTCCTTCAGGTGGCCCACCCGGCGGTGGGGGCCGGCGTCGACGACCACTCGGTGTTCCGCACCGACCCGTGGGGCCGCGGCGAGCGGTCGCTGCGCTCCGTGCAGCTGTGGGTCTACGGCGGCTGACGCCGCCGCGGAGGAGGGCCGCCGACTGCGGGACCTGCACGCCGGGATCCACGGCACCGACGCCCACGGCCGCCCCTACCACGCGCTGACCCCCGCCACTACGCCTGGGTGCACGCCACCGGATTCCCCGTCTCCCGCCAGCGCCCGCCGCTACCTCGGCGGCCGTCCGTTCACCGCGGCGAGGAGCGCCGGCTGTACGCGGAGTGGCGCCAGGTCGGCCGGGTCCTGGGCATGGGCGACCGGGACATGCCACGGACCGTCGAGGAGTTCTGGCCCTACTACCGCGCGGTGCTCGGGCAGGAATCGAACTGACCGTCGGTCGGCCGCGGAACTGCGTCGCCGCCGACGAGCCCGTGCCGCCGCCCGGCCTGCGGTCCGCTGTCCGGTGCGGCGCGCGCTGCGCGCTCCTGTGGCCGGTGCTGTGGCCGCCGCTGGCCCGCCTGCGGCGCTTCCTCACCCTCGGGCTGATGCCGCCCGACGCGCGGGAGGCCATCGGCCTGCCGTGGACCGCCCGCCAGGAGCGCCGGCTGCGCTGTTCGGCCGGGTCGTGCGCCACCGTCGTCCCGCTGCTGCCCGACCGCCTGCGCTACCTCCCGCTGGCGAGGCGCGGCCCGCGCACCGGCACGCGAGGACCGGCCATGACGTCGCGCGCCGGGCGGCTCTGCGTAGGGCCTGTGCTGAGGTGCCGGTGCCCGCAGCCCGGGCCCGGACTCAGCGCGTCGCCTCCGTGTGGGACTGCGCGGTCTGCGCCCAGGCAGCTGGTCTGCGGCCGGCCCGCTGGCGCGCCGGTCCGCCGCCCGCGCCGCGGCCGCGCCGCAGGCTTCGACGGCTGGTAGAGCCAGGTGTCGAAGAGCCCGGCCAGCGGCTTGCCGGACACCTTCTCCGCGTACTTCACGAAGTCGGCGACCCTCGCGTTGCCGTACGCGTGCTCCTGGGCCAGCCCTTGAGGATCGCGAAGAAGTCGTTGTCGCCGACCTCGTTGCGCAGCGCCTGGAGGGCCAGCGCGCCACGGTCGTAGACGGCGTCGTCGAACTGGTTCTCCGGCCCGGGTCGCCCGGCTTGACGGTCCAGAACGGGTCGTCGGCCGGGTGCTGTGCGTACACGTAGTCCGCGAGCTCCTGCGCCGTGCCCTCGCCCTGCTTCTCCGACCACAGCCACTGGCTGTAGCGGGCGAAGCCCTCGTTGATCCAGATGTCCTTCCAGCCGTGCGACCGAGACGCTGTCGCCGTACCACTGGTGGGCGAGCTCGTGCACGATCACCGAGACGTTCGCACCGTTCGCGAAGTGCTTCGGGCTGTAGAACGGCCGGGTCTGCGTCTCCAGGGCGAAGCCGGTCGGTCACGTTCGGGACGTAGCCGCCGACCGCGTTGAACGGGTAGGGCCGAAGATCCCTTCCAGCCACTCGGCGGCCTCGCCGGTGCGCTCGACGGCTGGCCCGCGCCGCGTCCGCGGTTGCCGCCGCAGGTCCTTGCTGTAGGCGTTGATCGACCGGCAGGCCGTCCGCCGTCGTGTCGGTGGTGATGTCGAACTTACCGACCGCGAGCGTGGCCAGGTAGGTCGCCTGCGGCTTGTCGGAGCGCCAGTCGTAGCGCGTCCAGCCGCCGGGCTGCGCGGCTGCGACTTCAGCACGCCGTTGGAGATCGCCTGGGTGCCGTCCGGCACCGCGACCGACACGTCGTAGGTCGCCTTGTCGAGCGGGTGGTCGTTGCGACGGGAACCACCAGACGGCCGACTCCGGCTCGTTCGCGGCGACACCGCCGTCCGGGGTGCGGGCCCAGGAGGTGAAGCCGTAGATCTTCACCTCGGACGGCTTGCCGGAGTAGCGGACGACGACGGTGAGCGGCGGTGCCCTTCGGCAGCCGGCCGGCCGGGGTGATCTCCAGCTCCTGCGTCGCCCGACGTGGCGAATGAGGCCTTCTTGCCGTTGACGCGGACCTCGCTGACCTTGAGGCCGAAGTCGAGGTTGAAGCGCGAGAGGTCCTGGGTGGCGGTGGCGAGGATCGTCGCCGTGCCCTCCAGCAGGTCCGTCTTCGGCTGGTACTTCAGCCGCAGGTCGTAGTGCGAGACGTCGTAGCCCGCCGTTGCCGTACTCCGGGTAGTAGGGATCGCCGATGCCCGGGCGCCCCGGGTGCGTAGCCGTCGGCCGATGCCGGGATCGCCAGCATCAGGGAGAACGCGAGTGCGCCCGGGACGATGAGTCTGCGGTACACGAAAGCTCCAAGTCGTCGTGGGGTGGAGTCCGTTCCGTCCGACCATATTGAGCCTCGCCCGTCCCGGTCATGTCCATGGCCCCCGCCGTCACATGACCGCCATGCGCCGGACATGCCCGCATCCGGCGGTATGCCCGGATGCAGTCGTTCGGACGGTGCGCCGTGCACCGGATGCCGGTGCCGGGCCGGCGTGCGGGCAGCGAGAGCGTCGGCGACTGACGACAACGCCGGCGTGGAGCCGCACGGCGTCGGGAGCCCGTTCGCCGTTTCCTCCCAGGTCGTAAGATGCGTTTCCTGATGAATGCCACACTCGTCGCCAAAGATCTCGCCGCCGGGCACGGCGACCGCTCGCTCTTCGCCGGGCTCGACCTCGTCGTCGCACCGGGCGACGTGATCGGTCTTGTCGGTGCCAACGGTGCGGGCAAGTCGACCCTGCTGCGGCTGCTCGCCGGACTCGACAAACCCGAGCAGGGCGAGCTGCGGCTCTCCCCGCCCACCGCCACCGTGGGCCACCTGCCCCAGGAGCCGGAGCGGCGCCCCGGCGAGAGCGTTAGCGCGTTCCTGGCCCGGCGCACCGGCGTGGCCGACGCCCAGTGCGCCATGGACGCCGCCACCGAGGGCCTGGTTGCCGGGGCGCCCGGTGCCGACGATGCCTACGCACTCGCCCTGGAGCGGTGGCTCGGCCTCGGCGGTGCCGATCTCGACGAGCGCGCCGAGGAGGTCACGGACGCGCTCGGCCTCGGCATCGGACTCGACCGTCCCATGACCTCCCTCTCCGGCGGGCAGGCCGCCCGCGCCTCACTCGCCTCGCTGCTGCTCTCCCGGTACGACATCTTCCTGCTCGACGAACCCACCAACGACCTGGACCTCGACGGCCTGGAGCGGTTGGAGCGGTTCGTCGGCGGCCTGCGCGCGGGCACGGTCGTCGTCAGCCATGACCGGGAGTTCCTCACCCGCACCGCCACCAAGGTGCTCGAACTCGATCTCGCACAGGGACAGATCCACCTCTATGGCGGCGGGTACGCGTCCTACCTGGAGGAACGCGAGACCGCGCGGCGGCACGCCCGCGAGGGGTACGAGGAGTTCGCCGACAAGAGGACGGCGCTCGAAGGCCGGGCCAGGATGCAGCGTGCCTGGATGGACAAGGGCGTCAAGAACGCCCGCCGCAAGGCCACCGACAACGACAAGATCGGTCGCAAATTCCGCAGTGAGGCGAGCGAGAAGCAGGCCGCCAAGGCACGCCAGACCCAGCGCATGATCGACCGGCTCGACGTCGTCGAGGAGCCCCGCAAGGAGTGGGAACTGCGCATGGAGATCGCGCCGGCGCCGCGCTCCGGCTCGGTGGCCGCGACGCTGCGCGACGCCGAGGTGCGCCGCGGCGACTTCCGCCTCGGCCCGGTCTCACTGGAGATCAACTGGGCCGACCGCGTCGCGGTCACCGGCGCCAACGGCGCGGGCAAGTCCACCCTGCTCGCGGCTCTGCTGGAGCGCCGGCCGCTGGACGCGGGGTATGCCGCGCTCGGCTCCGGTGTGCTGGTCGGTGAAGTGGACCAGGCCCGCAAGCTGTTCTATGGTCCGGCCCATCTCCTGGACGCCTTCGGCGCGGCACGGCACCGGGCAGGCCTTGAGCCGGCCGAGGTACGGACGCTGCTGGCCAAGTTCGGCCTGAAGAGCGACCATGTCCTGCGCCCGGCGGCCACCCTCTCCCCGGGCGAACGCACCCGTGCCGCCCTCGCCCTGCTCCAGGCCCGCGGGGTGAATCTGCTGGTCCTGGACGAGCCGACCAACCATCTCGACCTGCCCGCCATCGAACAGCTGGAGTCCGCCCTCGCCTCGTACCAGGGCACGCTTCTCCTCGTCACCCACGATCGCCGCATGCTCGAAGCGGTGCACACCACGCGTCGCTTCGAGGTGACGGGCGGCAAGGTCACGGAGGTCTGAGCGGGCTGAGCGGGGGCCGGCCGGGCTCATCGCGGCCGGCGGATTTCGCCGGGCCGGCCGCGCAGCTCTCCGCACCTGGACGCAGAGGCCTGCGGGGCGCTGGCCAGTGTGCTCGGCCCGGGGCCGGGGCGCCCGCATACAGCGGCGCCTCGGCCCCGGGCCGGGAACCTCACCGCTTGGGATCCACCAGACCCGCTCGCCGCAGCGCATCGGCCATCGCGCTGTTGGCGGGCGGCGCCTGCCGCGCGCCGCCGCGGCTCTGCTGGCCGCCCTGCTTGGCAGCCCCTTGCCGCGGGCCCGGTGCCCGTCCTCGCTGCCCGCCTCGGCCACCGCCACCGCTGCTACTGCCGGCGGCCGGACCCGTCGGGGCCGCGTCGTCGTCAAGACGCAGCGTCAGCGAGATCCTCTTACGAGGAATGTCGATGTCGAGCACCTTCACCTTCACGATGTCACCCGACTTGGCCACATCCCGCGGGTCCTTCACGAAGGTCTTCGACATCGCGGACACGTGCACCAGACCGTCCTGGTGCACCCCGACGTCCACGAACGCGCCGAACGCCGCCACGTTCGTGACCACGCCCTCCAGCACCATCCCGGAGGCGAGGTCGGAGATCTTCTCCACGCCCTCCTTGAAGGTGGCCGTCTTGAACGCCGGACGCGGGTCGCGCCCCGGCTTGTCCAGCTCCCGCAGGATGTCCGACACCGTCGGCAGGCCGAAGGTGTCGTCGACGAACTCGGCGGCCTTCAGAGACCGCAGCGTTCCCGTGTTACCGATCAGAGAGGCGACGTCGCCGCCTGTCTTTTGCACCATGCGGCGCACCACCGGGTACGCCTCGGGGTGGACGCTCGACGCGTCCAGCGGGTCGTCACCGCCACGGATCCGCAGGAAGCCCGCACACTGCTCGTACGCCTTCGGGCCGAGCCTGGCGACGCCCTTGAGCGCGGTGCGGGAACGGAACGGGCCGTTCGAGTCGCGGTGCGACACGATGTTGTCGGCGAGCCCCGAGCCGATGCCGGAGACCCGGGCGAGCAGGGGCGCGGAGGCGGTGTTCACGTCCACGCCGACGCCGTTGACACAGTCCTCCACGACCGTGTCCAGGGAGTGGGAGAGCTTCACCTCGGACAGGTCGTGCTGGTACTGGCCGACGCCGATCGACTTGGGGTCGATCTTCACCAGCTCGGCCAGCGGGTCCTGCAGCCGGCGCGCGATCGACACCGCGCCGCGCAGGGACACGTCCATGTCCGGCAGCTCCTGCGAGGCGAAGGCAGAGGCGGAGTACACCGAGGCGCCGGCCTCGGAGACCATCACCTTCGTCACCTTCAGCTCCGGATGGCGGGTGATGAGATCACCGGCGAGCTTGTCCGTCTCACGGGAGGCCGTGCCGTTGCCGATCGCGATCAGTTCGACCGCGTGCTCCTCGGACAGCCGGGCCAGCTTGGCGATGGACTCGTCCCACTTGTTCTGCGGGACGTGCGGGTAGATCACGTCGGTGGCGACGACCTTGCCCGTCGCGTCCACCACGGCGACCTTCACACCGGTACGGAAACCGGGGTCGAGGCCCAGCGTCGCGCGGGTGCCCGCGGGGGCCGCGAGCAGCAGGTCGCGCAGGTTCGCGGCGAAGACCTGGACCGCCTCGTCCTCCGCCGTGGTGCGCAGCCGCAGCCGCAGATCGATGCCGAGGCGTACCAGGATGCGGGTCCGCCAGGCCCAGCGGACCGTCTCACCCAGCCACTTGTCCCCGGGCCGGCCCGCGCTCCGCGACACCGAACCGGGAGGCGATGATCGGTTCATACGAGGAGGTGGAGGCGGTGGCGGGTACCGGTTCCGCGGACAGCTCCTCGGGCTCCAGGACGAGGTCGAGGACCTCCTCCTTCTCGCCGCGGAGCATGGCGAGGATGCGGTGCGAGGGCAGCTCGGTGAACGGCTCGGCGAAGTCGAAGTAGTCGGCGAACTTCGCGCCTGCCTCCGCCTTGCCGTCCCGCACCTTGGCGGCGAGCCGCCCGCGGGTCCACATGCGCTCGCGCAGCTCGCCGATCAGGTCGGCGTCCTCCGAGAACCGCTCGGCGAGGATCGCGCGCGCCCCGTCCAGCGCTGCTTGGGCGTCGGCCACGCCCTTGTCCGCGTCGACGAACGCCGCCGCGGCGGCCGGCGGGTCCACCGACGGGTCGGCCAGCAGCCCGTCCGCGAGAGGTTCGAGGCCCGCCTCGCGCGCGATCTGCGCCTTGGTGCGCCGCTTCGGCTTGAACGGCAGATAGATGTCCTCCAGGCGCGCCTTGGTGTCCGCGCTGCGGATCTGCGCCTCCAGCTCCTCGGTCGAGCTTGCCCTGCTCCCGTACCGAGTCGAGGATCGTGGAGCGCCGCTCCTCCAGCTCCCGCAGATACCGCAGCCGCTCTTCGAGGGTGCGCAGTTGCGCATCGTCGAGCATGTCGGTTGCTTCTTTGCGGTAGCGGGCGATGAAAGGCACCGTCGAACCGCCGTCGAGCAGGTCGACGGCCGCTTTCACCTGCCGTTCCCGTACGCCGAGCTCCTCTGCGATCCTGCTTTCGATGGACCCTGTCAGGGGTGCCGCGGGTGTCGTCACGTCCCGTACCGCCTTCTCCACTGAGGTTGCGCGGCAATTGTGGCAGGCGGCACCGACAACCGGGGCTCAGGGCACCCCCGCGCGGCGGGTTGCGACTTTTCCAGCCAGGTGACACATGGCCGAACCATGTGCCACTTGGTGCCGGCGTGAACGGTGCGTATTCCCGGCCGCGTGCGACGGGCGAGAGCGTCCTGACGGCCGCGCGGGCGTGTCTGGCGACGTCCGGCGGGTAGGAAAACTCCGTTGACGTCAGCGTGTCCCGCGGTGGGAAGACGGGTTCGCGGATCTTGCGGCCCCGGCCTGTCCGCGTGCCTCGCGGCGGCCCGATGCCGGATCAGCCAAAAGCCCCTCCCGGCAGTTCCCGCCGACCTCGCCCAGGAATGGAGGGCTGCCCGGTGCGAACGAGCGGCGTCCGGGCACCAGGAAGCCCGCGGCCCGGCCGCACCGGGCACGCCGTGAGGTGGCCGCGGACCCGCGACGGCGCTTCCTGGGCGATACCGATGGCGCTGGCCGTCGACGCCGTAGGCACGGGTCTCTATCTCCCGCTGTCCATGGTCTACTTCCTCACCGTCACCGATCTGTCGGAGGCGCGCGTCGGCCTGCTGCTGACCGCTGCCATGGCCTGCTCGTTCCTGCTGCCGCTGCTCGTCGGGCGGATCGTGGACCGCATCGGGCCGCGGCCGATGGTGATCGCAGGGCAGTTGCTGCAGGCCGCAGGGTTCTTCCTGTACCTGGGGGTGGCCGGTCCTGTGTCACTGTTCCTCGCGGCGCTCACCGAGGCGGTGGGGGTGCGGGCGTACTGGTCGTCGGTCTTCGCGTTGATCGTCGAGCAGGCGGATGATCAGGCCAGGGACCAGTGGTTCGCCCGAGCGGGCATGATCCGGGCCGCCGGTACCGGTGCCGGCACGGTGCTCGCGGGCGTGCTGCTCGCGTTCGCCTCGCAGCACGCGTACTGGGCGATGGTGCTGACGGACGCGGTCTCCTTCGTCGTCGCAGCGGTCATCATCGGCCTGTTCGTACGCGGGACACGGCGGCCGTCCGGCGCGCCGATCCGGCAATCACCAGGCGGAACAGGGTCCTTGCTGCGTGACCGGACGTATCTGGCGCTGATCGCCGTGAACATCCCGTTCAACATCTGCACGGTCTTCCTCGCCGTGGCGCTGCCGGTCTATGTGACCCGCGGGCTGCACGCGCCCGGCTGGGCGGTCGGCGCCTTCTTCACGATCACCACGGTGGCCGTGGCCACCGGTACGGCCGAGGCCACCCGTCGCGCCCGACGGCGCACTTCCCGGGGCGGCGCGATGGCCTGGGGCGGCCGGCTGTGGGCGGCCTGGTGCGCGGCCGCCGCCATGGCGGTGCTGCTGCCGCGGGGCCCGCTGCTGGTCGGCTACCTGGCGCTGGTGATGCTGCTGTGGGCGACGGCGGAGATGCTGCACGGGCCGGCTTCGAACGCGCTCTGCGCACAAGCGGCGCCGCAGGGAGCGCGAGGCACCTATCTGGCGGCGTTCCAGTACTCGTTCGCGACGGCGGACATGGTGACGCCCGGCCTGTTCGGCGTCTTGTACGGCGTGGACCGGGTGCTGCCGTGGGTGGCCGTGGGCTGCCTGGCGCTGACGGCGAGCGTGGTGGTCAGGCCTTTGGAACGGCGCTTGGGGGACAGCACGGCGATCGAAGGCTCCTCGGATCTGCTGACAGGTGACGAGGTGCGACCGGTACCTGAGCGGCGGAGTGCGAAAGGCGCCTGAGTGGCGGCCGACCGGCTGCGGCGCGCGCGGCCACGGCCGGCTGCCACGGCTCAGGACGTGCCGGGCCATTCGAACCGCGGTGCCCTGCGCTCCAGGAAGGCGGCGACACCCTCCGCGGTCTCCCCGCTGCGGTGCGCCTCCTGTGTCCAGTACGCGGCACGGTCCATGCGTCCGTCGGCGAACTCCTTCGCGGCGGCCTGGGTCAGTTGCGAACGTGACACCAGTACGCGGGTGAAGTCCGCGACCCGCCTGTCGAGCCGGCCGTGCGGCAGCACCTCGTCCACCAGGCCGGTGCGCAGGGCGCGTGCCGCGTCAATCAGCTCGCCGGAGAACAGCAGGTACTTGGCGGTTGCAGGTCCGACCAGAGAGACCAGGCGGTGGGTGGCGGCCGGCGGGTAGACCACCCCGAGACGCGCCGGAGTCACCCCGAAGAGGGCGTTCTCGTCCGCGAACCGCAGATCGCAGGCCGCCGCCAGGAGGCAGCCGCCTCCCACACAGGGGCCGTGCACGGCCGCGATCGTGGGCTTCGGAAAGGCGGTGAGCGCGTCCTGTGCCGTCACCGCGAACTCCTGCGGTCCCGCCGCCGGTGACCGTGGCTCCGCACCGGGCGCCACATCGGCCGGGGCGTCGAGCGCTGTCCCGCGCAGCGAGGAGATGTCCGCGCCGGCGCAGAACGTCCCGCCCTCTCCCGTGAGCACCAGTACGCGTACGCGTGTGTCGGCCGCCAGCTTGTCCAGCAGCGGCGGCAGCGCCTGCCACATCTCGGCGGTCATGGCGTTCCGCTTGGCCGGGTGGTGGATGACGACGGTCGCGACGCCGGCAGCGACGGTGTGCAGCAACTGCGGTTCCATGCGCCGGATGGTATCCATCGCCTCTAAACTCCTGATCACCATGATCGTGACGGAGAGTAATCAAAATCCGTACAACCCGAAAAGGGTCGAAAGTCGGAAGAAGAATGGCAGAACCGGTCTTCAGGCAGAGGTAGTCGTGCCGTAGTGGTCGAGTTGCGTCGATAGTGACCGACTTGCGTCCAGTCCTGTGACTTGGCGCCGCGCTTGCCCACACTCGACACGTGGTGACAACCGAGCGTGAGGACGGCGAGCGGACAATGGACAGCGGCGGGTGGAGAAACCTACCTCGTTCCCAGGGCGGCTGGGGAGCACCGCCCGGGCCAGTGGGCAGCCGCGCCACCCAGCCGTACGAGGGCGTATGGCGGTTCACCGCCCCCGCGATCGACGCCTCGGTGCCCCAGGCGCGGCACGCCGTGCGTGACCTGCTGGCCCGCCAGGGCGTCCCGGCCTGCGACGAGGTGCTGCACGGCCTGCTGCTCATCGTCTCGGAGCTGGTCACCAACGCGGTGCGGCACGCCGCACTGCTCTCGCCGATGCTCGCCGTCGAGGTCGGCGTCGGCTCCGAATGGGTGCGGGTCTCCGTGGAGGACAACCACCCCTACCGCCCCGCCGCGCTGATCGCCGACCATGGCCAGACCGGTGGCCGCGGCCTGCTGCTGGTCCGCGAGATCGCACGGGAGGCGGGCGGGGTGTGCGACGTCGCACAGACCGCCGGCGGCGGAAAGATCATCTGGGCGGCACTGCCGCTGTGGCTGCCTGTGCGGGACCGCTATGCCGGCGGCTGCCGGGCCGTCCCGGTGGCGGCTCACCAGCCGGCGGCGGGCCCGGTCAGCTCCTTGATCGCGGGCCGCGCGGCCTCCAGCACCGTCATGAACCATGCGGAGAACGGATCCTGAACATGCCGGGCGGCCAGCTCGGACGCGGTCACGAACGCGGTGGCGCCGATCTCCTCGGGGTCCGGCTGCGGCGCCTGCCGGACCAGGCCCACGAAGAGATGGTTGAACTCCTGCTCGATCAAGCCCGAGGCTGGGTCCGGGTGGTTGTAGCGGACCGTGCCCGCCTCGGCGAGCAGGGACGGGGCGACACCCAGCTCCTCGAAGGTGCGACGGGACGCGGCGGCGAACGGCGCCTCGCCGGGGTACGGATGGCCGCAACACGTGTTCGACCAGACACCGGGGGAGTGATACTTGCCGATCGCGCGCTGCTGCAGCAGCAGCCGCCCCTCGCTGTCGAAAAGGAACACCGAGAACGCCCGGTGCAGCTGCCCCGGCGGCTGGTGGGCGGCGAGCTTCTCCGCCGTGCCGATCGTGGCGCCGTCCTCGTCGACCAGCTCCAGCAGGATCGCGTCAGCGGTGCCGTTCTGGGAACGGTTGTCCGCGGTGGCAGGTGTGATCGCCATACCCATCCTTAACCTCGGTCTTCGAATCTCAAGTCTGCCGTACAGCCCCGACACGCCCGGGATCGACCGGGCGCCCCGCATGTCCCGCCCGCCGCAACGGGCAGCTGCCGCGGATGCCCCGGAGCCGGTCCTCCGGATGTGACCGGAGACCTGATCATGCCCCCGGGTTCCCGAGCGGAATCGTCCCCGGACATGACGCGGAGGCGAACGCGCGCCGAGGGCGTGCGGACGCACGAACAGGCATGCCCGCGCGCCCGTGCGCTCCGGGCAGGCGCGGGCTCACGTGCAGAGCCCTGCCTCGTGCTCGGCATGCCCGCCGGGCTCCAGCTGGAAGGTGCAGTGCGCGACGTCGAAGTGGTGTCCCAGACAGCCCTGCAGGTCGTGCAGCATCCTCTCGTGCCCGGTGTCGGTGAGCGTGTCCGAGCTGACCACCACATGCGCGGAGAGCACCGGCATCCCCGAGGTGATCGTCCAGGCATGCAGGTCGTGCACATCCTCCACGCCGGGCAGGGCCAGGATATGGGCACGCACCTGAGCCATGTCGACGTCCTCGGGCGCGGCCTCAAGGAGGACGTTGACGGTCTCGCGCAGCAGCTGCACGGTGCGCGGCACGATCATGAGAGCGATCAACAGCGAGGCCACCGGGTCGGCCGTCCGCCAGCCTGTCGTCAGGATGACGGCGGCCGAGATCAGCACCGCCACCGAGCCCAGCGCGTCGGCAGCCACCTCCAGGACGGCACCGCGCACGTTGATGCTCTCGCGCCATGAGGTCCCCTTCTGCTTCTTGAGAGCTTGGGGGAGCATCAGCAGCGTCAGCGAGACCAGGTTCGCGACCAGGCCCACCAGGGCGAAGATGGCGGTGAGGCCACCCGACGTCGGGGCGGGCGTGATAATTCGCGCGATCGCCTCGAACACCACATAGCCGCCGACGCCGAGCAGCAGCAGGCAGTTGGCGAGCGCCGCCAGGATCTCGGCGCGGGCGTAGCCGAAGGTGCGGTTGCCGCTCGGCGGGCGGGCGGCGAAGTGGATGGCGACCAGCGCCATCGCGAGGCCGAGGGCGTCGGTGGCCATGTGTGCCGCGTCCGCGATCAGTGCCAGCGAGTCGGCCAGCAGACCGCCGGCGAGCTCCGCCACCATGACGGTCACCGTGATCCCCAGCGCGATCCGCAGCCGCCCGCGGTAGCCCGCCGCCGCCGTGCCCGCGGCAGGGGCGGCGTGCGTATGCCCGTGATGGTGCCCCGCACCCATGCAAGCCTCCGCCTCGGTCGACCGCTGGTCCATGATCTGTCCGACGCTCTTCAGTGAACTACGGGGCGGGGGTACCGGGCAACATGGTACTGAACACCGTTATCACTGCCTTGACCTGCAGAAACGAAACAGATCGGAATGGCGGGTTCCGCTGCTGCGAGCGGTGCCGGGCCGAAGGCGCCCCCCGGGGGTCACCGCCCGGCGGCGAGCCGGGGGAGGTGACCGGCGGAGGGCGCAGGTCGCAGCGGTGCCAAGATCGCGTGGCGGTTACCGGGACAGGTGCAGCTGCCAGCCCCGCCAGGCCGAGTCGACCATGTCCCGCACTCCGCGCCGGGCCGTCCAGCCCAGCACCTCGGTGGCCAGTGCCGCGGAGGCGACGGCGCGCGGGGCGTCACCGGGGCGCCGGGCCTCGACGAGCGCGGTGCGGCGGTCGCCGGTGACGTCGGCGATCACGTCGACCAGCTCCCGTACCGACACGCCCTCGCCCCGTCCGATGTTCACCGTGAGGTCACCCGCGCCGCCGTCCGGGACCGCCGCACCGCCCCCGGACCCCGCACCGTCCGCCGCGCGGCCCGCGGTGAGCCACCGGGCGGCCGCCAGGTGGGCGTCGGCGAGGTCGGCGACATGGATGTAGTCGCGGACGCAGGTGCCGTCCGGGGTCGGGTAGTCGTCTCCGAAGATCCGCGGGGCCTCGCCCCTGGTGAGCCGTTCGAAGACCATGGGGATCACGTTGAAGGCCCCGGTGTCCGCGAGCTCGGGATCGGCCGCCCCGGCGACGTTGAAGTAACGCAGGCACGCCGTCCTGATGCCGTACGCCCGGCCCGCGGCGCGCACCAGCCACTCACCGGCGAGCTTGGTTTCGCCGTACGGGCTCATCGGCGCGCAGCCGGTCTCCTCTGTGATCAGATCCACATCGGGGTTGCCGTAGACCGCGGCCGACGAGGAGAAGACGAACCGGGTGATTCCCGCCCCGGCCACCGCCTCCAGCAAGGTCGTCAGGCCTCCGATGTTGTCCCTGTAGTACCGCAGCGGCTGAGCCACCGACTCGCCGACCTGCTTGTGCGCCGCGAGATGCACCACACCGGTCACGGCGTGGTCCGCGCAGACCTGCTTCAGCAGCGCGGCGTCGGCCACGGACCCGCGCACCACCAAAACCTGCGGCGTGAGCCGCTCCGGCACCCCCGTGGAGAAGTCGTCCAGGACGACCACCCGCTCGCCCGCTGCGGTCATGGATCGCACCACATGTGCCCCGATGTATCCGGCACCGCCGGTGATAAGCCATGTCATGGGCGACCACCCTATGACGTGCCGGACGCCGCGCCCGGCACGCCCTGGCGCGGCGGAGGGTACGGATACGCGTCATCTGTTCCGTTCTGCCGGCCGGACTGCCCGCCGGCGCCCCGCCGACTCCGCTGATCGGGACGTGAACGGGCGGTGAACACCCGCTTCCCGGTATCCGATAGCCTCTGCCGACATCCGCCGTGGCCCAGGCCACGAGCGCGCCCGCCCCGCACGACTCCGGCGCCCTGACGTGCCGGTCCCTCAAGGAGTGAGTTCGTCTGTCGACCGCCATCCTCACCGGCCAGCCGGTCCCCGGATCATCACTTGAGGACGATCTGCGGTCGCTCGGCTTCGATGTGTGCCGTGCCACCGACGCGGCGGACGCCGAGGCGCAGCTGACCGGTGCTCCGGCAGGACAGCGGGTGGCCGTCGTGGACAGCCGCTTCGTGGGCCATCCGCATGCCCTGCGGCTGGGTCTGACCGACCCGCGCTTCACCGCCGGTGCCGTGCCCGGCGCCCTGGCCGTCACCGCCGAGGCACGGCAGGCGCTGGCCGGCGTCCTGCGCACGGCGGCGGACGGCGGCACGGGCGCCGCGCGCCCGGCCGCCACCGGGACCGACGTGGTGACCGACAGCCTCGCCGACCGTCTGACCAGCGCTCTCGAAGCGGACGGCACCGAGGTGCACCACCCCGAGCTCGGCTCGCTGGTGGCCACCGTCCCCGAAGACGCCGAGGAGCGTGCCGAAGCCCGCCGGGCCGTGGCCGCCGTCGATGACGAGGCGGTACGCCTGCGCAGCGCCGTGAAGGCCCGCGACGGGTTCTTCACCACGTACTGCATCAGTCCGTACTCGCGCTATCTCGCCCGATGGTGCGCCCGTCGCGGCCTGACCCCCAACCAGGTGACCACCGCCTCCCTGCTCACCGCGCTGATCGCGGCGGCGTGCGCGGCCACCGGGACCCGGGGCGGCTTCGTCGCCGCCGGTGTCCTGCTGCTGTTCTCCTTCGTGCTCGACTGCACCGACGGACAGCTCGCCCGGTATGCGCTGAAGTACTCAACGCTCGGCGCCTGGCTGGACGCCACCTTCGACCGGGCCAAGGAGTACGCCTACTACGCGGGGCTCGCGCTCGGTGCCGCCCGCGGCGGTGACGATGTATGGGCACTGGCGCTCGGCGCCATGGTGCTGCAGAGCTGCCGTCACATCGTGGACTTCTCCTTCAACGAGGCGAACGCCGACAGCGCTGCCGTCAACACCAGTCCCACCGCCGCCCTGTCCGACCGGCTCGACAGCGTGGGCTGGACGGTGTGGCTGCGCCGGATGATCGTGCTGCCGATCGGCGAGCGCTGGGCGCTGATAGCGGTGCTCACCGCCGTCACGACCCCGCGGATCACCCTTGTCGTACTGCTCATCGGCTGTGCGTTCGCGGCGTGCTACACCACCGCGGGCCGGCTGCTGCGCTCGCTGACCCGCCGGGCCAGGCGCACCGACCGTGCGGCGCGCGCCCTGGCAGACCTCGCCGACCGCGGTCCGCTCGGTGACGCCGTCGCCGCCGCCGCGTCGCGCGTCGCGTCCCGGCTGCCGTCCTTCGCGCCCCCCGCCCTGGCCGTGGTCGGCGGCGTCGTGGTCGTCGCTGTGAGCGCATTCACTCCGTTCGGCGGTGCCTGGCCGGTCCTCGCCGCCTGCGTGTACTGCGTCACCAGCGCTCTCGCCACCGCCCGCCCCCTCAAGGGCGCCCTCGACTGGCTGGTACCGCCCGTCTTCCGGGCCGCCGAATACGGCACCGTACTGATCCTCGCCGCCCGGGCCGAGGTGAACGGCGCCTTGCCCGCGGCTTTCGGACTGGTGGCCGCGGTCGCCTACCATCACTACGACACGGTGTACCGCATCCGCGGCAACACCGGCGCACCGCCTGCCTGGCTGGTGCGCTCGATCGGCGGGCACGAAGGCAGGACACTCCTGGTCACCGTCCTGGCCGCAGCGCTCGCCGCCACCGGTCTCACCGTCGCGCTCACGGCCCTGGCCGTGGTCGTGGCCCTGGTGGTGCTGACCGAGAGCATCCGCTTCTGGATCACGCAGATGTCCTCGAACGCACCCGCCGTACACGACGAAGGAGAACCCGCATGATCGGCCTCGTGCTCGCGGCCGGCGCCGGACGGCGTCTGCGTCCCTACACCGACAGCCTCCCCAAGGCTCTGGTGCCGGTGGGCAGCGCGGGCATAGAGGGCGAGCCGACCGTGCTCGACCTCACGCTGCGGAACTTCGCGGAGATCGGCCTCACCGAGGCCGCGATCATCGTCGGGTACCGCAAGGAAGCCGTCTACGCCCGCAAGGCCGCGCTTGAGCAGGCTTACGGCCTGAAGCTCACGCTGATCGACAACGACAAAGCGGAGGAGTGGAACAACGCCTACTCCCTGTGGTGCGGCCGGAACTCCCTCAAGGACGGTGTGATCCTCGCCAACGGTGACACCGTGCACCCCGTCTCCGTCGAGCGGACCCTGCTCGCCGCACGCGGCGGCGACAAGAAGATCATCCTGGCGCTTGACACGGTGAAGCACCTGGCCGACGAGGAGATGAAGGTCGTCGCCGACCCTGTCAAGGGCGTTCAGAAGATCACCAAGCTGATGGACCCCGAAGCGGCCACCGGCGAGTACATCGGCGTGACCCTCATCGAGGGCGCCGCTGCGCCGGAACTCGCCGACGCCCTGAAGGCCACCTTCGAGCGCGACCCCCAGCTGTACTACGAGGACGGCTACCAGGAGCTCGTCAACCGCGGCTTCAGGATCGACGTGGCACCCATCGGCGACGTGCCGTGGGTGGAGATCGACAACCACGACGATCTCGCCCGGGGACGGGAGATCGTATGCCAGTACTGACCAGGCTCATTCCCTCACCGGTGGTCGTGGACATCCGGCGGGGTGCGCTCGACGACCTCGCCACCGTCCTGTCCGACCAGCGCATCGCCCCGTCGGGCCGGGTGGCCTTCGCCATCAGCGGCGGCTCGGGACGGGCGCTGCGCGACGCCTTCGCGCCCGCGCTGCCCGGGGCGGACTGGTTCGATGACGCGGACGGCACCATCGACGGTGCTGTGCGGCTCGCCGACTCGATCAAGAAGGAAGGCCACTACGACGCGGTGGTCGGCCTCGGCGGCGGCAAGGTCATCGACTGCGCGAAGTACGCCGCGGCGCGCGTGGGACTGCCGCTGGTCGCGGTGGCCACGAACCTCGCCAACGACGGCCTGTGCTCTCCGGTCGCCACGCTCGACAATGACGCGGGCCGCGGCTCGTACGGCGTGCCCAACCCGATCGGGATCATCATCGACCTGGATGTGATCCGCGAGGCACCGGTGCGCTACGTCCGGGCCGGCATCGGCGATGTGATCTGCAAGATCTCCGCCGTGGCCGACTGGGAGCTGTCGCACCGCCAGACCGGCGAGCAGGTCGACGGCCTCGCCGCCGCGATGGCCCGCCAGGCGGCCGAGGCCGTCCTGCGCCACCCCGGCGGCGTCGGCGACGACGACTTCCTGACGACGCTCGCCGAGGCCCTGGTGCTCTGCGGTATCTCCATGTCCGTGGCGGGTGACAGCCGCCCGGCGTCCGGTGCCTGCCATGAGATCAGCCACGCCTTCGACCTGACGTTCCCAAGACGCAACGCTCTGCACGGCGAGCAGTGCGGCCTCGGCGGCGCGTTCGCCACGTACCTGCGCGGCGATCACGTCATGGCCCAGCAGATGAGTGACGTGCTGCGCCGGCACGGCCTGCCCGTGCTGCCCGAGGAGATCGGCTTCACCGTGGACGAGTTCGTCCAGGTCGTGGAGTTCGCTCCGCAGACCCGCCCCGGCCGCTTCACCATCCTCGAACACCTCGACCTGTCCACCCACCAGATCAAGGACGCATACGCCGACTATGCCAAGGCCATCAGTAGCTGAACTCCGCCCCGTCGTTCATCCCGAAGGGGTGAAGGACCGGCGCAGCGGTGAGCATTGGGGCGGACGCCTGTACATGCGGGAGGTCTCGCTGCGGGTGGACCGATACCTGGTGAACACCAGGGTCACGCCCAACCAGCTGACCTACCTGATGACCGTCTGCGGTGTCCTCGCCGCCCCGGCGCTGCTGGTGCCGGGCATCACCGGCGCGGTGCTCGGCGTGGTCGCGGTCCAGCTCTACCTGCTGCTGGACTGCGTCGACGGTGAGATAGCCCGCTGGAAGAAGCAGTTCTCGCTCGGCGGGGTGTACCTGGACCGGGTCGGCGCCTACCTGACCGACGTAGCGGTCCTGGTTGGCCTCGGCCTGCGCGCCGCGGACCTGTGGGGAAGCGGGCGCATCGACTGGCTGTGGGCCTTCCTCGGCACGCTCGCCGCGCTCGGCGCCGTCCTGATCAAGGCGGAGACCGACCTCGTCGGCGTCGCCCGGCACCAGGGCGGACTGCCGCCCGTGCAGGAGGCGGCAAGCGAGCCGCGTTCCTCCGGTATGGCGCTGGCCCGCAAGGCCGCCGCGGCACTCAAGTTCCACCGGCTGGTCCTCGGCATCGAGGCCTCGCTGCTGATCCTCGTCCTCGCAGTCCTGGACACCGTCCGGGGGGACCTGTTCTTCACTCGTCTCGGTACCGCCGTGCTCGCCGCCATCGCCGTCGTGCAGACCCTGCTCCACCTGGTCTCCGTCCTGGCGTCCAGCAGGCTGAAGTGAGGTCGCCCGTGAGCCCCGTGTCCGAGAGCCGTGTGCCTCAGTCCCAGCACCCCGTCCCGGCGAGCAAGCCCCTGAAGGTCGGGGCGGTGATCATCACCATGGGCACTCGTCCGGGTGAGCTGCGCGCCCTGATCGACTCGATCGCCACGCAGGACGGCGAACCGGTCGAGGTGGTCGTGGTCGGCAACGGTTCGCCGGTACCGGACGTCACAGGCCTCGCCTGTTCCGTGCGGACCGTCGAACTGCCCGAGAACCTGGGCATCCCCGGTGGGCGTAATGTCGGAATAGCCGCTTTCCGAACTGGTTCAGATGGCCCGGCCGCGCAAGGAGGGTCTGGAGAAACGGTTACTCCGGCCGTGTCCGAGGCGGACGGCGCCACCGCCGGGTCCGGCTCTTTCGGCGTGGACATCCTGCTCTTCCTCGACGACGACGGGCTGCTCGCCCAGCAGGACACGGCCCGGCTCTGCCGCGACGCCTTCGCGGCCGACCCCGAGCTCGGCATCATCAGCTTCCGCATCGCCGACCCCGAGACCGGGATCACCCAGCGCCGCCATGTGCCACGGCTGCGCGCCTCTGACCCGATGCGCTCCTCACGTGTCACCACCTTCCTGGGCGGTGCCAACGCGGTGCGCACCCAGGTCATGGCCGAGGTCGGCGGTCTGCCCGGCGACTTCTTCTACGCTCATGAGGAGACCGACCTCGCCTGGCGGGCCCTCGACGCCGGATGGCTCATCGACTACCGCTCCGACATGGTGCTCTTCCATCCGGCGACCGCGCCGTCCCGGCATGCCGTCTACCACCGGATGGTGGCCCGCAACCGCGTCTGGCTGGCCCGCCGCAACCTGCCCGCGCTCCTGGTGCCCGTCTACCTCGGCGTCTGGCTGCTGCTGACCCTGCTCAGGCGCCCTTCAGGACCTGCGCTGAAGGCCTGGTTCGGCGGCTTCCGGGAGGGCTGGTCGACGCCTTGCGGTCCTCGCCGGCCCATGAAGTGGCGTACCGTGTGGCGGCTGACCCGGCTGGGCCGACCCCCTGTCATCTGACAAGCTCGTGTCTGAGAGCAGCTGGCCGAACCCCGGGCCTGGACTTCTGTCCACGCCCGCCGGTCCTGGCCTCGTGAAGAGGAAAGTTTCCGCCTGTGAGTGAGACAACGCATGACGGCGGTGTCGCGGTGAGCGCACTTCCGTCCCCCGACGACGGGCTGACTGCCGACGAGCTGGCCGCCAAGTACGGGCTCTCCGTATCCGGCGCCCGGCCCGGCCTGGTCGCGTACGTCCGCCAGCTGTGGGGGCGGCGTCACTTCATTCTTGCGTTCTCGCACGCCAAGCTGACCGCCCAGTACAGCCAGGCCAAGCTCGGTCAGCTCTGGCAGGTGGCGACCCCGCTGCTGAACGCCCTGGTCTACTACTTGATCTTCGGCTTGATCCTGCACGCGAGCCGCGGCATGTCGTCAGAGGTGTACATCCCGTTCCTGGTGACCGGGGTGTTCGTGTTCACCTTCACGCAGAGCTCGGTGATGGCGGGCGTCCGGGCGATCTCCGGCAATCTCGGCCTGGTGCGCGCGCTGCACTTCCCGCGCGCCTCGCTGCCCGTCTCGTTCGCGCTCCAGCAGCTTCAGCAGCTGCTCTTCTCGATGGTCGTGCTCTTCGTCGTCGCGATCGGCTTCGGCAGCTTCCCGGGCCTGTCCTGGCTGCTGATCATCCCGGTGCTCGTCCTGCAATTCCTCTTCAATACCGGCCTTGCGCTCATCATGGCCCGAATGGGATCCAAGACCCCCGACCTTGCCCAGCTGATGCCCTTCATCATGCGGACCTGGATGTACGCGTCGGGCGTCATGTTCTCCATCCCGGTGATGCTGAAGGACAAGCCGCACTGGATCGCGGACGCCCTTCAGTGGAATCCGGCGGCCGTCTACATGGACCTGATGCGCTTCTCGCTCATCGACGGCTACGGCTCCTCGAACCTGCCGCCGCACGTCTGGGCGGTCGCCCTCGGCTGGTCCGTACTGGTCGCGGTGGGCGGGTTCGTGTATTTCTGGAAGGCGGAGGAGAGGTATGGCCGTGGCTGAACAGAACACCGGGGCGCGTCGGCCCACCGTCATCGCGGACGAGTTGCACATCGTCTACCGCGTCAACGGCACCAAGACCGGACGCGGCGCCGCCACCATCGCCCTGAGCAGGATCCTGGGGCGCGGCGGCGGAAGCGGCGTACGCAAGGTGCACGCCGTCAAAGGCGTGTCCTTCACCGCCTACCGCGGTGAGGCCATCGGCCTGATCGGGTCCAACGGCTCGGGCAAGTCGACCCTGCTGCGTGCCATCGCCGGACTGCTGCCCGCCGAACGGGGCAAGGTCTTCACCGATGGCCAGCCCTCCCTGCTCGGAGTCAACGCCGCCCTGATGAACGACCTGACCGGCGAGCGGAACGTCATCCTGGGCGGGCTCGCGATGGGTATGACCCGCGAACAGATAAAGACCCGCTACCAGGGAATCGTCGACTTCTCCGGAATCAACGAGAAGGGTGACTTCATCACCCTCCCGATGCGCACCTACTCGTCCGGTATGGCGGCCCGGCTGCGCTTTTCCATCGCGGCGGCCAAGGATCACGACGTCCTGATGATCGACGAGGCGCTGGCCACCGGCGACCGCAAGTTCCAAAAGCGCTCCGAGGACCGCATCCGCGAGCTGCGCAAGGAGGCCGGCACGGTCTTCCTGGTCAGCCACAACAACAAGTCCATCCGTGACACCTGCGACCGGGTGCTGTGGCTGGAACGCGGCGAACTGCGCATGGACGGACCGACCGATGTGGTCCTGAAGGAGTACGAGAAGTTCACCGGAAAGTAGGTCCGCCGGATGGCCGGTCGCGATTCGGGGCTTCCGGTCCTGGCGCGGGTCTTCCGGCCGGGCCGGGATTTCGGTCACCGACGGGGCTTCGGTCGCGGACGGGGCTTCGGTTCCGGCTGCGGGCCGCCGACCGTGGCCGCGGTCGCTCCGCGCACGGGGTGACGGTGCATCGAAGGTGACGGCGCGTCGTACCGGGCCCGGCCCCGCACTTCTCGTGCAGAGTCCGTATGACCGTCTTTCACCAAGCTCGCCGGAGCGCCCCGGCGGGCCTTCTGCCGCCCGGGCCGCCAACGGATGCACGGATGCGTGGCCTTGGCGCCGACCTCGGCCACCGGTGCCCGGCGCGGCTCTGGTTCCCGGTTTGCCCCTGTGCCTATCCGGGCCAGGAATCTTGACGCCGATCGGTGTGTTCTTGTGATGTGCAGGACACCCCGAGGATCTCTGATGCGTTGTACAACGTAAGCTGTACCAGTACTGAAAGCCGCCAACTAGGGCGATAATGCCCCACGCCTCGGCGCGGAAATCAGGGGCGCCGAGTGCGCGGCCGGGCGGCGTGTCCGAAAGACGATGTATTGGTTCGGCAGTGTAGAACGGGAGATGTGACGGCAATGGCTACGGGAAGTCCCCAGTTCCGCGGTGCTCGTGCCGTCCCCGCGCCGGGCAGCACGCGGTGACGGAACCCCAGCACACGAGCGCCAAGCGCGCCCAGGCAGTGGCAGAGAGCACCGAGACGGTAGTGCGCGGCACGCTGGACAAGGCAGCGCACGAGAACTTCCCCGTGGCCCCCTTCTTCCTGCCTCGCGCCTGGCGCGACGATCTCATGGCTGTATACGGTTTCGCACGCCTCGTGGACGACATCGGGGACGGAGACCTCGCCCCCGGTGGCGCGGACGCCCGCCATCTGGGCGTCGCACCCGAGCAGGAGCACGACCGGCTCGCGCTCCTGGACGCCTTCGAAGCCGACCTGCGCACCCTCTTTCCCGAGGACACCGGGAGCGCGGGGCGCAGCGCCGAGGACCCGCGCCACCCGGTGCTGCGGCGGCTCGCGCCGACCGTGCGCCGGCATGCCATCGGCCCCGAGCCCTTCCTCGGACTCATCGCGGCCAACCGCCAGGACCAGCTTGTCAAGCGGTACGAGACCTACGATGACCTGCTGGCCTACTGCGAACTCTCCGCCAACCCGGTCGGCAGGCTCGTACTGGCCGTCACCGGCACCGCCACACCGGAGCGCATCCGGCTGTCGGACGCCATCTGTACCGCCCTGCAGATCGTCGAGCACCTTCAGGACGTCGCCGAGGACCTGGCACAAGGTCGCGTCTACCTGCCCGCCGAGGACATGAAGCGCTTCCATGTCCAGGAGGAGGATCTCGCCGCGGCCACGGCGAGATCCTCGGTGCGGGCCCTGATCGCCTTCGAGGCGGAGCGCGCCCTGGATCTCCTGAATGAAGGGACCCCCCTGGTGGGTAGCGTCCACGGCAGGCTGAGGCTGCTGCTGGCGGGGTTTGTGGCCGGCGGGCGCGCCGCGATCCGTGCGATTGCCGCCGCCTCCTACGACGTACTTCCCGGACCACCCAAGGCCAGCAAGGTTCAGTTGCTGCGTGAGGTGGGAGCGACTCTGCGAGGAAAGGGGTGAGTCGGACCGTGGAGACGGATCAGCACGTGTCCGCACCGGTACTCGCCGCATACAGCTACTGCGAGGCCGTCACCGGGCAGCAGGCCCGGAATTTCGCGTACGGGATCAGACTGCTCCCGACGCCCAAGCGCCGTGCCATCTCGGCCCTGTACGCGTTCTCCCGGCGCGTCGACGACATCGGCGACGGCACTCTGGAGCCGGATGCCAAGGAGACACGTCTCGACGAGACCCGTGCCCTGCTCGCCCGCGTCCAGGCCGGTGATGTGGCCGAGGACGACACCGACCCGGTGGCCGTCGGCCTGGCCCACGCGGCACAGCACTTCACGATTCCGCTCGGCGGACTCGACGAACTCCTCGACGGTGTCCTGATGGACGTGCGCGGCCAGACCTATGAGACCTGGGACGACCTCAAGACCTACTGCCGGTGTGTGGCCGGAGCCATCGGACGGCTCTCGCTCGGCGTGTTCGGCACCGAACCGGGCGCGCGGGGCTCCGAGCGTGCCTCCGAGTACGCCGATACGCTCGGTCTTGCGCTGCAACTCACCAACATCCTCAGGGACGTTCGCGAGGATGCCGAGGGCGGCCGTACCTATCTGCCCTCCGACGACCTCGGCAAATTCGGCTGCTCCGCGGGCTTCGGCGACTCCCCTCCGCCCGCCGGGGCCGACTTCGCGGGGCTGGTGCACTTCGAGGTGCGCAGGGCGCGCGCGCTCTTCGCCGAGGGATACCGCCTGCTGCCCATGCTCGACCGGCGCAGCGGCGCCTGTGTGGCCGCCATGGCGGGCATCTACCGCCGACTGCTCGACCGCATCGAGCGCGACCCGCATGCGGTGCTGCGCGGCAGGGTCTCCTTGCCGGGCCACGAGAAGGCCTATGTGGCCGTGCGCGGCCTGTCCGGTGCCGACGCCCGCGGTGTTTCCCGCGGATTCCGCACGCCCGCCTCACGGCTGAGCATCAGGAGGCGCGTCTGATGCCCCCACGTACCACCCGCCGTCCACCACCACAGTGCGGGGATCGGTCAACCTCGCACGGGTATACGGCGTCCCAGTCTGCGACGGCCCGGCCTGCACCTGTCGAGCATGTCCCGGGCCCGGCTGACGAGGAGCGTGCATGACGGACGACCGCCTGCAGCCCGACGGGGCCGACCCAGCCGACACGCATGCCGCAGGCCGCCCCGAGGGGGCGGCCGCCGTAGTGATCGGCGGCGGGCTCGCCGGCATCACCAGCGCGCTGGCACTGGCCGACGCGGGGCTCAGGGTGACGCTGCTCGAAGGACGGCCACGGCTGGGCGGGCTCGCCTTCTCCTTCCGGCGCGACGGACTCACCGTCGACAACGGCCAGCACGTCTACCTGCGCTGCTGCACCGCCTACCGGTGGTTTCTCGACCGTATCGAGGCCACCGCACTCGCGCCGCTGCAAGACCGCCTGGACGTCCCGGTGCTCGACGCCGCGGCTCCGCAGGGGCGTCGCCTGGGCCGACTGCGGCGCACCGCGCTGCCGGTGCCCCTGCACCTGGCGCGGAGCCTGACGACCTATCCGCACCTGTCGCTCGCGGAGCGCGTCAAAGTGGGCCGTGCCGCGCTCGCCCTCGGCAGACTCGACCTCGCCGATCCCGTCCTGGACGGTCAGGACTTCGGCAGCTGGCTGGCCCGCCACGGGCAGTCGGCGCGTGCGATCGAGGCCCTGTGGGATCTGGTCGGTGTGGCCACCCTCAACGCCCGTGCCGGCGATGCATCGCTCGGACTCGCCGCCATGGTCTTCAAGACCGGGCTGCTCTCCGAGCCGGGCGCGGCCGATATCGGCTGGGCGCGCGTACCCCTCGGTGACATCCATGACCGGCTCGCCCGCAAGGCGCTCGACTCCGCGGGCGTGCACACCGCCTTGCGCACACGCGTCACCTCCGTCACCCGGACACCCGGTACCGGTCCACATACGGGTAACGGAAAGTGGACCGTGCAGGTTCCGGGGGAGCGGATCGAGGCCGACATCGTCGTCCTGGCCACCCCGCAGCGCGAGGCCCACGCCCTGCTGCCGCCCGGCGCGCTGGACGCCCCCGGCCGGCTCCTGGACATCGGCTCCGCTCCCATTTTGAACGTGCACGTCGTGTACGACCGCCCGGTACTCAGCCGACCGTTCTTCGCCGCGCTCGGCTCTCCCGTCCAGTGGGTCTTCGACCGCACCGACGCCTCTGGCCTGACGGAGGGCCAGTACCTGGCGCTGTCCCAGTCGGCGGCCCAGCACGAGATCGACGAGCCGGTCGCGGTGCTGCGGGAGCGCTATCTGCCGGAGCTTCAGCGGCTGCTGCCCGCCGCGCGCGACGCCCGGGTCCGCGACTTCTTCGTCACCCGGGAGCGCGCCGCGACGTTCGCGCCCGCCCCCGGCGTGGGACGGCTGCGGCCCGACGCCCGTACCAAGGCACCCGGCCTGTACCTGGCCGGTGCGTGGACCGCCACGGGCTGGCCCGCGACGATGGAGAGCGCCGTACGCAGCGGAGCCAGCGCCGCCCGGGCCGCCCTCACCGCAGCCGGCCGCCCCAGCGGGCGGCTCTTCGAGGAGGCGGCATGAGCACCGAACTCCACGGGGCAGCCCCCCACCCCTCCGCCACCGCCGACCGGACCGGTTCCGTCGTCAGTGCCGACGCCGCAGCCCCCGCCGTCCGCGTGGTGAGCCCTGACGCGGCCATCACCGCCGATGTCGGCATTGCAACAGAAGGAGAGACCGTGCCCACAGAGCCCTCGGGCGAATCCGCCGCCGCGGTGGTCGACGTATCCGCGCTGCTGGAGCGCGGCAGGACGCTGACCACTCCGGTACTGCGGGCCGCCGTGGACCGCCTCGCACCGCCGATGGACACCGTCGCCGCCTACCACTTCGGCTGGATCGACGCCGCGGGCAATCCGGCCGACGGTGACGGCGGCAAGGCCGTGCGCCCCGCGCTCGCGGTGCTCTCCGCACAGGCCGCCGGCGCGGCGCCCGAGGTCGGCGTGCCTGCCGCGGTCGCCGTGGAACTGGTGCACAACTTCTCGTTGCTGCACGACGACCTGATGGACGGCGACGAGCAGCGCCGCCACCGCGACACGGTCTGGAAGGTGCACGGCCCCTCGCAGGCGATCCTCGTCGGCGATGCGCTCTTCGCGCTGGGCTACGAGATCCTCCTGGAGCTCGGCACCGTCGACGCGGGCCGCGCGGCGCGGCGTCTGACGGCCGCCACCCGCGCCCTCATCGACGGCCAGGCGCAGGACATCGCCTTCGAGCACCGTGAGCGGGTCACCGTCGAGGAGTGCCTGGAGATGGAGGGCAACAAGACCGGCGCGCTGCTGGCCTGCGCGGTCTCCATCGGCGCCGTGCTCGGCGGCGCCGACGACCCCACCGCTGACATCCTCGCCCGCTTCGGCTACCACCTGGGCCTCGCCTTCCAAGCGGTGGACGACCTGCTTGGCATCTGGGGCGACCCGCAGGCCACCGGCAAGCAGACCTGGAGCGATCTGCGCCAGCGCAAGAAGTCGCTGCCGGTGGTGGCGGCGCTCGCGGCGGGTGGAGACGCCTCGCAGCGCCTCGGTGAACTGCTTGCCGCCGATGCCAAGAGCAGCGACTTCGACAGCTTCTCCGAGGAGGAGTTCGCCATCCGTGCCGCCCTCATCGAGGAGGCGGGCGGGCGGCAGTGGACCACCGCGGAGGCACGGCGCCAGCACGCCATCGCCATCGAGGCCCTGGACGCCGTGGACATGCCGCACAAGGTCCGCGCGGAGCTGGTCGCGCTCGCCGACTTCGTCGTCGTACGGAAAAGATGATCAATATCGGCCGGATGCACGTGTCGTCTGGAGGAGCGCACTCCAGGAACCCGTAGCGTGTCGCCGGCCGGTGTCCCCACGGGCACGGCCGACGGCGGACCCAGCAGACCACTGCACGAAGGGGAAGCCATGACAGCGACGACCGACGGAAGCACCGGAGCGGTACCGCCCCGCGCTGCCTCGGCCACCGAGACAACCACCGGATCCAAGGAGGACCCCGCAGGTCCCGGCGGGCTGGCCGCCCAGGACACGATCGAGGCGCCGGCCGCCAAGGACGTCCCGGTAGCGCGTGCCGCCGAGGACGCGCCGGCGGCACCCTCCCCTCAGGATGCGGCGCGCCGTGCCGCGCAGCGCTCCACCGACTTCCTGCTCTCCCTCCAGGACGTCCAGGGCTGGTGGAAGGGGGACCTCGAAACCAATGTGACGATGGACGCCGAGGATCTGCTGCTGCGTCAGTTCCTCGGCATCAGTGACGAGGCCACCACCCAGGCTGCCGCCCTCTTCATCCGCGGTGAGCAGCGTGACGACGGCACCTGGGCCACCTTCCACGGCGGGCCGGGCGAGCTGTCCACGACCATCGAGGCCTATGTCGCGCTGCGGCTCGCCGGCGACGATCCCGACGCGGCGCATATGGCGCGCGCCTCCGCATGGATCCGTGAGCAGGGCGGCGTCGCCGCGAGCCGCGTCTTCACCAGGATCTGGCTGGCACTCTTCGGCTGGTGGTCGTGGGACGCCCTGCCGGAGCTGCCGCCGGAGCTGATCTACTTCCCGAAGTGGTTCCCGCTCAACATCTACGACTTCGGGTGCTGGGCGCGGCAGACCATTGTGCCGCTCACCGTCGTCTCCGCGAAGCGCCCGGTGCGCCCCGCCCCGTTCCCTCTTGACGAACTGCACACCGATGCCGCGGACCCGGATCCGAAGCGGCCCATCGCGCCGGTGGCCAGCTGGGACGGGGTCTTCCAGCGGCTCGACAAGGCCCTGCACGCGTACCACCGGATCGCACCGCGCCGGCTGCGGAACGCCGCGCTGCGCAGCGCGGCGCGCTGGATCATCGAACGGCAGGAGAACGACGGCTGCTGGGGCGGCATCCAGCCGCCGGCCGTCTACTCGATCATCGCGCTGCATCTGCTCGGCTATGACCTGGGCCATCCGGTGCTGCGCGAGGGCATCAAGTCCCTGGACCGGTACGCCGTCTGGCGGGCGGACGGCGCCCGTATGATCGAAGCCTGCCAGTCGCCAGTGTGGGACACCTGCCTGGCGACCATCGCGCTCTCCGACGCCGGACTGCCCGCCGACCATCCGCAGCTGGTGAAGGCCGCCGACTGGATGCTGGGCGAGCAGGTCGTGCGGCCCGGTGACTGGTCGGTGCGCAGGCCGGACCTCACTCCGGGCGGCTGGGCGTTCGAATTCGACAACGACAACTACCCGGACACTGACGACACCGCCGAGGTCGTGCTCGCCCTGCGGCGCGTGCGGCACCCGGACCCGGACCGCGTCGACCGCGCCGTCGAGCGTGCCGTGCAGTGGAACCTGGGCATGCAGTCGAAGAACGGCGCCTGGGGTGCCTTCGACGTCGACAACACCAGTCCCTTCCCCAACCGGCTGCCGTTCTGCGACTTCGGCGAGGTCATCGACCCGCCGTCCGCCGACGTCACCGCGCATGTCGTGGAGATGCTAGGCGTCGAGGGCAAGGCGCACGATGCGCGCACCCGGCGCGGTGTCGACTGGCTGCTGGCGGAGCAGGAGAAGGACGGTTCCTGGTTCGGCCGCTGGGGCGTCAACTATGTCTACGGCACCGGCTCCGTACTGCCCGCGCTGGCCGCGGCGGGACTGCCCGCCTCGCATCCTGCGATCCGCCGTGCGGTCCGCTGGCTGGAGTCGGTGCAAAACGACGACGGCGGCTGGGGCGAGGACCTGCGCTCCTACCGGGACGTGGCCCAGTGGTCGGGTCGCGGTGAGTCGACGGCCTCGCAGACCGCGTGGGCGCTGATGGCCCTGCTCGCGGTGGATGAGCGGGAGTCCAAGGCGGTGCAGCGCGGGGTGGCGTGGCTAGCCCAGACGCAGCGGGAGGACGGCTCGTGGGATGAGCCGTACTTCACTGGCACCGGCTTCCCCTGGGACTTCTCGATCAACTACCACCTCTACCGGCAGGTGTTCCCGCTCACCGCGCTGGGCCGCTATGTGCACGGCGAGCCGTTCTCCGGCAAGGGAAGCTGATGGCCGCCGCCTCCGCGTCCGAGGGCGCATCGGATCCCGCGCCGCTGCTGGTCGCCTGTGCACTCGGCATCGAGCACTTCGCCCTGCGTTCGCGGGCCCGCGGCAGCGCCCACGGCCGTGTGACGGTGCTGCGGTCCGGTATGGGGCCGAAGGCCGCTGACCGGGCCGTCACGCGGGCGCTCGCCAGCCCCGGGCTGCGTGACGCACCCGTGGTGGCCGCCGGATTCTGTGCCGGGCTTGCCCCTGGCATGCACCCCGGTGACGTGGTGGTGGCCGAGGAGACCCGCGATCCACGCGGCAGCACCCTGTGCACGGGCACGGAGCTGCTGGTCACCGAGCTGCGCCGGGCCGCGCCCGGCCACACCGTGCACATCGGCCCACTGACCGGATCCGACCATGTTGTCCGTGGTCCAGAACGCGCCGATCTGCTGGCCACCGGTGCCATCGCGGTCGACATGGAATCGGCCGCGACGCTCTACAGCGCGGTGCGGAGCGGGCCACGGCCGGTTGCGGCCGTACGAGTGGTCGTGGACGCCCCGGAACACGAACTTGTCCGTATCAGCACGGTGCGCGGAGGAATATCAGCCTTCCGTGTTCTCCGTGCCGTACTTCCTTCTCTCATTGAATGGCACCGTAATGTGCTGCTCCCTCGGAGGTGAGCCCCATGGCCATGCCACTCCGTCAGACGATCAAGGTCGCGACGTATCTCTTTGAACAGAAGCTCCGCAAGCGCGACAAGTTTCCGCTCATCGTGGAACTTGAACCACTGTTCGCCTGCAATCTGAAGTGCGAGGGATGCGGAAAGATCCAGCACCCGGCCGGTGTGCTCAAGCAGCGTATGCCGGTGGCGCAGGCGGTGGGTGCGGTGCTTGAGTCGGGTGCGCCGATGGTGTCCATTGCCGGTGGCGAGCCGCTGATGCATCCGCAGATCGACGAAATCGTCCGGCAGTTGGTGGCCAAAAAGAAATACATCTTCCTGTGCACCAATGCCATGCTGCTGCGCAAGAAGCTGGACAAGTTCACACCTTCGCCGTATTTCGCGTTCGCCGTGCACATCGACGGCCTGCGTGAGCGCCATGACGAATCCGTCGCCAAGGAAGGCGTGTTCGACGAGGCGGTGGAGGCGATCAAGGAGGCGAAGCGGCGCGGTTTCCGGGTCACCACCAACTCCACCTTCTTCAACACGGACACCCCGCAGACCGTCATCGAGGTGATGAACTTCCTCAATGACGAGCTGAAGGTCGACGAGATGATGATCTCGCCTGCCTACGCCTACGAGAAGGCGCCCGACCAGGAGCACTTCCTGGGTGTGGGGCAGACCCGTGAGCTGTTCAAGAAGGCTTTCGCGGACGGCAACAGGCTGCGCTGGCGGCTCAACCACTCACCTCTCTTCCTCGACTTCCTTGAGGGCAAGGTGGACTTCCCGTGCACCGCGTGGGCGATTCCCAACTACTCGCTCTTCGGCTGGCAGCGGCCCTGCTACCTGATGAGCGACGGCTACGTGCCCACCTACCGTGAACTCATCGAGAAGACCGACTGGGACAAGTACGGCCGCGGCAAGGACCCGCGGTGCGCCAACTGCATGGCGCACTGTGGCTACGAGCCGACCGCGGTGATGGCGACCATGGGCTCCCTGAAGGAATCCCTGCGCGCGGCCCGTGAGTCCGTCGCCGGAAACCGGTGACGCGTATGCCCTCAGGAGAACCGGTCGCCCTCGGCCTTCCCGGACTCCCGCCCCGTCCACTCGCCCAGCGCCGTTCGAGCCGGCAGATTCAGGTCGGTTCGGTGGCGGTGGGTGGGGATGCGCCGGTTTCGGTGCAGTCGATGACGACGACGCGGACGTCGGATGTGGGTGCGACGTTGCAGCAGATCGCGGAGTTGACGGCGTCGGGGTGTCAGATTGTGCGGGTGGCGTGTCCGACGCAGGATGATGCGGATGCGTTGGGGCAGATTGCGAAGAAGTCGCAGATTCCGGTGATTGCGGATATTCATTTCCAGCCGAAGTACGTGTTCGCGGCGATTGACGCGGGGTGTGCGGCGGTGCGGGTGAATCCGGGGAATATCAAGCAGTTTGACGATCAGGTGAAGGAGATCGCGAAGGCGGCGTCGGCTGCGGGGACGCCGATTCGTATTGGGGTGAATGCGGGGTCGTTGGACAAGCGGCTGTTGCAGAAGTATGGGAAGGCGACGCCTGAGGCGCTTGTGGAGTCGGCGCTGTGGGAGGCGTCGTTGTTCGAGGAGCATGATTTCCGGGATATCAAGATCTCGGTGAAGCACAATGATCCGGTCGTGATGGTGAATGCGTACCGGTTGCTGGCTGAGAAGTGTGATTATCCGTTGCATTTGGGTGTGACGGAGGCGGGTCCTGCGTTTCAGGGGACGGTGAAGTCGGCGGTGGCGTTTGGTGCGCTGCTTGCGGAGGGGATCGGGGACACGATCCGGGTGTCGTTGTCGGCGCCTCCGGTGGAGGAGGTGAAGGTCGGTATTCAGATTCTGGAGTCGTTGAATCTGCGGCAGCGGGGTCTGGAGATCGTGTCGTGTCCGTCGTGTGGTCGTGCGCAGGTGGATGTGTACAAGTTGGCGGAGGAGGTCACGGCGGGGCTGACGGGGATGGAGGTGCCGCTGCGGGTGGCGGTGATGGGGTGTGTGGTGAACGGTCCTGGTGAGGCGCGTGAGGCGGATCTCGGGGTTGCTTCGGGGAATGGCAAGGGGCAGATCTTTGTGAAGGGCGAGGTGGTGAAGACCGTGCCCGAGTCGAAGATCGTGGAGACGCTGATCGAGGAGGCGATGAAGATCGCCGAGCAGATGGAGCGGGACGGCGCCACCTCGGGCGCGCCCGAGGTGTCCGTCAGCTGACCCCGGACCCGAGCTCAGGGCAGAACACAGCAGGCACAGGCTCAGAGCAGAACAGAGAGGGGGCCCGAACGTGACCATTCTGGAGAACATCAGGGGGCCGCGCGATCTGAAGGCGCTGTCCGTGGCGGAACTCGACGTACTCTCCGAGGAAATCCGGGAGTTCCTGGTGCACGCGGTCGCCAGGACCGGCGGACATCTCGGGCCCAACCTGGGGGTGGTGGAGCTCACCATCGCCCTGCACCGGGTCTTCGAGTCACCGGTCGACCGCATTCTGTGGGACACCGGCCACCAGAGCTATGTGCACAAGCTCCTCACCGGCCGCCAGGACTTCTCGAAACTGCGCGGCAAGGGCGGTCTGTCGGGCTACCCGTCGCGTGAGGAGTCCGAGCACGACGTCATCGAGAACAGCCACGCCTCCACCGCGCTCGGCTGGGCCGACGGCCTGGCCAAGGCGCGCGAGGTGCAGGGCGAGAGCGGGCATGTCGTCGCCGTCATCGGCGACGGCGCGCTCACCGGCGGCATGGCCTGGGAAGCACTCGACAACATCGCCGCCGCCAAGGACCGGCCCCTGATCATCGTCGTCAACGACAACGAACGCTCCTATGCCCCCACCATCGGCGGCCTCGCCAACCACCTCGCCGCCCTGCGCACCACTGACGGCTACGAGAAGGTGCTCGCCTGGGGCAAGGACGTCCTGCAGCGCACTCCTGTGGTGGGCCGGCTGCTCTACGAGTCGCTACACGGCGCCAAGAAGGGCTTCAAGGACGCCTTCGCACCCCAGGGCCTCTTCGAGGACCTGGGCCTGAAGTACCTCGGGCCGATCGACGGGCACGACACCGCCGCCGTGGAGTCGGCCCTGCGGCGCGCCAAGCGCTTCCACGGCCCCGTCATCGTGCACTGCCTCACCGAGAAGGGCCACGGCTACGAACCGGCGCTGGCCGACGACGCCGACCGCTTCCACACCGTCTCGGCCATGGACCCGTTCACCTGCGAGCCTCTGAAGCCCTCCAGCGGACCTTCCTGGACCTCGGTGTTCGGCGACGAGATCGCGCGGCTCGGTGCGGAGCGCGCGGACATCGTGGCCATCACCGCCGCCATGCTGGACCCGGTGGGCCTGAGCACGTTCGCCGAGCGGTTCCCCGACCGGGTGTGGGACGTCGGGATCGCCGAGCAGCACGCCACCGTCAGCGCCGCCGGGCTCGCGACCGGCGGTCTGCACCCGGTGGTGGCCGTCTACGCCACGTTCCTCAACCGTGCCTTCGACCAGCTGCTGATGGACGTCGCCCTGCACAAGTGCGGGGTGACGTTCGTCCTGGACCGGGCCGGGGTCACGGGTGTGGACGGCGCCTCACACAACGGCATGTGGGACATGTCGATCCTCCAGGTCGTGCCAGGGCTCAGGATCGCCGCACCGCGCGATGCGGACCGACTGCGGGCCGAACTGCGCGAGGCGGTCGCGGTGGACGACGCGCCGACGCTGATCAGGTTCCCCAAGGAGTCGGTGGGCCCGGCGATTCCTGCCATCGGCCGGATCGGCGGCCTGGACGTGCTGCACCGCGCCGAGTCGCCCGAGGTGCTGCTCGTCGCCGTCGGCGTGATGGCCCCGGTATGTCTGCAGGTCGCCGAGCTGCTGGCGGCCCGCGGGCTCGGCTGCACCGTCGTCGACCCGCGCTGGGTCAAGCCCGTCGACCCGGCGCTTGTGCCGCTCGCCGCCGAGCACCGCCTCGTGGCCGTCGTCGAGGACAACAGCCGGGCCGCGAGGGTCGGCGCCGCGGTGGCACTGGCGCTTGGCGAGGCCGAGGTCGACGTCCCCGTGCGGCGGTCGGCATTCCCGAGCAGTTCCTCGCACACGCCAAGCGAGGCGAGGTACTGGCCGACATCGGACTCACCCCCGTCGAGATCGCGGGCCGGATCGGCGCGGCGCCGGCGCTGCGCAAGACCGGGCCGGCGGTGAAGGAGAAACGGACGGCCGCCAGGAAGAGCAGGCCGGCAGCCAAGGAGACGCAGGCATGACCACCCCATCACCCGCCCACAGCGCCGCGGACGTGTCCGTGCCCCGCGCCGCCGTGGAGACCGTCGCCGCTCCCCAAGCCGGGGACCCGCCGCGCGAGGGCACCTTGGGCAGCGTGCCCACACCCGCCGCCCCCGCACTCGCCGGCCCCGCCACCTCCGGCGGCAAGGGTTTCGACCTGGGCGCACTGCTCGCCGAGCGCGGTGCGGAGCGCTACGAGCTGCATGCCAGGCACCTCAACCACCAACTGCCGCGCATGCTGCACACCATCGGCTTCGACAAGGTCTACGAGCGGGCCGAGGGCGCGCACTTCTGGGATGCCGAAGGGCATGACTACCTGGACATGCTCGCCGGTTTCGGTGTGATGGGCCTGGGCCGTCACCACCCCGTCGTCCGCAAGGCGCTGCACGACGTGCTCGACGCCTCGCTCGCCGACTTGACCCGCTTCGACTGCCAGCCGCTGCCGGGCCTGCTGGCGGAGAAGCTGCTCGCCCACAGCCCGCACCTGGACCGGGTGTTCTTCGGCAACAGCGGTACGGAAGCCGTCGAGACTGCGCTGAAGTTCGCCCGGTACGCCACCGGCAGGCCGCGGATCCTGTATTGCTCGCACGCCTTCCACGGCCTGACCACCGGTTCTCTGTCGGTCAACGGCGAGGACGGCTTCCGTGCGGGCTTCGCCCCGCTGCTGCCGGACACTCCGGTGCCGCTCGGCGATCTCGACGCGCTCGCCAAGGAGCTCAAGAAGGGCGACGTCGCAGGCCTGATCGTGGAGCCGATCCAGGGCAAGGGCGTCCATGAGGCGCCTCCCGGCTATCTGCGTGCCGCCCAGGACCTGCTGCACAAGCACAAGGCGCTGCTCATCGCCGACGAGGTGCAGACCGGCCTCGGCCGTACCGGCGACTTCTACGCCTATCAGCACGAGGCTGGTGTCGAGCCGGATCTGTTGTGTGTGGCGAAATCGCTCTCCGGAGGCTATGTGCCGGTCAGCGCCACGCTCGGCAAGGATTGGATCTTCAAGAAGGTGTACTCGTCGATGGACCGCGTCCTGGTCCACTCGGCGAGCTTCGGGGCCAACGCCCAGGCCATGGCGGCGGGCCTCGCGGTGCTGTCGGTCATGGCCGACGAGCGGATCGTCGCGAACGCCCGCACCACCGGTGACCTGCTCAAGTCCCGCCTCAGTGCCCTCGTCGACCGTTACGAACTGCTCAGCGACGTACGGGGCCGAGGCCTCATGGTGGGCATCGAGTTCGGCAGGCCCACCTCGCTGAAGCTGCGCAGCCGCTGGACGATGCTCCAGGCCGCCCGCAAGGGCCTGTTCGCCCAGATGGTGGTCGTACCGCTGCTTCAGAAGCACCGGATCCTCACCCAGGTCTCCGGTGATCACCTGGAGGTCATCAAGCTCATCCCGCCGCTGGTCATCTCGGAGCAGGACGTCGACCGCTTCGTGACCGCGTTCACCGCCGTGATGGACGACGCGCACGGCGGGGGCGGTCTGATGTGGGACTTCGGCAAGACCCTGGTGAAGCAGGCGATCGCCAACCGGTAGTGGTGGCGGCCGGGAGCGGCGCGGGTTCTTGCGCTGCTTTCGGCCGCCGGGCCGGGGCGGCTCAGCTCTTCGCGCCGAGGGTGAAGAGGAGGAACACGAAGGCCGCGAGCAGATGCCCCGCGAACACATAGATCAGCACGCGCACCCAGATCCCGCGGGGAATGCGGTCCTCGATCGGGTGTGTGGGGTCGACCAGGGAGCCAGTGGCGTCCCGCTTGCTTTCAGACATGTCCGTCTCCCGGGGTCCGACCGCGGGGCCCGTCGCCGAGGCACAGCGCCTCGGCGGGGCTCTGCAGCAAGGTGTGTACGAAGAGCAGTTGGGCCCCGCTCCGGTCAGCGGCGGCCAGGCGGTGCGGGGTGAGCGAATCGAAGTGGGCGCTGTCGCCGGGTTTGAGGATGTGCTCACTGTCGCCGAGGCGCAGCCGCAGCCGCCCGTCCAGCGCGTACAGCCACTCCTCACCCGGGTGCACCCGGACGATGTCGCCCTGTGAGCCGTGCGGCACGAAGAGTCGCAGCGCCTGCATGCCGCGGCCGGTGGCGCCGGCCTGCCAGTATGTCCAGCCGCCTGCGCCGCTCGGTGTGGCATCGGCGGCGCGGAGCACGGCATCGCGGCCGGGTGTGATCTCGCCGAGCAGGTCGGAGACCGTAGTGCCGTAGGTGCGCGCGAGGGCGAGCAGAACGGGGAGCGAGGGCTGGCGGTGGCCGGTCTCCAGGCGGGAGAGGTGGGCGGGGGAGAGTCCGGCCGTGCGCGCCGCGGCCTCCAGGGTCAGCGCGGCGCGGCGGCGGTGTTCGCGCAGCTGCGGGGCGACAGAGGACAGGGGCTCGTCGGCTGGACTCATGTCTTCGATTCAGCCAGACACATGCCTCACGGGCAAATTTTTTGCCTCAGAGGCAAAAAAGCGCCAGGACGGGATCCGGGTGTCCGGTGTCACTGTCAGTCGAGGAGCCGTTCGCGCAGTCGTGCGCGTACCTCGTCCGTGATGTTCAGGCCCGCGCTGAGGTAGTTTTCCACGCTGCCCCAGTTTCGTGCCATCTCGGCGAACGCCACCTCCAGGTATCCGGCGCGCGCGTCGAAGAGCGGGCTGAGCAGGGCCATCACCTCCGGTGCCATGGCCTCGACCGTGTCACTGCCGCGGCGCACCCGGTAGCGACGGTGCTTGTCGTTGGACTTCAGGTAGTCGGCGACGATGGCCTCGCGCTCCACACCCAGAGTGAGCAGGGTGACCACGATGGAGAGTCCGGCGCGGTCCTTGCCGGCCGCGCAGTGCATCAAGGCGGGGACGTCGCCCGCGGCGAGGGAGTGCAGCACCCGGCTGTGGTCGGCCGTGCGGTCTCTGATGATCTCGCGATAGACGCTCGCCATGCGGTTTTCGGCCTTGCCGTCGCCGATGAGTCCCTTGAGCTCGTCAAGGCTGCCGTCGCGCACCATCTGCCAGAACTCGGCACCGTCCGCCGGATCGGTCAGCGGGATGTTCACGTTGTGCACACCGGGTAGCTCGACGTCGGGGCCTTCGAGCAGCTGATCTGCGGAGTTGCGGAAGTCGAAGATCGTGTGCAGCCCCAGCGAGGCCAGGAACGCGGTGTCGGAGGGGGTGGCGTGGGCCAGGTGGCCGCTGCGGAAGAGCACACCGTGCCGCACCCGCCTGCCGTCCACCGTCGGCAGTCCGCCCACATCGCGGAAATTGCGCACTCCGGCCAGCTCGGGCTCTGTCGACGGGACCTGCTGCGTCACAGGGGCTCCTCCAGGTCGGCCACCGGCGCTGTTGCCGGTGGGGCGCCTCGTCGACGATACGACAGTATGACCGGCGCCTCAGTCCGCTGCCTTAACCGCCCACCCTCTTCCTGTTCCTGATTCTCTTTGTACCCCCCGGTTCCGGCCCGGTGCGGCGGCCCGCGCGGGCGGACGGTCTTGTGCCGTGGCGGCTGCCTCTGAGATGAGGCAGACATGCACCGTGATGGCGTTATGTATCCATAATGTCCGCTTTTGATGGGCTATGGACTTAAGGGGAATTTCCGACCAACTGTCCCGGAAATAGACGCCTATGGCATGACGCGTCGTGAGCGGGATCATATTGGTGACAGTGGGTGTCGGCCGGGCTCAAGGCAAGTGCGCGTGGAGCGCGGGACGTTGCCGGATTCCCGAAGATCGATGAACGACGGAGCGTGACCGGGGATCACGGTGGTGGATCAAGGAAACAAGGCGCGGAAGCTTCCTTGGGCAGGTCCGCCGCCTGCCGTCGCTTGTCTTCGTCCTTCCGCTTCGCTTAGCGTCTCGCTGACTCCGGGCGGACGCCGAATCCTGCCACCGTTCCGGAAAACCACACACTCACCCGTATTTGGCAGGAGCGGGGGATCCGCAGGCAATATGCCGGTCCGGAACCCCGGAACGGCTTCGGGGTGAAGTCGCGTCCTCGGGCGCGGCCGGGCATCTCCAGCCCGAACCCGACAGCTCACCTCGCAGGCGCCGGAGAGGAAATCATCATGCCCGCGAAGGGTAAGCACCGTCGTTCGAAGTCCCAGCGCTTCACTCGTTCTCTCGCCATCTTCACCACTGGTGGCGCCGCGCTCGCTCTGCCCCTGATGGGTGCCGCGGGCGCGCATGCGGCCACCCCGCACGCCGGACAGGCGGGCATCGTCAAGGCCGCTAAGACCGCGAAGACGGCCACCGTCTACTCGGTCAAGCCCCACGACTCGCTCGCGAAGATCGCCCACGAGCAGCACGTGAGCGGTGGCTGGAAGCAGATCTACCGGGTCAACCACAAGACCATCGGCAACAACCCGGCGCTGATCCACCCGGGCCAGAAGCTGCACCTGGGCGCCAAGGCCGCGAAGGCCGCCAAGCCGGCGAAGCCCGCTGCCGCGACCTCCGCCGCCCCGAGCAGCGACTCCGGCTACACGCTGCCCGTCGACGGTGCGACCGTGGGAACGCCCTGGGGCCAGCCGGGCAGCATGTGGTCCAGCGGTCACCACACCGGGCAGGACTTCATCGTCCCGACCGGCACTCCGGTGCACGCCGTGTCCGCAGGCACCGTCGTCACGGCGGGCTGGGGCGGCGCGTACGGCAACCAGGTCGTGATCCAGCACAGCGACGGCAAGTACTCCCAGTACGCGCACATGTCGTCCCTGAAGGCCTCGGTCGGGCAGACCGTGACGGAGGGCCAGGAGATCGGCATTTCCGGAGCCACCGGCAATGTGACCGGACCGCACGTCCACTTCGAGATCCGCACCACGCCCGACTACGGCTCCGACATCGACCCGGTCGCCTACCTGCGGGCACACGGCGTCAACCTCTGACGCCAAGCAGACCGTGTCCCGTGCGGTCGGGCCCGACCTGACTCGACCGTACGGAACACATCCCGGGGATGGACGTACCCCGGGATCCATGAGCGGTTGGCCGCTTTCCTGAGCGGCTGGTCGCGTCCCGGAGCCACGGATACATCCGCCGCGGACCCGACCCGAGCAGGGGCCCACCAGGGGACGGTGCGGCCTCTGCTCCCGCTCGCTTGGATCGCTCTGCGCCCGCTCAGCGGTCCGGTGCCGTCAGGGCCTCCCGTTCCAGATGGAGCTCGCGGGCCAGAGCTTCGTCTGCCCACTGCTGCACCCGGGCCTGCGGCAGGGCCCCGTCGTACGCCGTCACCTGTACCGCCAGGCCGTCCAGCAGGGCCGTCAGACGGTGCGTGGTGCCCATGGGGTCCTCGCAGCGGAACTCGCCCGCGGCCACTCCCTCCGCGATGACCTCCGTCAGCGCCGCCTTCCACTGCCGATCGAGGTCCCGGGCCACCTGCCGCAGCGCGGGCTCGCGCAGGGCCGCCGCCCACGCCTCGATCCACAGCGGCCATCCCGCGGCGGGCCTGATCGGCGCATACCAGCGCACCGCGGCACGCAGCCGCCGTAGCGCCGTGGTGCGCCGCCGCACCAGCCTTCCGAGCCGTTGCAGATCACGCTCGGCGGCGTGCGCGAAGGCGGCGGCGACCAGCTTCTCCTTCGTGGAGAAGTGGTACAGCACTAGTGCGTTGCTGACACCGAGGGCGGAGGCGACGTCGCCGATGCGCACGGCATCAGCACCGCGTGCCGCGATCAGCCGTACGGTGGCAGACAGCAATTCCTCGCGCCGCTTGGCCACACTCAACCGCTCTTTCGTCACACCGTCACCCTAATTGCTCCCCTGCGTCTTCCCGAGGCGAGCCCGCGTGCGGTCCTCTCGGCCCGCCGGGGCGGTTGTGGGGAACGCGGCGGCCGCGGCGGCCTCACTTGGCCATCCGGCGGACGATCCCGCCCGCCGCTGTGTCGCTCGCCGCGCGGTCCCGCAGCTCGCACACTTCCTTGAAGCCCTGGCTGGTGAGCCCGAACGCGCTGTTCATCCTGGACCGCAGGTTCTCCACCGCGATGATGGCCGTGAGCTCAACGAACGCCGCGTCGCCAAGCCGCTCGCGCAGCCGTCCGGACAGCTCGTCGGTCACGGTCGGCGGGGTGGCGGACATCGCTTCCGCGTACGCGATGACGTCGCGTTCCATCGGGGCGTACACGTCGCTGTCCCGCCATGCGGGCAGTGCGCGCAGCTTCTCGGGCGCGATGCCCTGCCCGTGGCCGACCCAGTACCCGAAGTCCATGCACCAGGAGCAGCCGATGAAGCCGGCGCTCGCCAGCTGCGCGAGTGACGTGAGCTCCGCGTCGAGCCGGTGCCACTTTCCCAGGGACTGCTCGAAGCGCAGATAGCTCCACAGCACCCGCGGATGGTGGGCCATGGCCTTGCCGGGGTCGAGAACCTTGCCGTAGGTGCGCCGCGAGTACCACTCCATGGCACGGAAGAAGAGTGTGCGGCGCGGGGTGAGTGAGATACGGGCCATGGGCCACCTCCTGGGCAACGTGCGCTGTCACCATGTTGACGGAGCGGGCCACCGGGGATGTGACATCCGCGCTAGATCTCCCTGGGAGACGGTCCGGCGTGCCCGTGCAGCCGTCCGCCGTGCGTCCGTCCGTGTGTCGTCGGCCATCCGTATGTCTACGGGTGTCCCCGCATCCGGCTCGGGAACCCCTGCACCCGGGCACTGTCACCGGTGCCACACATAATGGAAGAGCCACACCGTACGGCCGCGGTACCGAGCGGGCGTGCGCGGCGGCGCACAGAGGTTCCGCAGGGGCGACAGGTCCCCGCGGGTGCTGCCCCACATGACCAGGAGGCGCTGTGACCGGTTCCCGTTCCCCGAGCTCCGGATTCCGCTCGCTGCGGCCCACCGCCTTCGGTGCGGATCCGGCAGGGTCCCGGCTGAGGCGCATCCACAGCTCACCGAACTTCGAGGACGGCTCGTTCCGGAACCCGCTGGGCGCACGCACCCGCCCCGAGTCCGGCACCGCCAGAGAACTGGCGAAGGTCTACTTCAACAAGGAAGGCCGGATGCGCCGCGCCCCGCAGGGCGCCGTACCGATGCACGAGGACACCTCCGCCGCTCTCGCGGGGCCGCCCGCGAGCGGCCTGCGGCTGACCTGGATGGGCCACTCCAGCGTCCTCGTCGAAATCGACGGGAGCCGGATCCTCTTCGACCCCGTCTGGGGCGAGCGCTGCTCCCCGTTCGCCTTCGCAGGCCCCAAGCGGCTGCATCCGGTGCCTCTGCCGCTCGCCGCGCTCGGCCCCGTGGACGCCGTGGTGATCTCCCATGACCACTACGACCACCTGGACCTGCCCGCCATCAAGTCCCTCGCGGACACGGACACGGTCTTCGCGGTGCCGCTCGGAGTGGGCGCGCACCTGGAGCGCTGGGGAGTGGCCGAGGAGCGGCTGCGGGAGCTGGACTGGGAGAGGCCACGAAGATCGCGGGCCTGACCCTGACCGCCACCCCCGCCCGCCACTTCTGCGGCCGCGGCCTGCGCAACCAGCAGCATGCCCTGTGGGCCTCATGGGCGGTGGCGGGTGACCGCCACCGCGTGTTCCACAGCGGCGACACCGGCTATTTCCCGGGCTTCACGGACATCGGCGTCGAGCACGGCCCGTTCGACGCCACCATGATTCAGATCGGCGCCTACAGCGAGTACTGGCCGGACATCCACATGACGCCGGACGAGGGCATACGCGCCCATCTCGACCTTCAGGGCGGCGAGTGTGCCGGAGTCATGCTGCCGATTCACTGGGGCACCTTCAATCTGGCACCGCATCCCTGGGCCGAGCCGGGCGAGTGGACCAGGGACGCCGCTGAGGACGCCGGGCAAGCGGTGGCGACTCCGCAGCCCGGTGAACCCTTCGAGCCGACTGAGAAGCTCCCCGTTGATCCGTGGTGGCGGGCGGTGTCCGCGCCCATCGCACGCCCATGGCGCCGCCCGAAGGCCCCGACTGCTGCGCTGGCCGTCCAGGACGGACTTGACCTGGCGTGCGAGCTCTGACGCGGCATGGATGATCTTGCAGAACTGGCGCGGATGTTGAGTGACATGCCGCGTCAGGAGCGGGAGCGTATGTTGCGGGCCATCGATGGGCCCTCGCGCAAGGAGTGCCCGGAGGCACCGCAGCAATTCAGGCCTTTACCCACTTCGCGAGGCTCGTCGCGAGTTGCGGTCCGTACCCGGATCGTCGGCTCCTGATCCACGACCACGCGAGTTCAACGCGTAGCCCGGGGGAGTGCGATGTGTTTCCGATGACGCACCATGTGGAGTGCGTGGCGATCCTTGAGCCGGCAGCAAAGGGCGTATGACCTGCTGCTTCAGGCGATGTGCGGTATGTGTGGTGCGGGCGTTACGGGCGATAACTTGACGCATATTTGACGCACGTTCTGATGGCCTCTCAGGCGCGAGAAAGCCGCCTGCAAACCCGGCTTCGAGTGGGTCGGCAGGCGGCTCTCCTCGTTGATCCTGAGGGTGGGGCAGTGCCCCTCCGAACCTCATGTGCACCGGTCGTGGATGTCGCCGAAGGCGGATTGCTTGCAGTGCGCCTGCCGAATGTCTCATCCGACGAGGTCAGGCTGCATGGCGGTACTCGTGGATCACTCCGCCGAGCCGGTCGTGGCGGCGTATGTTCTGATGGGTGATTCGTCCAGGGTGAAGGACCATGATCTGGTGGCGCAGGGCAAGAATCTCCGCGTCCTTGTCGCGGTCGCTCATCGGTAGCAGCCGCAGCACAGCGAACGCGTTGGTGACGGTCAGGTTGGCGAGACGAAGCAACGCAAGTGCTCATCCTGCCCCAGCACCGCACAGACCCCTGAGCTGCATGGACGGCATTCTGGCAGGCGCAGTGTCGTTGCTCGTCCGAGCCGTACCGAGCGAGCGCCAGGCCGAGTCAGGACGCGGGCACAGGCCGGACGCCGGCCGAGGCGACGATTGGCTGCCGAGATGGGAACGGCCGGCGGTGAGAGTTCCGGTGCAGTGCTGGTGCTCATCCCTGCTGCTCAAGGACCGTACGGAGGTGCGCAACTGCCGGAGCCGCACCGTCAACTCTGAGCAATGCTCAAGACCTAATAGCTGTGCACGGTGACGGGTGACCCCTACTCAAGACCTGGAGCCGGACTCCTCTCCATAGGCAGAGGGCTCCGTCACCGTGCATCTGCCGGAGCACGTCGAACATCTCCACGATGACGTCATGATCGTGACCTGAGCCGTCCGTACGGCCACCTCTCCCTCACCACGCGAGCCATCGAGCTCCTTCCAGAGACCGGGGACCGTGCGGGGAGCTGGGGCTGCGAACTGCTCATCGGATGTCGGGCCATCGAGCCCTCCTATTAGGTCGCGGCGCGCCCTGCGCAGGCTCACACGCTGTTTCGAGCACGAAGAGTAGGGAGCTTGAAGTTGACGATCACGTGCGGGATCGACTGGGCGGAAGATCACCACGACGTGGCGCTGGTCGACGAGATGGGAAAGCTGGTCGCCAAGCAGCGCATCAAGGACGACGCGAACGGTTTCCGTCAGCTGCTTGCCGTGCTCGCTGAAGCCGGTGACTGCGCTCAGGCCCCGATACCGGTCGCGGTGGAGACCGCCCGCGGCCTGCTGTTCGCCTGCCTGCGCACCACCGGCCGCAAGGTGTACTCGATCAACCCGATGGCGGTGGCACGCTACCGCGAGCGGCACCGCAGCGCCCGCGCAAAGTCCGACCACGCCGACGCGATGACACTGGCCAACATCCTGCGGACCGATGCCGACGTGCACCGGCCGCTGCCTGCCGACTCCGAACTGGTACGGGCGATCGCCGTTCTCGCCCGCGCCCAGCAGGACACGGTGTGGAACCGCGCCCAGCTCAACAACCAGCTGCGCTCGCACCTCAAGCAGTACTACCCGGCCGCTCTCGCGGCGTTCGCCGTCCGCGGCGTGGGCCTGGACTCCCGGGAGGCCCGCGCGGTCCTCGCCGTGGCCCCCGACCCGCACACTGCCGCCCGCCTGACCCGTGCCCGGCTGCGGGCCGCCCTGCGCAGATCCGGACGGCAACGGAACATCGAGGTCTGGGTGGAACGACTGCGCACCATTTTCACCGACGATTACCTGCACCAGCCGCCGCTCGTCGAGCAGGCAATGGGGCAGCAAACCCTCGCGCTGGTGGCCCAGTTGGATGCCGCCTGCCGGGCGGCCGACGACCTCGCCGAGGCTGCGGCCGAGGCGTTCGCCACGCATCCGGACGCCGAAATCCTGGGCAGCTTCCCCGGGATCGGGCCGCTCACCGGTGCACGCGTTCTAGCCGAGATCGGTGACGACCGCACCCGCTTCGCCGACGCCCGCGCCCTGAAAGCGTATGCCGGCTCGGCGCCGGTCACCATCGCCAGCGGCAAGAGCCACCTCGTGCGCCACCGCCGGGTGAAGAACCAGCGTCTGGCCGCCGCGGGCTACGTATGGATCTTTGGCGCACTGCCCTCCCCACAGGTCAAAGCCGAATACGACCGACGCCGGGAACTCGGGGACCGGCACACCGCCGCCATGCGCAACGTCTACAACCGCTTCCTGGGATGCCTCCACCACTGCCTACAGACCGGACAGAAGTTCGATCCCGCCAAGGCATTCCCCGCCGCGTCCACGGCACCAGTGACACTCGCAGCTTGACTTCTTACCAAGCTCGGATGTCTGTGGATCAACCTCGGGTTGGCGCGTGAAGGGCGTACCTTCCCGAATGATCCTGTGATGGTCATCGAGTAGGCCGACGTTGGCGCGTCGGTCGGGAAGGCACGCCCGTGCTCACGGTAGTCAACGAAGACGGAACGACACCACACGGCTCCCTGATTGACGAGATCGTCCGCGAGGGCGCACGGCGGATGCTGGCCGCCGCGCTGGAAGCCGAAGTCGACACCTACATAGCCGAGTTGGCCGGTCAACGGGATGAGTCCGGGCGGCGGCTGGTCGTGCGCAACGGCTACCACCAGCCCAGAAGGGTCACCACCGCGGCCGGGGCGATCGAGGTCAAGGCCCCGCGGGTCAATGACAAGCGCGTCGACGAGACGACCGGGGAACGCAAGCGGTTCTCCTCGGCGATCCTGCCGCCCTGGGCCCGCAAGTCCCCGAAGATCAGCGAGGTGCTGCCCCTGCTTTACCTGCACGGCCTGTCGTCGGGTGACTTCGTGCCCGCTCTGGAGCAGTTCCTCGGCTCCTCCGCCGGCCTCTCGCCCGCCACGGTCACCCGGCTGACGACGCAGTGGCAGGCCGATCACAAGGCATTCGGCGAGCGCGACCTGTCGGCCATGGACTACGTCTACGTCTGGGCCGACGGCATCCACCTGCGGATCCGCCTGTCGGAGGCGAAGTCCTGCGTGCTGGTTGTCATGGGCGTGCGCGCGGACGGCACCAAGGAGCTGATCGCGATGGCCGACGGCTACCGCGAGTCCGCCGAGTCCTGGGCCGACCTGCTGCGTGATTGCGCCCGGCGTGGGATGCGCGCTCCGGTCCTCGCGGTCGGCGACGGAGCATTGGGCTTCTGGAAGGCCCTGGCGGAGGTGTTCCCCAAGGCCCGCCATCAGCGGTGCTGGGTTCACAAAACGGCCAATGTGCTCAACTCGATTCCGACGTCGGCCCAGCCTGGCGCGCGAAAGGCGCTGCAGGACATCTGCAACGCCGAGGACCGCGAGCATGCGGTCAAGGCCGTCACCGCATTCGAGAAGACCTACGGCGCGAAGTGGCCCAAGGCCGTCAAGAAGATCACCGACGACGTCGACGAACTGCTCGCGTTCTACGACTTCCCGGCCGAGCACTGGATTCACCTGCGCACGACGAATCCCATCGAATCGACCTTCGCGACGGTACGGCTGTGGACCAAGGTCACCAAAGGTGCCGGCAGCGCGGCCGCCGCGCTTGCCATGGTCTTCAAGCTCGTCGAGTCCACCCAGGCCCGCTGGAGGGCGGTCAACGCGCCCCACCTCGTGGCCCTCGTCCGCGCCGGCGCCCGCTTCGAACGCGGACACCTCGTCGAACACCCCGAGGCTCACGCAGCCTGAACAACCTCAACCGACCCACAGGTATTGACAATTACTCGTCAACTCTGTGACCTGAGCCTCAAGTCTGCGCCTGCCGAAAATGTCGTCCGTGCAGTTCAAGCGGCATGTTGGTATTCGTGGAGGACTCCGCCGAGGCGGCCTTTTCGGTGTACGCCGAGGTGGGTGATCTGTGCGGGGGTGAGCGGTTCGGGGACAGCGCGCAGAGGCGCTGCCTGGTCTATCGCTTGGTGGGGTCGATGGGTGTTGCAGTGCAGTTCGAACTGGCGGAGCGTATTGCGTAGGTGGTGCTCGTTCCAGATGAGGGTGCGGTTCAGGAGTTCGCGGCGGCAGGTCTGGACCCAGCGTTCCATGATGGAGTTCATGCGCGGGATCCGGACGCCGGTGAGCACGACTCGGATGCCGGCGTCGCTCAGGATCCCGTCGAAGAGGGCGGGATACTTTGCGTCCCGGTCCCGGATCAGGTACCGGACGGTGGCGTTCGCGTCCGTCAGGTCCATCGCCAGGTTACGGGCGGCCTGGGTGACCCAGGCGGTGGTGGGGTGGGCGGTGGTGCCGAGGATGCGGATGCGGCGGGTGGCATGTTCGATCGTCGCGAGGATGTATTGGCGTTGGCCGGTCAGGGTGACGGTCTCGATGAAGTCGCAGGCCAGGAGGGCGTCGGCCTGGGAGCGCAGGAAGGCGGCCCAGGTGGTGGCGGCCCGGTCGGGCGCAGGGTCGATGCCCTCGGAGGTGAGGATCTCCCAGACGGTGGAGGCGGCGATCGTCATGCCGAGGGTGGTCAGTTCGCCGTGCACCCTGCGGTAATCCCAGGACGGGTTCTCGCGGACCAGGCGCAGGATCAGCACGCGGATCGAGCGGATGGTGGGTGGTCGGCCCGGCCTCTTCGGCCGGCAGGTGCGGGCATGACGCCGCTTGATCAGGTCGCGGTGCCAGCGCAGCACGGCGTCTGGCCGGACCAGCAGCCGGAGCCGGCGCAAGACCTGACGGGGCAGGGGTACCAGCAGGGCGGCGAGGAACCCCGGTCTTCCGGAGCGAACTTGATCCGGTCCGCACCGAGCTGGCGCTCCAGGGCAGTGATCTGGTGGCGCAGGGCAAGGATCTCCACGTCCTTGTCGCGGTCGCTCATCGGCAGTAACCGCAGCGTGGCGAACATGTTGGTGACGGTCAGGTAAGCGAGACGAAGCAACACGAGGGCCCATCCTGCCGCACCGCCGAACAAGCCCTTGAGCTGCATGGATGACATTTCCGGCAGGCGCGGTCTCGGCCGGGTGGATCGCGCATGTGCCCGGGGTCATGACACGACCCACTCAAGGACGGCCATGGCCGCGTAAAGCTTCATTCGCGCCTGCGCCCAGGCCAGGGAGCGCGGGCCGTCCAGGACCTCTGCGCTGATCTCCTCTCCGCGGTGTGCGGGCAGGTCGTGGAGGACGACAGCCGAGGGCCACCGGGCCATCAGGTTCCCATCGACGATGTACGGGGCGAACGTGTGCCGCCAGTCAGGATCGGGTTTGACGGTGCCGGTGGTCTGCCAGCGCGTGGTGTAGACGACGTCGACGTCCCGGGGCAGATCGTGCACGTCGTGGGTCTCCTCGATTCGTGACCCGTCGGCCGCGTCGCCCCCGGCGGTCTCGCGGCGCACCTCGGCAGGCAGTCCGTACCCCGGCGGTGTGACGAAGAGCGCGTGGCAGCCGCGGGACCGTACAAGCGCCCGGGCCAGTGCCACGGCGGTGTTGTTGCCCTCGCCGATGTAGAGCAGCCGCAGGCCGTCGATCGGGCCGTGGTGTGCGGTCAAGGTGGCGAGATCGGTGATGGCCTGGGTGGGGTGTTCCTCGGCCGACATCGCGCTCACCAGGGGCGTGGCGCCGTTCCCGCCGAGCGCGCGGATCTCGCTCATCGGCCCTGCGGTACGCACGACCAGAAGGTCGAGCATCGCGCTGAGGACCCGTCCGGTGTCCTCCACCGTTTCACCCGTGTTCGTCTGGAGATCGCCAGGACCATAGGAGATCGCCGCACCCCCCAGCCTCAGGGCTCCGGCCTGGAACGACGTCCGGGTCCTGGTGGAGGTGCGGCGGAACAGCAACCCGGCGATAAGACCACGCAGCGGGTTGTCATGGGCCCTCGGATCCCGGCTCAGCTGCGCGGCGCGCTGCACCAGGCCGTGCAGCGTGACGCGGTCGAGGTCGCGAAGCGTCAGCAGGCTTCTTGGGTCCGGCATCACACCTGCCCGATCAGGTCGATGGTGGCGCCGAGCTCTCTTTCGCCGGCGACGCAGGCCACGGCCGTGAGCAGACCGACGTCGCGCACAGCCATTCCGAACGGATTACTCACCACGTGTTCCGGGTCCGGCCGGACAGCGGGCACGCCCCGGGCATGACTGGTTAGGGTCGCTTCGGTGACGGCTGCCGCACTGATGCCGGCGAGGCACGCGGCCACATGGGTACGGTCGGGGAACCGCAGGGATGGCACGGAGTTGCGTCTCCTGTCATGAAACGATTAATCCGGCAGTGGCGAACTTCTCGGGCGCTCCAGCGATGTCGAGAACACCACACCGTTCGAACAGGCTTATCGTGCGCGCGGACATCGTCCGGATCCCGGCGGTGACGGAGGCGGGGTCGTAGCTGTCAGCGAGCACGGTGGCGATGTCCGCGTCGGTGAGGCCGAGCCGGGTCAGCGCGGCCCGGGCGGAACGGGTGGCGGGCTGGAGCGACCGGACGATGAGCTGGGGGAGTGCGGCGGCGACGATCCGCCGTTCCGTCGGTTCAAGATCCGCCCACAGATGAGTGAAGAACTCGGTGAAGTAGACGTGGTGCCGCCCTTCGTCCGCGGCGTGGTCGCGAACGGTGGAGCGGATCAGCGGCATGACGTCCGGATCAGGCGGGATGTCGCAGAGGATCGCCGTCACCAGTGTCTCGAAGACGACGACCTGGAGCAGCTGAAGCAGAACCAGATGGCCAGGCTGCTCCTCGACCACCGCGTCGAGGTGGGCCAGAAAGGGGGAGAAGTCGTAGGGCAGGGCGGGGATGCCCGAGGCGGTCTCGATCTGCCGGCGCACGTCGAGACAGACGAGGGAGTGGAAGCCCTCATCGACATAGATCTTGAACGCGCCCATCCGGGTGCGGTCGGACACGTCGAACCCGGCGCTGCCCTCCGCGATGCGCTTGGTGGCGCGGTTGACCACGGAGATTTCGAAATGTGAGGTGAATTCGAGCCACTGGTAGAGGTGCTGCGCCTCCAGGTACCGCCGTTCCGGCTCGCCGAGTGCCAGGACGAGCGGGTGGTTGAGGTGGGGCACGAGACGCCGCGGGAAGAAGTTCTTCGAGATATCGTCCGGTCCCAGTGCCCGACGAGGATCGTTGCGGACACCGGCCTTCTCGTGCCACGACGGTATGTCCGGCTGAGCGACGGGCATCGGTTCCTCCCTCGGGGTCGAAGATCCTCGGTGGTGGCCGTCCTGTCCCGGCTATGACCCGTGCGGTTCGTCGAGTTCAAGGGTCAGCGCGGCGCCGACTTCGGCCTCGATCTCGTCGAGCAGTTCGGGCGTGGGCGCGTCGATCAGGAAGGACACCGCCCGCTCGCTCGACTGCTGCGGCGGCGCGAGGGCGGTGCCCACCGGCCGGGTCACGATGACCGCACGGAGCGCGGGCCGGTCACCGGGCTCGCCGATCGTGAACGTCGGCCAGGGATCGGCGTCCGTGAACCAGTGGCAGGCGGTGCCCGGCCAGTCAAGACGCACCCCACGGAGCACCGACGGGCGTTGCGGCACGAAGACCTGCCTGGCGTACCGGCGGGGCGCCGGATGGGTGGCCGGCACGCCCAGGGCGACGTCAACGAGGGCCGGCACGAGCGAACGTCCCGTGGCGAGCTCATACAGCGGCAGGAGGGCGTCTCCCGGGGGGCGTGCCGCCACCTCCATCAGCCAGCCCTGTCCCTGGTCGTCGACGCGCCACTCCGCGTGGACGATCCCGTCCCGCCAGTCGAGGCGCCGCAGCAGGTGTTGCTGGAGCGTACGCAGCGTCTCCTCGGCCGCTCCCGTGGCCCCTGGTTGCGTATGGGCCATCTCGACGAAGGTGTCCGCGTAGTGTTCGCTGGTCTCCTTGCGGGTCACCGAGCTGAAGACCGTCCGCCCCTGCTGGACGACGCTCTCCACCGAGTACTCCTGGCCGAAGATCCGGCGTTCCACAAGAAGTGCCTCGTGTGGTGCGTACTCCTGAAGTGCGCGGGCGAGCGCCGCAGGAGAGTCGACGCTGCGCACTCCGGAGCTGGAGAACCGGCCCGTTGGCTTGACCACCGCGGGGTAGCCGCCCTCCCAGCGCCCGGCGGCGGCCCGCCTGTCGTCCGGCGGCAGCAGGAGTGCGGGCGGGCTGACATCCGGCAGATACCATCGCTGGAGGTACTTGCTGCGGGAGGTCCGGCTGGCACGCAGCCCTGCCGACGGCAGTCCGAGCGCGTCGGCGAGTATGCCGGCGGGTTCGACAAGGACCTCGCCGATGGGCAGCACGGCCTGGATGTCGTATCTGCCCCGCCATGCCATCATCTGGGCGACGACCTCTGCCGTGAAGGATCCCTCGACGGTCATATCGCCGTTGACGAAGCCCACTTCTGCCAGATCGTTCAGGATGTGGCCGGGCTGTCCAGTGCACTTAGTGACGAGCGGGCGCCAGATTTCGGGGGCGATGAACAGGACGTCGAACCCACGTGAGCGGGCTTCGGTGACGTAACGGGGCGAGCGGCAGAGCACCATGGCTCCGCCCATGATCAGGAAGGCCTTACGCACGACTGCCCCGCACCCGCTCGTATCCGAACTGGTCGAGCACGTCGCCGTACAGGTCGTCGAACATATCGAGGTTGCGTGCGGAGAACACCTCGCGCCAAGCGCCGATCTGGCCCTTGTGAAAGCTCCACGAGCCGGGGTTGAAGATGGCATCGGCGGCCCGCTCGACATCGGCCCCGGCGGCTGAGACATGGGCGATGATCCGGGAGACCGCCTCGCGTTGACCCGTCGCCGAGCCGCCGCCCTTGGGACCCACCAAGTCCTCGAACCTGACCTTGCAGACGGCCGGATGATGAAGTAGCCAGATCGCCTTGTCGTACTCGGTGCGGGCCAGGAAGTACGGGTCCCGCAAAGCGTATTCGATCTTGTCGGCCATGGTGGGCTTGTCGAGCAGGATGCGGTTGAAGACCCGGCGCTCGTAGAAGTTGCCGTACCCCTGCGCCGTCTGGCCCTCGACAAAGTTGATCAGGGATATCAGCGCGTCACGAGGATCACGGTGATGGAGGATCATCGGTGGGTCGTCGTGGTCCGCCCACTCCCCAAGAAAGGCCCCGTCCACCTTGGTGATGTCCAGGTCGTGCCAGATCCAGCACAGTCCGGCGGGGGTCTGTGCGAAGCGCGAGCGGGCCATCTGCGGGTTGGTCACGACCCGGTCGACGAAGTCGGACCGTTCCAGTCCGTAACGGTTGACGACCGGCTGGCCGAAGCGGCGGTACCAGGTCCACAGCAGCGCCGTCCAGGCGTCGTCGGTGCGGCGGCGGAACTCCGCGGCGTCCCCGTCGAGCCCGGCCAGGTCCGCAAAGTCATCGCTCCCGTACACCAGCTCGGCGATCTGCCGGCGTGTGGCGGCATCGAACTGAGGGGTGTTCTGCGGTGTCGGACGTGTCGCGCCGATGACCTTGTAATCAAGAGCCAGCATCAGTTCCTGGATCATGTGTGTGCCGTTCTTCTGCGGCGACACAATGACGACTCTGGGTGCAGCCATGTATGGCCTTCCTGACGACGGTGCGACGGGCAGGTGAAACGGGCGTGCAGTGGGCTGGGATCGCCAGGTACCGGCCTGTAGCGCGACGTGGCCGGTGTGCGAGGTCGCGGGACCGGTCACCACGGGCCAGCGAGAGTATAAGTCCCGAACGCCCCTTGCCGAACAGCCTCGGACGGAGCGCCGATGCTGCAAATCGGAGGCACCGACTGTGTAGTTGCACCCTCAGGGCCGGCCCGTTTGAATCCCTCTCCGGAGGATCTCGCATACGTCACCGTGGACAAGAGGCGGACACGCACCCATGACCCATCCGATACAACCGCCGTCGTTTTTCCCTTCACGGACGCGTCGGGCGCTGCCTCGGACCCTGCGCCGTCTGCTGGTCGGCACCATCGCCCGCGGTATGGCCCACGGTCTGATGCTGACGATCGGAGTCCTCTACCTGACCCTCAGCGTCCAACTGCCCGTGGGCGCCATCAGTACGGGGCTCACGGTTGCGGCGGTCCTCGGCATGCTCGCCAGCATGCCGTCCGGTCGGCTGGCCGACCGGCTGGGGCCGCGCAGGGTCATCGTGCTCATGCTTGCAGTGGAGTCCCTGGGGGTGGCCGGGTACCTGGCCGTCGGCAAGGTCGCGACGTTCCTGGTCGTGGCGATCGTGGTCGCGGTGTGCGAGTCCGGCGCCGAGGCGACGCGCGGCTCCCTGATTGCCGGCATCGCCGAGCCTGGACAGAAGGTGCGCACCCGGGCCCTGGTGCGGTCCGTCAACAACGTCGCGATAGCCCTCGGTGCCGTCGGCGGTGGTGTGGCCCTGCGGGCCGGCACCCGCCGGGCGTTCCTGATCGCGCTCGCCGCCGGTGCGCTGGGCTACGCGGTGGCGGCGGTCCTGCACGCTCGCCTGCCCCCTGGTCGGCTGGTCGCCGAACCCACCGCAGGAGCCCGACGGTCCGCGCTGCGTGACCGCGCGTTCGTCCAGGCAGCCGCGCTGTCCGCGCTCCTCGCGCTCAACCAGTCCATACTCTCGTTCGGCATCCCGCTGTGGATCGCCCAGCGCACCGCGGCCCCGACCTGGACCTACTCGGGCGTGCTCGTGATCAACACGGCAGGAGTCGTGCTGCTCCAGGTCCGCGCCAGCCGGAGCCTGGACACTGCCGCCCAGGGCGCGCGGGCACTACGCCGGGCAGGGGCGTTCCTGGCGGGCTGCTGTCTGCTGTTCGCGCTGTCGGCGAATCTCGGTCCTTCCGTCACGGCGGTCCTGCTGTTCCTCGGCGCGATACTGCTCACGGCGGGCGAGATGCTGGTGTCCGCGGGGGGCTGGGCCGTGCTGTATGACCTCGCACCGGACCGGGCCCTCGGCGAGTACGTCGGGCTCTTCGGCGCCGCAGCCCAAGCGGTCAACGCCCTCGCACCCGTGACGATCGCGGCCCTCGTGCTCGGCATGGGACGAGTCGGGTGGTTGGTGCTCGGGACCGTCATGCTGCTGGCGGGACTGCTGGCGCCTGCTGCCTCGTCGTTCGCACTGCGTATGAGGCCGGAGCAGCAGGACGTATAGTCTGCGGCTGGTTCGTCTCTGCGGGCACCGATACATCATCCGGCCTGTGTCAGGCAGCGTGTTGATACTCGTGGTGGGTTCCACCGAGTCGGTCTTGTCGGCGGAACCAACAGCACACCCCACAGACACAGACACAGGCGTCGCGCCGTCGCCCTTGACCGCTGCCGACCATGCTCCGTGATAGGTGACGCGCAGGCTCGGTGGCGCGCTCACCATGCGACGGCCGGTCGGTGGGACTGTGGAGACTTCCGACCTGCATGTCTCAGCCGAGGACGAGGTTCTTCGGCACCCGTGGGGTCAGTTCCAGGTTGTGGGTGCCGGAAACTGTGTCACCCCTATGCGACCTGCATGTATTCGTGGATGAGGCCGCCGAGCCTGTGGGTGCCGGTAATTATGTCACCCGGGCTGACCTGCTGGTTTGGATTTGCAAGTCTCCGGATCAGCGAGTCGTCCCTGAGGCAGCATGCTGGTCGTGGTGATTCGGCTGATCTACCTGCTCGTCTGTCAGAGGTCGTTTTCTCCCGATGTTTTATCCCGTAGTGCGCCTTTCTATATGGTGTGTCGGGTCGCGCCAGGAGACGGTGGTTTCGCCGGTGAGGCGTCGGGCCATGAGGTCGGTCATGGCGAGGTGGATCATGGCTTCGGAGCGGGCCGGGAGGGTTTCGTAGTCGCGGGCCAGGCGGCGATGGAACATGAGCCAGCCGTATGTACGCTCCACGGTCCAGCGTTTTGGCAGCGGGGTGAAACCGCGGGTGCCGGGGGTGCGCTGGACGATTTCCATGTCGATGCCGAGGCGGGCGGCGTGCTCGACGAGGTGCTGACGGTAGCCGCCGTCCACCCAGACTTTGCGGACCCGGGGATGGGTGGCGGCCACCTGGTCGATCAGGCCGGTGCCAGCGACGGAGTCCTGCACACTCGCGGCTGTGACCAGTACCGCGACGAGCAGTCCGAGGGTGTCGGTGACGATGCTGCGCTTGCGGCCCACGATTTTCTTCGCGGCGTCCGTGCCCTGCCCTGCGGCCGGCACGCTGGTGGACGTCTTCACACTCTGTGCGTCGATCACGCATGCGGACGGCTCGGCATGCTTGCCCTGCTTGTGCCGTAAAAGCCTGCGGAGCACGCCGGTGAGCTGGATAAACACGCCGTCCTTCTGCCATTTGGCGAAGTAGCCGTAGCAGGTCTGGAAGGGCGGGAAGTCGTGCGGGAGGTAGCGCCACTGCACCCCGGTACGGTCTATGTACAAGATCGCGTTCATGATCTCGCGTAGTTCGTGTTCGGGCGGGCGGCCGATGTCCAGGGCATGCCGCCGACGCTCCGCCCGCCAGGCGGCCAGCACCGGCTCCATCAGCACCCAGCGGGCATCGGACAGATCGCTCGGATAGGGACGACGTTCAGTCATGACCTTCAGGTACCGCCAGCCAGCAAGTGCGCCCGGGCGTACGGATGCGGCGCTGGAAGCTTGGAGACACCCTCGCGCGCCGGACACCTTGGGATGAGACAGCCACAAGCCGACTTCCGCCTCAGCCGCCACCCCGCCAGACCGTTAAGACCCACCCTCACCAACAACAACACCAGCACTGCAGACCTGCACCATGAAAAGCGACACAAAAGAAACCTTTAAGGCGAAAACGACCTCTACGACTGCAACGGCTCAGCCGCGCAGGCCTGGCAGCCCCAGTCCAACGGCGAGCTGGTCAACACCGGCTCCGGCAAGTGCCTGGACGCGACAGGACCGAGCTCGGCCAACGGCACCCGGCTGCAGATTTGGACCTGCTTCGACAGCTCCAACCAGCACTGGAACCTCCCCAGCTGATGCTCACGCGTACGGCGTCACTGGGTCTGCTTCAGTGGCCGACGGGCGCTCTCCTCGGACAGCAGCAGGGCGATGACACCACCGGTCGCCGTTGCCATGAGGTAGAAGGCCGGGGCGAGGTTGTTGCCGGTGACGTCGACCAGGTACGTGGCGATGAAGGGGGTGGTGCCCCCGAAGACCGCGACTCCGATGTTGTAGCCGATGGAGAAGCCGCTGTAGCGGGTCCGGGTGGGGAAGAGGGCGACCAGGGTCGAGGCCAGCGGCCCCATGTTCGACACCACCAGCAGAGCCAGCAGGAAGACACCGAGCGAGACGGTCAGCCAGCTGCCCACCGCGATCAATGACAGCGCCGGATACGTCAGAAGGATGAGTCCGACGCCGCTGCAGATCATGACGGGTCTACGCCCCAGACGGTCGGAGAGGGCGCCGAACCAGGTGATGGTGACCATCATCAGTGCGATGGCGGCCAGGACCGTCAACAGCGCTGACGTGTCACTGATGTTCAGGCTCTCGTCCGACGAGAGGTAGTTCGGCATGTACGTGAAGACCATGTACTGACCGGAGTTGGCCATGGTCGAGATGCCGAGCACCCGCAGGATCCCGCCCCGCTCCCTCCTGACGGAGTCACGCAGCGGGGAGCGCGCCACCTCGTGCGTCATCACCAGGGCCTTGAAACTGGGCGTGTCCTCCAACCTGAGGCGCAGATAGAGCCCGAACGCCCCCAGGGGCGCCGCGAGGAGGAAGGGAAGCCGCCAGCCCCAGGCCGTCATCGACGACTCCGAAAGGACGGATGTCAGGACCGTGGCGACGCCCGCCCCGAGGCCGAACCCGGCCAGGCAGGAGAAGTCCAACCAACTGCTCACGAAGCCCCGGTTCCTGTCGGGCGCGTGCTCCGACACGAAACACGCGGCTCCCCCGTACTCCCCGCCGGTGGAGAAGCCCTGCACCAGGCGGCAGCCCACGAGCAGGGCCGGCGCCATGACACCGATGGCTCCGCGGTCGGGCAGCAGTCCGATGGCGAACGTCGCACCGGACATGAGCAGAATGGTGATGGCCAGCACGGGCTTGCGCCCGACCTTGTCCCCCAGTGGACCGAAGAACAAGGCTCCCAGGGGGCGCATGACGAACGCCAGCGCGAAGGTGGCGAGGGCGGACAGTACGGAAACCGTCGAGTTCCCCGACGGGAAGAACACGGTTCCCATGGTTCCCGCCATGAAACCGTAGACGCCGAAGTCGTACCATTCCACCACGTTGCCTAACGCGGCGGCAGTGACCGTCCGTCGCATCACGGCCGGGTCGGTGTTCTTCGGCGGGATGACATCACTCAGACGCTGCTCTGGATCGTCCTGTCTGTGCATGCGCTCGGGTCCGTTCTCTCGATGAGGGAAAGGGCCGCCGTGGAACTCGTGGCGTCACGTCGGCTCGTGTCTCGGGCGGGTCTGACGGCTGGCCCGGTCCCGGTGGAACAGCCGTCCACGAGAGGGCTGCGGCACGGGACGTGTCGCGGGTCCCGTCGCACGGGCGCGTTCAGGTGTCCCGGGAGGTGAAGCGGGGCCCTGGAGGGGCTGGCCGCGTCGCAGCAGGGGCCGGATGCCCTCGACGGGTTCGGGTCGAGTGCGTGGGGAGGTCGGCCCCGCGTGTGGATACGGCATGACCCTGGTGATACCGCACCGGACAACGGGGCGTCAGCCCCTACAGCACCACGAGTTGACCGCCCTCTCCGAGCGTCCGCAGCGTCGCCGCCCCTCCTCCGTGCAAAGGAGCAGCGCGGTGCGGACCCCGGCCGGGCGTGATCAGTCGTCGGACAGGGCGGCGACGAGCTGGGCGATGAGGGCCGCCCGCTCGGGCATCCGGGTCACGTCCACCCACTCGTGCTCGGCATGCGCCCCGCCGCCCACCGCACCGAGGCCGTCCAGCGTCGGCGTGCCCGCCGCAGCGCACAGATTGCCGTCGGATATGCCGCCCACCGCGGCCGATCCAGGCCACTGCATTCCCAGTTGGTCCGCGCACATCCGGGCCGCGTCCAGCAGGTGCCTGGAGCCGGCTTCCTCAAGGGGTGGGCGGTTCGGGCCGCCGGTGATCTCGAACGGCAGCCGTGCGGTGTCGGCCACGAGGCGACGCAGCGCGGTGTCGATCTCCTGCTGCGCCGCGATGTCGGGAACTCGGACGTCGACGGTGACGTGCGCACGGTCGGGAACGGTGTTCTGCGTCGTGCCCGCGCCCGCCATCGTCGGTGTGACCGTGATCCGGTCGTCGTCCGCGGCGAGGGACTCAAGACGGACGATGATCCGGGCGAGATCTGTCAGGGCGTTGCGGCCCTTGCCGGGCTCCAGGCCCGCGTGAGCGGCCAGCCCCGTGACGCGGATGTCGTAGAAGGACCAGCCCTTGCGGGCGTGCTTGAGCGCGCCGCCGTCCGCCGCGCCCTCCAGCACGAGCGCCGCACGGGCCCCGAGCGCCCACTCGGTGACGGCGTGGCCGCCGGCCGGTGAGCCGATCTCCTCGTCGGCGGTTACCAGGAACGCGACGGGACGGTCCGCTGTCGAGGCCTCCCGCAGCCGTGCCAGCGCGTACAGGCCCTGGACCAGGCCGGCCTTCATGTCGAAGACACCGGGGCCCGTCGCACGGGAGCCGTCCAGCTGGAACGGGCGTCGCTCCAGCGTCCCGCGGGGCCACACGGTGTCGAAGTGGCCCACCAGCAGCACCGGCCGCCGGTCGGCCGGACCCAGCCGCCACACCAGCCCACCGGGCCGCCCGCCGTCGGCGTCGTCCGCCAGGACGACGGGTTCGCTGCCGAGCAGTCGGGTGCCGATGGCGGCCAGGGTGGCACGGCAGGCGTGCAGTGCCTCGCCGTCCGCGGACGGCGACTCGGCCCGCACCAACCGTTCCAGATCCGTGAGCATGGACGGTGTGTCGGCGGTGAGCCGGCGGAGGAGATCACGCGGATCGGGAACGTGGGGTGCTGGCACAGCGGGACTCCTTTGCCGTGGTTTCCGTGGAGATGCGCCCCAGCATGATCGCCCTGCCGCGCCATGCGATGGTTTGTGTGTCCTTCCAAGCTTTGGAGCTGATCAGTCGTGGCTGAGCACAATGCGGCGCCGTCCGCCATCCCGGGGCAGACCGGCACCGGCGCGCCGGTCACGCTGGCGACGGTGGTGGACTGCCTCGGCCCCGGCACCCTCGCCGTATGGGCCGCTCCACAGGGGCTCGGGGTGCCCGTCCGCGCGCTCGCCGTGCACGAGGGCCCGGCCGGGGAGGGGCAGCGCGGGCAGGCGCCGTCCGGTGGGCTGCTGCTGGGCATCGGGGCGGGCGGCGACCCGGAGGGGCTGGTCCGCACGGCGGCTGAGGACGGTGCGGGCGCTGTGATCGTCAAGGACGGCGGGGACGGCGCCGTGCCGCGCAGCGCCGCCGCTCTCGGCGTGGCACATGGAGTGGCGGTCCTGGCCCTGTCCGCCGACCAGGAGTGGACGGAGCTCATCGGGCGGCTGCGGGCCCTGCTGGCCGTGCCCGCGGGGCCGCGGCCGGGCCGTGCCGCACTGCTCGGGCGCCGATACGACCTGGTCAGCCTCGCCAACACCCTCGCCGAGATGGTGCATGGCTCGGTGATGATCTTCACCCCCGGTCAGGAACTGCTTGCCGCCTCCCGGCTCGGCCCCGGCGACGACGAGATGCGCCGGGCCGCTGTGCTCGATCAGCACGGCCCCGCCGGGTACCGCAGCCGGCTGGCCGAGCTCGGCGTGTACCGGCGGCTGTGGTCCGACTCCGAGGTCGTCGACGTCGCGGCGGTGCCCGAGCTGGCGGCCGGGCGCCGGCTCGCGGTAGCGGTGCGCGCGGGGACGGAGAACCTGGGCTCGATCTGGGTGGCCGAAGGTGCGGAGCCGCTGGCCGACAACGCCGCGGTGCTCCTCGCGGACGCCGCGCCGGTGGCCGTCGGTGTGCTCCTCGGCCTGGACCAGGAAGAGGTGGCCCGCCGCCGGCTGGACGAGGAACTGCTCGGCCGGGCCCTGCTCGGCGACGTCGACGCGCGGCTGGCCGGTGCGCACCTCGCCATCGAGCCCGGCACACCCCTGTCCGTGATGATCGTGGACCTGTCCGCGCACGGCACCCGCTTCGGCGCCGCCGACCTGTACCGGGCCCGCGAGGCGGCCCTGCGCCAACTGGCCGGCTACCGATGGCGTGCGCTGGCCACCACCGGACCGTCCCGGGTCGTCCTCGTCCTGCTCGGCCCCGCCGACCGCGACGGGATGCGGCGCGCTGCCGACGGCGTGGCCGTAGCCGTGGGCGAGGCGGTCGGGGCGCGGCCGCGGACCGGGATCGGGCCGTGCGTGTCCCACCTCGGTGAGCTGCCCGCCAGCCGAATGGAGGCGGAGCTCGTGGTGCGCGCGCTGGCCAGGCGGGGCGAGATCCGCGGCGCCTGCCTGGAGGATGTGCGCGGCACGGTGAACCTGCTGCTGCTCAGTGAGACCGTCACCGCCGACCGGCGGCTGCAGGACGGCCCCGTCGACCAGTTGCGGGCGCACGACCTGCGGCGCGGCACCGCGTACACCGCGACCCTGGCGGCGTACCTGGACGCCTTCGGGGACACCGCCGGCGCCGCCCGGGAGCTGAACGTGCACACCAACACGCTGCGTTATCGAATGAACCGGATCCGTGAGCTGACCGGACTGGATCTGGCCGATCCCTGCGAGCGGCTGAACGCCGCGGTCCAGCTCTTCGCCCTCGGCCCGGACATTCTTGGCGCCGAGCACGACAAGACGCCGAAAATCTTGTCTCCTGCCACAAACCACGAAGGTGCACCGGGTTTGCAGACTGCTGAACACGATCCGGTGACCGGTATCGGTATCGGCACCGGACTTTGACCGTCCGGTGCCCTGCGTGGAGGTGACAGATGGAAGCGGGCAAGAGCCCCCGGAGGCGCTCGGCCCGGCGGGTGGCCACAGCCACCGTCGCGGTGCTGTTCACGACCTGGCTGATCGACTACGTCGACCGGCTGGTGATCACGCTGGCCCTGCCGGACATCGGTGACCAGTTCCATCTGGGCACCACCCTGCAAGGCCTGATCCTCACCGCCTTCTTCATCACCTACGCGCTGATGCAGATCCCCGGCGGCATCCTCGCCGACACCCGCGGAGCCCGCCGCACCATGCTGATGGCCGCAGGCGGCTGGACGCTCTTCACGGCGGCGAGCGGACTCGCCCGGGGCCTGGCGTCCATGATGGCGGTACGCGCCGTCTTCGGTGTCTTCCAGGGCATGTACCCTGCCGCGTCCATCAAGGCGCTGAGCGAACGCACGACTCCTGAGCAGCGGCTGACCGCCAACGGTGTGATGTCCGCGTCCAACCCGCTGGGCTCGGCGATCGCTCCGGTGGTCGCCGCGCCGCTCATCGTCGCCTTCGGCTGGCGCGGGGCGTTCTGGGCGGTGTCCGTCCTGGGTGTGCTGATCGTGCTCGTGCTGTGGAAGGCACTGCCCCGTCCGCTGTCGTCCGCGGAGCAGCACGACCACGGCGCGCAGCCCGGACAGACGGCCCCCGAGGCCACCGCCCAGGTGCCGCTGCGCCAGGCGCTGCGGCTGCTGAAGTCGTCGGTGATGTGGCGCTTCACCCTGATGTTCTGCGGGTTCAACATCATCGGCTGGGGCCTGGTGTCCTGGGTGCCGTCCTATCTGCGCGAGAGCAAGCACGTGTCGCTCACCGGAGCAGGACTGCTGGCCGGCATCCCCTGGGTCGCCGCCGCCGCCAGCATGGTGCTGGGCGGGTACGTCTTCGACCGCTACCTGCGCGGTAACCACCGGCGGGTGGTGATCCCGGTCATGCTGGTCACGGCCGGTCTGCTGGTGATGATGGTGCGGGCCGGCTCCGCGACCGAGTTCATCGTCTGGGAGACCTGCGGAACGCTCGTGATGTACCTGGCCTATATGCAGATCTTCGGCCTGCCGCTGCGCATGCTGCCCGCCGAGTACGCGGGCGTCGGCGGCGGCATGGTGAACTTCGGCGGCCAGCTGGCCGGCGCCATCTCCCCGTTTGTGATGGGCTTCCTCGCCGAGCACTTCTCCTATGGTGTGGCCTTCTCCTTCCTGGGAGTCGGCTGCGTGCTGGCGATCGTGGGCGCGCTCGTCACCCCGCAGACGCCGGAGGCGTTTCGCGCGGGACTCGGCCGCCACCTGGACGTTTCGGATGCCGCTTCGGCCGTCGAGCTGGTGAGCGCGTGAGTTCGCAGGTGCCGGCCGCGCAGCTCAAGGAGCAGGCCCGCGCGGCGATCGAGAGCTGCCGGGACCGCTTGCTGGCGGTCAGCACCGATCTCCAGCGGCACCCGGAGACCGGGTTCCGCGAGCATCGTGCCGCCGCCACGGTGGCCGACTGGTTCACGGAGCTCGGGCTGCCGTTCGAAAGCGGACTGTCCCGCACCGGCGTCAAGGCGCGCATGACCGGGCGCGCGGCGGGGCCTGCCGTCGCGGTGCTGGGCGAACTGGACGCCCTCGTCCTGCCGCGGCATCCCCTCGCCGACCCGGACACCGGTGCCGCTCACGCCTGCGGGCACCACGCGCAGGTGGCGTCGATGCTGGGCGCGGCGGTCGGCCTGGCCGCCGTGCGCCGGCACCTGGACGGGGACGCGGTGTTCTTCGCGGTGCCGGCTGAGGAGAGCGTGGAACTTCAGTGGCGCCGGGAACTGGTGCGGGCCGGGGAGCTCAGGCACCTGGTCGGCAAGGCCGACCTCATCGCCCGCGGCGCGTTCGACGATGTGGACATGGCCATGCTGTGTCACACGGCGGGACAGGACGCCCCGCGGCTGAGCGTCGGGGACAGTCACAACGGCTCGGTCGTCAAACGGATCCGCTTCACCGGCCGTGCCAGCCACGCCGGCTCGTCTCCCTGGCACGGAGTGAACGCGCTGAAGTCGGCGACACTGGCGATCAGCGCCATCGACGCCCAGCGCGACACCTTCCGCGACGAGGACGCGGTCCGCGTGAACGCGGTCCTGCCGCACGGAGGCGACGCGCCGACCGCGGTCCCCGACCGCGCCGAACTGGAGGTCGTGGTACGGGCGCGCACACTGGACGGCCTGCGCGGGGCGTGCGCGGTGGTCGACCGCGCCGTGCGGGCCGGGGCGGTGGCGCTGGGCACTGTGGCGAGCACCGAGACCACTTTGAACTACCTGCCGCACCACCAGGACCCGGCCCTGGTGGAGCTGGCCAGGGCCAACGGGACCGCCTTGTTCGGCCCGTCCGCGGTGGCCACCGGACGGCACCGCGGCGCCTCCACCGACATGGGGGACCTCGGCGTGGTGATGCCGGTCCTGCACCCCTTCACCTCCGGTGCCACCGGTGACGCGCACAGCATCGACTACGTGGTGACCGACCATGTCGCCGCCGCACTGGAACCGGCCATGCTCATGGCGTGGTGCGTCATCGACCTGCTGAGCGACGGCGCCGCCAAGGCGCGCGCCGTGCTCGCGGCGCGTCAGGAGCGGTGCACGGCGGAGCGGTACGGGGAACTGCGGGCCGGTTTCGACGGCCTGACCTGTTTTGACGGAGCCCACGGCACAGAGCGTGGGACGGAAGGAGAACTGTGATTACCCCGAAGGGGACAGAGCCGAGGCGTGCGCTGATCACCGGAGCTGCCGGAGGCATCGGGGCGGCGATCGCGAGGCGCCTGGGAGCCGACGGCACGCGGGTGGTCCTCGCGGACCGCCGCGCCGACCGCATCGTCCCCCTCGCCGAGGAACTGGGGAAGGCCGGGGAGTTCGTCGCGCTTGAGGTGGACCTCACCGACCGCGCCGGCCTGCCCGCCTTCGTCGAGCGGGCCTGGGAGGTGTGGGGCGGCCTGGACATCCTGGTCAACGCCGCCGGCCTCTACCCGAGCGCCGCCCTGCTGGAGATGGCCGACGACCAGTGGGACCAGGTCCTGGACGTCAACCTGTCCGCGGTTTTCTCGCTGTCGAAAGCCTTCGCCCGGCGGCTGGTCGACGCGGGCACCGGCGGCCACATCGTCAACATCAGCTCCGGGGCGTCAACGCGGGCTCGCCGCGGTGCGGCCCACTACTGCACGTCCAAGGCCGGCCTCGACATGCTCACCAAGGCGTTCGCCCTGGAGCTGGCCGAGCACCGGATCCACGTCAACGCCGTCTCACCCGGCTTCATCGAGGTCGACAGCGAGGTGAACCCGCTCAGCGAGGACTACGTGCGCTCGATCCGCGGCGGGCAGCCCTGGCCCCGTGCGGGCGTTCCGGAGGACATCGCCGGAGCAGTGTCGTACCTGTGCGGTCCGGACGCCGGATGGATCACCGGTGCGTCACTGTCCGTGGACGGCGGCGCAGGCACCGGCAACGCCGCGCTGCCGCTCAGCTGACCGAAAGGAGCAACCTCATGACGAGTTCGACGAGTTCGACGGGCGTGAGCGGCGCGACGGGTCCGGCGAAGGGGACGGGCGGATACGTCTGCGTCACCTTCGACTTCGACGCCCTCTCCTCTTGGATGGCCCGCGGTCAGCTCACCGCCACCCCGCGCTCCCGCGGGGAGTTCGCCGCCGTCGCGGTTCCCCGTCTGCTGCACATGCTGGCCGCCCGGAACATCTCCGCGACGTGGTTCGTGCCCGGGCACACCGCCCTGACCTACCCCGAGCTGACCCGCGAGATCATGGCGCAGGGCCACGAGGTGGCGGTGCACGGACATGCCCACGAGAACGTCGCCGCACTGGAGCCGGCCGAGGAACGCGCGGTGCTGAGGCGTTCCCTGGACGCCCTCAACGAGGTCACCGGGCAGCTCCCGCGCGGGTTCCGCGCCCCGGCCTGGGACCTGTCCGACGCCTCGGTCGCCCTGCTCGTGGAGCAGGGTCTGCGCTACGACAGCAGCCTGATGGGCCATGACTACGCGCCCTACCCCTGCCGCACGCCCGACACCGTCGACGAGGCGGGGGTGCGCTGGGGCGCTCCGGCGGGGCTGCTGGAGCTCCCGGTCGCCTGGAGCCTGGACGACTTCCCGTACCTGGAGTTCATGCGGACCCCATCGGGCGTCATGCCGGGCCTGCGCGATCCCGCCGAGATGTTCGCCAACTGGACGGCGGACCTGGACTACATGCAGCGGGACATCGAGAACGGTGTCCTGACGGTCACCATGCACCCCGAAGTCATCGGCCGCGGTCACCGCCTGCTCGCTCTGGAGCACTGGCTCGACGACGTCGCCCGGCGAGACGTCACGTTCGCCACCTGCGAGCACATCGCCGATCTGGTGCGCTCGGGAGCCACGCTCGGAGCGTACCGGCCCGCCTGAGACGCCCGTCCCCACCGGACCGCCGCGCTGTCAGGGGCTGACCGGACGGGACGCGCAAGGGGCCGCCCGATCGGTTATGGGGTGCGGCCCGATCGGCAGCGGGTGCCAGACGCGCGGTTCGTCACCCGTCGGACGTACGAACGCGGCGTGCGGGTGAACCGCCGGGCATCCACGGGGGACTTGGCCATCGGCGGCGTCCCGGACTGGGACCCGATCGACCGGGCGGCGGAGGCCGCCACGCGTGGTCGCGTAGGGCATCGGTCGCGATCGTCGCCGCTGCCGCTCAGGCTGGTCGCCTCCTGGCGGCCGGCCTGTTGGCGCTGGTCAAAGTACCTGTCATCCCGCGGATCGCGACCCAGATCGTCCGGCCGATCCACGGCCGGCGGCACCGGTTACGGGCGAAGCAGCACGAACTTTCCGTGCACACCGTCCGGCCTTTACTGCGGAAACCATGCGATCGCGACAGGAGTTGGCGGTCCGGTTTGCCGTGGTCATGCACGCTATGCCGTTCTCGGCCGGTTGTGCGATGAGTCATACCACAGAGGGGCGTTGCCTACCGAACTTCAGCAACTGTCCGCCACACAAGCGACACACCCAACTACTGTGAGTGTCCGTCGGGTGCTGCAGGGTCGCCGTGCGTGCCTGCGGCACCCGACACAAGGACGCCGTACGCCCGTACGGCACCGCTCGGTTCCGGCCGCACCGCGACCCGAGCGGCACGGACACTCACCGAAGGACCCGGATGTCCCGCACTTTCGCCCCGGCCGCCCACCCTGACCGCTCCGCGGGGGCCAGGCACGGCAGACCCGGCCCCCGCGCCGGGCTGCCGAACGCGGTCCCCATACGCGCCCTGCTGTTGCGCCTCGCCCTGCTGCCCGCCGCCGCGGTCACCCTCTGCGCCGGGGCGACCGTCGGGTACGCGCTGAGTACGGCACAGGGCAGTCCGGGGCCCGGGTGCCGCGCGATCGTCGCCGGTGCCGTCGTGGTGACCCTGGCCGTCCTGGCCGGTGGCGCGATGGCGGCCGGCCGCACGGCCAAGACCCTCCGCGACCGCGTCCTGGGGCTGCGCCGCGGCACCGCCCGCCGCCAGGGCGAACTGCGCGCGCTGATCGAATTGCTGCGCAACGGCGGAACGCCGTCCGCGGTCAGGACGCCCGCGCCGCCCGCCCGCGGCGAACGGCGTGACGAGTTCGGCCTCCTCGCCGCAGAGCTGAGCCGCGCACATGAGGCCGCCGTCACGGCCGTAGTGGAGGCCGCCCGGCTGCCCCGCCGCGACGGCACTCCGCGGGATCGCACGGCAGGCCAGGCCGCGCAGGCGCGCGGGACCGATGTCTCCGTCCATCTGGCGCGACGGCTGCAGTTGCTCGTACACCGCGAGATCACGCTCCTCGACGAGCTGGAGAGCGACATCGAGGACCCCGACCTGCTCACCGCCCTCTTCCACGTCGACCAGCTGGCCACCCGGATGCGACGGCACGCGGAGAACCTGGCCGTGCTCGGCGGCGTGGCCGCCCGCCGCCAGTGGAGCCGCCCGGTGCCCGTCATCGACGTGCTGCGCTCGGCCATGGCCGAGGTCGAGCAGTACCCGCGGATCAGACTCGTGCCGCCGACCGAGGGCACCCTGCGCGGGCACGCCGTCGTCGACGTCGTCCACCTGCTGGCCGAACTCATGGAGAACGCCACGGTGTTCTCCGCCCCGCACACCCCCGTCCTGCTGCGCGTGACCACCGTCACCGCCGGCCTCGCCGTGGAGGTGGAGGACCGCGGCCCCGGCATCCCGGCCCCCGAGCAGGCCCGCATGAACATGCTGCTGTCCGACCCCGCCCGACCCGATGCCGCACGGCTCGTCAAGAACGGGCAGATCGGCCTGTACGTCGTCTCCCAGCTGGCCCGGCGACACGGTGTCCCGGTGCGTCTGCAGACCAATATCTACGGCGGCACGCAGGCTGTTCTCGTTCTGCCGGGGAAGCTGCTGGGCGGCGATGACGAGACCGCTGAGGGCCGCCCGGGTGCGCAGTCGCCGGGAGTTTCGGCGGCCACCGGCACACCCGTGGCCGCGGCCCGCCCCGACGGGCGCCCGGCGGACGTCTCCGCCGCCCTGACCGCGCCCGCCGCCGCGGCGGGGTTCAACGGCGGGCTCGCAGCCGGCCGCTCGCGCGAGCACACGATGGCCGAGGCGCCCGTGACGTCGCGCGGCGCGGCGCCGCACCCGTCCTCGTCGATGCCCGGCACCGCGCCGCAGGCCGCCTCATCGGCGCCCGTCCGCACGCCCGTCCCCGGCTCCCGGCCCGCTCCTGTGGCCGTGGCCAGCACGAACGCCGGCGCCCCGCCCGCCGTCCCTGCCCACTCTCCGCTCCCCAGGCGCCCGGCCGAGCCCACGGTGCCCGTTCCCGCGCTGCGTGACGGACCGGCCGCCCGGCCGGCCGACGCCCAGGAGGAGGCCATCGGCCACTCCCCGGATCTGATGGCGGCCTTCCAGCACGGCTTCGGTCTGGGCGAGGCACGCGAGGAGCCCGGCCCGGCCCCCAGACGGCAACGGACAGCGGAGGCCCGGCCCCGCACGAACTGACTGGCCGCCGTCCGCACGCCGCCGCTGTGCCCGCCCGTCCGTGTCGCCGGTTCCGTTCCGTCGCCTCCAGCACACCCCACCCGTCAGCACACCCACCGAGCTGCATGACCGACCAAGGAGTAGATCCACCATGGCGAGCGATGCGCCGACCGGCCACGCTGGTGACCTCGACCGGCTGATGGCCCGACTGGTCCAACGCGTGCCGCACACCAGTAGCGCGGTGCTGCTGTCCGCCGACGGCCTGGCCAAGGCCAGGCACGGCCTCGATGCCGACGGCGCCGACCACGTCGCTGCGCTCGCCGCAGGGCTGTGCTCGCTCGGTCGCAGCGCAAGCACACGGTTCGGCGATGGTGGTGCGGTGCGCCAGATCGTCGTGGAACTGGACACCGCGCTGCTCTTCGTGACCGCCGTCGGCTCCGGCAGCTGCCTCGCCGTGCTGGCGGAGCCCCGGGCCGACGCCGCCCGACTCGGCTACGAGATGGCGGTGCTGGCCAGGAGCGTACGGGCGCATCCGGCGGGCACATCACGGCAGCCCACCGTCGAGCCCGCGGCGCTGCCGTCATGAACGTGGCGGCAGCTCAGGACGGGCCGCGGGGCCAGGCGGCGGCGCTCGACGGACCGTACGCCGATGCCGTCCGCGACGGGCAGCGAACCGCGGCATCTCACGCGGACCCGCCATGGCTCGACAACGCGGCCGGTCAGCTCGTCCGTCCGTACCTGATCAGCAACGGCCGCGCCCGCCCGGTCATGGCACTGGCCCGGTTCGCCCGGCTGACCGCCACGGGCACCGCCCTGCACGGCTACGTCACCCCGGAACATCGCCTGGCTCTCGTCCTGTGCCGTATCCCGGCCTCCGTCACACAGCTCGCGGGGCGCCTGCAACTGCCCATGGCCGTCACCAAGGTGCTCCTCGGCGACCTGCTCGACTGCGGGGCACTCACCGTGCAGGCCCCCGGCCCCGACGACGACCCGACGGACCGCTCCCTTCTGGAGGCGGTGCTCAACGGCCTGCGGCAGCGCCTTTGAACGTCTGCCGAAAGAGAACCGGTAGGCCGGCGTTGCGCATGCGTACGCAACTGGGCGCGGATGGCGCGCGGCGGAACCCGCTGTCAGGCGCTGTGTTCGGTGGCGGGCTCATGGGTGCTGAAGGGTCCATCGGCGGTGAACGTCAGCTTGGCGAAGCGTTCGCCGATGCGGCGGTGGGTGGCGGCGTCCGGGTGGAGCTGGTCGGGCAGCGGCAGCTCGGCGAAGTCGGCCTCGCCGTAGAGGTCGCGGCCGTCGAGGTAGTGCAGGTTCGGGTCGTCGGCCGCCCGCTGCGCCACGATCCGGGCCAGCTCGTCCCGGATGACGCGCAGGGTCAGCTTCCCGCTCGCGCGCTCCGCCGGGTCGCCCGCGGCCCGGAACCGCAGCCGTCCGGCGCTCGAGGGCGGTGAGGTCCGGGGCGCTGGGGCCGGGGGTGTCCTCGTGGATGGGGCACAGGATGGGCGAGACGACCAGCAGCGGCGTGGTGGGGTGGCCGTCGCGGATGGTGTCGAGGAAGCCGTGGACGGCGGGGCCGAAGGCGCGCAGGCGCATCAGGTCGGCGTTGACCAGGTTGATGCCGATCTTGACGCTGATCAGGTCGGCGGGGGTGTCGCGCAGGGCACGGGCGGTGAACGGGTCGAGCAGGGCGCTGCCGCCCAGACCCAGGTTGATCAGCTCCACGCCGCCGAGCGAGGCGGCGAGCGCGGGCCAGGTGCGTGGTGGGGCTCGCGGCGTCGGAGCCGTGGCTGATCGAACTGCCGTGGTGCAGCCACACCCTGCGGCCCCGGTCCGGGACGGGCTCGACGGGGGCGTCGGTGCGCAGGGCGACGAGCTCGGTGGTCTCGTTGTGCGGCAGCCAGATCTCGACGTCCTTGACGCCGTCGGGCAGGCCGGCGAAGCGGACGGTGCCGGCCGGGCCGGGCCGGTTCTCGGCGGTTCCGGTGGTCATGTCGATGGTCAGGGTGTTGCCGCCGGTCACGCTGGCCTGGCCGGCCAGACGGCCGTCGACGAGCAGGTCGTACACGCCGTCCGGACGGGGCGGGGCGCCCGCGTAGACCCGCTTGGTGGGCAGCGTGTCCAGCTCGACGGCGGTGGCCCGGGTGCGGAAGACCAGCCGTACGCCGGAGGGCTGGGCCTCGGCCATGGCGAGCTGCCCGTCGGCGCACTGCGCGCGGGCCCGGGCGGGCAGCCGGTGCGGCAGCAGGCCGTGCGCGGTGCGCTCCAGGTCGAGGGCGCCGCGCAGGAGGTCCGCGGTGATGGGCGTGGTGATCCAGTCGTGCTCAGTGAGGTGCATGGTTCCAGCCTGATGATCGGGATTTCCGGTTTGTTCAGGTTTGCCGATGCGGCGCGCGGCCGACGGGCAAGGGCGGGTGGCGGGTGGCGGAAGCCGCGGCGGCTTCGGCTGGTGTGCGCTCCGGTCAGGGTGCGGGCCAGTGCCGCAGCAGGGCGTCGAGCGCGTCCAGGATCCGTGACCAGGTTTCCTGCTGTGTCGGGGGCGCTGTGGCTGAACCCTCCTCCCATCTCCAGGCTGACGTAGCCGTGGAAGACGCTGCCCAGCATCCGGACCGCGTGCGTCTGGTCCGGCTCCGTCAGGTCGTAGCCGCGCAGGATCGCCCGCGTCATCTGCGCGTGCCTGCCGCCGGCGCTGGCGGCTGCCGTCTCCGGGTCGAGCCGGAGCTGAGCCGCGGCGTAGCGGCCGGGGTGCTCCCGGGCGTAGTCGCGGTAGACGTTCGCGAAGGCGGTCAGGGCGTCCTTGCCGGCCCGTCCGGCCAGGGCGGCGGCGACCCGGTCGGCGAGTTCCTCCAGGGCGAGCAGGGCGATCCGGGTCTTGAGGTCCTGCGAGTTCTTCAGGTGCGAGTACAGGCTCGCGACCTTGACGTCGAACCGCCTGGCGAGCGCCGAGACGGTCACCTGCTCGAAGCCGACCTCGTCGGCCAGTTCCGCCCCCGCCCGGGTCAGACGTTCCGTGTCAGACCCACATGCGCCACTGCCATACCTTCCGTTGCCCAGCAGAGAGAATTATGTCTTTGCCTAATGGTTTTTGCCTAATGATTTTAGGCAAACACGAGTAACCTATAGGCCCTGTCTGCGGAGCCGCTGGCTGAGTGGCGCAAGGGACCAGGCCGAGGCGGTGAACCGCAGTGAGGCGAGCGGACCGCACCGAGGCGAGCGAAGCGCGCGTCACGATCCGCTTGGCCACGCCCGGGCACGCCCGGCACCGACGGCCCCGCCGGCGCCTTGTACGAGGACGCCGCCAGACCGACCTGGCCTGGCCTGACGTGATCAATGTCAGTGGCAGTGATTACGGTTCGGGACATGCCGAACGCAGATGACGCGCGCCGAATCGCCCTCTCCCTGCCGGACACCACGGAGAAGATCGCCTGGAGCATGCCCACCTTCCGCGTGGCCGGGAAGATGTACGCCACCCTGCCCGAGGAGGAGACGTCCCTTGCGGTGCGATGCCCCAAGGTGGAGCGCGACGAACTGGTCCTGGCTGAGCCGGACAAGTTCTGGATCGCCGGCCATGAGGCGTCCTTCGCCTGGGTACGGGTGCGTCTCGCGGCACTGGAGGACACGGACGAACTGCGGGATATCCTCGCCGACTCCTGGCGCCAGGCTGCGCCCACCCGGCTGCTGGAGTCGCATCCCGAGCTGGGTTTGCCGAGCAGCAACTGACCTGATGGACGGTGCGAGCCGTTCCACGCCGCAGGAGGCAACTACGCCCCTAGTCAGGAGACAACTACTCCGCTGGTCAGGAAGCCGCTGATGCGCTCCTGCAGCGCAGCCGCCGTGAGCCCGTGTGCTGCCATGTGCTCGTCGACCTGCCCGTAGCGGCGCAGCTCGCGGCGTTGGACGCCGAGACCGAGCACCCGGTGCGGCACATCATTGAGCGCGTCGTTCACCGAAGCCGTCGAGGTGCCCGCCAGATACGGCTCGACGATCACCACCTCGGCAGCGGCAGCCGCGGCAGCGACGCGCACCGCGGCGGCGTCGAACGGCCGTACCGTCGTCGCATACAGCACCGTCACATCGAGGTCCCGGGTCGCGGCGAGAACCTGGTCGAGCAGTGGGCCCACCGCGATCACCACACCACGCCGGCCCTCGCGCACGGTACTGAAGTGCGGACCGTCAACCGGCCAGGCCGCCTGGTTCGACTGTACCGAGAGCCGTACGTACACCTTGTCGTCGCCGGCCGCGACCGCGTGCCGCAGCAGTGTCCCGGCCTCGTCCGGATGGCCGGGCACATGCACCGTCCAGCCGTCCAGAGTGTCAAGCAGCGCCACATCACCCGGCGACATGTGCGTATAGCCGCCCGCGGGCCAGTCGAACGACGCGGCGGCGCTGACCAGCACTCCGCCCAGGTCCTGATGCCCGAAGTCCAGCTTCACCTGTTCGAAGGGGCGTTCCACAAGGAAGCTGGCGAAGGTGTGCATGACCGGCCGCAGCCCGACAAGCGCCAGGCCCGCACCCGCGCCGACCAGCAGTTGTTCGCGAATGCCGACATTGATCACGCGGTCCGGGTGCTTGCGCATCACGTCCGTGAGGCCGTCCCTGCCGATCTCGGCAATGACGACCGCGACCCGGGGATCCTCGTCCAGCAGCCGGGCGACGGTGGGCGCGAACCGGTCACGCATGGTGTCCATGACAGGGATGTCCTTCCGGAACAGTGGATCAACGGGGCGAAACGGGCGCTGCGAGGTGCAGGGGAAGGCCCTGGGGCGGTGGCGGAGCTGGGGGAGTCGGGGGAGGGCCCCGTCCCTGGTGGGCGGCGCTTGGTTGTCAGCCGGTCTTCGGTTCGACACGGGCGATCACTGCGTGCGGCCGGCCGGGGTGCGGCGCGGTGAAGGCCGCGAACAGCGCCTCGTGATCGCGCCCGTCGGCCACCCGCACCGACCATCCCGCCGCCTCGAAGCGCGCCGCGCTGCCGCTGCCGCTGCCATACGTGGCGGACGCGTTGTCGATCACGACGGTGTGCAGCCGGTCGAGCCCGGTGGGCCCGGCGAAGGCGATCGCCTCGTGGTTACTGCCCTCGTCGAGCTCCGCGTCCCCGACGAGCACCCACACCCGCGACTCGGCGCGACCCTGCGCCCGCAGCCCCAGCGCCGCACCGACCGCGATCGGCAGCCCGTGCCCGAGCGACCCGCTGGCGATCTCGGCACCCGGCACCAGCACCCGGTCCGGGTGATGGCCGAGCGGGGAGTCGTACGAGCCGAAGCCGGGCAGCCAGCCGACCGGCAGGAAACCCTTGGCGGCGAGCACCGCGTAGTACGCCATCGGGCCGTGCCCCTTGGAGAGCAGAAACCGGTCACGGGACGGATCGTCGACGCTGTCCGGGCCGACCCGCAGCACCCGGTCGTAGAGCACCCAGAGGGCGTCGAGAGTGGAGGTGGCCGCCGGGCCGTGTTTCTCGTCGCCGGTCATCAGACTCATAAGGCCGGGCAGGTCCGCGTAGCCGTACTGCCGGGTGCCCTGAGGGCGCGTGGTCGTCACCATGACCAGCAGCCTGCAACTTCAACGGCACTTCAAGTCAAGCGACCGCCCAGGCTGAGGGCGGAATACGGATGCGCGACCACGGTCTGGAGTGCGGTATGGTTTCCGTGCGCGTTCAGCCAGGGGAAGCCCAGGTCAGACGAGCAACGGGACGTGGCGCAGCTTGGTAGCGCACTTGACTGGGGGTCAAGGGGTCGCAGGTTCAAATCCTGTCGTCCCGACTTTCGAACATTCGAAAGTCGCAGGTGAGGGGCCGTTTTTTGAACGGCCCCTTTTGGTTTTTGCTTGCTCCCAGGTGGGAGCGGGGGAGTGGGAGCGTGCTCCCGGTGTCCCCTTGGCTGGTTGCTCCCACTCGGGGTGTTGCGCACTTATTCGATTTCTTGCGCGTGCGTTCACGTTTGTGTCCGTTTTGTTACCTCTGGCTTGTCCCGCTCGAAAATACGATTCGAGCCGTGACCTGCACGTTTATTGATCCTGGCGACACGGCCTGAGCTGGTCTGCGACGATCTGCGGATGTCGCTGTCGGTCGTCGCTACGCTCGTCCGTCATCTGATCACCGTTCCCGCTGCTGTGTTGCGCAGCCGCGTGGCCAAGGACGCGGAAGTGCTCGCGCTACGACATGAGAACGCCGTGTTGCGCCGCCAGATCTCGCGGGTCCGCTACGATCCGGCCGACCGAATCTGGCTCGCGGCCCTCTCCCGGCTGATCCCTCGCGAGCGCTGGTCCCAGGTGTTTGCCGTGACCCCCACGACTGTGCTGCGCTGGCATCGTCAACTCATTGCTCAAAAATGGACTTTCACCCAGCGCCGGCGCCCCGGCCGGCCATCCACCGCGTCCGTCGTCAAGCAGCTCATCCTGCGCCTGGCACGCGAAAACAGCACCTGGGGCCACCGGCGGATACAGGGCGAACTCGCCCGCCTCGGCTACCAAATCGCCCCGTCCACGGTCTGGGAGATCCTGCACAACGCCGGCATCGATCCCGCCCCGCAGCGCTCAGGGCCGACCTGGCACCAGTTCCTCACGGTCCAGGCCCGTGGCATCATCGCCGCTGACTTCCTCCACCTCGACACCATCTCCCTCAAGCGCCTGTACGCCCTGGTCTTCATCGAACATGGCACTCGGCGCCTCCACCTGGCCGGCGTCACGGCCCACCCCACCGCCCAGTGGACCGTTCAGCAGGCCAGAAACCTCACCATGACGCTCGGATGTCGGATGCACTCGCTGCGCTTCCTTGTCCGGGATCGCGACAGCAAGTACACCTGCTCCTTCGATGCCGTCTTCGAGGCCGACGGCGTGGAGATCCTGCTCAGCCCTCCTCGGGCATCGAGAGCGAACGCTATCTGCGAGAGAGTCGTGGGCACCCTCCGTCGCGAAGTCCTGGACCGGATACTGGTCTACAACGAGGCCCATGCCGTGGCAACGCTGAGCGAGTACATCCGCCACTACAACGAGCACCGCCCTCACCAATCCCGACAGCAACTACCCCCGGACAGCAACCAACCACCCGCCCCGACCTCGGTCACCAACCTCCAGGCCCACAGGATCCGACGACAACCTGTTCTCGGAGGCCTGCTCAACGAGTACCAACGCGCCGCCTGACCAAATGACATCAGCACAGGTCACAGCACGAATTGTATATTCGAGCGGTACAGGTGCCGGGTCGATGCCTGCCGCGTGCAGGATCTTCCATACCGTCGTGGCTGCGATCCGGTGCCCGAGCCGGGCCAGCTCGCCCTGGATCCGCCGGTGCCCCCATCGCGGATTCTCGCCGGCCAGTCGCAGGACGAGGCTCCTGATTGCTGCTGCTGTGGGTGGCCGACCGGTGCGCCTGCGTGCGCTGTAGTCCCACTAGCGGCGATGAGTCGGCGGTGCCAGTTGAGCAGGGTACCGGGCGTGATGGGGAAGATCTCGCGCCCGTGACGCCGGGGTATCAGGCTGGAGAGGGCGGCGAACCAGAATCGATCGGCTGGCTCGTAGCGCACCGGGCCTGCTACCTGCCGACGCAGCACCGCGTTCTCGTGACGCAACACGAGAAGTTCAGCATCTTTTGCCTCGTCGCCGCGAAACAGCGCCGACGGCAGGGAGAGTAACTTCCGGGTCACCTTGTACAGCAGGGACACGATCATCAGGACATGGTGCCAGCCGACGAGCCCTCACCGCTGCCACCAGCGACGATGACTTTTCGAGCGGCACAGGCTGGGGTCCGTGGCTGGAAATTTTGAATGGGTGGAGTTATTATAACTGAAACTATACATTTGTGGGGTGTGAATGGATAAGCCGGAGGAGATGTTCGACCGTGACTTCGAGTGGTCGGAGCTGGTTCGTTTCGCCTCGTATCCAGGGAAACGGGCGACCCTGGGAGTGGTGTCCGGGCGGCGTCGCCAGGGCAAGACCTTCCTGCTGGACGCGGCGGCCAGAGCCGGTGGCGGTTTCATGTTCACGGCCACGGAGACCACCGAGGCCGATGCCCTGCGCCGGTTCGGAGACGACCTGGCCCGCTACTGTGGCGAGCCGACACCGTTCCGCTTCGCGCACTGGGATGAGGCCATCACCCGGCTGATGTGCATCGCGACCGACGGCCCGACGATTGCGGTCATCGATGAGTTTCCCTTCCTCGCGAAGGCTTCGCCCGCTCTGCCGTCGATCATTCAGCGGGCCCTGGACCCGACGGCCCAGCACACCAATACCCCGGTCCGCCTGTTGCTGTGCGGGTCCGCGCTGTCCTTCATGGGCAAACTGCTGTCGGGCAACGCACCGCTGCGCGGTCGCGCCGGTCTGGAATTGATCGTGCCGACGCTGGACTTCCGTTTGGCCGCACAGTTCTGGGACATCACGGACACGCGCACTGCGGCGCTGACCAATGCGATCGTCGGTGGCACGCCCGCCTACCGCAGGGAGTTCGCCCAGGGCGACACGCCTGCCGGGCCGGAAGACTTCGATTCCTGGGTGGTTCGCGCGGTTCTCAACCCGGGACGGCCCTTGTTCCGTGAGGCCCGCTACCTGCTGGCCGAGGAACCCGAACTGCACGACACGGCGCTGTATCACTCGGTTCTGGCAGCGATCGCCGACGGAAACGCGGCTCGCGGCGGCATCGCCGGCTACCTGGCACGCAAGTCCACCGACCTTGCCCACCCTCTCAGTGTCCTTCAGGACGTCGGAATGATTACGCACGAGGAGGATGCCTTCCGCCGCAACCGCTCCGCTTACCGCATCGCCGAGCCCCTGGTCACCTTCTACCACGCGGTCATGCGGCCGGCCTGGGGCGACCTGGAGCGCCCCGGACGGGCCGACGGCGTCTGGCGACGGACCCAGCCCACCTTCCTGAGCAAGGTCGTCGGCCCGCATTTTGAGAAGATGTGCAGGGAATGGGCACGCTGGTACGCGGCCCCTGACACCCACGGCGGCTACGTCTCCCGCGTCGCCTCCGGCACCGTCTCCGACCCCGCGGCCAAGACCAGCCACGAAATTGACGTCGCCGTCTTCGGCCGCGACAACACTGACCGCGAGGCGCTGCTGGCCATCGGCGAGGCCAAGTGGAACGAGACCATGGGTCTTGGACACCTCCAGCGCCTCGAACACATTCGCAACCTGCTGAGCGCCCGTGACGCGGTCCGCGCGGACGACACCCGACTGTTCTGCTTCAGCGGAGCTGGCTTCACCGACGACCTGCACCGACAGGCAGCCGAGGACAAGCGTGTCCAACTCGTCGATCTGGAGCGGCTCTACCACGGCGCCTGACAGCTCGCCGTAAGGATCATGACACCGCTCAAGAGATCGTGTCGGCGGACAGTGAGGTAAGCGCATAGCGCTGTCGTACAGGCGCGAACCGTGAGCGACGGCGTCGTGGGTGCCGAAAGGTCATCCGAGTCGGCCAGGCGGCATAGCGGTACTCCTGAAAAGAGTCCGCATGTGCGCCCACCGGCGGTCAGCGGCTCTGCAGAGCCGATAGGGTCTTTGGATGGTGAGAGAGGAACCTCGCCGACGACTGGTGTCTGGACGGAAACCGGCCCTGGTGATCGGATACGGGACCGAGAAACTACGAGCTGACCGCGATGGCGTTGTACTGCCTCAGAAGTTTCCGGGCGGTGGCTATTCGGTTGCTACCTGCGAGCAACGGCTCGGAGTGGACTACGAGTCTTGGTGGGAGCGATCCGCACTTGACTGGGGGTCAAGGGGTCGCAGGTTCAAATCCTGTCGTCCCGACTTATAAAGTCGCGGGTCAGAGGCTGTTTCGGAGGATTCCGAAGCGGCCTCTTGATCGTTTTTGGGGACCAGTGGGGGACCAGGGGTCCTTGACCGGGTCATTGAGTGACCACGATGGGGCTCGGCAGGGATCGTGGGGCGCGTAGTGCGGTGAGGTGCGCGGACAGAGCGGTGCCGGCGGCGGTGATCTTGTGGATGTCGGGGTGCAGGTAGCGCTAGGTGGTGGTCAGTGATCCATGTCCGGCGATTTTGCGCAGGACGTGGACTTGGACTCCGGCGTCGGCGAACCAGGTGAGTCCGGTTGTGCCTCAGGTCGTGGCGGCGCAGGTGTTCGTGGCCGAGTTTCGCGACGACGTCGACCCAGTGGGTCGCGTCGCGCAGGACCGCGGTGGAGATACGTCCGCCTCTCGGGCCAGTGAACAGGCGGGCGTCCAGGTCGGGGCCGGCGGCGAGGACGCGTTGGGCGACGAGCGGGCGGATCTCTTCGACGATGGGGACGTGGCGGGCTCGTTTGCCCTTGGTTCCCTTGTCGACGAGGCCGCCGGGGGCGTGTGGGGTTCCATAATTCGGCCGCTGCCTTGACCAGAGGAATCGAAGGAGCGGTCACTGATCGGGCAGGATCAGTTGGTGACCTTGCGTCTGCTCTACCTGCTCGCTACTCGGCTGCTCAGCTGGCTCGTTCTACTCGTCCGTTCCTCCGCATCCAAGGACGTAGAGCTGCTCGTACTGCGTCATGAGGTCGCCGTGCTACCCCGCGGCACTCCGAAGCCACGCCTGGACTGGGCCGACCGCGCGTCCTCACCGCCCTGGCCCGCGTCCTGCCGAGAAAACTGCGCGAACACAGGCTGGTCACCCCCGACACCCTTCTGCGCTGGCACTGACGCCTCGTGGCACGGAAATGGACCTATCCACACAGGAGCGGCCGCCCTCCCATCGACGAAGCCATCGCCACACTCATCGGACAGCTCGCGACAGAGAACCCTGCCTGGGGATACAAACGGATCCAGGGCGAGCTGATGCGACTCGGCCACCGCATCGGCGCCTCCACCATCCGCCGAGTCCTCAAACGCCGGAACATACCCCCAGCGCCCCAACGGCAGACCGACACAACATGGCGGCAGTTCCTGCACGCCCAAGCCTCGACCGTGCTCGCCGTCGACTTGTTCCACATCGACTGCGCTCTCACCCTCAGACGGCTGTACGTATTCTTCGCGATCGAAGTCGACACCCGCTACGTGCACATCCTGGGCACCACGTCCCATCCCGACGGCCCCTGGACCACCCAGCAGGCACGCAATCTCCTGATGGAACTGGGCAACCGAGCATCCGATTTGGGTGCAGATCCAATGAGGGTGCTGTCGATCAGGCGGTGGGTATGAGCTGGTCGCGGTAGCGCGTCTGGTGGTTGCGGACGAACTCCTGCTGCTGATGCCAGGCCCAGTAGGCGTCGAAGTCGCCGTTGGCGCGGACAGCACGCAGCTTGAGCACGGCTTCAGCTCCGGACAGGCCCCAGCGGGCGCCGGTGATGTCCAGGCGGTCTTTGACCAGGTGCCGGCATGCTCCCTCGATGATGCCGGTGGCGATGGGCCAGCCGCGTTCAAGGGCGGTGTCGTAGCGCAGATGCTCGGCCTTGCCGGACAGGTAGTTCACGGCCTCGTCGATGCCCTTGCGCTGGGCACCACGCAGTCCGGCGGCGCGGGCGGCTTCCTCGAGTGCGGCGGCGGTCTGCTGCACGCCGCCGCCCAGCAGGGCGCGGGCGTGACGGGCGACCCAACTCTCGGCGGAGGCATCGCCGCTGTCGTGCAGGCACCAGGCCGCTCGCCACAGATATTCGAGCACATGGATGAGGTCGACGATGATGTGGACGTCCACGCCGCGCTGTAGTGCCTCGGCCTTGATGAGGTCGATCTGATGGCGGGCACCGTCGACCAGGACGACCCAGCAACGGCGGTGTCCGGGGTCGCGGTGCTCTGCCTGGTCGAACACGGCGGACACCACCTGTGCGGCGGTGTCGGTCACCGAGCCGCACAACCACTTCGACCGGGCCTTCGGCCCCTGGCGGCGCTCGGGCGCCACGCCGTGGCCGGCGTCCTGCCGGTCGGGGTCGGCGATGATGTCGTCGACCGCGCGCGGCGCGGGTTCGGCGTCGTAGACGGCTCCCAGGGTGGCCATCCGTTTCCTGCCGTGCTTCTCCCCGGACGCCAGCCGGGTCTTCATCGCGTTGCCGCCCTTGGCCGCTGCCGCTTTCGCAGTGTCCTCACGCAGCGCTTCGGGCCTTATCACCACACCCTTGCCGTCCACCGACAAGATCAGCGGCGTGGTGTCGGTGCAGGGAGCCGGCACGAGGGCGTCGTAGAAAGCGTCGATGTCCACCGCGGCGCCGACGGCGAGTTCCTGGACCTGCCGGTGCCCGATGCCGGAGCCGGTGTGGGCGTTGATCCGCTCGCAGGCGTCGGCGAAGCTGCCGCGGGCGGACTCGATCGCGGCGAGTCTGGCCAGCCCGTGCGAGTGCATCCCGTCCGGAAGGTTCAGCACCGCGTCGGCCGGGTGCAGGTCCGCCACGCCGGTGCCGCGGTAGGCAATCCGGACCACGGTGACCTTGCCGAACACCGTGGCCAGCATCCGGCGCCGGCCCCGCTCGATCCGGGAGCGCCCGACACCGGCGGCGTCCACGACCTCTTCACGACGCGCCTCGTTGCTGGCCCGCAGCGTCAGGTGATCCTGGAACAACTGCCGGGTGACCTCGCGCATCCGCGTCCCCAGCAGCTCCTCCAGCTGCGCATGCGTCATCACCGCCGCCTGAGGGACCGCCAGCTCCGCACACGCCGCCGCGAACAGACCCGCCGAGGCGGCGAAGGCCTCCTCACACTCCGCGAGCACACCCTGGGCCGGCCCGACCACGCTCACCACCCCTGCTTCCTGCCGTCCACCTTGAACAGCCCGGACGAAGGCTCGGCCAGGATCCCGCGCTCCACCAGCCGCTTCAGCTTCGAACGCATCCCCTCGACATGCCGCGGCTCGGTCCCCAGACCCAGGTGCTGGCAGACCTCTTTGCAGCGCATCGACGCCCCCGAGGTCGCGAACAAAGCGATGATCTCCCGGTACTCCGGCGACATCACCGTCACATCCAGCTCTGCCTCGGCCTTCACCAGCGCCACAGCGACCCCGCCGTCACCCCCACCCGCGGCGTCCGTGTCCGACACCGGCGAAGACGGCGCGGCCAGCACCTCCTCCACCGTCTCCCGCGCGATCTGCAACCGCGACAGCCGCTCCTCAGCCCGCGACAACTCCTCGGACAGACCAGCGATCTGCTCACGCAACCGCTCGGCCTGGCCCAGCACCTCAGCCCGCCTGGCCTCCAACGCCTCCATCAACGACGGCACACCACACCCACCCTCGCTCAGCACCCGCACGCTTCACGGCAGGCTCGACCCCGGCGACGGTAGAAGCCAGCACGACCAGCTACATCCCGAACCTCTGCGAATCACCCCAACGAGGCGCCCTCAGAAGATCTGCACCCGACCCGGATCACGAAGGCTGCCTTCACATCCGTGAACTGCGAGAATGCTGACGAAGTTCGATTCACATGCGACGCCGGACCATGAATGACAAGCTGAGGGTGTCCGTACCGATCCGGCCGATCAGATGCCGCGGAGTTCGGCGCATACCGGAACGCGAACGAGCTTATAGACCGTATGGATCGTCGTTGCTGTACTTGTCGTCGTCTGGTGTTGCTGCCTCAGCCAGGTGTTGGGCGAGGTCGTTGAGCCAGGTGTGAGACCAGGTGCGTAGGGCGGTGATCTGGTCGGGGGTGAGGCCGTAGGCGGTGAATTCGTCGTCGGCGACCCATTCCAGGGTTTCGAGGCGGTCGTGGAGTTCGTGCAGGTCGAATTCGTCGGGGCGGCGGGCGCCGAGGTTTTCCAGGTCGGCGGTGGTGTAGAGGTTGCGGGCGGCGTGGATGTCGATGAAGTCGCGGGGTAGTCCGCGGTCGGCGAGGGCGCGGACTTTGGTGCCGATCAGGTCTTCCAGCGCGAGCACGGGGCCGATGTCGAGGGTGACGGGAGCTCGCCACAGTGCTTCTTTCAGCACGTCCACTTCGCAGGCGTCTCCGGTTGCCGGGACGGTGGCCAGGAAGCGGGCTTTGAGCGGGCGCACGTCGATGATGGTGATGTCCCAGCCGCGAGTGGTGAGTCCGTCGGTGAGTGCGGTGATGATCTCTGGCATTCCGGCTGGGTGGACGGTGTCGAAGTCGAGGTCCTGGCTGGGGCGGCTGACCAGCCCGTGTGCCTGGATGGCGTAGCCGCCCATCAGGGCCAGCCCGTAGGGGTTGCCCAGTTCCAGGGCATCGGCGAGGAGGCGCCGGTGGTGTTCGGGGACGTGTTGCAGACTCATGCCGCGGCGCTGGGGCGTAGCTGGGGGAAGGTGTCTTCCCAGGCGGTGCGTACGCCGCGGCCGACCATGCGGCGCAGTAGCGGCCAGTTGGCACGGAGCAGGTCGGCGTTGAGGAAGGCTGTGTAGTCGTCGTGGAAACCGCTGGTCAGGACGGTCCGGTAGAGGCCCAGGAGCAGTTTTTCGTCCGCGAGGTCGAAGGCCCGCAACCCTGACCAGGCCACATGCAGCGGCAGCTCGACGACGCCCTCACGAGGACCGCGCAGCTCCTCCAGCCGCCGGGGCAGCTGCTGTAGCTCGGGAGCCCAGCGTGGCGGGGACACCCGTGTGGTAATCGCCGCGTCTTTTGGGGCTGGGGCCTGCGGCTGCTGGGGCCGTGTCGGCCGGTGCAGCGCGTCGCCTGTCGTCATGGTGACCAGGGTACGGTGCCGGCCCGAGCCGGGTCCGGCCGTATGACGCATGTCGGACGTCAGCCGGGCAGGCGGGGGGCGGCGTGGGCTGGCTGCTGCTCTGAGATCCGTGTCGGTGTCGAGCGGACCTGTGGTTCGGTGCCTCCGGGCGTCGAGGAGGCACATTCGCTAAGGGGGTGTGCCGCGGGTCAGGCGTGGTGTGAGCGGATTCAGGTGGGGCGGAAACCGTGGGCGGGATCGCGTGGCTCGTCGAAGGAGTGAACCACTCGGGGAGCCGGTGGCCGGCGTCGAGTCGTCGAGCTGGTCGCTCGCTACCGCCTCTTCCCTCTCGGCCGCCCTGATGTCTCGATGATCGCTGCTGTGGAGTGGCCGGGCACGGCGAAGATGACGAGGATTGCCATATGGACGGGCGGTGCTTCCGCACCGTCACCTCCGACGGACTCGACCACGTCGAGATCATGTAGCAGCAGTCGGTGGGAACCGGTGCGCAGGAGTGCCGTGTGGGTGGCTGGTTCCGCGGGCGGACCCGTACGTATCCGGATGTGCTGCGGCAGTGCTTGAAAACCGCGAAAATTTCTCTTACGGCGTGTGGCGGATGCATAGCGTTGTGTAGATGCCGCTGCTTTTGCTTCCGGACCGTTGGCTCGGTGCGGGGCGGCGGAACCCGCAGTGCGCTGTGTACGCGTACGGCGGTCAGTGAACCGGGCGCGTTCGTGAGTAGAAGGCGAGCTGCCACTTGACGGCGACGGTGATGTCGATGCCGAGGGTGCGGGCGAGGACCGCGGCGGGCAGCTCGGTGGCGAGCTGGAACAGCGCGGTCGAGCGGGTTTCGGAGAGCCGGATGCCGAGTTTGCGGAGCCGTTCGCGCATGCCCTCTCTGTCAGCCTTGGGTGATCCCCTCGCTGCGTGCCGTGACGGCGGCGGGGCGGGTCCGGGGCCGGCGGCGTGGAGGATACGGCGGACGGTGGCGGGCTGACCTTGTGGCCGAGGTGGCGTAGTTCGCCGTGGACGTGCCGGAACCCCTGCTGCGGATTTCTGGTGCCGAGTGGGTGATCGGGTCGCGTAGTTCTTCGGGTAGGGGTGGCCGGCCAGGTGAGGCGGGCTGGGTCCACTTCTTCCTGGTCAGGCACTGGTGCCGGGCCAGGAGGGCGCGCGGTGAAGCGATGTGGTGATGGCTCAGGGCCCGGCAGGGGTTGTCGTGACGAAGCTTTGGGCGAGCCGGAGCCACTGTTCCCGGCTCCCGGTGTACAGGTGGTCGCGACGATGGAGGAGACCCATGATCGTTCATCGCCGAGGGCTCATGGATACCCTCGTCGGTGCCGGTCACGTCCGCTTCGCAGGACCCATGGTGAGGTCCGACGTGGTGGTCGTAGGCGGCGGCGCGGCCGGACTCAGTCTCGCGTACCGGCTGACGGAGACTGGCTCCACCACGGTGACCGTGGTGGAGCCGCCGGATGGTCCTGCGCGCCCACCCGAGCGGACCTGGTGTTACTGGGACCAGGACACCAGCGAATTCGACGGAGTGGTCACCGGCTCCTGGACCCGGCTGAGGGTCCACGGCACCGACGGCAGCCAGGTCACCGTCGAGCTATCCCCGCTGCGTTACCGCATGCTGCGGTCAGTGCCGTTCGAGCGCTTGGTGCACTCCCGGCTGGCTCTTTCCTCCGGAGGGCGCGTTCTGCGTGCGACGGCCGGCATGGTGCGCAATGTGCCGGGAGGAGCCGAGGTGTCGTGCACGGCGTTTGACGGCCGGGCTCTGACGCTGCGCGCTCGCCATGTCTTCGACTCCCGTCCGCTGCGTGCCCTGCCGCCCGCCCGGACGCTGCTGCTCCAGCACTTCCGCGGCTGGTTCGTGCGTACCGGCGCGGACCGGTTCGATCCCGCGGTCGCCGACCTGATGGACTTCCGGGTGCCACAGCCACGCCATGGCCTGGCCTTCGGATACGTTCTCCCGCTGGCGCCGAACCGGGCGCTGGTCGAGTACACCGAGTTCTCCCGTACTCCGCTGTCCACCACGGTGTACGAGGCGGCGCTGGACCGTTACTGCCGCGAGACCCTGGGGCTCGGCGCGTTCGCGGTGGAAGCTGCGGAGCAGGGGGTGATCCCCATGACCGACGCACGTTTCCGCCGGCGGTTGGGGTCAGCCGTCTTCCGTATCGGAACCGCGGGCGGTGCCACCCGGCCGTCGACCGGTTACACCTTCGGCGCCGTGCAGCGGCAGAGCCGGGCCATCGCCGCCGCACTGCGCGAGGGGCGCGGGAGCGTCCCCGCACCGCACGGACGGCGGGCACTGGCCATGGACGCGGTGCTGTTGCGCGCCCTGGACACCGGACGGATCGACGGCCCCGCCTTCTTCACCGGCCTGTTCCGCCACACACCCGGCGAACGTCTGCTGCGCTTTCTCGACGGGGCCACCTCACCGTGGGAGGAGTGGGGCATCGGACTGCGCACTCCCGTCGGCCCGATGCTGCGCACGGCCCTCGAACTTCCCTTCCTGCCCCGCCGCTTGTGCCCCGCCCCCTGATCCGGAAGAGAGCCACCGATGACAATGCTGCGCGACCACGAGCTGGCACGCGCCTTCGACCACGCGTCCCACGCCTACGACCGCCTCACGGCCCTCAACCCCGGCTACCGCAGCGACCTGCTCCGCTCCGCGCGGCGGCTGCGACTGCCCGAGGAAGGTGCCGGTGTGCATGTACTCGATCTCGGCTGCGGCACCGGCGCTTCCACTCGGGCTCTGCTGCGGGCCGCTCCCCGCGCCCGCGTCACAGCCGTCGACGCCTCTTCGGGAATGCTGCGGCGCGCTCTGACCAAGCCGTGGCCCGCTCGTGTGCGCTTCCTGCACATGACGGCCGAGGAGGTGGCGACGACGGGCGAAGCCCGTTTCGATGCGGTGTTCGCCGCCTACCTGTTCCGCAACGTCACCGACGTGGACGCAGTCCTCACCGCTGTTCGCGCCCTGCTGCGTCCGGGCGGGCGCATCGCCGTCCACGAGTACAGCCTGAGCGGTCTGCCGGTGCACCGCGCTGTGTGGACGGCCGTCTGCCGGTCGATGATCATTCCAGCGGGAACGCTGAGCGGTGACCGTGCCCTTTACCGTCACCTGTGGAACAGCGTCCTCGCTTTCGACACTGCTTCCGCCTTCACCGATCGACTGACACGGGCCGGCTTCGCAGATGTACGTGCCCTTCCCGTCGCCGGGTGGCAGACCGGCATCGTGCACACCTTCGTCGCCCGTAACGGCTCCGTCCCGGCAGTGACCGCCCGATGAGCGCCCGCCTGACCGGTACTGTTCGCCGGCGGCCGGGGCCGGGACCGCAAGGCCGAGGTCCTGATGCCCGCACCAGGCCGGGCCCGGTTCGAACGCGGCAACACGCCGTCCGTGGCCGTGGTGGGCGGCGGGATCGCTGGTCTCGCCGCTGCCACCGCGCTGGCCGAACGCGGCGCCCGTGTGATGCTGTACGAACGGGAGGAAACCCTCGGCGGGCGGGTCGCCGGCCGGCCGCACCCGGCTGGCGGACGGCTCCTCTGTCACCATGAGCCGCGGCTTCCACGCCTTCTTCCGCCAGTACTACAACCTGCGCGGCCTGCTGCGGCGTACCGACCCTGCTCTCCAGCGGCTTACCCCACTGCCTGACTATCCCTTGCGGCACAGCAGCGGCCTGGCCGACAGTTTCGCCCGCGTCCCGCGCACCCCACCGTTCAGCGCGCTGGGATTCGTCGCCCTGAGCCCCGCCTTCGGCTGGCGTGACCTCGCCACCATGAACGCCCGGGCCGCGCTGCCGCTCCTCGACGTCCGGGTGCCCGAGGTGTACGAACGCTTCGACCGGATCAGCGCCACCGGTTTCCTGGAACGCATCCGCTTCCCCGAGCCTGCGCACCACCTGGCGTTCGAGGTGTTCTCGCGCAGCTTCTTCGCCGACCCGCGCGAACTGTCCGCCGCGGAACTGCTGCTGATGTTCCACATCTACTTCCTCGGCTCCTCCGAGGGCCTGCTCTTCGATGTGCCGAACGCGCCCTTCCCGCAGGCACTCTGGGAGCCGCTCGGCGACTACCTCCAGCGCCTCGGCGTGGTCGTCCGCCCCGGGACACCCGTGCACCGCGTTCACCCCTGCGACGACGGCGGAGCCGAGGTGCGTACCGCCATCGGAGCCGACCGGCACCAGGCGGTGGTGCTCGCCCTCGACCCTCGGGGACTGCGGCAGGTGGTCGCCGCGTCACCCGGCCTCGGTACTGCCGCCTGGCGCGAGCGCATCGCCGCCTTGCGGACCGCCCCGCCGTTCCTCGTCTCCCGTCTCTGGCTCGACCGGCCCGTTAGCGCGGACCGCCCAGGATTCCTCGGCACCAGCGGGTACGGCGGACTGGACAACATCAGCGTCCTGGAACGCTACGACTCCGAGGCCGCCCGCTGGGCCGCCCGCAAAGGCGGATCGGTGGTGGAACTGCACGCCTACGCCGTCCCTGCCGGTGGCCGGCCGGAAAGGGTGCAGAGCAAACTCGTCGACCGACTGCAGCAGGTGTATCCCGAGACCCGCGAGGCACGCATCGTCGACTCCCGGCACGAGTGGTGGTCGGACTGCCCGCTCTTTCCGGTAGGCACCCACCACCGGCGCCCAGCCGTGCGCACCCCTCACCCATGGCTGACGCTGGCCGGTGACGCGATCCGCTGCGATCTGCCCGTGGCCCTGATGGAACGCGCCGTCACCACCGGTTTCCTGGCCGCCAACGCCCTGCTCGCCAACTGGCGCGTCCGGGGCCAGGTGCTGTGGACGGTTCCCCGTGCCGGCCGGTCACCGGTGCTCCGGGCACTCGCCGCACTCGCGGGACGCTGAGCGCGGCATGAGCGGGGCCCGCATGTCCGGTGGGTGCGTGGGCCTGGGCCTGGGCCCTGTCGATATCGACGTCATGGCTTCGAAAGAAGGTGGGCCGCGAACAAGTGACGAGGAAGGCTCTGCGGGTGCACGACGGCCAGAGGTCAGCTATCCGGCGCTATCACCCCGGATACCGTCCTGTGCTGCGCAGCGTCCAGCGCCGCTCGGCGTAGGCCAGGTCGTCGCGCCACAGTCGGCCGGCCGCCCGCCGCATCAGCGGGCGCAGCACGGGGGCGGCGGCGCGGGCCAGCGCGAAGCCCCGCCGGTCCGAGGTGGCGACGACCGCCTCGACCACAGCCGTGCGTGGCCGCTGGTCGGTCCGCATCGGTCAGCGGCGTGGCATGGGTCTCCACCACGGACGTTGCGCCCTCGCCGTCGGTGATGTGCATGACGACCGTGCGCGGCTCCGGCGCGGTGAACACCGCCCGGACCGGGAACCACCAGCCGCCCGGCGACCCGGAAGGAGACATCGACGACGAAGGCGTCGTCCGCGTCGTCGCTGCGGCTCCTGCACCACGGTCAGATCGACGAACGCGTACGGGTGGAACCAGGCGCCGTGCCACGGGTCGAGCCGGTTGGCGACCACGTCCTCGCGGTTCGCACTGCGCCCACCGTCGTGAACACGGCGTCCACCCCGGTATCCGGCGGCGGGCCGCACCGGGACCACCGGGCGTCCTGTCGGCTCCTCCCCGCCGACCCCGTCCAGCCGGACCCAGACCAGCACGCCGTCGTCGTGGACGGGGTACGGGTCCCAGCCCGCGAACGGCGCGCCGTCCAGGGCCAGCCCGTGCCAGTGGCAGCACCAGCGGTGCCGCACGACCACCCGGCTGTCACGCAGGGGCGCACCGAGGTGCGGGCAGGCGCCCGGGCCCGCGTGCAGTCTCACCTGCGCCCGATACGCCACAGCACGACCTCGACGCCGCCGACGGTCCGGCCGACGGACGCCTGCCGGGGCGCACGTCCCGGGAGGCGCCGACGACGAACCAGTTGCCCGACGGGCGTGCGCAGGCCCGCTTGAGCGCGTCGGCGATCAGCGCCGGGCGGGCCTCGCGCCAGGTCGGGTCTGCGCCGCCCGGCCCGGGCCGACGACGTAGCCGCAGCGGCGGCCGCCAGCGGCCCCGTTCCGTTCGCTCCGGCACTGCCGCTGACCTCCTTCTACCGGATCGCTGCGCGGTCTGCCGTGGGTGCTGGACCAGGAGCTGCGGGCATGCCGACGCACACCGATGACATGAACGACTCCGGCCGCGGCCGTGAGCGCACGCGCGACGGCGGGAGACCGCCGCACGGTGGTGCAACACGGCGTAGTCGTCGTGCGCGATCGCGTCGAGGATGCCGCCGTAGAGCGTGAACGCGGTGCGGATGCACGGGCGCGACCCGCGGGTCGAGCATCGCGAGGCCCGGCTCCGCGGCCCGGTACACCGTCTGGTCATGGCCTCGGCGGCGACGCAGCGCCGCCCTGATCCGCGGATCCGGGCGACCCGTGCGGCGGCTCCAGTCCAGCAGCGGCCGGTCCACGCCGTGCGCGGCGAGCAGGTCCGCGGGCAGGTAGACGCGGCCCCGGTCCAGGTCTTCGCCCACGTCGCGCAGGAAGTTGGTGAGCTGGAAGGCGACCCCGAGGGCCGCGGCGTGCGGTGCCGCCTCCTCGCGTGGCACGACCGTGCCGAGCACGGGCAGCATCTGCAGCCCGATCACCGCGGCGGAGCCGTGCATGTAGCCCCGCAGGTCGTCGAGGTCGGGTAGTCGGTGACGCGTCAGGTCGCTGCGCATGGAGGCCATGAAGTCGGTGAAGTGCCGGTGGTCGATGCGGTACCGGTCGGCGGTGTCGGCCAGGGCCCGGACGACCGGTCCGTCGCTCGCCGCCGGTGCGCAGCCCGTGCGCCAGGTCGCTCTCGAGGTCGGCGCAGGCGCCGGTCGCGCTCGGCGGGTGTCGCGGGCCGGTCCAGGTCGTCCACGATGTCGTCGGCCCAGCGGGCGAAGCCGTACAGCGCGTGCACGGCCGGGCGGCGCTCCAGCGGCAGCAGCCGGGTGGCGAGGAAGTAGGTCTTGCCGTGGCGGGCGTTGAGCCGTCGGCAGCGGTGTAGGCGGCGCGCAGCGCGGGGTCGGTGATGCCCGCGGCGTCCAGTTCGCGACGGGTCATGCGGCGCCTTCCGTGGTCGGGCGGCCGGGTGAGCGGCAGCCGGGCCCGGCGGCGTCACCGCGGCGCGGCGCCGATGCCGCCGGTGATGCGGGCGGCGGCGAGCTTGCCGGAGAGGAGCACGGTCGGGCACGCCCACGCCGGGGGTGGTGCCGCAGCCGGCGAGCACGACGTTGTCCAGTGCCGCGGACCAGGTTGCGCGGCCGGAAGGGGCCGGTCTGCGGCGAAGGTGTGGGCGACGGAGAACGGGGTGCCCGCCGCGTGGCCCTGTGCGGTCCAGTCCGCCGGGGTGACCAGGCAGCTCCTCCTCGATCGCGGCGCCGAAGCCGTCGAGGCCGCGCCGCTGCAGCTCGGCTACGCAGGCTGTCGCGGTAGCGCGGGCCGAGGTCCCGCCACATGGCGGCAGCGGGCCCGACAGCAGTGTTCGGGCAGGGCGCCAGGACGTAGTGCAGGTGGCGGCCGGGCGGCGCGAGGGACGGGTCGGTGGCGGTGGGCCGGGTGATCAGCAGGGACGGGTCGCTCATCAGCGCTGCCCGTGCGGGTCAGTTCCTCGAAGGTGCGCTCCCATGCGGCGCCGAAGGAGAGCGTGTGGTGGGCGAGGCCGGGCCAGGTGCGGTCGGTCCCGGCGTGCAGGACCACGGCGGACGGCGAGTGGCGCAGCCGCACCGGCCGCCTGGGGGAGCGGCCGAGCAGCCGGTGGGCGGCGGGCAGGTCGCAGGTGAGCACCACCGCGTCGCAGGGGATCCGCTCGCCTGAGGCCAGGCGGACGGCCCTCACCCGGTCTGCCGAGCGTTCCAGCGCGCGTGACTTCTGGCCGACCACCGGAGATCGGCGCCGGCGCGCCGCCGCGGCGTCTGCCATGGCCGGGGGAGCGCGTGCATGCCGCCGCCGGGAAAGTAGACGCCGGCGACGGTGTCCATGTAGGCGATCACGGCGTAGGCGGCGAGGGCCCGGGCGGGCGGCACCCCCGCGTACAGGGCCTGGAAGGAGAAGACCCGGCGCAGGCGTGCGTCGCGAGGAAGCGGCCGATGCGGTGGTCCAGCGTCCGAAGCCGCCGAGCGCCGCCAGCCGGGCCAGGTCGGGGTGCAGCAGCTGGAGGGGCGAGTCGAAGTTGGTGTCGATGAAGCGGCGCATCTGCGCCCGGTACAGCCGCGTCCAGCCAGTCCCGCAGCTGCGGTAGCCGGCTGCCTCCGCCGGGTCCGGCGAAACGGTGCGACCTCCGCTTCCATGGCCTCCGCGTCGGTGTGTACGTCCAGGGAGCTGCCGTCGGCGAAGCGGGCCCGGTAGGCGGGGTGCAGGGCGATCAGCTCGACGCGGCCGGCGAGGCTGTCGCCGACGGCCGCGAACGCCTCGTCGGCCAGGTCGGGCATGGTCAGCACGGTGGGGCCGGTGTCGACCTGGTAGCCGCCGAGCCGACCCGGCCGGCCCGGCCGCCCGGGCCGGGCGTCCCGTTCGACGACCGTGACCCGGCGGCCGGCGCCCAGCAGATGGAGGGCGGCGGACAGGCCGGACAGCCCGGCTCCGACCACGACGACGTGGTCGGTCGGGCCCGGCACTGTCCTCACGCGTCCTCCCCGGTGCGGCGGGGCACGACTCCCGAGGCCCGTTCGACCAGTGCGGCGAATTCCCGCCGCACGGCGGGGGCGGCACCGGTGGTGTCGAAGTGCCGCAGACTCGTGGCCGCCAGCTCCTCGATCTTCGCCTCCACCTTGTCCCGGGCGCCTGTGCTCACCAGCGCCGCACGGATCCGTTCGACCGTTTTCTCCGATCGGGCGCCGGTGCCCGCAGAGAGCACGGCGGCGGCCTCCTCGTCCCCGGTGGCCTCGGCGAGCCTGACGGCGAGCGCGAGAAGGTAGGTGAGCTTGCGAGAACGCAGGTCTTCGCCGACCGGTTTACCGGTCAGCGCCGGGTCGCCGAAGGCGCCGAGAAGGTCGTCCCGGAGCTGGAAGGCCAGCCCCGCGCACCGGCCGGCGGCTCGCAGCGCGTCCAGCGTGCACTCGTCCGGGCCGGTCAGCGAGGCTCCCAGCGTCAGGGGCCGGGCGACCGTGTACAGGGCGGTCTTGAGCGTGGCGACGGTCAGCGCCTCGTCGACGCCCGACGAGCCGGCTGCCTGGGCGTGGAGGTCGCGGTACTGGCCAGCGACCATTTCACCGCGCATCGCCCGCCACTCCCCGTACAGCCTCGGGCCGTGCGACGAACCGAGCGCTGTCTCCGTCAGAAGGTCGTCCGCCCAGGCCAGAGCCAGATCGCCGGCAAGCACCGCGGCCGAGGTTCCGAACGACTGCGCGGAGCCTGTCATGCATGCGGCCCAGTGCCTGCGGGCGAGATCGGCGTGCATCGCCGGAGCACCCCGGCGCAGCGATGATCCGTCCATCACATCGTCGTGTATGAGAGCGCAGGCCTGAAGGAGTTCGAGAGCGGCTCCCGTGCGCAGAACCGCCATCGGGTCGCCCGAGCCGCCCGCCGCTTGCCATCCGCACCAGGCGAATGCCGTGCGCAGCCGCTTCCCGCTGCGTAGAACGAAGGCGCTGACATGGTCGGCCACGTTCCGAGCGAACAGCGCATCGGTAGTACGCGTGCGGACCAGTGCCGCGTCGAGGCAGTCCTCCAGCACGGCCTCAACGGCCCTGATCGCGTCGAGAGCGGTGAGCGGGGCGACGACTCCGGATGCTTCGGCCGCTGTCGGCCACAGTCCCAGCATGCACAACCCCTTCTCACCCGTGGTTTCCGCGCACCAGTGCTTTCTGCCCGAGCGTCCCTGGTGCGGGTGCGTTGATTCCCGTCTGGTGCGGGCAGACCGATGAACTGCTCACTCCGTCGATTCATCACCATAATGTCTATTCACTATTTTTATTACATTTTGTTCCATTATGGTCTTCTGAGGGGCGCGAGGCCGGTAGAACCGCCCGGAAGTGCGGTGGCCGGCTGCGAGCCGGCCCCGGAGCCGTTCGAAGTACGGTCGGTGATCCGCGGGCTGCCGGCAGAGTGTGCGCCGGTCCGGTCGAGCCGAGCCCGTACAGGTCGTGGGGCGCCAAATGGCAGAGCTGAAAGCTCGAACGCCGCTGACAAGCCAACCCGGCAGGCAGCGACGTGGCGCAGCCCGCGTGTGCGATGTCCGGCCCGGGCATCGCACACGCTCTCACTGGTGCGATGGCGGCAGCACATCAATGGCGCAAGCAGGCGATGCGGGAGCGCGGTCAGAGTCGCACCGGAACAGGCAAGAATGCTCCACACCGTGGAGGTGGCCACTTCGACACCGAGCGCGGCGAGTTCGCCGTGCACGCGCCGGTAGCCGCCTCATTCGGGATTCTCGCGTACGAGGCGCAGGACCAGGACGCGGATGGAGCGGATGGTGCGGGGCCGCCCCGGCGCTTGGGGCGAGAGGCTTTCGCGTGGCGGTGCGCAGGAGGTCGCGGTGCCGGCGCAGCACGGTGCCGGGGGAGACGATCAGGTGGAGCTGGCGGAGCCGTACCCGGGGGCGGGTGTATTCGGGAGGCGCAGAAGGGCTGGAAAGCGGTCAACCCGGTCTGCGGAGCGGGATACTGGTGTCTTCCGATGACGTGGCGATCAGAGGGGGCGGATCGGTGAGTTCTGCCGGAGGATCGGGCCGTTGGGGCGTGGGCGGCGGCAGAGGCGTGCGGCATGCGGTCGTCGTAGGCGGGAGCCTCGCGGGGATCCTCGCGGCGCACGTCCTTGCTAGGTACGCCGATCGGGTGACCGTCGTGGAGCGCGATCGCTTCCCGGACGGGGCGAAGTCGCGGCCCGGCGTACCCCAGGGCCGGCATCCGCATGTCCTGCTGGAGGGCGGTCAGGTGGCCCTGGAGTCACTGCTGCCGGGCTTCCTGGCGGAGCTGCAGGCGGCGGGGGCACCGCGGGTGGGCATGCCGTCGGACATGGTGCTGTGGCAGACCGGCCGTTGGTACCGCCGGGTGCCCGCGACGACGCACATCTTCACCGGTTCCCGCGCGCAGCTTGAGGAGTTGGTGCGGCGGCGGGTGCTCGCCAACCCGGTGATCAGCGCGGTGGAAGGGACCGATGCCGTCGGGCTCCTCGGTGACGCCTCACGTGTGCGGGGCGTGCTGCTGCGGGATCGCTCCGGCGACGCTGGCGGGGAGCAGCGGGCCCTTGAGGCCGACCTGGTCGTTGACGCCTCCGGCTGCGGTACGAAGGCTCCGCAGTGGCTCACGGCGATCGGGGCCGAGGCCCCGCACGAGGAGACCATCGACACGGGGCTCGCGTACGCGTCGCGCGTCTACCGCGGCAGGAGCGGTGTCCTCGACGGCGACACCGTCGCCTACTACGCCTACCCCGACCCCGACCAGGTGCACGCAGGCGGTGCGTTGCCGCTGGAGGACGGCAGCCATCTGGTCATCGTCTCGGGGCTGCGCGGCGACGAACCGCCCACGGACAACGACGAGTTCGTGACGTACACCAAAAGGCTGCCGCATCCGCTCCTGCACCGGTGGCTGGACGAGGCAGAACCGCTCTCGCCGACGTTCGGCTACCGGCGGACCGCCAATATCCGCCGCCGCTACGACCTGCCCGGCCACCGCCCGGCCGGATTCCTCGCCACCGGCGACGCCCTGTGCACCTTCAACCCGATCTACGGGCAGGGCATGGCCGTCGCCGCGATGAGCGCGGTCGCCCTGCGCGACGCACTGGCCGACCGGCGCCGGACGCCCACGACGCGGCGAGTGCAGCGGGCGCTCCTCGCGGCGTCTCGGCAGGCGTGGGACATCTCCGCCGGGGCGGACCGCAAGATGCCGGGCGCGGTCGGCACCGCGATCGTCGGCGGGCCTTCGGACCGCGTCGCCGACTGGTACCTTCGCCGGGTCCAGGAGCGGGCCCCCGGCGACCCCGTCGTGGGGCGCGCCTTCCGCTCCGTACTGACCCTCTCCGCGCCCGTCACCGCCCTGTTCGCCCCACCTGTAGCCCGGGCCGTCCTCTTCGGTCCGCCCGCGACGGCCCCTGCCGAGCCGCCGGCCACCCCGGAGGAACCGGCGGTCTGAGGCAACTCGTGGACGACCTGCACGCGCTCGGCGGGGCGCGGCCATGGTGCGTCCGGCCGCGCCCGGAGCTCCGCAGACGCTGACTTGCCATGGCATGCCCGGCACTGACTGGAGGTGCTGTGGCGCCACGAAACCTGTGGATGCCGCAATCTGTGTCCCTGCGCCTGTGGGGTTCCAAAACAGGGTCGCTGTGCTGACCTGGGAATTTAGCCGGTTCGTTCGTATTCGTTGATGAGTCCTCCGAGGATGGGGCGACGTTTGATTCGTTCCTGGTGGAGGCGCCGATGCTGTGGCCGAGCCGCATCAGCTCGCCCTGGATTCGTTTGTATCCCCAGGCAGGGTTCTCTGCAGCGAGCCGTTCGATGAGTAGGGCGATGGTTTCGTCAAGGGGAGGGCGGCCGATCTTGTGTGGGTAAGTCCATTTCCGTGCCACCAGGCGTCGGTGTCAGCGCAGGAGCGTATTGGGAGTGACCAGTCTGTGTTGGCGCAGTTTTCTCGGCAGGAGTCTGATCAGGGCGGTGAGGATCGCGCGGTCGGCTCAGTTCAGGCGTGGCTTCGGAGTGCCGCGGCGTAGCACGGCGACCTCATGGCGTAGTACGAGTAGCTCGACGTCCTTGGATGTGCAGGAACGGGCGAGCAGCACGAGCCAGCTGAGTAGCCGAGTGGCGAGCAGGTAGAGCAGACGCAAGGTCACCAACTGATCCTGCCCGATCAGCGGCCGCTCCTTCGATTCCGCTGGTCAAGGCCGTGGCCGAATTATGGAACCCCACAGGCGTGATCGGACAACCCGCCCCGAACATCACCTGATCAAGCTCAATAGCAACGGCAGCGTTCGCGTTGTGCACTTCAGGGAGTTTGCCGGCATGGCTACGACGGCGGTTCGCCCTCACCGTCTGCCCTCGGACTCTTGAGAATTCGGCGGAGGTAGTCGACGTTGTATCGGAGGATGACGTTGTCCGGGTGGTTGGGGCCGAGGGTGACCTCGGTGATCTCCAACGCCAGCTCTGCCAACGCGAGAGCCTCGGATTGCCGACCCAACGCGCTGTAGATCCGGCCAAGGTTGTTCAGGCGGATGGCGTTGTCCGGGGGGTTGGGACCGAGGGTGCTCTTGGTTATCTCCAACGCGCACTCCACCAGCGGGAGAGCATCGCAATACCGGCCCAACCCGCCCAACGTCGACGCGAGGTTACCCAAGGCGTGCGCGGTGTCTGGGTGGCTGGCGCCGAGCGTCGTCTCGGTGATCTCCAACGCCCGCTCCGACAACGGCAGAGCATCGGAGTGCCGACCCAACCCGCTGTAGGTCTGCGCGAGATTGCCCAGGCGGACGGCGATATCCGGATGACCTGGACCGAGAGAAGACTTGGTGATCTCCAACGCCCTCTTCGCTAGCGGGAGAGCATCGGAATGCCGACCCAGCGAGCTGAACGTCGACGCAAGATTGCCCAAGCGGAGCGCGGTGTCCGGATGACTTGGACCGAGAGAAGACTCGGTGATCTCCAACGCCCGCTCCAGCAACGGCAGAGCATCGGAGTGCCGACCCAGTGCACCGAACGTGGCCGCGAGATTACTCAAGCGGAGGGCGGTGTCCGGATGGTCGGGGTCAAGGACGGTCTCGGCAATCTCCAACGCCCTCTTCACCAACGGCAGAGCATCGGAATGCCGACCCAGCCCGCTGTAGGTCTGCGCGAGATTGCCCAGGTGGAGAACAGTGTGCGGATGGTCGGGGCCAAGGAGGGTCTCGGTGATCTGTAACGCCCGCTTCACCAGTGGCAGGGCATCGGAATGCCGACCCAGCGCGCTGTAGGTCTGGCCAAGGTTGTTCAGGCGGACGGCGGTTTCCCTATCATCGGCGCCGAGAGCTGCTTCGCTGATCCTCAAAGCCCGCTCCTTCAGCGGGAGGGCATCGGTGTGTCGACCCAGATTGCTGAACGTAGCTGCGAGGTTGCCCAGGCGGATGGCGGCGGCGGGGTGCTCTGGGCCGAGGGCGGTCTCGGTGATCTCCAACGCCCGCTCCTCCAGTGGAACGGCTTGAAGTGCTTGGCCTCGGGCTACCAGGTAGGTGCCTGCCAGTGTCAGCAAGTCAGCAAGTTTGCCGACGCCTCCGGTGCCGCCTTCCCGTGTGCTTAGGGCTTGGACGTGGGGCAGCACTGCTTGCCATTCCGGCCAGCTCTGCACGTCTTCAGGGCTGATTGCCGGAAACGTGGCAGCCTGGAGCAGGGCGAGGGCGGTTTCGCTCGGATGTGGCAGTTTGGTCGGCCTGATTCCGTGCAGGATGCGTCGGATGCCTCTGGGCTTTGGCTCCGCGGCTGGGTATGGGGTGGAGGTGCGCAAGACGGTTTGTACGAGACGGTGGACAGTGACAGTGGTCTCGGTGAGGGAGACCATGCTGTAAGCGTCGAGGACTCCCAGGGCATGGTCGACAGCTCTGGGCGTGGGCAAGGCAGTGGCCAAGACATGGCGGGGCAGGGGATCCGGGGCGTAGTAGGCCAGCACCCTGAGCAAGTCCACCGCATGGGGATCGGCGGTGTGCATGGCGCTGAGGGTGACACTCCACAGCTGGGCAATGGTGCGCTGCTGGGAATCTCCGGGGACGGTCGCCGCGAGGACTCCGGAGGGGTCGGCACGTAGCTGCGCCAGGTAGGCGTCTGCGCTGCTGCGGGTTTGGGCGAGGTAGGCCCCGGCTTGCTGCAGGGCCAGGGGAAGGTGTCCGAGTTCGCTCGCCAACTCGGCCAGCGATGCGGCATCGGTTTCGGTGTGGCGTGAGGTGATCTCCTGCAGGACGGCCAGAGACGTCCGGGGAGTGAGGGTGTCCAGGCACAGAGGGGTACTCAGGTCACGCCAAGGGAGATGGGTGCGGTTCGTTTCGAGGGACGACGTTGATCAAGCAGTGAGGGCCAGCTTCTGCGGGCAGGGTTCGAGGTAGATGCGTTGGTGCTCTTGGCGGGTGTGGAAGTGCCAGTAGAGGTCGAGGTCGCCGTTGGCGACCACGGCACGGAGCCGGAGGACGGCTTCGGCTCCGGGTAGGCCCCAGCGGGCGCCGGTGATGTCGAGGCGGTCGGCGATCAGGTGGCGGCAGGCGCCCTCGACTGCGCCGGTAGCAATCGGCCATCCGTTGGCGAGGGCTGTGTTGTAGTGGAGCTGGTTGAGGTGGCCCTTCAGGTAGCGGTGGCAGGCCTCGACGGCCTCACGCCGGGCGGCAGGCAGTCGTTCCTGGTCGGCCTGGGCGGTCATCTCGGCAGCGGTGCGGGATGCGTGGCCTGCGAGGATCGAGGTCAGGCAGTTGGCGGCCCAGGCTTCGGCCTCGGTGGTGCCGGGTTTATGGAAGGCGTGGGCGGCGGCCCAGACGTACTCGGCGACGTGGACGAAGTCCAGCAGGACGTGAGGTGTGATTCCGCGTCGGCGGGTCTCGGCTTCGATCAGGTCGAGCTGGTGGCGGGCGCCGTCCACCAGGACGATCCAGGGCCGCAGGCACTTCGGGTCGCGTGCTTCAGCCTGGTCGAAAGCGTCCGCGATGACCTGCTCAGGCGAACGGACCAGGGAGGCGGTGCACCACTTGTTCTCGGACTTCGGCCCGGGGCGGGCTGGGCGTTCGCCGCTGCGGCCACCTGGCGGGTGGATCACGCCGTGCGGGCGTCTGGGGGCCGGGCGTGTGTCGAAGACGCAGGCCACGGTGGCCATCCGCTGAGACGACAGTGGGTGGCTTCCGGGGACAGACCATCGAACGGCATCGGAGAGCCGCCTCCGGAGCGCAACCACGCCACAGTGTCTACCACGTCGGAGCGAAGCTGCCTTACGAACGCCATGTTGTCGTCGCAGGTCAGCCATTGCCCCGCGGCCCACAGGTCCACCCGGCGCAGCGAGTGCTCCCACTCCCCGACCTCAACGGCGAACCTGCTCTCGTCTCCCACAAGTACGGTCACGTCGGGACCTTGACAGGCGCCGTGATCATTCGCAAGCAAGCCGATGTCGTGCCCTTCCCCTCAAAGGAACCGCACCCAAGGGAGATTGCGCCGGGTGGTGACCAGGACCTGGCCGGTGGTCAAACGCCCCAGGTAGGGGTCCAGGTCCGTGGGCTCTTCTGCATTGTCGAAGATCAGTAGCCATCCGTGGCGCCCTTGCAGCCACGTCACCGCCCATATGGCTGCCTCGTCCAGAGACAGCGCGGTGTGCGCCGGATTGACAGCAATGGCCAAGGAGGCCAGCCCAGCGGTGACCATGGCCGCGGACGACGCCTCGACCCACCACACCGGTCCGCGCCCGGCAGCCAGATGTGCGCGGGCATGGTGCACGACCAGGGTGCTCTTGCCTACTCCGCCCATGCCCCGCACGCTTTGTGCCACGACGCCGGTCCCCGTCGACGGCAGTGCCTGAAGGATAGCGAGGGCGTCCTCCCTGCCCATGAACACGCGGCTATCAGGCACAGGAAGGTTGTTCAGTCGAGTGATGGACTCGTCCGGTACGGCCGGCTGCAACGCCCCGGGAGGCAGGACAAGAGTCCGCTGCTCGATGCGAACCTGATCACCGGTGGCGATTACTCCGGAGCTGCGGCCCGCGGCAACGGCCCGGTTTCCCGACGCGGAGGGTATCTGTGCCTCGGTCATTGCTGAACGGTGCCGTTGTCCCCAGTGATGATGATCCCGGAATTGTCGCGAGTGGCAACGGCCCGCTCACCCGACGCCGTCGGCACACCAGCTGGTGGAGCAGAAGAAGGCGCGGAGGAGCCAGACGATGAGGACGTCCAGGCCCCGAACACCCCCGCAATCACGGCACCGGCTGCCGCGCCTGTTCCGATCCGCGTTGCCTGGTCCCATGGCAGCAGAACATCACCGAGCCAAACGAACAGCCCGAACACCATTAATGACCATGCACCGACCAACAGCCAACGCTGCGTTTGACTCATCCGACGCCCCTGACACTGAATTACACATCCATCCTTCCATGACAACGCATGTATCGCCCGGATCTCCCATACCTCGCGACAACACGCCAACGAGAGTCACCCACGCCACCGAGACCACCGATCCCGGTGCACCCCAGGGCAGCAATGGGGACACGCTCCGCGCTCCGTCCACATGACGTTGAGACACCGCCGTGCTCGCCACCACCGCTGCCAGCCTGCAAACTGAGGCCGCTTGACCCACCGGAGTCGAAAACCAGCCAAGGAGCCTTATGAGACGCAGAGACCTGCTGACCCGGTCCGCCGCACTGGCGGGTGCCGGTGCGATCGCGGGAGCCGCCGCGGCGCCCGCCGCCCACGCCGACCCGGGCACAACACACAAGGTGGGCACCGGATTCGAGGCGTTGCGGGCCGGCGGGTATGCGTCGCTCGCCGGGCAGCGTGTCGCGGTGATCTCCAACCCCACCGGCATCGACCGCAATCTGCGCCATATCGTCGATGTGATGGTCGAGGACGACGTGGTCGACCTGATCGCGGTGTTCGGTCCCGAGCACGGCTTTCGCGGCACGGGGCAGGCCGGTGAGGGCGAGGACTTCTTCATCGACACCAAGACCGGGCTGCCGGTGTACAACGCCTACAACGACGCCTCGAAGATGGCGCAGTTCTTCACGGAACTGAAGGTGGACACCGTGGTCTTCGACATCCAGGAGGTCGGTGCCCGGTTCTACACCTACATCTGGACGATGTACCTGGCCATGGAGGCCGCGGCCAAACTGGGTCTGCGTTTCGTGGTCCTCGACCGCCCCGCCGTGCTGGGCGCCACCGAGGCCTACGGCCCCGTTCTGCACCCGGAGAACTCCACGTTCGTCGGGCTCAAGCCGATCGCGCAGCAGTACGCCATGACCGCCGGTGAGCTGGCGCACCTGTTCAACGCGACATTCGTCCAGGAGGCGACCGGCAAGCAGGCCGACCTCCATGTCGAGCAGCTGTCGCACTGGAAGCGCCGGATGCGGTACGCGGAGACCGGGCTGCCCTGGGTGTCGCCGTCACCGAACATGCCCACCGTGCGTACGGCGGAACTGTACGTCGGCACCTGCTACTTCGAGGCGACCGCCCTGTCCGAGGGGCGCGGCACCACCCTGCCGTTCCAGCTGCTGGGCGCACCCGGCATCGATTACCGCTGGCAGGAGGCCCTGAGCGCGAAGGACCTGCCGGGTGTGGCGTTCCGTGAGGCCTACTTCAACCCGACCTTCTCCAAATGGCTGGGAGAGACCTGCGGCGGGGTCGAGGTGGTGATCGACGACATCGACCGCTTCGACGCGATCCGCACCGCACTGGCGATGATCATCGAGCAGCGCCGTGTCTTCCCCTCGTACGGCTGGCGCAGTCAGGACGGCGGCTCCAGCTTCTGGCTGGACAAGCTCAGCGGCAACACCGCGGTGCGGCAGGCCGTCGAAGCCGGCGCGGACATCGACGATGTCACCGGTCTTTGGCAGGACGAACTCGCGGCGTTCCGCAGGCTCCGGCAACGCCACCTGCTGTACCGCTGA
>CAVXIJ010000025.1:0-11345 GCA_963761765.1 uncultured Actinomycetota bacterium
GTAACACTGCTCTCTACCGCGCACGGTCGCCCGCTCCTGTCCAAGACGCTGTTCTGCGACACTGGCCGGTATGGACGGCGAAGCGGAATCGATCGGCGGACTCGAGAGGCGGACCATCCGTGTGGTCGCCTAGCATCCCGGCTGGCCCGGCGCTTCGAGGGGGAGCGTGCGCGTATCGCAAAGGACTTGGGGGCCGCGGCCTGCCGGATCGACCACATCGGTTCCACGTCCGTGCCCGGTCTCGTGGCCAAGCCCATCATCAACATCGATGTGGAGCGTGCCCGACGTGGAGAACGAGACCGCCTACCTCGGGCCCCTCCTCGTGGCTGGCTACCAGCTGCGCGTGGGAGCCGGGCGATCGCATGGTACGCACCGCGAACAGGGACGTTCATGTGCACATCTGCGAGACGGGTAGCGACTGGGAGCGGCGGCACCTGCTCTTTCGCGACTGGCTCCGTCACGATGCCCGTGACCGGGACGCCTACGCACAACTCAAGCGGCAGCTCGCTCAACGTGACTGGGCGGACATGAACCAGTACGCCGAGGCCAAGGGCAGCCTGATCGCCGAGATCACCACCCGGCGGGGCGTGGGCCGCTCCACCAACTGGGGGCATGAAACTGGCGACCTCGTGTAATCCAGACGGCCCGGATCAGCTCCACCCGGCCCAACCCGACCGCCTCCTCGTCCAAGTCGGGCAAGCTGGACGAGGCCGTCGCAGCGGTCTGACCTCACACCACGGGTCCACACCGACCGCCCCGCAGACCGGAGTTGAAGTCGGCGGGGCGGTCCGTAGGTGTTCAGCTAAGAACGCGCGCTGCGGCTGCGCACGATGGCGACGCCGGCAGCGATCAGGCCCAGTACGCCACGGCCAGCCCGGCGATGCCCAGCCCACGTGCGGTCGAGTCGCTGCTCGCGGATGCGGAGTCGGCGCCCGCCGAGCCCTTGGAGGTTGCCGAGGAAGCGGCCGGGGAGCCACCCGCCTCCGCCCGCTTGGCGGTGAGCTTGAGAACGGGGGCCGGGTTCTCCGGTTCCGCCTGCCCCTCCTTCGCCTCCTCGATCCAGCGGACGACCTTGCCGTCGGAGTACGTCTGCAGTGTCTTGAACGCCAACTGTTCCGCGTCGTCGGGGAGTTGACCGAAGGCGACGTTGAAGTCCTGGTACTGACCGTGGCCGATCTTCCCGCCGGTCCAGTCGATCTCGGAGACGGCCTCGGTGATCGTGCCGTCGTCCGTCTTCACGGGCGTCTTCAGCCGGGCGGTCTTCACCGTCGCGGTCCAGCCGGGCTGCGGGGTGACGAGCGCGCCGAGGACCGGGTGGTCGGTGGGGAGGAACAGCTGCACCTTCGTGGTGGACGCGCCGTCCTCCTCGTTGGGCACCCGGAAGGTCAGGACGCCGTCCGTGGCACCCTTGGCGTAGCTCTCCGGGTGGACGGTGACGTGCGCGGAGGCGGTACCGGCCGCGGTCAGGACGCCGGCAGCTGCGAGAGCGGCCACCAGGCCGGCGCGGCGCAGGGGGGTGGTGCGTTTCGGGAACATGATGAGTGAACTCCGTACTGGGGGGAGGTGATTGGCTGAGTACGGGTTCTGCGGGGCGGCCCCCGCCGGGTCACGGTGTGCCGCAGCAGGGCGTGCCGCACACGGCGAGGACGGCTTGCGTACACGCCCACCGGGCTCGCGCACCGCGGAAGCGGCCGCGCACACCACCAAGCCGCGAGCCCCGGCACCAGCGCGGCGGCCCGGCGCAGCAGCGCCCACAGCGCGGCCTCACCGCGTCGCAGGCACCAGGACGCGATCAGCGCGGCGATGAGGTGTGCGCCGACGGCATGGGAGGACATCGCGTGGTGCGGAGCGTGCTGCGGCATACGCATCCCGCGCATCCCGCGCATGGTTATGGAGCCGGTCCGGGCCCTGTCGAACGCAATGTGCAGCCCCGCCTGCGCGGCGAGCATCCCGCCGCCGATCCCGGCCAGGGACCGCTCCCTGCCTCCGGCCAGGCAGCCCGTCACGAAGAGGGGAACCAGCCCGGCGCCGTCCACCCACAACGGCGGCGGCACCCCCGTCGCGAGCACGTGCCCACCGACGGCCAGCACCATGCACAGCAGGGCGAACACCGCCGCCCGCAGACTCCGTACCGCCCAGGACACCTTCATCAGGACCAGATGGTCCCACGCGCCGACAACCCCCGGCACAGAAAGGGAGCCATGTTGCTGCGGTCTTCGAGCGGGCGCCGCTCAGCTCGCGGAGGCGGGCCCTGGCGGCAGGTGGACGGTCGTGATCAGGTGGCAGGCGCCGTCGACGACCGGGGTCATCCGGCCAGTGGTGACGCTGACGGTTTCCACGACTCCGGCCGGGTTCGAGCTGCCAGCGCCAACGCCCTGGTGCGACAGGACTTCGAAGAAGGCACGTTGCACCCAGACCCCTGACGCGGATGCACCTCTGGGAGCCATCTGGGAGCCGACTGACTGCCCATACCCCGCCCACACCGCGCGAGACGAACCCAGGCCACGCCGCTGACCAGCAGATTTGTCATCCACGCAGGCACGATCACCGACCGAACCTCATTCGAGACGAAGAGGTCGTGGGTTCAAATCCGCCACCCCGGCAGCTGAAACACCAGGTCAAGGGCCTGATCCGCATTCCGGGTCAGGCCCTTGCTGCGTCTCCAATGATCGCTTGGAAGAAATCTGGGAGAAGATCTTGGTCGGCTTCTCCCTGGTGGCCTCACTCGGGGCCCCTCGCGGGATACAGCGCAGGCCCTCCGGGCTTCTGAGCACTGGCGAAGCAGCCGTACGGGGCGCCGCCCGGGAGCGGCGCCCCGCCTTGCCGGAGTACCGGCTCAGGCTGAGCCGGCGGATGTGCAGGTGCGCCTCCCGCGTCGGTACGCGATCTCACCAAGGACGATGTCCAGGAGCAGGAACGCGGCGAGCGGGATGCCAAGGAGCGGCACGAAGTAGCCGAGCACGCCGATGGCCGCCATCAGGGGGACCAGAACGTATGGCTGTACGTGCTGCCAGGCACCACGCGGGATCGGGCGACCGAAGCGGGTGCCCCTGCCGCGCTTCCACCACATGCGGTAGCCCCAGATGATGAGCAGGGTCAGGGACAGCGCGAGGGCGGCGAGCGCGAGTTGGTTGACGATGCCGAAGAGGATGCCGGTGTGCGCGTCAATGCCCCAGCGGGACAGCTTGGCGAGCACCGGGTAGTCGGCGAAGCGCAGGACGTCCGTGAGCTTGCCCGTGGCCGGGTCGACGGCGACCGAGTCCTGCTTCTCCGGCCAGCTGCGCTGGATCTGCTGGACGACGTACGCGGACGAGCCGTCGGCGGGCGGGACGATCTCGACCGGGTTGGACAGGCCCCCGCCGCGGGCCGCCTCGAGGACCGCGTCGACGCCGACGTCCTTGGTGGCCGCGCCAGTTGAGCCGCCGCCACCCATGTCCATGCCCGGCATGTCGTGTCCGGCGTGCTCGCCGCCGGTGGCGACGGCCGCGGACACCGTGGGGGTCGTCTGGCCGAGCGACTCGCGCAGGTCGCTGATGCTCGCTCCGGCGTACGTCGACCAAGTCAGACCCGTCGCGGAGAGGAAGAAGAGGCCGGCTGCCGCCCAGACGCCCACGGAGCCGTGCAGGGACAGCGTGCGGCGGCGGCCGGTGGCGCCGCGGACCTTGCGGCGGTCGCGGGCCCTGCCGAACCACAGGACCAGGCCGCCGCCCGCGATCACCCACAGCCAGCTCGCCGCGAACTCGCTGTAGAGACGGCCGGTCTGGCCGAGGTGGAGGTCACGGTGGAGTTCGTCGATCCAGGTGCGCAGCGGCAGCGCGCCCGTGGAGCCGTACTGCTCCAGGGCGCCGCGGATCTCACCGTTGTACGGGTCCACGAAGACGGCGAGCTTGTGGTCGGAGTTCACCCCCGGAACCCCGGACAGCAGGACGCGCGTCGTCGCCCCGGCCTCCGGTGAGGGGCGCACCGCGCTCACCGTGCCCTCGGGGTGAGCCTTGCGGGCGGCAGCCACCTGCTGGGATATCGGCAGCTCGGACTGGCCTACGGGGACGGTCAGTTCATGCGCGTACACGATCTTCTCCGCCTGGAACGAGCAGGCGTAGAGGAAACCGGTCACAGCGGCGACGAAGAGGAAGGGCGCCACGCACACGCCCGCGTAGAAGTGCAGGCGCAGGACGAGGGGGCGCAGGGGTCCCCAGGCTGTCTTGGTGGCGGGTGATGGCTGTGGTGGTGCCGGGGGGTTCTCTTCCGCGGGGCGGGGTTCGGCGGTGACGGACATGGCGGTGCTCCTTGGTGCGAGGGGACGGAGGCGAGCCGGTGCAGTGGTCGGCTTGCTGGGCGGACGAGTTCCGGGTGGGCGGCCCGCGTGGTGGGTGCCACGCGGACCGCCCCTGGGCCAGGCCGGCACGGAGGCGGGTTGCTGGTCCCGCTCGGTGTCGGCCAGTTGCCGGACGAGTGCCGAGCGGGCCCGCGCCACGCGGGAGCGGACGGTGCCGACGGGGCAGGCGCTGCGTGCCGCGGCCTCCGCGTAGGGCAGGCCAGCAGTTGCGTGAGCACGAACGCCTCGCGGCGTTCGGCGGGCAGGGTGGCCAGCAGGCCGAGGAGGGCTATCCCGTCCTCGAAGCCGGGCAGGCCGCGCGGCTGGGCCAGTTCGGCGGCCGTCTCCCAGTCCGCCGACTGGGTCGTACGCGGCCAGGTCGCCGAGTACCGGTAGCTGTCGATCACCGCGCGGCGCGCGATGGACAGCGGCCAGGTACGGGCCGTGGAGCGGCCCTCGAAGCGGCGCAGGCTGCCGAGCGCGCAGGAACGTGTCCTGCGCGACGTCGTCCACGGCCTGCGCGTCGTGGCAGAGATGCGCGACGTAGCACTGCACGTCGCGGTGGAGAGCACGGACGAAACGGTCGACGCCGACTCGATCACCGGCGCGGGCGGCGAGCGCCCGTGCGGTGATCGAGTCGTCGCGGGAAGCCGTCGGTTCGTCCGGCCCGTGCGCGTCCGCCCCGGGTGGGGCGGACGCCAGGGCAGGAGTCGTCACCTGAGGTCCTTCTCGGGTCATCCGGGATCGGGAACACGCGCGCCGTCGCCGGTGCCGGGTCCGGGATCCGGTGTGGGGAGGCGACCGCAGCGCCCGTCTTGGCGTGCGGCCGATGACCGGGTGCGCTGTGCCGGATGGCACGCGGGCCCGGTGAGCCGGCTGTCGTCAGGCGACAGCGGCCCCCACGGGCGGGCCCCGAGAAGTGATCGTGTGAGTGAGCAGCAGCAGGCACGGTGCCCGGTCGGATTCCGCTCGCCGGACGTGCAGTCGAGGCCGGTGCGGTGGTGCCGGCAGGCGCAGCACGAGGCGTAGAGGCGCGACGAGCCAGGCCGCGAAGGAACGGGCGATGCGGAACACGGCCTGCTCGCCGTACGCGAGCCATAGTCCGCTGAGCACGGCGGCTAGCAGGTGAGCGAGGAGCATGCCGAGCGGGGACATGCCGCCCATGGTGTGCTCCATGGCGCTCATGGAGTGGGTCATGGAGCCCATGTCCATCGAGCCCATGTCGGCCTTCTGCCTGGCGAGTGTTCCGCCGGACGGCTCCGGCTGGGCGAGCACCTGGGCGAGGGCGAACAGCGAGTGGAGCGCCGCCTGCGCGGCGACCGCGACACCGACGACCGTGATGAGTCCGCGCTCGCGTCCGGCGAGCAGCCAGGCGGCGGAGCCGGTGGCCGTCGCTCCGGCGCCCAGCGCCCACCACGGCACTGACGTTCCCGACATGAGGGTATGGCCCAGGGCCGTGAGCAGCACACAGACGGCCGCGAAAGCCGCGGCCCGTGCCATGCGCGCTCCTCGCCCTATCGTCATAGCGGGGTCATCCTTGCACCCGTGATCCGGTGATCACCGGCCGGTACGGGAATCCGTGGGACGGTCTGGAACGTGCGGGACTTGTGATGCACACCACATTCATGGCCGGGAACCTGCCCACCGTACGGTCCGACCACTCTTCAAGGCCCGCGTTTTCCCGGCATGCGGCGGAGGGGGCGCAGGTGGTGACGGAGCACGGCTGGATGCGTGTCACGGCGAAGGGCCGCGACCGCTCGCGAGCCCGCCGGGACAGGAGGGCGGCCACGCGATCGCGGCCGTGCTCACCGGCGAGGCCGAGCCCACCGGGCGCCTGGTCACCACCTACCCGGAGGCCGACGGCGCGACCCCCGCCTGGAACGTCACCCCCGGCGACGACTTCGGGCTCGACTACACGGACGGCACCGCCATCGGCTACCGCGGCTACCACGCCGGCCATGCCCCGGCCCCGCTGTACTGGTTCGGCCACGGCCTCGGCTACGGAAGCTGGGAGTACGGCGCGGCACGGCTCGCACCACAGGGCGACGCCGCCGAGGCCCCGACGGTCGAGGCGGAGCTGACGAACACCTCGGCCCGCCCCTCACGCGAGACCGTCCAGGTGTACTTCGCCCCCGCCGACAGCGCACAGCCCGTGCGCCTCGCCGGCTACACGGGCGTGGACGTCCCCGCAGGCGCATCCGTCACCGTGACCGTCGCCTGCGACCGGAGGCTGTTCTGCCGCTGGGACGAGGCAGCCCATGCGTGGGCATCGCTCACGGGCGGAGAGCTGCTCGTCGCCCGGGGCCTCGGGGATATTCGCGCGCAGGTTCCGCTGTCTTGAACACCGCCTGGGGGGACAGCACAGCCGTCTCCCCCGGGCCGGCGACACCTGGACGACCGTGCGGAACGCCTGCCGCCCAGCACAGGTCAATAGGTTCAGTCCGGCGCGAGGGACTGAACGGATGTGTCGGTGCGCAGGATGGCGACCGCCACGGAGCCGGTGTGACGTCGCCTGGGTCCATGGCCCGGGGGACGCCCGCCGGGGCGCCGCCCTTGCTACGGATCACGTTGCCCCCCTGGCGCGTATGACCGCGCGCAAGCACGCCGTGGCCTGCCGTCAGGGGTTGCTTCTCCGTCAAGAATTCGAGGTTTTCGGACGCTATCCGGTACGTAACATTCCGTTAACCCCGCAACCGGCTTTGCCGAGTTAACATCGCTCTTGACTGTCGCTTGACCAAAAGTTTGCGTGCACTAGATGTTGAGATCCTTCTGTACGGAGCGCGTGCACCGAGGTGCGACGGCCCGGACCGTGATCGTGGTCCTCGCCGCCGTCCTGGCCGCCCTGCAGCTCCAACTCCTCTCCCCCACAGCATCGTTCGCCTCGACGCACACGACGCGTCAGGCGGTGGTCGAGGTCCATCCCGGAACCAAAGCCACCGGGAAGGCAATGCGCTCCGGCGTCGCCACTTGCAACGAGATCGAGCAGCTAGGGAGTCCGAGCAGCCTCTCGCGCACCCGCAGTCGGCACCGGGTTTCCTGCGCTCCGGCGGAGCTCTCCCTCGCTCTGCCCGCCCACCCGGCCTCGGCCGCTTCCCAACCGGCTACCGCCGCTTGCGTCCCTGATCGCACGTCCAGACCGCCGCGAGCGCACACCCCCGCCCTGCTCCAGGTCTTCCGCTGCTGAGCAGCACAGCAGTCACTCCACCTGTTTCACCTTCTCCACACGCGGGGCCCCGGCCCCGTGCACCCGTCCTGCACGTCCGACGCGTCCGAAGCGACGCGCCAGGAGGAATCACCATGCAGCCCCTCATCGACAACGCCCGCACGTTCGGACACCGCCCTGAGGAGTTCGCCAAGCTGGCCGAAGGCCAGTCGCCCGAAGTTCTGTTCATCACCTGCGCCGACTCCCGGGTCGTCCCGGCCCTGATCACCGGAGCGCAGCCCGGCCAGCTCTTCGAGCTGCGCACCGCGGGCAACATCGTCCCGCCGTACGGCTCCGGCACCCCCACCGGCGAGACCGCCACCATCGAGTACGCGGTGGAGGCGCTCGGTGTCCAGCACATCGTGGTCTGCGGCCACTCGCACTGCGGCGCCATCGGCGCGGTCGTACGCGGCGACGACCTGGACACCATCCCCGCCGTACGCGACTGGCTCGCCCACGCCGCCGACCAGCCCAAGTGCGAGGACCCCGCCGACCCGACGGTCGCCGAGGCCGTGCAGCACCACGTCCTCACCCAGCTGCTGCGGCTGCGTTCCTACCCCTACATCGAGAAGCGGCTCGCCAAGGGCCAACTCGAACTGCACGGCTGGTACTACGAGGTCCACACCGGCGCCGTGCTCCAACACCGCGCGGACACCGACGCGTTCGCCGCGCTGTGAGGACCGCTATGACCAAGTTCCCTTATCTGCGACAGGACTTCGCCGCGTCCATCGTCGTCTTCCTGGTCGCGGTACCGCTGTGCATCGGCGTGTCCGTGGCCTCCGGGGTTCCGGCCGAGCTCGGACTCGTCACCGGCATCGTCGGCGGACTCGTCACCGGCCTGATGCGGGGCAGCAGCCTCCAAGTCTCCGGACCCGCAGCCGGAATGACCGTCCTCGTCTACGAGGCGGTCAGTGAGTTCGGCGTGTCCGCGCTCGGCGTCATCGTGCTGATGGCCGGACTGCTCCAACTCCTCATGGGGTTCCTCCGAGTTGGCCGCTGGTTCCGAGCGATCTCCGTGTCCGTCGTCGAGGGCATGCTCTCCGGCATCGGCCTCGTGATCATCGCCGGACAGGTCTACGCGGCCGCCGGCCTGAAAGCCCCGGACACCGGCCTCGGCAAGATCGCCGGCCTGCCGGGGGCGTTCGTCGACGCCCCGGGCAACACGACCGCGCTGATCTCCCTCGCGATCGGCGCGGGCACCATCGCCGTCATCGTGCTGTGGAAGAAGCTGCCCGCACGCGTCCAGGCCACACCCGGCGCCCTCGCCGCAGTAGTCGCTGGCCACCATCGCCACGGCGGCCGTCGGCCTGCCGGTCGCCACGGTCGAGGTCGAGGGCCTGCTCGGCGTCATCCAGCCGCCCGGCGCCGAGGCCCTCGGTCAACTGGCCAGTCCCGCGATCTGCGGGCACGATCATCGCCTTCACGCTGATCGCCTCCGCCGAGTCGCTGTTCAGCGCGGCCGCGGTGGACCGGCTGCACGACGGTCCGCGTACGCAGTACAACAAGGAGATGGTCGCCCAGGGCGCGGGCAACACCGTGTGCGGCCTGCTCGGCGCGCTGCCGATGACCGCGGTGATCGTACGCAGTTCGGCCAACGTGAACGCGGGCGCGAAGACGAAGGCGTCGCGCGTCCTGCACGGCGTGTGGCTGCTGCTGTTCGCCGCCGCTCTGCCCTGGGCCCTGGCGCTCATCCCGCTGCCCGCCCTTGCCGGCATCCTCGTACACGCCGGCTGGAAGCTGATCCCGTTCCGTCAGATCGCGGAGCTGTGGCGGGACTACAAGAGCGAGGCGCTCATCCTCGTCGTCACCGCCGTGTCGATCGTCTCGGTGAACATGTTCGAGGGCGTACTGATCGGCCTGGCCCTGTCCGTGGTCAAGTCCGCCTGGGAAAGCTCCCACGTCAAACTGGAGGTCATAGACAAGGGAGCCGGCCCCATCCAGGCGCACCTGTCGGGCAACGCGACCTTCCTCAGGCTGCCGAAAATACTCGACAGCCTCGAGGCGCTGCCCCAGGACCGGCCGATCGAGGTCCACCTCTCCGGCCTGCACCACCTCGACCACGCCTGCCGCACGGCCCTGGAGAGCTGGGCCGAACGGCACAGCGCGCCTGGCACCGAACCCGTCAAGGTCACCGAACCGACCTGAAGTCGACACGCCAGAAGGCACCCTGACGGCACGTAGGTAACCACCGCCATCGCTGACGGCGTGACACGGGTCCTGCTCCGGTAGGGAGCCGGCGGGGCGGGCTCGGCGAAAGGCCGAGCCCGCCCCGGTCACGCGACAACGACGGGCACATGTGCACTGCCACTGCGCCCGGGACGCGGCGGAGTGCCTGCACCATCTCGTCGGGCACATCGGTGCGGGGCCCATCCACGTCGGGCACGCTGGAGATGCCGGACCGGCGCCACGGGCCCTTCACCGGCACGCAGGGGTCCGCGCCGGTGAAGGGTTGTAAGGCAAGGGCAAGGCCACCGGCTGGAGCACGATGGTGCGGGTGCCGTCCGACCCCACGAACACTGCGCGGAAGTACAGCGTGTTCGTTCATCCCACCTCGGGAAGCGGGTTCTGCCGGGCGGTCTCCGACCGGTGCCGGGTGATGACCAGGGCGAGGACGGCGACCAGTACGGCCCCGGTGGCCAGGCTCATCGGGCCCGTCCCGAGGTGGAGGCCGTCGCCGTAGGGGGCCGGAACTCCGAGCCAGTCGGCGAAGGACGCACCGAGCGGGCGCGTGATGGTGTAGGCGAACCAGAAGGCGAACACCTCGTTGAACCGCAGCCACCGATACCCCGCGGCCGGCAGCAGAATGACCGCGAGGAACACGAACGTGGACGCGAGGGTACCCAGGCCGAGCGGGCCGGCGGCGAAGTCACCGGCAGCCGTGCCGAGGGCGAAGGTGAAGATGACGGTGAGCCAGTAGAACACCTCGCGCGGGCGGGTGTTGATGGAGTGCATGTCCAGCGTCTTCTGGCTGGTGTACCAGGCGATGAACACCACTGCCTGCAGGCCCAGCAGCATGACCGTGGAACCCCACAGCGGCATTCCGAGGTTCAGGTTCAGGTAGTCGGCCGACATGGTGCCGAAGATGCTGACGGCGGTCACCGTCAGCCAGTAGACGACCGGGATGTACCTCTTTGTGGCCACTTGCACAATCAAACAGCCTGCCAGCAGGGCCACGGCCATGAGAATGACCGCGTTCCTCCCGATGTTGTCATTGAAGAAAACGTAGTCGGAGAATGCCTCTCCGAATGCCGTCGTCCCCAGCTTCGCCACCCAGAATATGAGCGTGACTTCCGGGACTTTGGTCAACAGACCCGGTTGGACTCCGCGCATGGCCGTGCTTTTCTCCACGAGCATTCTTCTCCCTTCGCCGGCCTGGGGTTCCGTCTGACCTCGGGTGCTCCGAAGAGTAACTTCGATCATTCTCGTGCGCGCGCCGACGTGAGTGGTTCGGCTGGAGTGTTCGATTTCTGACAGTTCGTTCCGTGGGCTGGTTGTTGCGGGTCAGGCCGGTGAGCCGCGTGTCGTCGCGATGGTCGTCGGCGTCCACTCGCCGAGGGTGCTGCGGGTCTCCTCCTTCCGGTGCGCTAGGAGCGTGTCTCCGTAACCGGCGACCCGCGCGCGGTCCGTGATCATTCGTACGGAATGATTTTGGTATGCGTGGTGGGGATGGGCTGTTCGAGGTCGAGCCGGTGAGAAGAAGCGGCCGCAGGCCCGCCAGGCAGCGGTGGACAAGACGTTCCGGGCGTTCGACCCGCACCAGGCCCTGCTGCTGCCGCCGTCGCTGGACGAGCGGCAGCCCGAGGACCACCTGGCCCGGTTCGTCGCCGA
>CAVXIJ010000026.1:0-100491 GCA_963761765.1 uncultured Actinomycetota bacterium
GACACCGACATGGAGGGCGACCAGCAGCCAGGGCAAGGAGAGGCTAGTGACGCCGCCGCGACATGGGCGGGAGAATTCAGACACCCGGGCGGCCAGCAGCGGCACGACGATCTTGGGTGACTCCGTCCGCCAGGTTGGTGATCGCGGTGAAGACCAGGAGGAGAACGGTGTTCCGGGTGCCGCGCGCCGCGGCGATCGCGACGGGTGCTTCTGTGGGCTGGAGGGTCTGGTCGCCCATCAGCTTCCCCTAACCATCTGGCGGATCGCGCTCACGGCGACGCGACGGGCAGCAGGCGAGCGACCAGGTCCGCGACCTGCCGGACGGCTTCACCCCGCAGCAACTGGTAGTGGTCGACGGGCAGGCGCACCGTGGCGAGGTCCCGGGTGAAGTCAGCGCTGCCAGCGCTGGACGTCCTTCGCGTCGAGATCCGCGGCCACCAGCAGTCCCGGCGTATCGATCACACCGGCACGGTCATGGGTGGCCATCGCGGCCACATGCCGGGCGTGCAGCGCATACCGGGCGTGCAGCACGTCCGACCTCGCCTCGCGCGGTGGCGCAGCAGCGCGGCGAGCGCCTCGATCCCCCGGTCGACCCGGGTGTCCGAGGCGCAGCCGGTCCGGCAGTCGCACCGCGGGGTCCGCAGCGCGCAGTACGTCTCGCGCGAAGATCTCGAAGCTCCCCGGGGCCTCACCGACGGCGTCCCCCGGGACAGGCGAGTCGAGCAGGAGAAGCGGCGGGGGGCGGTGGCCCCGATCCTGCAGCCCGACCGCCATCGCGTGTGCCAGCAACCCGCCCATGGACCAACCGCCGAGGACGTCAGGCAACTGGTTTGCGGCGAGCAACGGAGCGAGGTAGCGCTCCGCCAGCGCCTCGATCGTCGCCTCGCCCGTACCGTCGTCCTCGCTGACGGTCACCCGCCAGCCGGGCGGCAGCGCTTCGGTCAGGGCGCGGTAGGGAAGCCTGCCCACGCCCGCGCCGTGCACCAGGTGCAGATGCGGGCCACCGGTGTCCCCTCCCGCAGACTCACGGGTCCGTTCTCACGCACGATGACCTGGCCCTGAGAGGCCTGCCGTGCTGATGGTGCGAGCAGGTGGCTGATCCGCTCGGGGGTCGGATCGTCCAGCCACTCCGCCACGTCCAATTGCTCGCCGGTGCGTTCCTCCACCATGGCGACGAGTTCCAGAACCTCAACGAGTGGCCGCCGAGGCTGAAGAAGTCGTCATCCTCGCGCACCTGTGTTTTCAGTACGTGCTGCCAGTCGGCCAGGATTCCGGCGGCGGCCTCGACGGGCGCCGCCGACCGGAGTCGGCGGCCGGCTGCGGCAGCGCCACCCCGGCGACGGCACGGAGGCGACATGAAGATCACGTATGGCGCCGCCCGGGACGGCCGATGCGATGAGGACGTCGTCGATGTCGCGCAGGAAGGCCATGACGGGTGCTCTGCCGCAGCTGACTCGTGTCGTACTCGATGTCGAGGACGGTGTGTTCGCCGTCGTCGAACAGGCCGACCAGGAGCTGGCAGCGCGCGCTGGTCGACGGGCTGGGCAGGAGCTCTGCGGGACGGCCTTCAAGAGTCAGCCCGGCACCGATCCCTCCGTGGTGCGTGATCAGCACGGGAGGAGTCGAGCCGAGTGCCGCACGGTCCTGGGCGGACAGCTCCGCGAACACTTCGGAGAAGCTGACATGCTGGTAGGGCAGGCTCTCCCACAGGCCGTCCCGCGTACGGCCGACGACGTCGTCGAAGCCTTCGTCGTCCGCGATCGCATCAGCGATGAGCACGGTGTTGGCGCAGTATCCGACCCGCCGCTGGTCCTGACGTGCCATCCGGTTCGCGACGACGACGCCGAGCGCGGTCGGCCCGGCGGCTCCACCTCGTGCCAGCACGGTACGGACGGCGGCGAGCTGCACCGCGAAGGCCGTGCAGCCCTGCCGCTGGGCGATCGTCGCGACGGCCGCCTCGGCGCCCCGGGACAGCCGGTGGCGCAGCGTCGCCCCGGACGAACGGGCGGCACTGCCTTCCGCAGGGTCGGGCAGCAGCGCGGCCGCCTTCGCGCCGCGCAGCTGTCCGGTCCAGAATTCCCGGTCGGACGCCGCCTTCGCACTGCTCCTTTCATAGGAACCGAACTCCCGGTAAGGAACGGCAGGTTCCTCGAATACCTGCGCGGCGGTCAGTCCGGCACCCAGATTCCGCACCGCCGCATACGCGTCGCGTAGATCGTCCATCACCAACTGCATCGACCAGCCGTCAAGGACCGCGTGGTGAACGACGATCAGCAATTCCTGGTGCGGACCTGCCGCGACCCGGGCGATCCTGGCCAATGGCGCGGATTCCAAATCGAAAGGCAGCGCGTGCAGTTGTGTGGCCACGTCGTCGAGCAGTTTCTCCGGATCCGTGCCGTCGGGTGGCACGGTCCAGGAGAACTCCTGGACCTGCACCTCGACAGCCGGGTGGATCCTCTGCACGATCGAGTCGCCGTGCCGGGCGAATGTCGTACGGAAAGCCTCGTGACGATCTACGACGAGTTGCCAGGCCGCGGTCAGGGCCACCGGATCGAGCTGTGTCGTCCGAAGCCGCCAGGTGAGGTTGTAGACATCCTTACGCTCAGCGCGGTGCTGAATCCACCACAGTGCTTCCTGGGCAGGCGAACCAGGGATTTCTACGGGTATCGAGGCCATGGTTCCTCACCGGGAATCGGGAGTCGATTTACTGGCGGAACAGATAACAGCTCGATGGTGACTGCCGACCCACTCCCGCCGCAAACCATCGATTCAGATTCTCTATGGCCACCCGGCGATCACGTTTTTACGGCGGCCCTTGAGCAACTCCGCAAACGAAAGGAATAAATGGAACCACAGCGTCCCACTATCCCTTGCCGTTCGCCCTTTCCGTAGCCTTCCGCGGTCTTTCCGTAACCTTCCGCAGCCTTCCCGCGGCCTTCCTGCGGCCGTTACGCGGGCTGTCGGGCGGGCGCGGAGGAGACCGGCGGGTGCAGGTCGGTCGGGGCCGGCGCGGAGAGCATGGCGATCAGCGCCCTGCGGTCCACCTTGCCGTTCGGGTTGAGGGGCAGCTCGTCCAGCGCGGTGATCCCACGCGGCACCATGTAGGCGGGCAACTGCTGGTGCAGCCCCTCCAGGAGCTGGCCCGCTTCGTCCGCACGACCCGTGTACACGGCTTCCAGCGCGACCTCGCCGCCACCGACGGGCACCGCGACCACGACGGCCTCGCTCACTCCGGGTTGTGTGAGCAGCGCCCCCTCGACCTCGCCGAGTTCGACGCGATAACCACGGATCTTGAGCTGGTGGTCGAGCCGCCCGAGGTGCACCAACGCCCCGTTGTCCACCGCCACCCGGTCCCCCGTGCAGTACCAGTGTCCGGCAGTCAGCGGCTCCGAGCCGTCGTACCGCGACATCCGGTCACCGTCGAGGGACATGAACTTGCCGATGTTCTCGGCCGGATTTAGATATCCGGGAAAGCGCTGGGAGCCGCGCACGCACAGCTCGCCCTCCTCGGCGGGCACCCCCTCCTCGTTCAGGACGAGGTGCTCCTGACCCGGATACGGGGTGCCGATGGGCACCGTCCCGTTGGCCGGCCGGGGCCAGTCCTCCTTGCGGGCGGGCAGCCGGAACTCCGTCCAGGTCACGGTCATTTCGGTGGGCCCGTAGATGTTCTCCAGCGTGCTGTCCGGGGCGGCTGCATGCCAGGCTTCCGCATGGGTCAAGGAGAGCGCCTCACCGCAGAACAGGCTCCACCGCAGCGTCGGCATACTGCCGGGCTTCAGGGCACGCAGCCGCATGGCGATGGACGCCACGGACGGTACGGAGTTCCAGTGCGTGATGCGGTTGCGGTTGACGAACCGCACCGGTGAGAGCACATCCTTGCGACTGGGCACGACCAGCGTGGCCCCGGAGCCCCAGGCCGCGAACATGTCGTACACCGACGGGTCGAAGGTCAGGTCGAAGGTCTGTGAGACGCGGGCACCCGGGCCCAGTTCATAGCGCGGGATGACATGGCCCAGATACGCCGAGACATTGCGGTGGGTAATGGGCACCCCCTTCGGCTGCCCGGTGGAGCCGGAGGTGAAGAGTATGTAGGCGAGGTCGTCGGGTCCCGCCGTGGACGCCACGAGGTCCGGTGCCGCACCCGTACGCAGCGCGGCGATCCGCTCGGCGGAGAGCCGTACGACCGGGGTCGCCAGGTCCGCGTGCTCCGGCGTGTCCTCTTCGTCGATTTCGTCGATCACGAGATCCAGGCCCGCGGTACGGGCGATCATGGCGTTGCGAACCGACGGGAAAGCCGGGTTGAGCGGTACCACCGTGGCGCCGAGCCGCTGCACGGCGAGGTACCCGGCATAGGCGGCCGTGCTCCGGGCCGCCAGCAGACCGACCCGGCGGGGTACGCCACCGTGCTGAGCGATGAGTTCCGCCGCGATCCGGCCGACCGTCGCGTCGAGCTCGGCGTAGGTCAGCCGCTCGCCGGCCACTTCGAGTGCGATCTGCCGGTCGCCGTACTCAGCTACGGATGCGGCGAACCAGTCGTACATGGTCCTGGTGGCGTTCATGGTGTCCGGTTCTCCTTCGAGATGTGGAACAGAGATCAACTGGCCGCTTGCAGGGACAGGGCGGCATAGGCGTCCGTGGACTGCTCGGCCATCACTTGCCGTGCCGTGGCAAGCACCGTGCGGAACACGGAGTCGTCGTCGAGACCGCGGCGCCACACACACTGTGCGTAGGCATCGAAGGGCGGATCCCAGTCGATGCGGCGCAGCTGCCCGAACCGCAGCTCTTCCGCGACGGTGACGGTGGGCAGCAGAGCCATGCCGATGCCCTCACCGACACCGCGCTTCACCGCGTCGATCGAGCCGAGGCTGACGATGTCCGCGGTCTCCACACCGGCGTCGGTCAGTGCGCTCTCGAAGCTGCGCTGATAGCTGCCGCTGCGGTGTGCGCAGACCACCGTGTGGTCCGAGAGGTCTTCGGTGGACCTCACCGGCGTGTCAGCCAGCGGATGGGAGGGATGGGCTACCAGGGTCAGGCTCTCCTGGCGCAGCACATGCTGGTTGACCTCGTCCGTGACGGTGCGCGCCCCGATGAAGAACGCGCAGTCGATCTGCTCGTCGCGCACAAGCGACAACGGGTCGTCGTCGAGTGTGCGCAAGGACAGGTCGAGCGCCGGATAGCGCAGGTGCAAGTACTCGATGAGCGGAACCAGACGATAGGTGGTGATGCACTCGGCGGAGCCGACCAGGAGAGGAAGCGGGCTCTCGACCTCGTCCGAGAGTGCTTGCTGGGCCAGATCGCTGAGGCGGACGATCCGACTCGCATAGCAATGCAGACGACGTCCGGCGGGAGTGAGCCGAACCCCACTGGTCGTACGGTCGAGGAGAGAGGCGTCAAGGGACTGCTCAAGTGCCTTGATCCGGGCAGTAACCGTTGGCTGAGCAAGCCCGAGGCTACGGGCGGCCTTGGTGAAGCTGCGAGATTCCGCAACCGCCAGGAAAGCGCTGAGATGTTTTATGTTCATGCGTCAGCCCATGACCGGGACAGTGGAAATGGAACGTCTTTCATCGGAACTGACGAAGTTCATGCCGCTGATGGCGGAAGTACCGGTGAGCCGTAAGCAGCCGGTGGAGGTGATGACGCATGCCGACACAGTCGGCAGCGGCGCGGTGGGGACACGGAGACCAATCCTGAAGCAGCACATACCAACCCCCAATTTCTTCTTGCTTTTACGGTAATTGAGCTGGATGGTTCAGCGGTTACACGTTTCAGGAACCGCTTCACCACGGATGAAGCCGGCCAAAAGGCCGCACCTCGCTCATGGGTCCGATAGCCCGGTGTGACGTCAGCTCGGAGCAGCGGCGGCGGCCAGGCTGATCGAGCCTGACGGCACTGAGAAACCTCGCCGGAGGGTAGCCCCCGTGAGCGCAGCGTGCGTGTCCCGGCGCACGCGAGGTCTTCGCGGCGCAGCGCCCCCTCCAGTCGATACCCGGTGGGCATCCGGCCCGGTCTGCCGCCGGCCCGTGCGCAGGACTTCGTCGATGACATGCCCGTGGACGAGCTCTTCCGGCCTGGCGGTCGGGGTGTTGCTGCGGTGCTCGGCGTCGTTCACGGCTGCGCCTCCAAGGAGAGCAGGGCAGGCAGGGACGAGTTGCGCCCCGAATGTGCGTGCCATGTAGTGGTTAACATAGAGGGCGTTCGTTTTGTTTGTCGAGCAGCTCGGGAGCTTTCTCTGACATGAGCGGTGATCGAGGAGACGACGGCGCCCTGTGCCCACGCCGACGACGGCGGGGCACAGGGCAACGGTAGGGCGCCTCACGGCGGGACAGAGCCGTGCGGGCCCGGTCAGGGCGAGACGTCTTCCAGACGTCGTCCCGATGTCTCCTCCGCGCCGAGGGCGGCGGCGAGCATGCCGACGAGGGACACCCCGGCCAGCATCACGAAGACGATGGAGAGGTGGCCGCCCGCATAGACGGCTCCGACGAGGAGGGGGCCAAGGATCACACCGAGGCGGTTGAGGGCTCCGCCGACGCTGCTGCCGAGGGCCCGCATGCGGGTGGGGAACAGCTCGGGGGTGTAGAGGTACAGGCAGATGTTGGCCCCCGAGAAGCAGACCGCCGCCAGCGAGGTCCACAGCAGGACCTCGACGGAGGTCGAGGCGCCCAGTGCGGCGAGGGTCAGCAGGAGGGCGGCGCACACCCCGAGGGTGCAGGCGAGCGTGCGGCGACGTCCGGCCCGGTCCACGACCAGCGCGACGACGAGGCAGCCGACCAGTCCGGCGCACGCGGTGACCGTGGAGTAGCGCAGCGAGGTCGACAGGTCGAGCCGGTAGTGGGCCTGGTAGATCGTCGGCAGCCACGAGGAGATGCCGTAGTTGACGAAGTAGCCGGTGAACCAGAGCAGGCCGACCACCAGGGTCCGCTTGCGGTACCGGCCCTGCATCAGCGCCCGCAGACCGGTCGCGCCGGTATGGGCGGCGGGTTCCGGGACGCAGGCCGCCTCGGGGACGGGCAGCGGTCGGCCCGTCACACGCTCGACCTCGGCTTCGATCCGTGTCATCACCGCGTCGGCCTCGGCGTGCCGGCCGCGGCTGGACAGCCAGCGCGGGGATTCGGGAACTTTGAGCTGGACGAGCACGCACAGCAGTCCCGGGAGCGCCGAGAGGCCGTACATCCAGCGCCAGCCGAGAGCCGGCACCACCCAGGAGGCGATGAGCGCTCCGACGGTCAGACCGGCGGGGAAGACGAGTTCGTACAGGAGGACGAACCGGCCCCGCTGGTGCGCACGAGTGATCTCGGCGATGAAGGTGGCCGCCACGGGCACCTCACCGCCGATGGCCAGCCCCTGCACGAAGCGCAATCCCGTGAAGGCGCCGACCCCGGGGGCGAAGGCGAGAGCGAGGCTGGCGGCCCCGGAGAGCGCGATACACCACGTGATCACCCGGACCCTGCCGAAGCGGTCCGCCAGCCCGCCGGAGAGCAGCGCCCCGACGAGCATGCCCACCGAACCCACGGTGAGCACGGTGGTGGCGCCGGAGGCAGTCAGGTGCCACTCCCGGCGCAGATCCGGCATCGCGTAGGCCACGAGCAGCTGGTCGAAGGCCTCGAAGAACGTCACCACCCCGACGATGAGGCGCACGGTGACGTGCCAGCGGCAGAGCGGAAGCCGCTCAAACCGAGCGGCGATGCCGGCCCGTAGGCCGGTGCCGGAAGGAGCGTCGAGGGTCATACAGGGCCTCCGACTCCGCGGTTTGGGGACGGCGGAGCGGCTCGGGCCGTACTGAAGCACGGCGGGGCTGCCAGACGTGAGCACGACGAGGTCGGCGCTCCCCCAACTGATGTTGAACAAGGAGCGAATCTCTTAGGGCTAAAGTTCTACCGCGCGCCTACCCATGACCGTCAAGACTTTCCAGGGGTGAATCTTCCGAACAGGTGGGTCTTGCGGCTAATTACTTAAGCGGTTAGATTTCAAGTGCTTCCCCAAGCTCCCTCTCCTGGAGACGCCATGCCAGTCATTCCACCGGACGAGATACTCGTTGCCGGCCGGCCCGCACGCGGGACCGGAGCCGTCATCGAGACAACCGACCCGGCAACCGGTCTGCTGCTGGCCACGATCCACGGGGCGTCCGTCGAGGACGTCGACGCGGCGGCCGAAGGTGCCGCCCGCGCAGCCTCTGACCCGACCTGGCGCGACCTCGCGCCCCATCAGCGCGCTCGTCTGCTGCACCGCATCGCCGACCTGGTGGAGGCTCAGGCCGACGCGCTGGCCGCGCTGCAGACCGCCGACACCGGCAAGTCGCTCGTGGAGACGACGGCGCTGGCCTTCAGCGCGGCCGGCACGTTCCGCTACACCGCAGCTGCTCTGGAGAGCGCGGAGGACGCGATCACGCCGAGCCGCGGCCCGTACGTCACGATGAGCGTGTACGAGCCGATCGGTGTCGTCGGGGCGATCAACCCCTGGAACTCGCCCGTCGCCAGCGACGCGCAGAAGATCGCGCCCGCTCTCGCGGGAGGCAACGCCGTCCTGTTGAAGCCCGCCGAGTGGACGCCTCTGGTGTCGCTGCTCCTGGGCCGTCTCATCGTCCGTGCCCTCACCGAGCTGGAGCTGCCCGTCGGCCTCATCTCCGTGCTGCCGGGACCCGGGAGGATCGTGGGCGATGCCATCGTGCGTCATCCGCGAGTGGGCCGGATCGGTTTCACCGGCGGCACGAGCACGGGCCGGTCCATCGCCCGCACCGCCGCCGAACGACTGATCCCGGTCTCGCTCGAACTGGGCGGCAAGTCGCCCACGATCGTCCGCGCAGGACGCCGATCTGGAGACGGCGCTCAACGGCGTGATGTTCGGGGTCTTCTCGCTCCAGCGGCCAGTCCTGCATCGCCGGCTCCCGCCTCTTCGTGGCCCGGGAGCGGTACGCGGAGTTCGTCGGACGAACTGGTCCGCCGCGTCCGCACAGCTGCGGGTCGGACCGGGCACCGACCCGAACACGCAGGTCGCCCCGCTGGTCCACCACCGACACCGGGACTCGGTCGCCGCCTACGTCGAAGCGGCCCGGCGCGAGGGCGGCCGGGTGCTGTGCGGCGGCGGTGTCCCCGAGGGCGAGCAGTACCGGGACGGCGCCTACTACCTCCCCACCGTCATCGACGGCCTGCCCAACTCCGCACGGGTCTGCCAGGAGGAGATCTTCGGGCCCGTGCTGGTCGCCCTGCCCTACGACGACGAGGACGACTTGGTGCAGCAGGCCAACGACACGGTGTACGGGCTCGCCTGCGGGATCTGGACCCGGGACCACCGGGCCGCCTGGCGGCTGGCCCACCGTATCGACGCCGGCACGGTGTGGATCAACACGTACAAGCAGTTCAGCATCTCCACCCCGTTCGGCGGGATGAAGGACAGCGGCCTCGGCACGTGAGAAGGGGCGCGACGCGATCCGCGCCTACCAACGCCAGAAGTCCCTCTACTGGGGCACGTCCGACGCGCCCCTGCCCTGGGCCACCTGACCACCACCGACCACGACCCGCTGACCGGAGGCGATGTGATGTCCCCCCATCGCCAGGACCCGTCGCCCGGCTGCGCGCGCTGCGCTCCGTCGAGCTGCTGACTCCCTCCTTCACCCAGGCCACCGACTTCTACACGCAGGCATGGGGCCTGGAGGCCGTCGAGGCGGACGCGGCGCAGGAGAGCCTGGTTGCGCGGCACCGGCGAGGAGCACCACGTCGCTCCAGCTCACCAAGCGCCGACCGGGTGGGACTCGGCCGACTCGAGCTTTGCCGTGGCCACCCCCGCCGAGGTGGACGAGGCAGCCCGCAGGCTGCTGGCCCACGGCATCGTCCCGCTCACCGGACCAGGACCGCTCGACCAGGTCGGCGGAGGGTACGGACTGCGGTTCACCGACCACGAGAACCGGCTCATCGAACTCAGCGCCCAGATCGGGCCGTCGCCCCGCGCGGCAGGGACGCCGCCGGTCCCGGTCGGTGTGACCCACGCCGTCCTGAACACCGCCGACATCGACGCGTCCGTCGCGTTCTACCACGAACGTGCTCGGCCTGCGCGTATCCGACTGGTCCGAGCACCAGATGGCGTTCCTGCGCTGCAACGCGGACCACCACTGCATCGCGTTCAACCAGGCCGAGTGGGCCTCCCTCAACCACGTCGCGTACGAGATGCGTTCGGTCGACCACTTCATGCGCGGGCTCGGCCGGCTCCGGCACCACGGCATCGACGCCGCAGTGGGGGCCGGGGCGGCACGGGCCCGGGTAACAACACCTTCTCCTACTTCACCGATCCGACCGGCCTCGTGTGCGAGTACACCTCCGAGGTCGCCCAGATCGTCGAGGACACGTGGATCGCGCGGGTCTGGCGGCGCATCCCCGAGCTGTCCGACCTGTGGGGCACGGCCGGCCCGCCGTCGAAGGAGATCCGCTGCCACATGGCGGCGTGCCCGACCCCGGCCCGCTGGCATCCGGCGCCGTCCATGGAGTCTCCGCATGAGCACGGTACGCAGGGTGGGCCTGTCGGCTGGGGCGCGATCGGCCGCGTCGTCGGCACCGCACTCGCCGAAGGGGCAGGTGCCCGGCGCCGAGCTGGCCTGCATCATCGACAACCGCCCCCTCGGCGACACGGCGCCCGCACCCCAGCGGACGTTCGACGAGGCCGTCGCGTGCTGCGACCTGATCGTCGAGGCAGCAGGGCAGGCTGTCGTGCGGGAGTGGGGCGAGCGGGTGCTCGCCAGCGGGACCGATCTGCTGGTCGCCTCGACCGGGGCGCTGACCGACGGCGAGCTCGTCGAAGCGGCTGCACGCGCACGGGCCCGGGCCGCGTGTACTTCACCGGCGGCGCGCGTCGGCGGCCTCGACCTCCTCCAGGCCGCGTGCGCTGCATGGGCCCCCTCGACAGGTCGACTCACCACCACCAAGCTGCCCTCCACCCTCGAACAGCCCTGGATGGACGCGGCGTTGCTGGCCCGCTGCGGACGGCGACCGGACCCGTCGAGGTGATGTCCGGCACCGCCCGCGACATCCCCGTGAAGTTCCCCAAGTCCACGAACGTCGCCGCCTCGGTCGCCCTCGCCGTGGGCGACCTGGACGCTGTGCGGGTCCGGGTCGTCGCCGACCCCGGCGGCCCGCCACACGCGGCACGTGGTCGAGGCGTCGGTGACCGCACGGCGCCTACCGCTTCGAGGTCGCGCCACCTGCCGGACCCGGGCAACCCGGCGACCAGCCAGGTCGTGCCGTACGCCGTGCTGCGCAGCCTCGCGGCGGTCGTCGGCCGGAGCGGGATGATTCTGTGACCGCCAGGTCGCTGTACGACGCGCCGGGCTCCATGTCGAGGAGGCGGGCGACCGACGGCCCGCTGCTGCTGTGCCTGCACGGCATCGGCTCCTCCTCGGCGGCGTTCGCCCCGCAGCTCGCCGAGCTCGTCCGCCCACGTCGCGGGTCGTCGCCTGGGACGCGCCCGGTTACGGCCAGGTCGGCCGATCCCGGCAGGGCCGCTGACCTGGACGGACTACGCCGACACGGCGGCCGCGCTGCATCCGGGAGCGCGGCGGCCGCGCCCACGTCCTCGGGGTCTCCTGGGGCGGCGTGATCGCGCTGCGGCTCGCGGCCCGCCACCCGGAGCTGGTGAGTCCCTCGTCGTCGCCGACTCCAGCGCCGGGTCCGGCACCGACCCGGCCAAGGTCGAGGCATGCGGGCGCGGGCCGCCGAGCTGGCCGAGACTCGGCCCGCAGCGCCTTCGCAGCGAGGCGCGGGCCGCGGCTCGGTCCGGCGGGGCGCCCCGACGGAACTCGTACAGCGCGTCGTCGACACCATGGCCGGGTCCGTGCGGCTGCCCGGATACGCCTACGCCGCCGAGTCGATGGCCTCCGCCGACCTGCGGGCCGAACTGCCCGCGATCGCCGCGCCCACGCTCGTCCTGTGCGGCGACCAGGACAAGGTCACCGGCGTGGCCGAGGCCTCGCAGGCCTCGCCGGCGGCCTCCACAAGACCGCCTACGTGATCATCAAGGACGCCGGTCACCTGGCCAACCAGGAACAGCCCGCGCGCTTCAACGCGTGGATCCTCGCCCACCTCCACATCGTACCGCCCGCAACGCCGGGTGACCGGCCCGACGGCCACGGCCGGCCGACTCGCAAGGCCCCACCGATCCAACCGACCCACCGACGACAGCACTCCCCTCACAGGAAGTCGCAGTCCATGCCACTGACACCACCGACTACGACAACGGCGGCGACCTCGCCTACTACACCGACTCGCTCATCGCCTCCAAGGAGTCCCGCGATCCGGACTGGGACACCCTCTGCTTCCAGGACGAAGGCCGGGCACCAGTACCGCCGCGCCCAGATCCGCTACGTCGGCTCCGGCGCCACCGGCAACCACGAGAGCGACAACCGCATCCTGCCCTCCGGTGGCTTCACCTTCTCCAACATGCTGCTGCCGCCCGGCGCCGAGGGCCCCGAGCACACCCACCACGACGTCGAGGAAGCCTTCTTCGTCCTGGAGGGCCAGGTCCGCGTCGGCATCCACCGCGGCGAGGACGAGGCCGAGTACCGCACCTTCGGTTACCGCGACATGATCGTCGATCCCGGCAGGAGTGGCCCGTTCGCTGAAGAACGAGGGCGACACCGACGCCCTGTTCTGCGTCATCATCGGCACCAGAAGCCGCAGGTGCCCGACCTACCCCGAGCACTCGCCGATGCACGGCGTGACCCGTGACTGACCCCTCGGGGCGCACGGCACGTCGTCGTCACCGGTGCCGGTCGCGGTCTTGGCCTTGCCATGGCGCACCGGGCCGCGCAGGACGGTTTCCGTGTCGTGGTGGCCGAGGTGCTCGCCGAGCAGCGGCGAGTCCGGCGGTCGCCGGTCTGCGGGAAGCAGGGCACGAGGCGCACTTCGCGCACTGCGACGTCGCCGACCCCGACTCGGTGGCACGATGGCCGACCAGGTCGCCCGGCTCGGTCCGCTACACGGCCTGGTGAACAACGCCGCGCTCGCCAACGGGGTCGGCGGCACGGAGTTCCAGGACATCGAGCTCGACGTCTGGGACCGCCTGATGGCGGTCAACGCCCGAGGCCCCTGGCTGGTCGCCGGGCCCTGCTGCCGCAACTGCTTGCGCACGGGGCGGGCGGCCGGATCGTGAACATCGCCTCCGACGCCGCGCTGTACGGCTCGCCGCGGCTGGCCCACTACATCGCGTCCAAGGGAGCCGTCATCGCCCTGACCCGCGCCATGGCACGGGAACTGGGCGACCAAGGGGTCACCGTGAACGCGGTCGCCCCCGGCCTGACCGAGATCGAGGCGACGCAGGCGGTGCCGGCCGAACGGCACGCGCTGTACGCGCAGACGCGGGCCATCACCCGTCCTCAGCAACCGGACGACGTGACCGGCCTGGTGGCCTTCCTCCTGAGCGAGGAGTCCCGCTACCTGACCGGTCAGGTGATCGCCGTCAACGGCGGATTCACCATGCACTGAGGGGACGCGCACCTGCGCCGGGCGCCCCGCGGGCGGGTCACTCCCCCGCGGCGCCCACCCCTTTGACAAGCGAGAGGAACACGATGGATCTGGGCCTCGCCGGCCGTACCGTCCTGGTCACCGGTGGCAGCTCGGGCGTCGGCCTGGCCACGGTACGCGCCCTGCTGGAAGAGGGCGCCAATGTCGCCACCTGCGGACGTGACGCCGAGCGCCTTGCCAAGGCGACCGAGGGTATGGCCACCGACCGCCTCCTGACCGGCGTCTGCGATGTGCGGGACGCGACCGGCGTCGGCCGGCTCGTCGCGCAGACCGTCGAGCGGTTCGGGGGCCTGGATGGGCTGGTCAACAACGCAGGGCAGTCGCGTATGAAGTCGCTGTCCGACACCACGGCCGACGACTGGCGCGACGAGCTGGAGCTGAAGTTCGCCGGTGTGCTGCACCCGGTCACGGCCGCCCGTCCCCACCTGGCCGCCTCCGACGCGGCGAGCGTCGTCAACGTCAACGCCGTCCTCGCGAAGCAGCCGGAGCCCCGGCTCATCACCACCAGCGCGGCACGTGCCGGTGTCCTGAATCTCGCCAAGTCGCTCGCCACCGAACTGGCCGGCGAGGGCGTGCGGGTCAACTCGGTCTGCCTCGGCCTCATCGACACCGGCCAGTGGACGCGCCGTCATGCGGCGCAGGGCGGCGACCTGCCGTACGAGGAGTGGCAGGCACGCCTCGCGGCCGACCGCGGCGTCGCGCTCGGCCGCCTCGGACGCGCGGACGAGGTCGCCTACGCGATCCTCGCGCTGCTCTCCCCCCGCGCCTCGTACATCACCGGCACCAGCATCGACGTCTGCGGCGGAGTCGGCCGCGGAATCCTGTGAAGGGAACGACAGTGCGCTACTCCAACGGAGGCGACCTGCTTGTCGCCGTCCTCCGTGAACTGGGCGTCGATACCGTTTTCGGCATCGTCAGCGTCCACAACCTGCCCTTGGTCGAGGCGGTCGACCGCGACCTGCGCTTCGTCCCCGTCCGGCACGAGGCGACCGCCGTCAACGCGGCCGACGGTTACGGCCGGGCCCGGGGCGGCATCGGCTGCGCTCTCACCTCCACCGGCACCGGCGCCGGCAACGCGGCCGGTTCACTCGTCGAGGCGCTCAGCGCGGGAACCTCCGTCCTGCACGTCACGGGCCAGGTGGAGAGCCACTACCTGGGCAGCGGACGCGGCTTCATCCACGAGACCAAGGACCAGCTCGGCATGTTGCGTGCCGTGTCGGCCCACGCGGCGACCGTCGCGACGACGTCCGACGCCGGCCGGATGCTGAGGCTGGCGGCGCGGGCCGCGCTCACCGCACCCGGCGGTCCGGCGAGCGTGGAGTGGCCCATCGACCTGCAGTACGCCTCACAGGAGGACGTTCCCGGGCCCCTCGCGGAGCCGGCCGCGCGTCCCGTGGCGCCGGCCGAGCAACTCGACCGGGCACGGCAGCTCCTGGCGACGGCACGCCGCCCCGTCATCTGGGCCGGCGGCGGAGCCTGCCGCGCCCAGGGCCCGCTCCGGGACCTGCTGGAGGCCACCGGCGCGGCGCTGCTCACGTCCAACTCCGGCCGCGCCGCCGTCCCCGAGGACCATCCTCAGGTCGTCGGCAACTTCGCCACCGCCCCGTCCGGACGGGCGCTCCTGGCGGACGCGGACGTCCTGCTCAGCATCGGCACCCACTTCCGGTCCAACGAGACGGCCGACTACACCCTCGCGCTCCCCGACGCCCATATCCAGGTGGATATCGACGCGGCGGCGCTGGGCCGGGTGTACCCCGCACGGCACGCCCTGCACGCGGATGCCTCCGAGGCCCTGACGGCGCTGCTGCCCGGCGCGGTACCGGCTCAGGCTGAGTGGACGCGGCGGGTCGCCGAGGTACGGGCCGAGGCCCGGGAGACCCTGCACGACAACATCGGACCGCAGGCCGCGGTCTGCGACGCGATCCGTGCCGCGCTCCCCCGCGCGGCCGTCGTCGCCCGGGACGTCACCATCGCCTCGTCGAGCTGGGGCAACCGCCTCCTGGAGCTCTACCAGCCCAACGACAACATCTTCCCCCGCGGCGGCGGCATCGGGCAGGGCCTCGGCATGGGCATCGGTGCGGCGCTGGCCCGGCCCGACGACCCGACCGTCGTCCTCGCGGGAGACGGCGGGCTCGCCGTCCACCTCGGCGAACTCCTCACCGTCGCCCAGGAACGTCCCCGGCTGACCCTCGTTGTCTTCAACGACGGCGGCTACGGGGTACTGCGCAACCTTCAGGACGCGCACGGCGACCGGCGCTCGGGCGTCGACCTGTACACCCCCGACTTCGCGCTGCTGGCCGAAGCATGCGGTCTGCCGTACGCGCGGATCGCCGACGCGGCCGATGCCGCCCCGGTCATCGGGCGCGCCATCGCCGCCGCGGGACCGACGCTCGTCGAGGTGGACCTCGCCGCGCTCGGCCCGATGAAGAAACCGTTCACTCCACCTGTCAGGACGCCCGCGTGAGGAGGCACCGTGCCACAGGAGACACCCCGTCTTGAGCTGCTCATCCGCCGTATGACCTGGGAGGCCGAGGGCGTACTCTCCCTCGAACTGCACCACCCCGACGGCAAACCCCTGCCCACCTGGGAGCCCGGCGCCCATATCGACGTCCACCTGGGCGGGCGGGTACGGCAGTACTCGCTGTGCGGCGATCCCCAGAACGCGTCCGCGTACCGCATCGCCATTCTCGACGAGCCGTCCTCGCGCGGGAGGTTCACGGCACGCGCACACCAGCCTGCGGCCCGGAGACACGGTCACCGTCGCTGGCCCGCGCAACCACTTCGTCCTCGAAGAGGCCGCCGCCTACGTCTTCATCGCCGGCGGAATCGGTATCACCCCGATTCTGGCGATGGTCCGCGAGGCGTCCCGCCGTGGCGTGCCCTACACCCTGGTCCACGGTGGCCGTCACCGCGCGGCCATGGCATTCGGGGCGGAGCTGGCCGAGCTGACGGACGGCAGCGTGGTGTTCCACCCGCAGGACGAGAAGGGACACATCGACCTCGACGCCGCGCTGCGCGACCTACCGGACGGCGCCCTGGTGTACTGCTGCGGCCCCGAGCCCCTGCTCGCTGCCGTCGAGGCCGTGTGCCCCGCGGAGCACCTGCGGATCGAGCGGTTCTCCGCGCCTGCCGTCGAAACCTTGTCCGAGGGCACCGCGTTCGAGGTCGAATGCCGTACTTCGGGGATCACCGTGGGCGTCGACGGATCGACCAGCATCCTCGACGCCGTCCAGGCTGCCGGCATCACGGTGGAGAGTTCGTGCCGGGAGGGCATCTGCGGCACCTGCGAGACCCGTGTGGTGGCCGGCACTCCGGACCACCGCGACTTCCTGCTCAGTGAGGCCGAGCAGGCGGCCGGCGCCACGATGATGATCTGCGTCTCGCGCTGCGCCTCCGACCGCCTCGTTCTGGACCTGTGACCTGCGCAACCCCGTCCCGCCCGAGAACACCGGAGCCACCCATGAACAGCACCGACAGCTGGCCCTATCTGGACCCGCACCAGACGCGGACCGCGCCGCCCAGCCCGTACGAGGTCAGACTCGCTCGGACGCTGGAGGAGGTCTTCGCGGCCGGCAAGCACGACCTGCCGGATCTGCTGGAGGGTCTCAACGCCCGCCACGTCCGCACCCCTGACGGACAGCCCTGGACCGAGGCGTCCTTCCGCGCCGAGATGCAGCGACTGGGAGCCTGAACATGATCTTCCACGACCACAGTGCCGAGCACATCTACGCCAACGGTCTGCGCAACCAGTGGCACCCCGTACTCCCTTCGTCCTTCGTCGCCCCCGGCGCGATGCGCAAGGTCACCGTGCTCGGCGAGCAGTGGCTGCTGATGCGCCGCTCCGACGGAACGCTTTCGATGCTCGCCGACCGGTGCCCGCACCGCGGCGCGCCGCTGTCGCTCGGCAAGCACCTGGGTGACCGCGTCGCGTGCTGGTACCACGGTGTGGAGGTGGCCGGTGACGGCACCGTCGTCTCGGTGCCCGGACTGCCCGGCTGCGCCCTGGAGGGCAAGCGGCTGGTGACCTCGCTGCCGGTACGCGAGGTGGGAGGCGCGATCCTGGCCTACTTCGGCGACGAGACGCATCCCGAGCCGATCCCGCTGACCGTGCCAGATCCGCTCGACGACGACGAGGTCTCGGCGTTGCTGTGCTACGCCGAGTGGAACGTCCCCTGGCGCTACGCCGTCGAGAACCTGCTCGACCCGATGCACGGTGCGTTCCTGCACCACGAGTCGCACTCGATGAACGAGGGCGACACGACGGCGAAGTTCCGCATTCGTGAGACGGACCGCGGCTACTTCTTCGAGAAGACCGACCAGCGCGGTGTGAACTTCGACTGGGTGGAACTGTGCCGTACCGGTGTGGACTGGGTCGACCTGTCCATCCCCTACCCGCCGTCCGCGGGTCCGGGCGGCGCGTTCGGCATCGTGGGCATGGTCAGCCCGGTCGACGCCGAACACACCGGTGTCTTCTTCTGGCGCTACCGCCGGGTCAGTGACTGGCAGCGGGACACATGGCACTTCCTGTACCGGACGCTGATCGAGGAACGCCACTGGCAGGTCCTGGAACAGGACCGGGTACTGCTGGAGGCCCTGCCGTCGGACGCGGACCAGCGGGAGAACCTCTACCAGCACGACCTCGGTGTCGTCCGGCTGCGCCGCCTGTACCGCGCCGCGGCCGAGGCCCAGGCTGCCGCCGCGACCTCCGCCGCAGCCCGGTGAAAGGGCGCCGCTGGGCTGGCGTCCTCAGCCTTCTCGTGGTGGTCCTGGTCAGTTACGTGGACCGGGTCAACGTCTCCGTCCTCGTGACCGACCAGTCCTTCACCGACCACTTCGGTATCACCGGTGACCGGGTGGCACAGGGCACCCTGATGACCGCCTTCCTGATCGGATACGGGCTTGCGGCGTTCTTCCTGACGCCGCTCTACGAATCCCTGCTGGGCGCGCGGCGCGGGCTGCTGGTGAGCGTGGCCCTGTGGTCCGTGCTGACCTTCGTGTCGCCGTACGCGTTCGGCGCGGTGGCACTGGTCGTCCTGCGGGCGCTGCTGGGCGGGTCCGAAGGGCCCCTGTTCTCGCTCAAGACCATGTATGTGCGCGAGCACTTCACACTGGAGGAGACCGGCAAACCGAACGCGGTGACCTCGATGGGAGTGTCGCTGGGCACCGCAGCGGGGCTGCCGCTCGTCACGTTCCTGGTGTACCACTTCGACTGGCACGCCTCCTTCACGGCACTGGCGCTGCTGAACGCCGTCGTGGGACTGCCGCTGGTGGCACTGTTCATCCGGGACCGCCGCGCGGTCGCATCCGGCGCCGACCGTGCCGCCGTGTCGGAGTCCCGCTCCGGCGCGCAGCGCAGGCGGGAGATGGCGCGGACGCTGCGCGAGGCGATGCGGACACCCCGGTTGGGTTGGATCCTGCTGATCGAGACGGCCACGCTGGCGTATCTGTGGGGCAACACCGCCTGGCTGCCGTCCTATCTGCTGGCCGAGCGGCACTTCTCGCTGGCGGCGATGGGCGTGGTCGCCTCGCTGCCGTTCCTGCTCGGACTCGCCTCCGGCTTCTTCGGCGGCTGGCTCCTCGACCGGATGCCGCCTCGGATGCTGCCGCTGCTGTTCGTGGTGGGGGCGGCGGGTGCGGGGTGCTCCGTCCTGGTGGCGGTCCGGGCCGATTCGGCGGGTGTGGCCGCTGCCGGGCTGATCCTTGCGGGCGGTTTCTGGGGCCTGCAGGGCCCGGCGATCCCGACGCTGGTTCAGCGCTGCGCACCGTCACACGTGGTGGGCAGTGCCTACGGTGTCGTCAACGGGGTGGGCAATCTCATCTCCGCGTTCATGCCCACCGTCATGGGAGCGGCCGTGGCGGCCGGCGGCGGTCACGGATTCGTGGCGGGCTTCGGACTGCTCGCGGGCACCCAGGCCGTGACGGTGCTGTGCGGGGCATGGCTGCTGTTCCGGCCGGGAGCGCTGCTCACCCGGACGCCTCCGCCGGCTCAACCGCCGACTGCACAATCGATCGCTCCAGTTTCGGCAGCAAGCGGGCCAGTTGACGGAACTCCACAGGGGTAAGGCCGCTGAGCATGCGCCGTTCGTTGTCCAGGTGCTCGGCAAACACTTCGTTGATCTTGGCGAGGCCGGCGTCGGTGAGTCGCGAGTAGACCACCCGCCGGTCCTCGGCATGCCGTTCCCTGACGATCAGCCCGTCCTTTTCCAGGCGGTCGACGCGCAGGGTGACACCTGCCGAGGAGACCAGTCCGAAGTCCGCGAGTTGCCCGGCCGTCAGCCGGTAGGGGGCACCGGCGCGGCGCAGTGCCGTCAGTACGTCGAAGCCGGCCACCGACAGACCGTGGCGTTCGATCGACGCGGTCAGCCGGGCGTTGTAGCGCAGGTATGAGCGGCACAGCCGCGCCAGGACCTGGAGCGGAGCGGTGTCGAGATCGGGCCGCTCCCTCGCCCAGTCCGTCACGATGCCCGTCACGGCGTCCACGTAGCCCGCCGAACTCTTCTGCGCCATGCTGCTCGCCCCTTCCGACCTGGGCACGGTGGCCACCCGCTAAATACCTTAGCCCTTAAATAGATCGCTGTCCTCGCCTCCCGAGGTGCCGTTTCCCTTGATGCGCCGAGTCACCGCCCCGGCTCGCAGCGCCTGCAACTCCTGATCCGAGAAGGCGCATTGGAGCCGAGTGCGACGAGCCGCGGATCCCTGTCGGGGCGCTCAGCCGAGCATGGCGGATGGCGGCTGTCCACCGGCGGGCGAGGGACACCGTGGAGGCGCCTGGCGCATCCGGCGCGGACAGCGGAAAATCATTCGCCCGTCGGAGCCGGGACAGTTCATGATCGGTATTTGTGACAGCACCTCAGCAGTTTCTGGTCCAGGCCGCTGCCCGCAACAACGCCGAGTGGTGCTCGGCGATGAGCCGATCGCATGGCTTGGCGGGCGAGTTCGCACCACAGGCCTGGGCTGCCCCGGCCCGCACACCGCTGTACTACCCCGACGCGGTGACGCTGGTACCGGGCGCCGACCCGGCCGCGCTGGTGGCCCGGATCGACAGCGCCGCGCCCGGCGCCTCCGTCAAGGACAGCTTCGCCGACCTCGACCTGGCGCAGGCCGGCTTCCAGGTGCTGTTCGAGGCGCAGTGGATCCACCGCCCGCCGAGCGCACCAGCCGCTGCTCCGGACCTTTCCTGGGACGTGGCAGGTGATCCGGTTGCGCTGCGCGCTTGGGCGCTGGCCTGGGATGACGGGGCCGGTGACGCGGACCTCTTCCGGCCCGAACTACTCGACGACTTGGCCACCTTCGTGCTCGCCGGACGGTCTCCTGACGGCCGGATAGTCGCCGGTGCGGTGGCCAGCCGCAGCGCCGAGGCGGTCGGAGTCTCCAATGTCTTCGCACTGAACGGTGGCTCCGACACGGCCTGGCCGGTCGTACTGGACGCGGTGCACTGGCTGTTCCCCACCCTGCCGGTGGTCGGCTACGAGCACGGCGCCGACCTGGCGGCCGCCCTGCGCCATGGCTTCGATCCGGTCGGTCCGCTGCGGATCTGGCAGGCAGTTTCCGAAGCCGGCCACTGAATCCGGGGATCGGTAAAAGGCCGCAGCGCATCCGCCATCCGAACCCAGCGTGCACGCGGCGTGTGAAGCGCCCCGGAGTCGACCGGGGCGCTTCACGTGTGTCACAGCGCCGGTGCCTGCTGGATGAACGTGTCCAGCACACCGTCGGCCACCTTGATCGTGCCCTGCGGCCGGGTGGTGCCCGGGATCGTGGTGATCGCGGCGGCCTGCTTCGCCAGGTCGGCCGCCTTGGCGAAGTCCGCCTGACCGCTGCCCGAGGAGTGCAGATCGGCCCGCAGGCCGTCCAGCGTGGCGGTCAGCGCGTCACCCCACAGGTCGAGAGCATCGAGCCATGGCTTCGTCTGCGCCAAGAAGGCCGGGTCCTGCACACCGTCACGAATGTGCTCCGGCGCCCCGGCCAGCACATCGGCGTAGGCGTCGAGCTGGTGCAGTGCGGCCTGCCGGCGGGCAGGAGAGCCGCTGCTCCAGGCTGCGGTGAAGTCGGCGAGCCGCGCGCTCAGCGCGGGTGCCTGCGGCTGCCAGTTCTCGGTGCCGAAGGTGGGAGCGAGGTGTTCGGTGTCGAAGAAGGCCAGCAGTGCCTGCGCGGTGGCGGGGTCGCCGCCGGCCAGGTAGTCGGCCGCCGCGCGCCAGGTGCGGTCGGGGTCGTAGTTCTCGTCGTTCCAGGCGAACGACGCCCCGCCGAAGAGGGCGACCTTGCTTGCCGCGGCCTGGTTCATCGGATTGAGCACGATGCCGCTCAGCGCGTTGTGTAGTCCGGCTTCCCGCTTGTCGTACGGGGCCATCAGCAGCCGGCCGGTCGTCTGTCCGTAGTCGTTGACCGGATAGTTGTCCCAGAGGAACACCTTGCGTCCCCAGACCGCGGAGGCGGCCTGGGCGTCCGCCATGCTGATCGACGGAGGTACGACGGCCGTACCCGTCCACTGCACGATCACCTTCGGGTCCAGTTGCTCACGCAGGACCGACTTGTAGGCGGAGTCGGCCGTATCGGAGTACTCGGTGGGCACGACCTGGAGCGGCTTGGCGTCCGCGTGGGTGTCGATGAAGTCGTGCTGCACCGCGTTGAGCAGGTCGGCCTGCGCCTGTCCCGCGCTGCCTCTGCCCGGGGCGCCGTACTTCTCCTGGTCCGCGGCGCAGTTCCACTTGGTGTAGCTGATGTCGTCCAGCGCCACATAGAAACCGCGGGCGCCCTGGTCGTAGAGGGTGCCCATCTTGTTCTCCAGGGCGGTTATGTCCTGGGGATCGCTGTAACAGATGGACAGGCCCGGGGACAGGGCATAGGTGAAGTCGACGTGGTGGGCGGCGGCCTGCTCGATCAGCTCACGCAGGTCGGCCAGCTTGTCGGCGGGGTAGGGATCGCGCCAGTTCTCCCGCAGGTACACGTCGTCCTTCGGCGTGTAGATGTAGGTGTTGGCTTTGATGTCGCCGTAGAAGGCGAGCTGGTCGAGTCGGTCGCTCTGCGACCAGGGTGCGCCGTAGAAACCCTCGATGCTGCCGCGCAGCGGCATGCTCGGGTAGTCGGTGATCGACACGGCGGCGACGCTGTGCTTCCCGGTCACCAGCTGCCGCAGCGTCTGGGCGGCGTAGTAGGTACCGTCCCCGTCGTTACCCGCGAGCACGATGGTGTTGCCCCGGGAGGCGAGGGAGTAGCCCTCCGCGACTAGGGTCTGGGGCACCGTTCCGCCCGCGGCGCGCAGCGCGGCGGACACCTTCTGGTCCTTGATGGAGCCGGCCACCACAGTCAGCGCCGCGCCATGAGCGCCTGCCGCCGTGGCGATATGACGGGCCCCGGCGGCGGTCAGCGCCTTCTTGATGACGTCGGTGCTCGGGGCGTCGACGTCGTCACCGGCGACGAGGCGCACGTCCGCCGGAACGCGAAGGGCCCGCCCCGTGGGCTCCATGTGCTGCGGGGTGGGGGTGACGACGGGCAGGGCTGCCGACGCGGCAGCGCCGGACGCGGGCGCCGTCGCTCCCGCCGATGCGCCGCCGACCGCCTCGGCGGGAACGGTGAGCGTACCGAGGGACAACAGTACGACAGCGCCGAGCAAGAGAAGGCGGGATGGATTAGTTCCAGACACGCGGGACACTGCACCTCCACGGAAGTGAGCCACCACATGCAGGTGGTGACGTGGTCTAAACCACCACTCGACAGCGTCGGTGTCAAGATTCAGCCACCAGGACACACAGGTAGATCTTTTGACGGAGCGTCAATCTTTCCCTGTGTTGTCTGTCGTTGTCGCGAACGACGGCCGCGCTGTGCGCACTGCCTTCTGCGCTCCGCCCTCCTCCTGCCCAGTGCCGCAACGCGCCCTGCCGCGCTGCCAGTTCGCATCCGTCGACGCCGACGCCTGGGTCAGGGCAGGATCGACCGAACGGCGTCAGGTGATCGGCCCACGACCGCTGTCCCGTCGTCCGCGGTGATGATCGGGCGTTGGATGAGGATGGGTTGATTCGTCAGGGCGTTGATCCAGCGGTCGCGGTGCGCGGCGTCCCGCTTCCAGCTGTCCATGCCCAGCTCGGCCGCGGCCGGCTCTGCGAGTCGGGTGATATCCCAGGGCTCCAGTTGCAGCCTCTGCAGAACCTGCTTGAGTTCCTCTGCGGTGGGCGGCTGCTCCAGATAGCGCCGCACCGTGTAGTGAGCGCCCTGAGCGTCCAGCAGGGACAGGGCGGAGTTGCACTTGGAGCAGGCTGGGTTGATCCAGATTTCCATGGAACGTAACTCTTCCGATTTCGGGAAGGGCTGTCTGCCCTGTTCGTCAGGATGTCGCGCCGGTGAGGGCGAGGAATTCACTGCGGGAGCGAGCGTCGGAACGCAGCAGGCCGAGCATGGTGGAGGTCATGGTGCTGGAACCGGTGGCCTGGACGCCGCGCAGGGTCATGCAGGTGTGCTCGGCGTCGATAACCACACCAACACCTTTGGGTTCCAGATGGGTCTGCAGCCAGTCGGCGATCTGTTTGGTCAGGCGTTCTTGGACCTGCGGACGGCAGGCGAAGTGTTCGACGATACGGGCCAGCTTCGACAGGCCCAGGATCCGGCCGCCGGGCAGGTAGCCGACGTGGGCGGTGCCGACGAACGGCAGCAGATGGTGCTCGCACACCGAGCGGACGGGTATGCGGCGGGCCAGGACGAGTTCGTCGTAGCCCTCGTCGTTGGGGAAGGTGGTCAGGTCGAAAGGGCGCGGGCTGAACAGTTCGGCGTAGGCGCGGGCCATCCGTCCCGGTGTGCCGCTCAGGCTCTCCGAATCGGTGGAGACGCCGAGTGCCTTGAGGAACTGGCCGGCGGCCTCTTCCGCGGCGACGAGGTCGATGGCGCCGGGCTCGTGGACCACGCGCAGCGCGGGCCCGGTGGATGCCGGTCCTTCCTGGTCGAGCGGACGTATGACATCGCTGATGCGAGGCGAGAGCTCCGTCATGTCAACTGCCACCGATACCGAGAGCGGAGAACAGCACCAGGACGAGGGTGACCACGGCGAACAGACCGTGGGCCAGCACCACCGACATCGGGAAGTGCCGTTCGGCGGGCGCGCTTTCTTCGGCTTCCTGCGGCGTTGCGGTGGCCGCCGCGGGCCCGGCTGCGGCCTGGGCGCGGTAGACGGGAATCCAGCGGGCCAGCATCACGAATCCGAGCAGGGCGACCGGCAGGAGCAGACCGAACGCGGTCCAGGCCAGTGCGCTCTTGTCGGCCACGACATAGACGATCCACACCACCAGCCCGACAGCGGCCAGGGCGAAGTGCCCGAAGAGCACAGGCGCAGGCAGGCGGCTTGTGCCGGACCGCTGTTGCCGGACCCCACCACGTTGAATCCAGGTACCGAGCAGGTAGAAGCCACCGAGGGCGGTGATCACCCAAGCGATGAGCGCGGCGATGTCCATGAGGAACTCCCGAATGATGAAGATGATGATGACGGCCGGATGACCGTCCGGCGTGCGAGGTGCGCGGGCCGGGTCACGCGGCAGGGCCGGTGTCCCCCGTGCCGCGGTCAGGCGTGTATCCCTCGGCCTGGGTGCTCTCTTCGGCGACCCGTACGCCATAGCGGTAGGCGAGCTTGCCGCCCAGAAACCCCGAGACCCCCAGGACCGCAAGGCTCACCGCAGACAGGACGAGTCTGCCCAGGCCCACTCTTGCGCCGTCGGCGTAGTCGCCGTAGCGCCACGCGAAGTTGCCGGCATAGGCGGCACTCACCAGCAGATTCAGCGTCATGTGGACCAGCGCGATGCGAAACACCTGGGTACCGGCCGGGATCGCGAACAGATCCAGGAATCCGGTCATGGCCGCCAGCAGCGCACCGATCGTCCCGACCGCGATCAACCACTCCGAGCCCTGGGTCAAGAACCCCGGACGATGCACCACGTAGGAGGCGATGTCGAACACCAGGCTGGCCACCCAGGCACCGAGCGGCACCGTCACCAAGATCGGGTGGAACGGATGGCCGTACGGGCCGGCGAGCGGAGCGCTGACCGGATGCTTCGCCTGAAGCTGAGACTCACCGGCCATGGCAACCTCCCCTTAGTTTCGCCAACAAATATTGATCTTATTACGGATCGACGTCAAGATGCCCAGGACACAAAGCCAAAAGATTGCATCCGCCCATGCTCATGGGAGTTACCGTGATCCCGTGACTCCTGACACCCCGCCGGCCGACGCGACCGACGCCGCCATCGACTCCGTCCACGTCCTGAGCGAGGACTCACGGAGGCGCATGTTCACCTTCATCCGGCGCGCCCGCCGCGCGGTCACCCGCGACGAGGCCGCCGCCAGCGTCGGCATTTCGCGCAAACTCGCCGCCTTCCACCTCGACAAGCTCGTCGACGCCGGCCTCCTGCGCGCGCGCTACGAAACGCCCGGCGGGATCCGCAAGGTCGGCAGGCAGCCGAAGGTGTACGAACCCACCGACGCCCAGATCACCGTCAGCATCCCCGAGCGGCGCCACGAACTCCTGGCGGACCTTCTCCTGGACGCGGTCCTGACCGAAGGCGCCGATGAAAACGCCACACAGGCAGCGATACGGACCGCTGAGCAGCGCGGTCGAGGGATGGGTGAGGCCGCGCGGGATGAGACCCGCCCGGGCCGCCTCGGCCCCGAGCGCGGACTGACCGCCTGCGAGAGCCTGCTGAACCAGTACGGCTACGAACCCGTCCGCGAAGCCCCTGCTCGGATCCGGCTGCGCAACTGCCCGTTCCACCCGCTGGCAGCGAAGGCCCCCGACCTGGTGTGCGGCATGAACCACGCTTTTCTCAGTGGTTACCTCAACGGCCTTCAGGTCAGCGGAGTCCAAGCCGTCCTGGCCCCCGAACCCGGGGAATGCTGCGTCCAGCTCGGCCCCAGCGGCACCGACCACGGCGACCGGACGGCCCCGGAGCCCCACTGAGGCGGCAGGAACGCCACGACAACCCCGTACGCGAGTCGGCAAAGGCCACGCAGCGAGGCGTGAGGAGTACGGGCGCCGGGCGGTGCGCGAGGCACCGGGAAACCGGGCAGCCCCCTCCGGAGAGGGGGCTGCTGGTGTCGGCACCGCGAGTGTGCGGAGCGCGGCGTGAGATCAGTCCACGGCCTTCCAGTGGTCATAGGCGCTGACCATCTGGTAGCTGCGGTTCGGGCAGTAGAAGGCGCTGTTCGGCTGGTCGTAGTGGGTGTCCGAGTTCGCCGAGGTCGCGGTGGACCACGCACCGTTGTTCCGCACCGATATGTTGCTGGACTCGAAGGTCAGTCCGGCCATGTCGTCACAGGAGTAGGCCCGGCCGGAGGCGCCGACCGTGGAGTAGAGCTCCTCGATGTCCCAGCCGTCGGTGCGACCGGACTGGTTGGTCCCGGACTGGGTGAAGAGGGTGTCCCAGTGGCCGGTCGAGTAGTTGTAGAGAGCCGCGGCCCAGGTGTTGGAAGCCGCGGAAGTCTTGATGACCCGTCCGGTGTAGGCGCCGGAGCCGTTGGTGTAGGTGCTCAGGAAGGAGCTGTTGATGGTCACCGAAGCCGCGAAGTTGACGCTCTGGCACCAGTCCCAGGCCGAGACCGAGCGGACGGACTGCGTGTAGACCGTGACCAGTTCGACGCAGGAGCCGCCGGGCGGGTACATGGTCGGGGTGTAGATGGTGGTGTAGCTGTCCTGGACGGTGAGCTGGGTGGAGACCGACTGGGAGGCGCAGGAGCCGTCCGCGCCGGACATCGACTTGAACGAGGTGCCCTGCGCCGGGTGGATGTCGACCTGCAGCTGGCTTGCGGAGTTGCTGACGGAGGCGCCGAGCGGGCCCTTGGAGGGGATCCCGTACTGCGCACGGTGCTGCGCGGCGAGCGGCGAGAGCTGGCGGTGGACCTCCGCCTTGGACAGGGCCCCGCGGACGGTGTGACCGGAGATGGCAGCGGAACTGCAGACGCCGGCAGCCGCAGCCCGAGGGCTCGCGGTGGTGTGCGTGGAGTGCGCGGGGCTGGCGGCGGCAGTGCCCAGACCGCAGCCCAGGACCATGGCTGCGGCTGCGGCTGCGGCGAAGACGGCCGCCGTGGACTTCAGACTTCTCACGCTGATGCGATCCTCTCGGAGGGTAAAGGAAGTGCGCGAAACATGTTCATGACAAATCATTAGCGTCAAAAAGAGAAGCCTTCCGTCGATTGTTGTCCGTCCGGAACCAAGAAAAGTCTGATTCTGCGAATCTCGTGACGGCGTGTCACGGTGTTCGCGGTCACCCGGGTTGCCGGCCCCGGGCGCGTCGGCCTGACGTTGCGCGGCGGTGCCGTGTGCCTGGCTCGGGGCATGCCGAGAGTCGGATCGGTGGTGCCGGGGGCGGCGGGACGCACCGCCGAGCGGTCGCGTTCCTCACACGGGCCCGGGCCACGTCCCGTGTGAGGAGCCGGCGGACGACTTGGCGGCGCTGGTGCCGCGGGAGGGCCCGGAATCCGTTTGGCGCTTCTGCCCGAGCGGAACGCCGGGGCTTGCGAGCGGGATACCGAGGTTTGCGGGACACCCGTCTGGAGGAGGCACTCGACACGGCCGACGCCGCCCTCGTTGCGCTCCGGTTGCTCTACGGTGCCTGTCATGGCAGACGAACCGGACTGGTACTGCGCGGAAGTCCTCCCTGGGCATGTCGCGGTCGATGTGGTGCGCGAGACGCCCGAGGTGCTTGCGTTCCGTCCACCCGTACCGGGATTCGGTACCGAGCACATCATCGTGGTGCCCAAGAGGCATGTCCGCTCGCTGCTGGAACTCGACGCAGACACGGGCGCCAAACTCCTGGAGGTGGTGCGGGAGACGGCGGCTGAGGTGGTCCGGCGGCGCGGCGGGTGCCAGGCCATCACCACCATGGGCGATGAACAACACAATCGCCATCTACATATCCATCTCGGCGTCGGAGAAGGCATCGCACGCTTCGTCCGGCACGCCGAACATTCTGACGGCACAACCTGATAACCGACACACCCGGCACACCGAAAGCCCATAAGCACGTTGCGCGCCGAATTCCTCACCGCCGCGCCCGGTAGAGACCTGCACCGTGAGTGCCTGGTCACATACAAGGGTGGGACTGCACGGCCGTCTCGAAAGGAGAATACCGCCTGCCGTATTGACCGCCCTCATGGCGCCATGCCCTCCGGGGGCGCGCTTCCGCGCCCCAAGTACACGCGGGTGTCCAATGAAGGTCTCCTGAACTCCCAGGCCGACACCGATCCCGCCACGCGTCGCCACCGCCGGCGATCGAGCGAATCGTCTGTGGCCGGAGCGGAACATGATGAATGTCGAGACATCCAACCCGTTGCGCGAAGTGGCATTTCATGGCCTTCGCCAGAGGCCGATACGGTCGGATTCATGGACTGGAATTTTGCGACTGCCGAAAACCTCGCGGCTGCTTTGCGTGCCGGTGAAGTGACTTCGGCGGAACTGACCGACGAGGCGATCGCCCGTATTGAGCGGGACGACAAAGCAATCAACGCGATCTGTGTGCCGGACTTCGACCGTGCACGGGCCGCCGCGCGCGGTGCCGACCAGGCGCGCGCCCGCGGTGAAGACCGGCCACTGCTCGGCATTCCGGTGACGGTCAAGGACTCCTACAACATCGCCGGGCTGCCCACGACCTGGGGCATACCGCTACACCGGAACTACCTGCCGGCTGAGGACGCGGTGCAGGTGTCGCGGCTCAAGGCCGCAGGCGCGGTGGTGCTCGGCAAGACCAACGTGCCCTTGGGGCTGCAAGACATACAGAGCTTCAACGAGATCTACGGCACCACCAACAACCCGTGGGATCTCGGTCGCACGCCGGGGGGATCCTCCGGCGGATCAGCGGCGGCCCTGGCGTCCGGATTCGGCGCGCTGTCCATCGGCTCGGACATCGCCGGCTCGCTGCGCACCCCCGCACACTTCTGCGGCATCTACGCACACAAACCGACAATCGGGCTGGCGGCGAACCGCGGCATGGTCCCGCCGACCGCGCCGGCACTGCCGGCCGAACTCGACCTCGCCGTCGTCGGTCCGATGGCGCGCGCCGCCCGCGACCTGACGCTCCTGCTCGACGTCATGGCCGGACCGGACCCGCTGACGCTCGGTATGGCGCACGGCTTGACGCTGCCGCCCGCGCGCCACGAGCGGCTCTGCGACTTCCGGGTGCTGGTCCTCGACGACCATCCGCTCATTTCGACCGGGTCTGCTGTCCGGGCGGGCGTGAACCGGGTGGCCGACGCGCTTGTCGACGGCGGCGCCCGCGTCGAGCGGTACAGTCCGCTGCTGCCCGATCTGACCGAAGCCGCGGTGCTCTACACGCAGTTGCTGTTTTCGAGCTCCGTCGCACGTTTTCCCGTCGAAGTGTACGAGCAGTTGCGCACCCGCGCCGCCGCACTGAGCGCAGGCGACCAGAGTCTCCATGCTGCGCGGCTGCGCGGCATGGTGTTCAGCCACCTCGACTGGATCGAGGCGAACAACCGTCGCGAGCTCCACCGCCACGGCTGGCGGCAGTTCTTCGCCGAGTTCGACGCCGTGGTGTGTCCCATCACGCCCACTCCCGCGTTCCCGCACGACCACCACCCCGACTTGATGGAACGCCGGATCGACATCGACGGTGTCGATTACCTGTATCTCGACCAACTGGTTTGGGCCGGTGTTGCCACCATGCCCGGCCTGCCCGCCACCGCCATACCAGCGGGCCGGCCCGCCGATGGACTGCCGGTGGGAGTGCAGCTCATCGGTCCGATGTTCGAGGACCGCACCCCGCTGCGGCTGGCCGAACTGCTTGAGCAGAAGATCGGCGGCTTCCAGGCACCGAAGTAGGGCGTACTACCTGGGTGTCCGTCGAGGGCCAGCCGCCGGCCACAGGGAGAAGGTCACGAGGGTGACGTGCGCCCGCCGCGGGCGCACGTCACCGCTGCCCAATGAGCGTTCGCCTGCCGTTCCTGCCGACCACATCCGATCCGCATCCGCGCCCTGCGCGGCCACGACCGACGCACCAGGACCATCCGGACTCTCGGGCCGCCGGCAATGACCCTCCCGGAGTGAGGAGAGCGATCAGTCAGCTCGACAATGTCGATGAGAACTGACAGCGCTGGAAGGCCCAGGCCCCCTGTGCCCGTGCGGCGTTCAGACGGAGTCGGAGCTGCGGTGATGCCGCACCGACTCCAAGTACTCAGCCACCGCGTCCCGGTTGCGGGTCAGGCACTCGATGCGCTGGTTCATCTGCCCCAGCTCCGTTTCCAGGGTTGCGATCATCTCCGGGGTGGCGTCGGGGAAGTAGATCACTCGTGGCTTATCCAGGCACGGCAGGATCTGCTTGATGATCCGGGTCGGCAGCCCGGCGTCGAGCAGCCCCCGGATCTGCACTACGCGATCGACGAAGCGCTCGTCGTATTCGCGGTAGCTGTTCGGGGAGCGCTCTGCGACGATAAGTCCCTGCTCTTCGTAGTAACGCAGCAGCCTGCGGCTGGTGTTCGTCCGCACCGACAGCTCGCCAATGCGCATGTGCTCCATCTCACATCATGTCGACTTGACCTTCACATCTATGTGAGGGTTTGAGCATACCGGCATGACGACACAGCAGTTGCCCGTTGGTTCCGGCGCGCAGAACCAGAGACAGAAACTGCCTATGGCGGCGCTGCTCGCGTTGGCCACGGCGGTGTTCATCACCAGCCTGACGGAGACGCTTCCTGCCGGGCTTCTGCCCGAGATGAGCGCCGACCTGCACGTCAGCGGGTCCGCCACAGGACAAACTGTCACAATCTACGCACTCGGCACCGCACTCACCGCCATTCCGCTCACCGCGGCCACCGCCGGGTGGCGCCGCAAGCACCTGCTGCTGACCGCCATCGCGGGATTCGCCGTCGCCAACACCGTCACGGCCCTGTCGACCTATTACTCCCTCACCATGGTCGCCCGCTTCGTGGCTGGTGTGGCCGCCGGCCTGGCCTGGGCCCTGCTGGCCGGCTACGCCCGCCGCATGGTCCCGGCCGGTTTCGAGGGCAAGGCCATCGCCATCGCCATGGCCGGCATCCCGGTTGCCCTCTCCTTGGGCGTCCCCGCAGGCACCTTCATGGGCAAGGCGGTCACCTGGCAGGCGGCCTTCCTGGCCATGAGCGCTCTCGCCGTCGCCCTGATTGTGTGGATCGCGGCTGTCGTGCCGGACTACCCTGGGCAACGCCAGGAGCACCGCGCCCCGATGCGTCAGGCGCTGCGCGTCCCCGGTGTCGCCCCGGTTCTCTTCGTGACACTGGTCTTTGTCCTGGCCCACACCATCCTGTACGCCTACATCGCCGCCTTCCTCACCCACGTCCGCATGGCAGACAGAACCGACCTGGTGCTGCTGGTCTTCGGCGGCGCCTCACTGCTCAGCATCTGGATCACCGGCGCCCTCATCAACCGCCGGCTGCGCAGTCTGACCATCGCCAGCACGCTTCTGGTCGGTGCGGCCGCCGCCATCCTCGCGGTCCTGGCCGATAGCCCTGCTCTGGTCTACCTCGCTGCGCTGCTGTGGGGCCTTGGGTGGGGCGGCGTGCCGACGCTCCTGCAGACGGCTGCCGCGCAGGCCGGCCGTGACCAGGCCGACGCGGCGCAGGCGATGCTCGTCACCCTGTGGAACGTGGCCATGGCAGGTGGCGGTGTCGTGGGCGGTGTCCTGCTCGACTTGCTCGGCGCCACTTCGTTCCCCTGGAGCGTCCTGGCCCTTCTCGTACCGGCTTTGATCGTCATCGTTGGCACCCGCACCCACGGCTTCCCAGCCAAGCGATCAAGCTGAATTGAGGAAAACCTCGGCCAGCGAGCGCCGCAACGCAGAGATCCGAAGTGGGACCACTACGTCACGGGCACCGAGGTCAGCCAGCGCACCGCGAAGTGCCACTCCCCCGCCGTCGTCGGAGCAATGCTCAAGACCTAATAGCTGTGCACGGTGACGGGTGACCCCTACTCAAGACCTGGAGCCGGACTCCTCTCCATAGGCAGAGGGCTCCGTCACCGTGCATCTGCCGGAGCACGTCGAACATCTCCACGATGACGTCATGATCGTGACCTGAGCCGTCCGTACGGCCACCTCTCCCTCACCACGCGAGCCATCGAGCTCCTTCCAGAGACCGGGGACCGTGCGGGGAGCTGGGGCTGCGAACTGCTCATCGGATGTCGGGCCATCGAGCCCTCCTATTAGGTCGCGGCGCGCCCTGCGCAGGCTCACACGCTGTTTCGAGCACGAAGAGTAGGGAGCTTGAAGTTGACGATCACGTGCGGGATCGACTGGGCGGAAGATCACCACGACGTGGCGCTGGTCGACGAGATGGGAAAGCTGGTCGCCAAGCAGCGCATCAAGGACGACGCGAACGGTTTCCGTCAGCTGCTTGCCGTGCTCGCTGAAGCCGGTGACTGCGCTCAGGCCCCGATACCGGTCGCGGTGGAGACCGCCCGCGGCCTGCTGTTCGCCTGCCTGCGCACCACCGGCCGCAAGGTGTACTCGATCAACCCGATGGCGGTGGCACGCTACCGCGAGCGGCACCGCAGCGCCCGCGCAAAGTCCGACCACGCCGACGCGATGACACTGGCCAACATCCTGCGGACCGATGCCGACGTGCACCGGCCGCTGCCTGCCGACTCCGAACTGGTACGGGCGATCGCCGTTCTCGCCCGCGCCCAGCAGGACACGGTGTGGAACCGCGCCCAGCTCAACAACCAGCTGCGCTCGCACCTCAAGCAGTACTACCCGGCCGCTCTCGCGGCGTTCGCCGTCCGCGGCGTGGGCCTGGACTCCCGGGAAGCCCGCGCGGTCCTCGCCGTGGCCCCCGACCCGCACACTGCCGCCCGCCTGACCCGTGCCCGGCTGCGGGCCGCCCTGCGCAGATCCGGACGGCAACGGAACATCGAGGTCTGGGTGGAACGACTGCGCACCATTTTCACCGACGATTACCTGCACCAGCCGCCGCTCGTCGAGCAGGCAATGGGGCAGCAAACCCTCGCGCTGGTGGCCCAGTTGGATGCCGCCTGCCGGGCGGCCGACGACCTCGCCGAGGCTGCGGCCGAGGCGTTCGCCACGCATCCGGACGCCGAAATCCTGGGCAGCTTCCCCGGGATCGGGCCGCTCACCGGTGCACGCGTTCTAGCCGAGATCGGTGACGACCGCACCCGCTTCGCCGACGCCCGCGCCCTGAAAGCGTATGCCGGCTCGGCGCCGGTCACCATCGCCAGCGGCAAGAGCCACCTCGTGCGCCACCGCCGGGTGAAGAACCAGCGTCTGGCCGCCGCGGGCTACGTATGGATCTTTGGCGCACTGCCCTCCCCACAGGTCAAAGCCGAATACGACCGACGCCGGGAACTCGGGGACCGGCACACCGCCGCCATGCGCAACGTCTACAACCGCTTCCTGGGATGCCTCCACCACTGCCTACAGACCGGACAGAAGTTCGATCCCGCCAAGGCATTCCCCGCCGCGTCCACGGCACCAGTGACACTCGCAGCTTGACTTCTTACCAAGCTCGGATGTCTGTGGATCAACCTCGGGTTGGCGCGTGAAGGGCGTACCTTCCCGAATGATCCTGTGATGGTCATCGAGTAGGCCGACGTTGGCGCGTCGGTCGGGAAGGCACGCCCGTGCTCACGGTAGTCAACGAAGACGGAACGACACCACACGGCTCCCTGATTGACGAGATCGTCCGCGAGGGCGCACGGCGGATGCTGGCCGCCGCGCTTGCCATGGTCTTCAAGCTCGTCGAGTCCGCCCAGGCCCGCTGGAGGGCGGTCAACGCGCCCCACCTCGTGGCCCTCGTCCGCGCCGGAGCCCGCTTCGAACGCGGACACCTCGCCGAACACCCCGAGGCTCACGCAGCCTGAACAACCTCAACCGACCCACAGGTATTGACAATTACTCTCGATCAACGGCTCCTACCAGTCTCAGACCCCGTAACCCCGGCGCACGCCGCGACGGACGTGCGGCAGGCGCAGCCGGCGCAGGCGCAGCCGGCGGCGACCTTCGCCTCAGTCGCGGTCTGGACCGGGTCGAGGGACTGTTCGTCGGGGGCGCAGCAGGCGGTGGTGCCACAGCGCTCCTCGGGGGCACCGTCGGTGCTCTTGCCCAGGGTGTCGGCGTCTGCCTTGACGACGTAGACCTCCCAGGGCTCCTTGCCAGGGCCGTGGACCCACACCTTGTCCTGGAGGGCATAGCAGCAGGCAGTGTCGTTCTCCTCGAAGGTGGCGAGGCCCTCGTTCTTCAGCCGCTCGGTAGCGGCGGTGACGTCTGCGGTACTGGCGACCTCGACGCCGAGGTGGTCCACGCGGGTCTCCTCGCCGGCTGCGCCCTCGATGAGGACCAGCTTCAGCGGTGGCTCGGCGATGGCGAAGTTGGCGTACCCGTCGCGGCGCTTGGCCGGTTCGGTTTTGAACAGCTTGGAGTAGAAGGCGATCGAGCCCTCCAGGTCGGCGACCCGCAGAGCGAGCTGGACACGAGACATGGCGGTCTCCTATCAGGAAGCAGCTTGTTTCGAAATCTATCGATACAAATGACGTTGCCATCGGATTAGATGGATGTCAACATAGAAGAATGTCGAAGCAAGCTGCTCTACCGGTGCTCGGCCGGGACACGATGTGCTGTGCGCCGATGGTCCGCGAGCCGCTGGGCGAGGAGGCGGCAGCCGAGCTGTCGCGGATGTTCAAGGCGCTGTCGGATCCCATCCGACTGCGGCTGCTGTCGCTGATCGCCTCACATGAGGGCGGCGAGGCGTGCGTGTGCGACCTCACCGGGCCCTTCGACGTCTCCCAGCCGACCATCTCCCACCATCTGAAGGTGCTGCGGGAGGCCGGACTGGTCGGCTCCGAGCGACGCGGGACCTGGGTGTACTACTGGGTGCTGCCCGAGGCCCTGGCCAAGCTGTCCGCCCTGCTCCAGACCCCGATCGTGTCCGCGAAGGCCCCCGCGTGAGCGCCGAGTCGCCGCTCGCGCGGCGGGCAGCGGCGGAGGTCGTCGGCAGCGCGGCGCTGGTCGCGGTGGTGGTCGGCTCCGGTATTCAGGCCACCGAGCTCACCCGCGATGTCGGCGTGCAACTGCTGGCCAACTCCCTGGCCACCGTCTTCGGCCTGGGTGTCCTGATCGCCTTCCTCGGCCCGGTGTCCGGGGCGCATTTCAACCCGGTCGTGACGCTTGCCGCGTACGTCACCGGCCGCCAGACCGGCGACGGACCCACCTTGCGCGACGTCGCCGCGTACGTCCCCGCGCAGATCGCCGGGGCGATCGGCGGCGCGGTGCTCGCGGACGCGATGTTCGCCAGGCCGCTGGTGCACTTCTCCACCCACGACCGCTCCGCCGGCCACCTCTGGCTGGGAGAAGTGGTCGGCACCGCCGGGCTGATCTGGCTCATCTTCGGCCTGGCCCGCGTCGGCCGCGCGCACCTCGCACCGATGGCGGTCGCCTCCTACATCGGGGCGGCGTACTGGTTCACCTCCTCCACATCCTTCGCCAACCCGGCGGTGACCATCGGCCGAGCGTTCACCGACACCTTTGCCGGGATCGCCCCCGCCTCCGTCGTCCCGTTCCTCGCTGCGCAACTGGCAGGCGGCGCCGTCGGCCTGGCCCTGGTCGCCGCCTGCTTCGGCCTCCCGGCACCTGCTCCGCTGGACGAGGCCGTCGTCCCGCACGGCGAGCAGCAGCCAGCCGGTACCCGACCTGCTGAAGAAGGCGCCCTGACCTCATGAGCACTCCCGCCACCCCCTCCGTGCTGTTCGTCTGCGTGCACAACGCCGGCCGCTCCCAGATGGGCGCCGCCTTCCTCACTCATCTCGCCGGGGCCAAGGTCCAGGTCCGCTCCGCCGGCTCCGCCCCCGCAGCCGCCGTAAACCCGGCCGTCGTCGAAGCTATGCGCGAAGTCGGCATCGACATCTCCGCCGAGACCCCCAAGGTCCTCACGGTGGCGGCCGTGCAGTCCTCGGACGTGGTCATCACAATGGGCTGCGGAGATACCTGCCCGTACTTCCCCGGCAAGCGGTACCTGGACTGGAAGCTCGACGACCCTGCCGGACAGGGCGTGACGGCCGTCCGGCCGATCCGGGACGAGATCGAGCGGCGCATCCGCGGCCTGCTCGCCGAACTCGGCGTCGAGCCGGCTCGATGACCGCCGCGACGACGAGCGTGCGCATCGCGCCGATGCGGCCCGGCCAGGCGCTGAGCTGGGCTGCCGTCATGCCGTTCTCCGACCGTCGCCCGTACGCCGCCGGCGTCGTCGAGCACTCCGTCTACGTCCACTCCGAGGCCCGCAGCCTGCACCCGCGGCCAAAGGATCGGCCTGCCGCTGCCGGTTGACGCAACACCGCTACGGGCTGCAGCGAACCGGATACTGTGTGGTGACCGCTTCTTGTCCGGGAGGCCCTATGACGCCGCACGGCAAGCCCTTGGTGTCCCCCGTGCCCGCAGCTCGCCACGGGCGCGCTCCGGGCGCGTGGCCGCTCGTGGGGCATCTGCCGCAGCTGTACGCCCGGCCACTGCCCTTCCTCGACACACTGGCGCGGTACGGGGACCTGGTGGAAGTCCGGATCGGGCGGCGCAGTGCCTTCGTGGTGTGCCATCCGGACCTGGCCCGGCAGGTGCTCGCTGACGGCCGCACCTTTGACCGCGCCGGTTTGCTGTTCGAACGGATCCGGACAGCAATGGGCAACGGTCTTGCCACGTGCGTCCACACCGACCACCTCCGGCAGCGGCCGATGGTGCAGCCGGCCTTCCGCCAGGACCGGTTGCGCGGATACGTGCCCCTGATGCGCCAAGAGATCTCCACCGCGCTCGACCGCTGGAGCGACGGACAGGTCGTCGACGTCGTGGACGAAATGTTCTCGCTGACCACCGCGGTCGCGGTGCGCACGCTCTTCTCCCACAGCCTCGACGCACGAAGCGCCGCCGTCCTGCGGGACTGCCTTGACGTCTTCTTGCGGGGCTCCTACACGCGGGCGCTGCTGCCGGCGCTGGAGAAGCTGCCCCTGCCCGCCAACATCCGCTACGCCAACGCGCTCACCCGTTGGCGTTTTGAAGTCAGCCGGATCATCGACGAACACCGCAGCTCTGCTCCCGCGGCCGACCACCCGGACCTGCTGTCCGCGCTGCTGGCCGCCCGCGACGAGCACGGCGGCGCATTGAGCGAGCAGGAACTGCACGACCAGGTCGCCGTCCTCGTCCTCGCCGGAGCCGAGACCACTTCCGCCGTGCTGGCCTGGTCCCTGCACCTGTTGGCTGCCGCGCCTCAGGCGCAGGCCCAGCTCCACACGGAAGCCGACACGGTCCTGGGCGGGCGGGCCGCGTCCTGGGAGGACTTGCCGCGGTTGGAACACACCACCCGCGTGATCCGCGAAACACTGCGCCTGCTCCCGCCCGCCTGGCTGCTGCCCCGCACCGCGGTACGCGACACCGAACTCGCCGGACAGCGCATCCCCGCAGGCAGCACCGTCGCCTACAGCCCCTACATCGTGCACCGCAGGTCCGACCTGCACCCGGACGCGAACCGTTTCCTGCCCGAGCGGTGGCAGCACAGGGACGACGGCACGACAGGGGTACCCAAGGGTGCTTTTCTGGCCTTCGGGGCAGGGCGCACCAAATGCGTGGGTGAGACCTTCGGGCTCACCGAGGCTGTACTGGCCCTGGCTTCCATCGCCGCCCGCTGGACGCTGACCCCGCTACCCCACAGCCGCGCCCGCGCCCTGCCCCGCAGCGTACTGTCCGCTCGCACCCTGCCCATGCGCCTGTCCCACCGCACACCGCGCACCGTCCCGCACTGACCGACACATGGCAGCAGGTTCCCGGATCTTCAGGTCGCTCGATCCCTACCCGCCACTTCCATGCACGCGGGATTCAGACCAGTCGCCTATACCGGTCCCCCGGACGTGACAGAGCTGCGGCCTGGCGTTACACCCGCATATCGTCCCAGGAAATGCCACAGCCCGAGAAATAACAAAAGAACCAGAACGCAAAGCAGGGCGAGGCCCCTAATCGCCGCTGCTGGAAATCGCAACTGTCAGCTGCCCCACGTCAGAAACCCCGCCCACCACACATCCTGTCACCCCCACCACCCCACACCCCCGCCCTAACCTCCCACTCCCACCGCCTTCCCCCAAAAGAGCGACCCGCCCCCGAATACCTGAACACCCCAATAACCACACCCACACCAATGCCAACACAGCAACAGCAACAGCAACAGCAACAGCAACAGCAAGGCAAACTGCGTCCTGTTCACCGCCATCCTCCCGCGACGCCACGCCACACCACACCAGCCGCGCCCGCAAACGCCAGTTGAGCCGCTGGTACGCCGGCGACAGGATCGGTGCACGGCATGCCACTGCCCGGTACAGGCCAGACGTGCGACCTGTACCGGGCAGTGCATGACAACCCGGGCAGAGGACAACCGCCCAACAGAATTCCCGTACTGAACGCCATACCTGGTACCAGGCGGACAGCGATCAGGAAGCGGGAAGTCCATACTGAATTCCACGCCCGTTGGTCGACACGTACACCCGACCATAAACGCGCGGATCCTCGGCGATCGCAGCACCGGTCCAGCCCCACTGGTGCTGGTCGTCGTTGATGCGCTGCCAGGTGGCTCCGGCGCCAATGGAGCGGAAGATGCCGCGTACACCGCCGATCTTCGCGCTGGTGTACAGCGCCGGCTAGGTCTGGCCGGGGGCCGCCTCGCCGAGGCCGATGGAGTCCGCCACGTCAACCCCGGACATCTTGGCACTGCTACTACCTCTTAACACCGGGAATGTTACGAGCCCCCGCTCCCCGTCACTCCGTCCGCCATCAGGCACGGAGCCGCCTCACGCACCAGCCGCGCGCACGAACGCCCCACCGGTCACCGCAGCCGTTCCCGCTCCCACCAAAGGCACTCACCGCCACGGCGCACGACACGGACACCGCACGTCGCAGGCGGACCGTGGGCGACCGAGGGGACCGGCACTCCGCGCAGCGCACCGTCCTCGGGGCCTCAGGGGACGTCCGACGTCTTCTCATTCACATCACTGGCGTGTTGAATAACACAAACGATGTGATGAACCGACTGCGGGCAACGCAAGAGGGGGATTTGTCATGTCCTCATCCATTGATTCGGAACCCGAGGAGCCGGAACCTAAGGGAATCAGAAGGTCCAGGAGGCCCAGGAACTCGGTGGGCTCCATGGGCTCCGTAGAGCCCAGCGCGTACCCGGAGTCCACGGCATCGACGGTGCCGGCACGACACATGTCGCGGCGCACGGCGCTGCGCGGCGGCGCACTCTCGCTGGCCGCACTCGGGGCGGTACCTGCGGTGGCGGCCTGTTCAACCGGGCAGAGCGGATCGGGAGGCAGCCAAAAGACGGTGGCCTGGGAGACCGGGTACCTCTCGTTCTTCTTCTTCGTCGTCCTCCAGGAGACGGTCAAGCGCGAGGCCAAGCGGCGCGGGCTCGACTTCACCGGCAAGAACGCCAACGGAGACTCCTCGGCGCAGGTGGGCGACTGGAACAGCCTGCTGTTGCAGCAGCCGCGGTATCTGATCTCCGATGCGCTGGACTCGGAGGTGCTGGTGCCGCTGACCACCAAAGCGGCCCGCAGGAACATCCCGGTCGGCATGGTGGACACCCCGCTCACCGGCGGCGACGTGGCGATCTCGGTGACGTTCGACAACCGGCAGGCGGGCGTCATGGCCGCGCACCGGACCGCACAGTTGCTGAAGGCGAAGCACGGCACGGCTCGCGGCACGGTGCTCAACGCCTACGGGAGCCTGACGGCGGTGGCGCTGCGGCAGCGCAAGGAGGGGTTCGAGGCGACTCTCAAGTCCTCCTATCCGAAGGTCAAGGTGGTCTCCCGGCCGCAGAACAACGACCATGCGCAGGCCCTGTCCGTGGTCAGCACCACCCTGCGCGAGTATCAGGACCTGGACGCCATCCATCTGCCGACCGACATCTTCCTGCCGGACGCGCGCAAGGCGATGCACTCGCAGGCCCGGCTGCATCCGGTGGGGCATGCCGAGCACATCATCGTGACCAGCATCGACGGTTCTCCCAACGCGCACGAGCTGATCCGGCAGGGCGAACTCGACGCCGACATCGCGCAGGATCCCATCGCCTATGTGCAGATCTGCATGGAGCTGCTGGAGAAGTACGCCGTCAAAGGCAAGGACGTACCGCTGGGACCGTATGAGAACAAGAAGTACTTCTGGGAGAAGGCGACCATCACCAAAGGCCCGTCAGGGCCGCTGCTGACCGTCCCGCCCTACTACGTCACCAAGGAGAACTCCCCAGACCCACGGCACTGGGCGAACGTCGTCACCGACCAGTGGCATCTGAAGGAAACCCAGTCGTGACCGCCCCGCTGCTACTGGCCACGGAGGTGACGAAGACCTACGGCAGCTCCCGCGCACTGGACGGTGCCGAACTCGCCATCGGCCACGGGGCGATCCACGGTCTGCTCGGCAAGAACGGCGCGGGCAAGTCCACACTGGCCCGCGCGGTAGCCGGCCTGGTACGGCCAGAGTCGGGCAGGATCGTCTTCGCGAACCGTGATCTCACCCACGACTCGCCCGCCACCCGGCGCCGCCTCGGAATCCGGCTGCTCGACCAGCACACCGAAGTCCTGCCCGATCTGAGCGTCACCGAGAACCTGCTGCTGGGCGCGCTGCCGCGGCGCCGCGGCCTGGTCGACTGGCGCACCGCTCACGAGAGCGCGGCGGCGCTGCTCGCCGAGCACGGTCTGCCGCTCGACCCGCGCGGCGGTGCAGGGCTGCTGACGCTCAGTCAGCGGCGGCGGCTGAGCATCGTCAAGGCGCTGGCGGGCGAGGGACGTCTGGTCGTCCTGGACGAGCCGACCACCGGCCTGACCATCGGCGAGCGCACCGATCTGATGCGCTGGGTGCGCCGCCTCGCCGAAGCGGGCCGCACCTTCGTCTACATCTCCCACCACAATGACGAAGTGCGCCAGCTGTGCACCGAGTACACGGTGCTGCGGGACGGGCGCACCGTCGCACGCGGCACCAGTGCCGCTCAGCTGACCGCCGCACAGCTGTCAAAAGCCGTCACCGGCAGCGCGGTACGCGAGTTCCACCGCGACCGGCGGCGCGGCGGTGCGGACCTGCTGAGCCTGCGCGGGCTCACGGCGGCGGGGGTGGGTCCGGTGGATCTGACCGTGCGGGCCGGGGAGATCGTGGCGCTGGTGGGCCTGCCGGGGCACGGCCCGCAGGAGCTGCTGCGGGCGCTTGCCGGTCTGTCGGGTGCCGTGCGCGGGCAGGTGCGGGTGGCGGGGCAGCCGGTGAGCTGCCGCGATCCACGCACCAGCGGCACGGCGGGGCTCGCCTACCTCACTCATGACCGTATGGCCGAGGGGGTGGCCGCTCACCTGTCCGTCGCGGACAACCTGCATCTGGGCCGCTGGCCGCGCGGGCGTGGACGGCTGGTCGACACCCGGGGCATGGCCCGGCGCAGCGAACAGGTCCGCCGCGAACTCGCGGTGGCGCAGGCCGGGCCCTGGCAGGAGGTTGGCCGGCTCAGCGGCGGCAACCAGCAGAAGGTCCTGCTGGGCCGGCTGCTCACCCGCGAGCCGCGGGTACTGCTGCTGGACGAGCCCACCCTCGGTATCGACGTCGCCGCCAAGGAAGCCATCCACCGGCTCATCGACCGCGTCACCGGCGAGGGCATGGCCGTCCTCGTCCGTGCCTACGACCCCGACGAGACCGCACGGCTCGCCGACCGTGCCGTGCTGTTCACCCAGGGACGCGTCACCGGTGAGCTCACGGGCGAGGCGCTGACCGTGTCCGCCATCGCGACCGCGCAGCACGTGGGAGGCCGGCCATGACCGACACCGACACTCGTTCCGGCGGCAGCCAAGAGCGGCCCGGCGGAGCCCGCCGCGATGTGCTCACCCTCGCTCTGGACAACATCGTCTGGGCGCTGATCATCGTGTTCAGCCTGGTCACCGGAGTGCTCAACGCGTTCTTCCTGACCACCGCCAATCTGCAGAACATCCTGATCCAGGCCACCTCGCTCGGACTGCTGGTGCTGGCCGTGTCGTTCGCGCTGCTCATCGGTGAGATCGACCTGTCGGTCACCGGCAATCTCGCGTTCAGCGGCATGATCGGCGCGCTGCTCATCCAGCACCTGCATGTGCCGGGGCTGCTGGCGATCCTGTGCACCATCGCCACGGGTACCGTCATCGGGCTGGTCAACGGGGTGTTCGTCGCGCTGTGGAAGATGCACTCGCTGATCACCACGCTGGCGATGGGCCTGTTCTTGCAGGGCGCGGTGCTCGCCGTGACCAAGGCCCGCACGCTGGTCATCGACGATCCCGTCTTCACCTACCTGGGCGGCGCCACGGTCGGCACCTGGCCCCTGATGCCGTTGGCTCTCCTGGCCGCCTACCTCGTCGCCGCGGTCGTTCTCACCCGCACCGCCTGGGGCCGCAACCTGTACGCGACCGGAGGCAGTCCGGGTGCTTCGCTGGTGGCAGGCATCGCGGTGGGCCGGGTGCGCCTGAGCGCCTTCGCCGCCGCCGGCACCCTCGGCGGCCTGGCCGGTTTCCTGTCCTCCACCTATCTGGGCGCCGTCAACGTCACCACCGGCAGCAGTCTGCTGTTGTACGCGGTGGCCGCGCCCGTCATCGGCGGGGTGTCGCTGAAGGGCGGCCGGGGACGGGTCACCGGGATGCTCGGCGGTGCGGTCCTGATTAGCGTGATCCAGGTGGGCCTCCAACTCGTCGACCTCTCCGCGTACGACGTCCAGATGATCGGCGGGGCCATGATCCTCGTCGCCATCGCGGTCGACACGGTGCGCGTGCGCCGTACCGAACGCACCTGAACTGCCGTGCTGACGGTGGTGGACGAGTGGGATGACGTCTTATGGCCGTGGCTTTTCCGGGTGCGGTGCGCACGGCGCCCGCGGATACGGCCCGTTGGCCGTTCACCGCTCCTTGCGACCGGCCGCGTCCCGCACCGCCGTGCCGTCCCGTGGCTCTGTGGATTTCCGCAGGTGGGGAGGTTCCTTCACGAAGAGCGCGCCGACCGCGGAGAGCAGACACAGCACGCCCGAATAGACGACGATGCTCCACTGTCCGCCGTGCGCCCACGTGTTCAGCCGGGTCGCGACGAAGGGAATGGTGCCGCCGATGACGGCCCCGGTGATTTCACGGGTGAAGGTGACTCCGGTGTAGCGGTGCGCGACGTCGAAGATCTCCGAGAGCATCGTCGCCTGGGAAGCGAGCGTGAGATCGTTGCAGAGCGTGAAGACCAGCACGAAAGCGGCCCAGATGACCACCGGAGTGCCGGTGTCCAGCATGGCGAAGAACGGATAGAAGAGCAGCGCCGCCGAAACGGCACCGGTGATCATCACCGGACGTCTGCCGAACCGGTCGCATAGCCAGCCCGCGGTGGGCACCGTGACCAGCTTGAGCGCGTTGGCGATGACAATTCCGGTGAGCCCGACCCAGGAGGGTGCGCTGACGTCGTCCGCGAGATAGCTGAGCGCGTAGACGGACGGCAGATAGCTGATCATATTGGGCGCGATGCTGATGAGCATGGCCGGAGCGATCCGGTCCCGGGAGGCGGCGAACACCTCGCGCAGCGGGAAGCGTGCGGTGCGGCCCGCGCTCTTGGCCGAGGCGAACTCCGCACTGTCGGACACCTTCAGCCTGATGACGAACCCGGCGATGCCCACAACGCAGCTGAGCAGGAACGGAATACGCCAGCCGTAGGCGAGAAAGCTGTCCTTCGACAGCACGGCCGAGGTCAGGAAGAACACACCGGTGGCCGCGAGTGAGCCGACCGCGTTGCCGAGCGTGGGGGCACTGGCGTTGATGCCGCGGGCACGCGTCTCGGCGTGTTCGGCGGACATCAGCATCGCACCGGCGTACTCGCCACCGGCGCCAAGGCCCTGGAAGACCCGCAGGACGACCAGGGCGACGGGCGCCGCCGCACCGGCCGTCGCGTAGTCGGGCAGCACACCGATCAGAGTGGACGAGACGGCCATCAGTACGAGGGTGCAGAACAGCATCGTCCTGCGGCCCACCCGGTCCCCGAGAACCCCGATGATCACTCCTCCCACCGGCCGGGCGAAGAAGCCCACGGCGAACGTCGCGAGCGAGGTCAGCGTGGCCGTCAACTCGTCGCTGTGCGGGAAGAAGACCTTCGGCAGCACCAGCGCGGCGGCGGTGCCGTACAGCGAGAAGTCGTACCACTCCAAGGCGGTGCCGACGGTCGAGGCGACCGTCGTACGGCTGATGCGCAGCCTCATCCTCGGCCTCCCACGGAAGGGCAGTTCAGGTCGTTTACATGAACGTTCATGGCGCGAGGTGAGGTTAGGAGTCCTTGTAGGGAGCGTCAAGGGGAACTACGGTGACGTCCACCATGAACGTTCATGGCGTCAGCGCGCACACCATCCGGCGCGCCGCCCACCACACCGTCGCCGAGCGGACCACCAAGCAGCCCACCGAGCGCAACTGACCACGACACAGACCGGACCGAACGATCGGAGACTCCATGGCCCCGGCCGCCCACGGCGCCCGCCCGCCGTCCGCCGTCCACGACGTCGAGCTGTCGAAGTTCGACCCGCTGCCCCGCATCCTCGCCTTCGACCGGTTCGACTCGACGACGCACGGCTGGACCGAACTACTCGGCAACTACGACGGCGAAGGCGATCTGGACACCGTCGACGCGCACATGCGGGACTTCCGCCCGCCGCAGTTGTCGTCGTGCTCGTTCTTCGACGTGGGCACCCACGGCACGCTCAGCGGCAACTACGCCCTCAAGCTGGCCAGCCGTGCGTACCGCGGACACACCGCCACCGGCATCCGGCGGCTGACCATGGCGGGCCGTGGCGAGGTGCAGATCGAGACGTACTTCGCCTTCAAGGCCGAGGCGAGCGTCGGACCCGGCGCCGCGGCGCCCAGAACCGTCGCCTGGAACGGCAACCGTCACCCGGCCGAGGCGCAGTTCGGCGCCTTCACGGTCGCCACCGACATCTGCTCCGATCGCGGCGTCCGCTACCACACGGTGATGCGGTACGAGAACACGGACCTGGCCGGGACACTGACCCAGCGCTGGAAATACCCCGTCGTTCCAGAACCGACCCCGAGGGACCATTTCGAGGGCAAGTTCGCCCTGCCGTACGCGGCCGACTTCACCGCTCCTGATCCCGACGACTGGCGCTACCTCGGCGATCCCGTCGAGCTGTGCGTCAACGAGGTCCCCACGAAGATCAACTGGCACTATCTGCGCTGGCGGATCGACACCCGCCGGCGCGCCAATGTGTCACTCCAGATCAACGACAAGGTGCTGGACCTGCGTGACGTTCCCGTGCCGGTGTATCCGGACCGGTATCAGACGCTGGACAACCTGCTGAATTTCTATTTCTCGGTGCGGACGCATGCCGACATCAGAAATTTCCTCTTCCTCGACTCCGTTCTCATTTCAGTGGATTGGTGAATGGACCGTGCCCGACATGCGAGCGACCATGACGGCAGTACTGGAACGCAACAAGAAGGTCACCGAGGATTTCAGTACCGAACCGTACGAACTCCCCTGGGCCGCCGAAGCCCGTTTCTTCGTACAGGTGCTTGAGGCGAGTGCCGGCACCAGCCTGGAATTCACCACCCAGATCTCCCCCGACGGCCTGCACTGGTGCGACCTGGACGACGGCCCGCACACGGTCACCGCGGCCGGCCTGACGTCCTGGCAGGTGTCCGGCTTCGGCCAGTGGCTGAGGCTGAGTTGTCGTGCCGGGGACCGGAACGCGGTCGCTAAACTGCGGATCTATCTCGTCGGCAAGAGCTGAGCGCACGGCCGGCCAGACGACGACCGGCCGCACGGAACGGAGCACACAGAACCCGATGCCGCGTTCTCAGCGGGTCACCTTGCGCGATGTCGCCGAGGAGCTCGGGCTCTCCGTCAACACGGTGTCGCGGGCGCTCGCGGGCAAGAACCAGGTCAGCGAGCGCACCCGGCAGGCGGTGCGCACGGAGGCGGAGCGCCTGGGCTACCAGCCCAACAGCCACGCCAGGTCACTGGTGTCGGGCCGGACCATGGTCATCGGCCTGGTGATCACCAATCCGTCCAATCCGTTCTACGCCGCACTGATCTCGGCCGTGGAGCGGCAGTGCCGCGACGCCGGGTACGCGGTCCTGCTGCTGGTGACCGAGGACTCCGAACGGAGCGAGGAAGAAGCCGTCCAGCAGCTGATCGGATTCGGGGTGGACGGGGTACTCGGTATTCCTACCCAGGGCCGCAGCGACACCTGGCAGTCGCTGGCGAAGGCGAACATCCCGGTGGTGCTGCTGAGCCGCGACATTCCGGCACTCGGATGCGATTTCGTCGGTATCGACGCCGGACAGGGCATGGCCGACGCGGTGGCGGAAGTGACGCGGAACGCGGGCGTGCGACGGGCCTGGCTCTTCGAGGAGGATCTGGAGATCAGCACCGTGTCCGCGCGGATCGATGGATTCCACCGCGCGCTGGAATCCGCCGGCATCGCCCCGCACGGCAGCTTCGTCATCAAGGTCCCCACCCGCAGGACACAGGGCGCCAGCCTGCCCTGGCGGCCCGACGACGCCCACCGGATGGCCGCCAACCTCATCACGGCGCACAATTTTCCCGATCTGGTGGTCGCGGGAAACGACTACTTCGCCCTGGGCATCCACAAGGCGCTGCGCGCCTGCGGCCTCGCCGTCCCGGACGACGTACTGCTGCTGGGATACGGCGACCATCCCTTCGCGGCCTACCTGGAGCCGTCGCTGACCACTCTGCGGCTGCCCGCGGACGATGTGGGCACGACGGCCGTCGGCTTCCTCCTCACCCGGATCGCGGATCCGGCAGCACCCCGCAGAACGGTCCGGCTGCCCCCGGTCCTCATGGCGCGCGAGTCGACCCGCAGGGCCGAAAGCGGAGCCTGAGGCCGTGTTGTCCGTGGTGTCCGTTCTCCGGCCCCACCGGAGAACGGACAACCTCAGGCCACTGCCTGCGCGAGGCCTGGCCTGCGGTCAGCGTTCGAAGGTGCCGGTCAGTCGGCCGCGGTCGAGGACGGGTGCGGTGATGGCGGGCAGGAAGGCGCGCGGCCTGGCCCGGTTCGGCGGCGTGGCGCCGGGGGCGCTGTCCACGGGGGTCGACAGGGCGAACAGCTGGAAGGTGTAGCGGTGTGGGCCGTGGCCTTTGATGGGCGCCGGACCGTGGTATCCGCGTCCGATGGTGGACCGCAGCAACTGCACTGCGGTGGCCGGCTGCCGTGCGTTGAGGGCGCCGGTGTCGAGGTGCCCGACCGTCGGGTCGATCAGGGCGGCGCAGTGCACGGCGGGCTTGGCCAGCGGGACGTCGATGTCCTCGACGACCAGGAGGAGTTGCGCGGTGCCGGGTGGCGGCGGGGTCCAGGCGAGATGAGGGGACAGGTCGGCGCCGCCGATGTGCTTCGCGCCGTGCTCCAGCGGTATGGCACCACCGTGGACGAAGTGCTGGCTGGTGAGGGTCAGCAGCTCGGGACCTTGCAGGTTGGGCAGATTCCACGCCGTGTGGGTCTCGCCTGCTCTGCGGTTGTTCAGGAGTCGGCCCAGCAGAGTCATCGCGTTACCTCGACCATGTCGATGACCTCGGCGGTGGTGGCGGTTTCGCCGAGTTTGGGGAAGACGCGTTCGATGCTGTGGCGGTGGGCTTCGGCGTCAGGGTCACCCATGGCGTCGGTGGCCAGGACGACGTGGTAGCCGTAGTCAGAGGCCGAGCGTGCGGTCGACTCGACGCCCGCGCTGGTCGAGATGCCGGCGAGCACGATCTGGGTGACGCCCAGGTCCCGCAGGAGGGTGTCGAGTCCGGTGTCGTGGAACGCGCTGCGCCGCCGCTTGGTGATCAGGTGGTCGGTCGGCTGGACGTCGAGTTCGTCGATGAGGTCGGCCCAGCCGGACGGCAGTGCGGTGCTGCTCCCGGACCGCCTGGCCTCGGTGCGCCCCGGCGCGCGTCCGGTGACGTTGACCAGGACCACGGGCAGGCCGTGCCGCCGGAACTCGGTGGCCAGATGGGTCGCCTGCTTGACTACGGCGGTGACCGGAATGTCGGTGCGGGCCGAGACGATGCCCTTCTGTAGGTCGATCACGACGAGCCCGGGCCTGGGATCGATCGTTGTCACTGCCATGGTTGTTTCTCCTGTGGATGTCGGCTGGTTGCCGGGCTCGGGGGCGTGGCGGTCTCCGCCGCCGGCGGCTGGGTCCGGACGTCGGTCGCAGGGGCGCGGGGGTAGCCGGTGGCGGCCGTTTGCGGTCCTGAGGTCTTGGCGGCGGGGCTGGCGGCGCGCAGCAGGGAGGCGATCGCGGCGAGGAAGGCAAGGGTGGCGCCGAAGGCGAACACGATGACCAGGCCCAAGTGGAAGGGCCCGGCGATCAGGGTCGGGAAGAACTCACGTCCGGTCAGGGCTTGTTGCTGCGCCGCGGTCAGATGGGCCAGGGCGCCGCTGGGCTGGAGCAGGTGCTGGATCGGATTGACGCCCAGTTGGGCGGCGAACAGGGACGAGACCGGAGGCAGGCCCCCGACCTGGGTGGCGACATGGGCCGGTACGCCCTGCTGTCGCAGGCCGGCGGTGAGGGTGTGCGGGAGGCTGCTGGCCAGTCCGGCGATCATGAGGGAGAAGAACACGCCGATCGAGACGGCGGTGCCGGAGTTCTGGAAGGTGGCACGCATGCCGGAGGCGACACCGCGCAGCTGTGCGGGCACGCTGCCCATGATCGAGGAGGAGTTGGGGGAGGCGAACATGCCGCTGGCTATCCCGTTGAACGCGATCAGCACGGCGAAGATCCAGTAGCTGAAGTCGATCGGCAGGAGCATCAGGCCCAGGAAGCTGGCGCCGAACAGCAGCGCACCGCCGGTGGCCAGGCCCCGGGAGCCGAGCCGGTCGGAGAGATAGCCGGACACCGGGCCCGCGGCGAGGAAGCCCGCGGTCAGCGGCAGCATGAAGATGCCCGCCCACAGCGGCGTGGCACTGTAGTCGTAGCCGTGCAGCGGAAGCCAGATGCCCTGCAACCAGATGATCAGCACGAACTGCATCCCGCCGCGGCCGATCGAGATGGCCAGGCCCGCCAGGTTGCCGAACGTGAAGGCCCGTAGGCGAAAGAGTCTCAGTTGGATCATCGGCGCACAGAAGCGGTTCTCGATGGCGACGAACGCTGCCAGGAGGAGTAGTCCGCCAGCAATCAGGCCGTCGGCCAGCGGGTTGGTCCAGCCCATGGTGTGCCCGCCGTAGGGCTGCAGGCCGAAGGTGACCGCGATCAGGACCGCGCTGAGGCCCACCGCGAAGGTGATGTTGCCCCACCAGTCGATCCGGCCGCCGCCGCGCTTACCGGTTTCACGCAGGGTGCGGTAGGCCCACAGCGTGAAGAACACGCCGACAGGCACGTTCACCCAGAACACCGCCCGCCAGTCCCAGGCCGACAGCAGACCGCCGGCGACCAGGCCGATGAACATCCCGCCCAGGCCGGCGACCTGGTTGATGCCCAGGGCGAAGCCGCGCTGTTCCTCGGGGAAGGCGTCGGTCAGGATCGCGGCCGAGTTCGCGGTCAGCATCGACCCGCCGACCGCCTGCACCACCCGCCAGGCGATCAGCCACATCGCTCCGTGGCCGCCGTCGAACGGGTCGAAGGACAGCAGGATCGAGGCGAAGGTGAAGACCGCGAACCCGGAGTTGTAGATCCGGACCCGGCCGTACATGTCTCCCAGCCGGCCCACCGTGACCACCAGGACGGCCTGAACCAGCCGGTATCCCATGATCATCCACAGCAGGTAGGCGATGTTGCCCGGAGCCAGCGGGTCCAGGTGCACGCCACGGAAGATCGCCGGCAGGGCGATCAGCACGATGGAGCCGTCCAGCGCGGACATGAAGACCGCGGCGGTCGTATTCGTCAGCGCCGTCCACTTGTAGCGATCGTCGTCGAGCGAGCGGCGCGGGGCGCGCGTCTGGGGAGGATCTGTCATCAGCTGTTTCTCATCGCTTCGTCGGCGTCAGATGTTCTGGGCCAGTCGCTCCAGCAGCGCGGCGGCCGCCGCGAGCTCTTCCAGCTCCGCTGGGGTGAAGGTGCCGCTGGTCAGGGCCCGGGCGATGAGTTCGCTCCGCGCGTTGCGCTTGTTCTTCAGCGCCTGCCGACCTGCGTCGGTCACCGTCAGCACCGCGCGCCTGCCGTCGTTCGGATCCGGGCGGCGTTCGACCAGGCCACGAGCCCGCAGCGCACCGAGCGTCGCTCCCATGGCCTGCGCGGTGATCTGCACGTCCCGGGCCAGCGCCGAGGAGGTGGTGGGGCCCGAGCGGTCCAGGTGCGACAGAGCGGTCCGCTCGGGCATCGTGAGTCCGCCGTCGATCGGTACTTGGCGTACTCGTCGCACCAGCACGCTGAGGCTCGCCAGCAGGGCTGCGGCGACCTTGTCAGGGTCCAGGCCGTCGGTCATATACTAAGGCTACCTTATCAATCTGCCTTAATAAATCCGGCCCTGGAGTTACGGGGTGCGGGTCACGCTCCGGCCCAAGGTCTTGGCCCCGCGGGCGAAGACGCCCGCGTCACGGACCGCGGCGCCGCCCGTGTCGTTGTTGAAGTACACATACACGGCGCACCGGTCGGGCCAGGTCTCCTCGATCCTGCGGGCCCAGCTGCCCAGCGCCTGACGGCCGTACCGGGGCCAGGGCTCGGCGCGTCCGGCGTGCAGGCGCAGATAGCCCCAGTCAGTGGTGCGCCACAGCGGTGTGGCGGGCCTGGACCCGGTGTCCGCCCAGCACAGCGCGGCGCCGCGGTCCTCCAGCACCGCACGCACGCGCGGGTCGTCCCAGGAGGGGTGCCGGGGTTCGACCGCCACCTTGACCGTGGCCGGGAAGCAGCGCAGGCAGTCGTCGAGGAGCGCGGCGTCGGCGCGCAGATTCGGCGGAAGCTGCAGCAGCACCGGGCCGAGCCGTTCGCCGAGGCCTTCGGCGTGGCTGATCAGCCGCCGCACCGGCTCCTCGGGATCACGCAGCCGCTTGATGTGGGTGAGGTAGCGGCTCGCTTTGACGGCCATCACGAATCCCCGCGGCGTACGGTCCCGCCACGTGGCGAAGGCGTCATGCTCGGGCAGCCGGTAGAAGGCGTTGTTCAGCTCGACCGTGGTGAACGCCCGGGCGTACTCCTCCAGCCAGAGCCGCTGGGGCGTCCGCTCCGGATACAGCACACCCCGCCAGTCCTTGTACTGCCATCCAGACGTGCCGACGTACAAAGTCACTTCTTCAGAGAAACACGCCGGTGCGGCGCGGGCGAGCCGGCCAGCGGCCCGCACGCGCTCGGCTTCCACGGCCAAAGAGGCGACCGACACTGATCAACAACGCGGATCACAGGGCTACCATGGGCCGTACGTACGGTGCGGTGTGCCGTGGCGCCACTCCGGGAACGGCACAACGGCCCGACGGGATACGCACGCCGCTTCCTCGGGACGCGGCCTGTCTCTTCTCCCGACCCAAGGAGCACGTATGCGCTACACCCGCCTGGGATCGACCGGCCTCCAGGTCTCCGCGCTGAGCCTCGGTTGCATGAGTTTCGGGGAGCCGGGTCGCGGACGGAACGCCTGGACCCTGGACGACGATGCCAGCCGTACCGTCATCACCAAGGCGCTGGATGCCGGAGTCAACTTCCTCGACACCGCCAACACCTACTCGGACGGCTCCAGCGAGGAGGTCGTCGGCCGGGCGCTGCGCGACCTCGGCATCCGCCGTGACGAGGTGGTGCTGGCGACCAAGGTGTACAGCCGGATGCGCCCGGGGCCGAACGGCGCGGGCCTGTCCCGCAAAGCGATCCTCGCCGAGATCGACAACAGTCTGCGGCGGCTACAGACCGACCACGTCGACCTGTACCAGATCCACCGGTGGGACTACGAGACCCCGATCGAGGAGACCCTGGAGGCCCTGCACGACGTGGTGAAGGCCGGCAAGGCCCGCTACCTCGGGGCGTCCTCGATGTTCGCCTGGCAGTTCTCCAAGGCGCTGTACACCGCCGACCTGCACGGCTGGACGCGCTTCGTGTCGATGCAGGACCACTACAACCTCCTGCACCGCGAAGAGGAGCGCGAAATGCTGCCGCTCTGCGCCGACCAGGGCATCGGGGTCATCCCGTGGAGCCCGCTGGCGCGCGGCCGACTGGCCAGGCCGTGGGAGGAGACCACGGCCCGCTCCGAGACGGACGAGTTCGGCAGGACGCTGTACGGGGCCGAGGACCGGGTCATCGCCGAGCGGGTCATCGAACTCGCCGGGCGGCGCGGAGTCGGACCCGCGCAGGTCGCCCTGGCCTGGGTCCTGCGCAACCCGGTGGTGATCGCCCCCATCGTCGGCGTCTCGCGGCCGGACCAGCTGGACGACGCCGTGGCCGCCGTCGAGTTGGAGCTCGACGACGAAGAGGCCGCCTATCTGGAGGCCCCCTACCTCCCGCACACCACCGTCGGCTTCAAGTAGCCGCGCCCCAGGGCGGACCGGCACCGGTCCGCCCGCCCACGGGGCCCGGCCCCGCACAGGGCGGGCGGCGCGGGAACCTCGGCGTCCTGACGCGGTGACGGCACAAGCGCTTACCTCGGGCCGGGGTAAGCGCTTGCTGCACGGTCGCTGTGCGGCCCCGGGTCAGCTGCCGCGCTTCCACTGCTCGTTGGTGCCGCCGGTGCACGGGTAGGTGATGACCGTGGCAGAGTCGGCCGTGGACGCGTCCGACACGTCGAGGCACTCGCCGCTGGCGCGGGCCGTCAGCGTGGCATAGCCGTCGCTGCCCTGGGTGACCCGCCACTGCTGTGCGGTATCGGTGGAGCACAGGTGTTGCTCTACGGTGCTGCTGGTCTCCGTCAGGCACAGCGAGCTGTGCCGTGCCATCAACTGCACATAGCCGCCGCCGGCGTCCTTGAACCAGAACTTCTGGTTGCCGCCGCCGTTGCACGCGTACTGCTTGAGCAGGGCGCCCTCCAGCAGGGACTGCGAGGTGACGTCGGCGCACTTGCCACTGTGCCGTGCGGTCAGCGTCTCGAACGGGCCGCCCTGCCCAGTCACCGTCCCGGCGGCGGTGTCGACGGACAGCTCCGGGTACCAGTCCATGGTCATGGTGGTGGCGCTGGGGAAGGCCAGGGGCAGCCACACATAGCGCGAGTCGTTGACAGTCCCGCCGAAGGACGGGCCCCAGCGGTCCCCCAGGTAGAGGTACGAGGTGCCGGACGTGCCCTGGAGGGGCAGCACATACGCGGTCTGCGAACCGTAGGCCGTGGCATCCCCGACGTTGTGCAGCGCACTCCACGGTCCGGCGAGCGAGCTGGCGGTGGCGTACTGCTGCTGGTTGGGGTCCCAGCCGGTGGCTGCGGACGTCAGCTTGACTTCTCTCCCCTGTGAACGAGGGAGATTCCTACGGCTCGCGTCGTGGGGTTTCCTGCTTCATCGCCGACTGCCCGCCCGGCGTACGCCGTTGGGGTCTTACACCGGCTCCACAGGCAGCACCGTCAGCCCGACGGCCTAGATGTTGATTGCTGCGTTCACGTCCCGGTCGTGGGTCGTTCCGCATCGACACGTCCAGGTGCGCACGTTGAGCGGCATCTCGTCTGGAGGATGCCGCAGGCGGAGCACAGTTTGGAGGACGGGAACCAGCGGTCGACAGCGATCAGCTCGCGTCCGTACCACTGGGCCTTGTAGTCCAAAAGGCCAGCGGAACTCGCGCCATGCCGCGTCGCAGATGGCGCGGGCCAGGCTCCGGTTCTTGACCATGTTGCGTATGGCCAGGTCCTCGATCACGATCGTTTGGTTTTCACGAACGAGACGAGTAGTGAGCTTGTGGAGGTGTCGCGGCGCCGGTCAGCGATCCGGGCGTGGACACGGGCGAGGCTTGAGCCGGGCTTTTTGCCGGTTCGCGGACTCTTTGGCCTTACGGGCCAGCTCCCGCTGCGCACTTGGCAAGCCGGGCGCGGTCCTCGCGCTCGTGCCGGGGGTTGGCGATCTTCTCACCCGTGGAGAGGGTGAGAAGGTGGTCAGGCCGACGTCGATCCCGACCGCCGCATGGGTGGCGGGGACCGCCTCGACGGTGGAGTCCTCGCACAGCAGGGAGACGAACCAGCGTCCGGCCGCGTCCTGGGACACGCGTCACCGTGGACGGCACTGCACCTTTCGGCAGCGGCCGGGACCAGACGATGGCCAGCGGAGCGCGACATCTTCGCCAGGCGTCAGCGCGCCGTCCGTAGTCGGAACGCGGACGCGGTGTACTCCGCCGACGCGCGCGACTTGCGCTTACGGGACTTGAAACGCGGGTATCTGTCTCGTTTTTCCCAGAAGCGGCGAAGGCGCCTTGCAGGTGCCGCAGGCACTGCTGCAACGGGACGCAGGAGACCTCGCGGAGGTACGCCAGTTCCTCGGACTTCTTCCACGCGGTCAGCATGGCGCAGGTGGCGTTGTAGTTCGACCCGTTCCTGTCGCGCGACCAGCCCTCGCGTGCGGGCTGCAGCGCCAGGTTGTAGACCTTCCGCACGCACCCGAACGTCCGGTCAGCAGGTCGCAGCCTGCAATCCGTCGGGTAGAAGCGGTACTTGAAGGCCCGCTTCACGTGAGATGTCGACATAGATCACAAATTATCCCGATGGCTTGTGAGTGCGCAAACCTGCGGGTCAGAGCACGACGGTCCACCTGGCGGCGAATCGCCGCTCCCTACCCTGCTCCACAGGAGTCCGTTCCCCCCTCCCGCGTAAACCCAGGAGTATCCACGGAGAGATCAGATGACGCCGTGCGCGGACGCCGCAGCGGGCGGTGTGCGCGGCGAGTTCCGCGAAGCGCTGCGGCTGCCGGGCCGGATTTCGGTACGGGCCGTGCCCGTACAGCAAAAGGCGGACGGTGCGGTGTGCCGGGTGCCGCTGCGACTGAGCGGCAGCGCCCGCCCCGGCCGTGCCCGGCTCACCGCAGAGCCCGGCGGCGACCTCGGCTTCCTCACCGGGCGCCGCCCTCTGCTGGCGGTGGCCCTGCGGGATTTCCGGTGCTCCGTGGGAGGGGCGCGGGCGGCGCGTCGGACCGTTCGCTGACGGTGCCGTGCACACCCGGTCGGACGTCGGGCACGCCCGGGGCGGATGGGGTCAGGTGGCGGTCATCAGGATCAACCGGGCCAGGAAACACACCGCCACGATCACGACACAGGCCATGCGCCAGGGTGTCGTCTTCTGGTTCAACGGCAGGAACAGGGAACCGAGCGCGGGAAGCGCGGCAACCATCATCCAGCCCTGCGAGGCGTTCAGATGGCCCGTGACACCCGTCCGGCAGGTGTGGTTGTCGAATCCGCAGCTGTCGTAGGCGCCGCCGTAGTGCGACAACTCGACCACCGCAAGGATGATGTTCGCGACGAGGACCAGGAAGGCCGCCCAGCGCCAGGCCCGGTCAACCGTCCGTATCTCGTCCTGCGGCCACCCATCAGCGGCCATGGCACCCGCCTCTTCCCTCTTCGTGTACCTCCCGTGCGACGGGCCGAAGATTAGCAGCCGCCGATATCGGGCCCTGCGCGGCGCCGGGCGAGCACCGGCACCGGCGAGCGGCCCGGTCACGGGCGCGGCGGGGCCGGATTCCGGCGGGCGCCGGGAACGTGGTCGAAGCTCGGTGTGAGCGCGCCGAAAAGGCTGCCGGGGCGCGGCCCGGGGCGGCCGGTCTGCTCCTCGAACAGGCGGGCGGCGTCCGGTGTGAGGTAGAACAACGCCCGCTCCACACGCAGGCCGGTGGCGCTCGGTCGCGCTCCGGCCAGCACATCGTCCGAGCGGGTGTCCCCGATCGCGACCTCACGCGAGAGCACCTTGCCGTTCACTTCGACGGCGGACGTCCAGCCGGGCCGCGGCATGACACGCAGGTAGGTGGGTTTGAGGACGATGGTGGTGTGGCTCGCCGCGTGCTGGAACCGCAGGCCACCGGGGTAGTAGATGCGGCCCCGGGCGTCCAGGCCGTCGTACGCGGTGGTGCCGGCCGGCATGCTGAAGCCGCGGCCGTCGGCGTCCATCTTGAACGGGCTGACGGCCTCCAGGGTGATGTGCTGGTCCGTCAGCCACTGAAGCGTCTCGGCACCGAGCCGGACCTCGGCATCGCTCCAGGGCGACAGGTAGGGGTGCGGGAAGGGGATGGCGGCGGGGGGTGCGCCGGCCTGGGCGGAGGCGCTCTCGGCGAGAGCCGGGGCGGTACCGCCAGAGCCGGCGGGCAGGCCGAGCGACAGGGTCAGGGCGGCGGCGACCACGGCGGCGCGGCCGGCTCCACGGCGAAGGGCGGGTTTGCGCATCGGGGCTCCTGGTCCAGAGGGCGGCGAGCGGGCGACGGCGTGGCGTCGGACGCATGAGCGATCGGCAGTCCGCTCGGGCCGGTCCGGCGCGGGCGTTGCCGCGGCGAGGTGCACGGGGAGCCGGGCCTCGGCCGGTCGCCCGAGTATGTCCGCGGGCAGCCGCTCCCACGGGCCGCGCAACGCCGGTTACGCCACCTCCCCCAGCGCCCTCACCCGATGGAGGACACGCGCGGTGCGGCGCACAGCGGATTCCGATACCTGAACATCGCCCATCTGCATGAATCCGACCATGCCTGAAAAACCCCTGCCGCACCATGGACGGTAAAGGTCCAGACCTTCATCATGGTGATCCCCCATAGGAAAGGTCGATCACATGGACAGACGACAGCTGCTGCTGCGCGGCGCCGCGCTGGCCGTCGCGGCACCCGCGCTCACCGCCTTCACCGGTGCCCGCGGGGCCCTCGCCGCCGAGCCGCCGTCCGACCGGCTGCCCTCCCGCGCCGACATCACCGACGTGCTGCGGCGGGTGGCCGACCAGTGGATCGCGAGCCATACGGATCCGGGGGACAACGGCTGGGCCCGGGCCACGTTCTTCAGCGGGCTGATGGCCCTCTTCCGGCTCACCCAGGACGACCGCTATCTCGCCTACGCGCGCTCCTGGGCCGAGCAGCACTCCTACGGGATCATCGACGGCCCCACCACCCGGCACGCCGACAACTTCAACGCGATGCAGACCTATCTGGACCTGTACGAGGCGGAGCCCGACGAGCAGAAGCTCGCCGCCGCGGAAGCCACCGTGCGCCACATGATCACGGATCAACCGGACAAGAACGACGACTGGTGGTGGGACGACGCCCTTCACATGGCGATGCCGCCGTTCGCACGTTTCGGTGTGCTGCGCGCGGACAGCCAGTTCCAGGACAAGCTCCACGCACTGTACGACCACACCAAGAACGCCCAGGGCGGCCCCGGCCTGTACGACCCGGACACCGGCCTGTGGTACCGCGACGCCAACTTCCTGCCGGGCGGGGTCGTCTCGCCGAACGGGAAGCCGGTGGTGTGGTCCCGCGGCAACGGCTGGGTCATCGCCGCACACGCCAAGACCCTCAAGGCCCTCCCGGACGACGCGGCGCACGTCGCCGAGTACCGCGCCACGCTGACCCAGCTCGCCAGTGCCCTGCGGCCGGTGCAGCGCCCTGACGGCTTCTGGAACGTCAACCTGGCCGATCCCGACCACTATCCGGGCCCGGAGACCAGCGGCACCGCCTTCTTCACCTACGGCACGGCGTATGCGGTCAGCGCGGGACTCGTCGACCGGGACACCTATCTGCCGACGGCGGCCCGGGCCTGGAACGGCCTTGTCGCGACCGCGGTGCACCCCGACGGTGTGCTCGGCTATGTGCAGGGGGTCGGCGACCGGCCGGACTCCAGCCAGCCCGTCACCTATGACAGCACCGCCGACTTCGGCGTGGGCGGCTTCCTGCTGGCCGGCACGGAACTCGCGGCGCTCACGACCTGACCCCGCCCGCCTGCCGGGACAGCGGGCCGAGGGCGCGGCCTCACCCGCGCCTTCGGCCCGCACCCGACGCCTCACACCCGACGCCCCGACCGCCCCGCACGCCGACGCGACCCGCGCACTATCTTTCGACGCGACGACAACCAGGGGGAGGACACATGGACTGGGGGACGCTCGTCGCGACGGTGAGCGGTGGGTTCATCGCCATGTCCGGCACGGTGCTCGCCGATCATCTGCGTAACCGCCATGCCGACGACCAGGGTGTCGTAGCGCGGCGCCGGGACGTGTACATCGAGTACATCGCGGCCGCGGGCTTGTGCCACGCACGGCTGCGGCAACTCGCGCAGGATCCGGGCATCGAGCCCGACCTCGATGCCGCCACCCGGGCCGCGCTAGGCGAGGCCGCGCTCTACGAGGTGCGCGAGCGGCTCTTCATCGATGCCAGTACCGAAGTCGCCGGTGCCGGGCAGCGGATGTTCGAACGGCTGCGGGCGCTGCGCCGGGCCGTGGCTGCGGGCGCCGCGCAGTCCTCAACCGCCTTCCACGACGCCTACCACCCGTACATCGCGGCCGTGTGGGCGTATCGCGTCGCCGTGCGCAGGGAACTTGAGGGCCGGCAGCTGGTGCCCGCGGTCTTCGGCTGGCAGGCCTGGGACGGCAGCGACCGCTGCCCGCTGTGCCAGGGGCCGGTCCTGGATGGCGCATCCGGTGACCGAGGCCGTCCGGCCGGTGATCATGGCGGCGACTGATCAGTGGTCAGGCAAGGCCTGGCCCACGGCCCGTACGGCGGCCGGGACCGGCCACGGCGCCGGCCCGCACACACCCGTGCGGACCGGCGCCGCCCGCCGCTATTACTTCTGCCAGCCCATCGTCACGAAGCTCCAGTCACCGAGTCCCGGAGCACCGAAGTTCGCGAGGCCCGAGCGGACCGCGAGGATCTGCGGGCGCTGGTAGAGCTCGATGGAGTGCACCTCGGCCCAGATCTTGACGTCGGCCTGGTTGTAGAGGGCGTTGGACTTGGTCGTGTCGGTCTCCTGGGCCGCCTTGGCCAACAGCGCGTCGATCTCCGGGGAACCGATGCCTCCGAAGTTCAGGTAGATCTGCTTGCCCTTGGGCTGCCGGAAGGTCGAGTACAGATCGGAGTGGAAGACGTAGTCGACGTTGCGGAAGCTGGTGAGGTCGAAGTCGCCGCGGTCGAGGTACTTGTCGGAGAAATCGGCGTCCGGGACCTTCTGGATGTTGATCTTGAAGCCGGCCTGGCCGAGCTGCTGCTGCACGATCTGCGCCTGGTCGAGCGCCGACGACGAGGAGCCCGCCGAGATCACGTACTGGAGGCTCAGCTGCTTGCCGCCCTTCGTGCGCGGCTTGCCTTCGCCATTGTCCTTCCAACCCGCCTCGTCCAGCAGTTTCTTCGCGCCCGCGAGGTCGAACGTGCCCCACTTGCCCGCATTGGCCTGATAGCCCGCCTGGTTGGGCATGAAGAAGTGGTTGTCGAGCGTCTGCACCGGGAAGTCGAGGTCCTTGGCGAAGGTGGTCACGATGCCCTTGCGGTCGACCGCCAGATTCAGCGCCTGCCGGACCTTCAGATCCTTGAGGGGGCCGCGGGCGCCGAGCGTGATGTGCACCTCGTCCCAGCGGGCGCCACGCCTGATGGCGGTGCCGGGCGCCTTGACGAGGCGCTGGTAGTCCTCGGGGAGGATCGCCGGGGTCTCGTCGATCTCCTTGTTCAGGTAGGCCTCGGTGTCCGCGGGCTGGGCGAGGGCGCGCCAGGTGATCGAGTCCAGCTTCGGCTTGGTGCTCCACCAGTTGGGGTCGGGGATGGTGGAGACGGTCTGCCCGGTCTTGTCGAAGGACTTGATCTTCCAGGAGCTGCCGGTGATCGGGATCTTCTCGATCCAGCCCTTGTTGAACTTCTCGGGCGTGTCGATGCCATCTGCGGGCAGCAGCGGGCGGAAGAGGCGCTGCCAGTCCGCGTACGGCTTGCTGAAGGTGACCTTCACCTCCTGGTCGTCGGCGCCCCGGGCGATCTTCGAGATCTGGTCGTAGCCGGTGGAGTCGGCCACCAGGTACTGGTCGTTGCTGCCGTTGCACGCCTTCCAGAGCGCCACGAAGTCGCGGTAACTCAGGTGCTTGCCGTTGGACCACTTGGCCTTCGGGTTGAGCTTGTACGTCACCACCTGCGGGCTGACCGACGTCACCTGCGCGGAGACCAGGAAGTCCGGGTCGGGGTGCGGCACGCCCTTGGCATCGCGCGGCAGCAGGACGGGCTCGACCTGTTCGAGGATGGCGTCGGCATCGCCGTCGGTGCCGTCCACTTGGTAGAAGTTGTACTGGTGGACCCACTTCTGGACGGAGAGCTTGAGGCTGCCGCCCTGCCGTATCTTCGACGCGGGCTGCGCGTTCATCGCCTGCGCGTCGACCGCGGGCGCTTTGCCCTTCTTCGGGGCGTTGTCGGAGTCGTCGGAGGAACCACATCCCGCCATCACCATGGCTGCCGAGACAGCCGCGATGGCGACGCGTGTAGATCTCGATGCTCTCGGCATGGGCGTTCCTCCGGTGCGTGTGGGCGCTGACGCCTGATGACTGGCCTCTGACGAAAGATATGCGGCGCAGCCGAGGGGATGATAGATCCGCAACTGCTCGGCCGTATCTGCTTCCAGGCATCTGACATGCTCTCTTCGCACAGCGGCAACATTGCGGTACAAAGATCGACTCGTGACCGAGCAGGGAGGAAGTGTCTGTGACGGCCTATCTGACCAGAAGGCTCGCCTACTACGCGGTACTGCTGGTGGCCGCCGTCTGCCTGTCCTACCTGCTCGCCTCCGCGGCGCTCGATCCACGCGCCTACTTCGACGGCCGGCACCCACCGCCCTCTCCCCAGGCGGTCGACGCCCAGCTCACCGCGCTCGGGCTCAACAACCACGCGCCGCTGCCCGGCCGGCTCTGGCACTGGTTCGCGGGCGCCGTCCACGGCGATCTCGGGCGCACCATCGACGACTCGTCGGTCAGCGCGGAGTTCGTCCGACGGCTGGGCGTGAGTCTGCGGCTGCTGCTCGCGGGCACGGTGCTGGGAACCGTCGTCGGCGTGCTCGCCGGAGCCTGGACCGCCCTGCGGCAGTACCGGATCTCCGACCGTGCGGTGACCCTCGCCTCGTTCCTGCTGCTGTCCACGCCCACGTTCCTGCTGGCCGTGCTGCTGAAGATCGGGGCGATCAAGCTGAACTCGGTACTGGGCACCGACCTGATCCAGTTCACCGGCGAGAAGGACCCGGATCTGCAGGGCGGTATCTGGGCCGTGCTGCGCGACCGCGGGGTGCATCTGCTGCTGCCGACGCTCTCCATCGGCCTGATCACCATCGCCGCCTACAGCCGCTACCAGCGCAACACCATGCTGGACGTGCTCGGCGCCGACTATCTGCGCACGGCCCGCGCCAAGGGGCTCAGCCGGCGCCAGGCGCTGCTGAAGCACGGACTGCGCACCGCGCTCATCCCGATGTCGACGTACTTCTCGTACGGGTTCCTGTCGCTGTTCACGGGGGCCACCTTCACGGAGATCGTGTTCGGCTGGCACGGCATGGGTGAGTGGCTGGTGGAGTCGATCGGCAAGAACGACATCAACTCGGTGGTCGCGGTCTCCGCGTTCGCCGCCGTCGTCGTGCTGCTCTCCGGTTTCCTCGCGGATGTACTGCACGCCGCGCTCGATCCCCGCGTACGGGCCTGACAAGGAGCTTTGTCGACGTGACGACCGAGAGTGTGGCGGCTGCCGCCGACGCCGTGGACGGACCTGCCGACGCGGTCGTGATCGGCGCCCTGCCGGGGCGCGGCCGTGCCGTGCTGCGCCGGTTCGCCGCGCGCAGGAGCGCGCTGGCGGGCGTGGCCGTGGTGGTGCTGCTGTTCGTACTGGCCTTCGCGGGGCCCTTTTTGACGCACTGGACCTACTCCGACATCGACTACACCGCGCTGCGTTCCGCGCCGTCGGCCGACCACTGGTTCGGCACCAACCGCATCGGCCAGGACGTGTTCGCGCAGACCGTGCGCGGGCTTCAGAAGTCGCTGCTCATCGGACTGCTGGTGGGCTTGGTGGCGACCGCGCTCGCGGCCGTGGTGGGGGCGAGCGCGGGCTACTTCGGCGGTTGGACGGACCGGGGGCTGATGTTCCTGGTGGACCTGCTGCTGGTGTTCCCCAGCTTCCTGATCATCGCGATCATCGCGCCGCGGCTGAAGGCGACGGGCTGGCTGGCCTTCGTCGGCCTGCTCACCCTCTTCGCCTGGATGATCACCTCGCGGGTGGTGCGGTCCATGACGCTGTCCCTGCGGGAGCGGGAGTTCGTCCGGGCCGCGCAGTACATGGGGGTGCGGCCGGTCCGCATCATCGTGCGGCACATCCTGCCCAACATCGCCTCCTTCCTGATCATCGACGCGACGATCGCGGTCGGCGGTGCCGTGATGAGCGAGACCGCGCTGTCCTACTTCGGTTTCGGCATCCAGCCGCCCGACGTCTCGCTCGGCACCCTCATCGCCGACAACACCAGTGCCGCGGTGACCTATCCGTGGATGTTCTTCTTCGCGGCCGGACTGCTGGTGGTCCTGGTGCTCGCGGTCAATCTCATCGGGGACGGGCTACGCGACGCGTTCGACCCGACGTCGCGGCAGCGGAAGGAACGCTCGTGAGTACGGTGCCCGCGGTACTTGAGGTGGCGGATCTGACGGTCCGCTTCGGTGACACGCTCGCGGTACGGGGCGTGGGCTTCACGCTGCGGCGTGGTGAGGTCCTCGGCATCGTCGGCGAGTCGGGCTCCGGCAAGTCGCTGACGGCGCTCGCCGTGCTGGGGCTGCTGCCGGGCGGCGCCACGGCGGGCGGCTCGGTCCGGCTCGACGGCGCCGAACTGCTCGGCGCCGGTGAGTCCGTGCTGAACACCGTGCGCGGCAACCGGATCGCCATGGTCTTCCAGGACCCGCTCTCCGCCTTCACCCCGGTCTACCGGATCGGTGACCAGATAGCCGAGGCGATCCGCGCCCACCGGGACGTGTCCAAGGAGAAGGCCGCGCTGCGCGCCGTCGAACTCCTCGACCTGGTCGGCATACCCGAGCCGAAGGTGCGGGCCGCCGCGTTCCCGCATGAGTTCTCCGGAGGCATGCGGCAGCGGGCCATGATCGCCATGGCCATCGCCAACGACCCGGACGTCATCCTCGCCGACGAACCGACCACGGCGCTCGACGTCACCATCCAGGCCCAGGTCCTCGATGTGCTGCGCACCGCCCAGCGCGAGAGCGGCGCGGCGATGGTGCTGGTCAGCCATGACCTCGGCGTCATCGCGGGCAGCGCGGACCGGGTGGCCGTCATGTACGCGGGCCGTATCGTCGAGACGGCCCCCGTGGACGAACTCTTCGCCCGGCCCCGGATGCCGTACACCCTGGGGCTGCTGGGCGCGGTGCCCCGGCTCGACGGGGCGCTGTCTGCGGCCGAGTCCGCAGCCGGTGCGGGCGGAGGACCGGCGCAGACGGACGATGGCACTCGCCCCGGCGATCCGGCAGACGCCGACCCGGCCCGCGCGCCAGGCCCCGCCGCACTGGTGCCGATCCCCGGTGCGCCGCCCGCCGCGGCTGCGCTGCCCGGCGGCTGCTCCTTCGCGCCGCGCTGCCCGCTCGCCGAGCCCGCGTGCCGCACCGCGGAGCCGGCGCTGCTGCCCGCGGCGGGCGGCGCAGCGCCGAAGGAGGCCGACGAGCACCTCGCGGCCTGCCTGCGCACCGGGGAGATCCTCGAACGACGCCTTGGCCCCACCGACGTGTTCCCCGTCCCGCCCATCCCGCCCCGCACGTCCGCGCCCGACCCGGACGCCACCTCGGGCCCGGTGCTCCGGGTACGCGGGCTGACCAAGACGTTTCCGCTGTTCAAGGGCGTGGCGTTCAAGCGCAGAATCGGCAGTGTGTATGCCGTCGACGGTGTCGACCTGGACATCGGACCTGGTGAAACACTGGGCCTGGTGGGCGAGTCGGGGTCGGGGAAGTCGACCACCCTCTTCGAGATCCTGGGGCTCGCGTCTCCCGAGAGCGGTGCCATCGAGGTGCTGGGTCGCTCCACCAGTGAACTGACGAGACGTCAGGCTAGGGCGCTGCGGGGGCAGCTGCAGATCGTCTTCCAGGACCCGATGGCCAGCCTCGATCCGCGCATGCCGGTCGCCGACATCGTCGCCGAACCGCTGCGCGCACTGGGCACCGACCGCGCCCTGATACACCGCCGAATACCGGAGCTGCTGCGCCTGGTCGGGCTTGAGGCGGCCCACGCGACGCGCTTCCCGCACGAGTTCTCCGGCGGGCAGCGGCAGCGCATCGGCATCGCGCGGGCCCTCGCGGTGGATCCGCGGCTGCTCGTCCTCGACGAGCCGGTGTCAGCGCTCGACGTGTCGATCCAGGCGGGAGTGCTGAACCTGCTCCAGCGGCTCAAGGCCGAGCTCGGGCTCGCCTATCTCTTCGTCTCGCACGACCTGTCCGTGGTGCGGCACATCGCGGACCGGGTGAGTGTGATGTACATGGGCCGCACCGTGGAGGCGGGCACCGTGTCGGAGGTCTTCGCCCGCCCCCAGCATCCGTACACCCAGGCCCTGCTGTCCGCCGTTCCGCTGCCCGACCCGCCGCGCGAACGCGCCCGGGAGCGGATCCTGCTGGCCGGCGACCCGCCGAGCCCCACCCACCGTGACCCCGGCTGCCGTTTCCGCGGCCGCTGCCCCGTCTTCGCCGCCCTGGGCGAGGCGGACCGCACACGGTGCGAGCGCGAACGCCCCGCGCTGCGCGGCGAGCCGGCGACGGACCAGGTCGCCGCCTGCCACTTCCCGCAGGTGCGGACGGTGCTCTGAGCCGCCGCAGGCCGGTCGTCATGTCCGGTGGCCGGCCGGCGAGTGGGCCGGGCCAGAGTCGCCGCCAGCGTGCCGGGCCCGGCACGGGTGGGCCCGACAGCGTGGCCGCCGGGGGCCGTGCGGGGGGCGGGAACGTAGGGTTGCGTGCCGGGGGCTCAGGGGTTGCTCGGACATGCAGAGAGTATGAGCGGCTATGCAGATAATCTATGAAGCAATGCAACTTTCTTATTATTCGCCGCAAAATTGCGATCCTCCGCAAGTGCTTGCGCTTCTTGCGGAGGCCGCGCAGGAGGTTCACCAGTCGTGGACGGTCCCGTCCATGAGCCGGTTCACGGGCAGGTAGGCCGGTTCGTACGGGAAGCGGGCCGCGGCGTCGTCGTCCAGTTCCACGCCGAGTCCCGGGGTGTCGGACGGGTGCAGCAGGCCGTCCGCGAAGGTGTACGAGGTGCGGAAGACCTCCAACGTCTCGGCGGAGTGCCGCATGTACTCCTGGATGCCGAAGTTGTGCACGGCCAGGTCCAGGTGGAGGGCGGCGGCCATGCCGACGGGCGAGATGTCCGTGGGCCCGTGCAGGCCCGACTTGATGCCGTAGACGGCGGCCAGGTCGAGCAGTTTGCGCAGCGCGCTGATCCCGCCGGTGTGGGTGACGGCGGAGCGTACGTAGTCGATCAGCCGCTCGCTGAGCAGGGTGGTGTAGTCGTACACGGAGTTGAACACCTCGCCGATGGCGAGCGGCGTGGTGGTGTGCTGCCTGATCAGTCGCAGGGCCGCCTGGTCCTCGGCCGGGGTGGCGTCCTCCAACCAGAAGAGGTCGTAGGGTTCGAGCTCCTTGCCGAGCTTCGCGGCCTGGATCGGCGTCATCCGGTGATGGCCGTCGTGCAGCAGCGGCAGCTCGGGGCCGAACTCCGCGCGCACCGCCTCGAAGACGCGCGGCACATGCCGCAGATAGGCACGGGTGTCCCAGGTCTCCTCGACGGGCAGCGCACGGCCCGCCGAGCCGCCGGGCCGGTTCGTAGTCGTACCGCTCGCCGTCGGCAGCCGCCGACGCGGCCACGCCGTAGACCGAGCCGAGCCCGGGAATGCCGGACTGGATCCGGATCGCGCGGTAGCCCTGCGCGAGATGGGCGCGCACCGAGTCCAGCAGTTCGGGAACTTCGCGGCCCGAGGCGTGCCCGTACGCGAGCGCGCCCGTGCGGGAGGCGCCGCCGAGCAGCTGGTACAGCGGCATGCCGGCCGCCTTGGCCTTGATGTCCCACAGGGCGGTGTCGACGGCGGCGATCGCCGCCATGGTCACCGGCCCGCGCCGCCAGTACGCGCCTCGGTACAGGTACTGCCAGGTGTCCTCGATACGGGCGGCGTCCCGGCCGATCAGCAGCGGTGCGACATGGTCGCGCAGATAGCTCGCGACGGCGAGTTCACGGCCGTTGAGAGTGGCGTCCCCGACTCCGGTGAGACCGTCGTCGGTGGTGATGCGCAGGGTGACGAAGTTGCGTCCGGGGCTGGTCACGAGGGTTTCGGCCGAGCGGATCTGCATGGCGCGGAGCTCCTGTGGGTGGGGTGTCTCCCACGCCTGAGGGCAGTAGGGGCGCGGGACGGCGATGTGGACACCGTAGGACGGCGACCGTCAGGGTGCGACGGGCCCCCGCACGGCCAGCGCCGCCATCAGGGCGCCGGCCGCCGGGATGCCGTGGGCGACGCACGACGCCAGACGCGTTCGCCGCCTTCGCCGCGGCGACCGGTTACCGCACCGAAGCCGAACGGGCCGGGCGCTCGGCGGTCTTCATCCTTTTCCTGCGCGCCGGACCGTCGGACGTGCTCGCCGTGTTTCCCGAAGCGCCCTGATGGGCCGATGTCCGCGGGGCGAACCGGTATTGCCCGCAGGGTCCGTTGAGCTCGCTGGACGGACTCGGCAGCCATCCGTTCGTCCATGTCACGCGCGCCGACGCCGAGGCCTACTGCGCTTGGGTGGGGCGGCGGCTGCCCACGGAGGCCGAGTGGGAGTACGCGGCGCGTGGCGGCGCCGCCGCGTGGCGCTGCCCCTGAGGCGACGAACTGACGCCGGACGGCCGCCAGGAGTTCCAACACCCCGCACTCGTCGTCGGCCAACTGCGGTTTCCGTACGGTGGCGGAGGCGGAATCCGGCGGGCGCTGAGCGAGCGATCGCACCGGCGCCGACAGGCTCCGGTGCGATCGCTCGCTCACGCCCCGCCGAAAGGAGACGAGCGCGGGTGCGGTCAGCCTGCCGTGCCGCCCTTGTCCCGCTCGGTCTGGGCGACGAACCCCGCGAGGGCCGCGGCGATGGCGGCCTCCGCCGTGACCTTGTCGATGCCGAGGCCGGTGAGCAGGCCGCCGTCCTCGCCCTTCTCGCACTCCAGCAGGGCCAGCAGGATGTGCTCGGTGCCGATGTAGTTGTGGCCGAGCCGCAGGGCCTCACGGAACGTCAGCTCCAGCACCTTGCGCGCTCCCGCGTCGAACGGGACGAGCGCGGGCATCTCTTCTGCGGCGGGCGGCAACGCGTCCGTGGCGGCCTGGCGGACGCGGTCCAGGGCCACTCCCTGCGCGACGATCGCCTGCGCGGCCAGCGCCTCGGGCTCGTTCAGCAGCCCGAGCACCAGATGGGTACGGACAATTTTGTCATGCTGCTTCGCGCGGGCCTCGTTCTGCGCGGTGATCACCACATTGCGGGCGCGCGTCGTGTACCTGCTGAAACCCTGGCTGGGGTCGAGGTCGGCCAGGCTGCCGGGTTCCTTGGGGACGAATCGCTTCTGGGCCGCCTGGCGGGTGACACCCATGCTCTTGCCGATGTCGGTCCAGGACGCCCCCGAGCGGCGCGCCTGGTCGACGAAGTGGCCGATCAGATGGTCCGCGACTTCGCCCAGGTGTTCCGCGGCGATGACGGCGTCGGCCAGTTGGTCGAGTACTTCGAGATGGACTTTTTTGATGGCCTCGATCAGATCGTCGAGACGGACGGTGTTCGTCAGAGAGGTGGGCTGCTCCATATAGGCAACCCTAGGTTGACAGTTCCGGGACTGTCAACCGTCGGTTGACATCTCGTGCTGCGTTCCCGCCCGTCCTCGTCCACGATCGGATGGAGGCGGGAGAACCGGAGCCGTCGACGATGTGGAGCGTGCTGATGCGGGTCGATCTTTCCGGACGTACGGCGCTGGTCACCGGGTCCAGCCAGGGCATCGGGGCGGCCATCGCCGTGGGGCTCGCCCGCGCGGGTGCCCGGGTCGGCGTCAACGGCAGGAGTGCCGAGAAGGTGGCCGCGGCGGTGGCGCGGCTATCTGCCGAGCACCCCGGTGCGCACTTCGTCGCCGTGCCCGCGGACCTGTCCACGCAGGACGGGGCCGATCGTGCGATACGCGAACTGCCGCAGGTGGACGTCCTCGTCAACAACCTCGGCATCTTCGGCGCCAAGCCCGCGCTGGAGATCACCGACGACGACTGGCGGCGCTACTTCGAGGTGAACGTGCTGGCCGGAGTGCGGCTCACCCGGGCGCTGCTGCCCGGCATGATCGAGCGGGGCTGGGGGCGCGTCCAGTACATCGCCAGCGACTACGCGGTCATGATCCCCGCCGAGATGATCCACTGCGGCATGTCCAAGACCGCGCTGCTGGCCGTGAGCAGGGGTTTCGCCAAGGAGGCCGCGGGCACCGGCGTCACCGTCAATGCGGTCGTCGCCGGGCCCGCCCACACCGCCGCGATGGAGGACTCCGTCTATCAGGCCGTCGGCCGCGACCTGCCCTGGGACGAGGCCCAGCGCACCTTCATGCGCGCACACCATCCGCAGTCCCTGCTGCGGCGCCTCATCGAGCCGGAGGAGATCGCCAACATGGTGGTCTACCTCAGCTCCACACAGGCCTCGGCGACGACAGGCGGGGCACTGCGGGTGGACGGCGGATACGTGGACGGGATCCTGCCCTGATCCCGCCGCCCCATGAGGGCACCGCAAGGCGGCGATGTCCGGTGCACGACCGCTGTCAGACCAGGTCGAGCGGCCGGTGCGGGCCGTCCGGCAGCCGTACGGTGACGGTGTCGCCGGGCCGCACCTCGCCGGTCTCCTTCACGACGCTCATGATCCCGGCCTTGCGTACGACGTGTCCTGCCTCGTCGCGGCCGACGACCTGCTTCAGCAGTCCGCCCTGGAAGTGATCGATCTGCAGGCAGGGATTGCGCAGGCCCGTCACCTCCACCACGGCGTCGCGGCCGAAGCCGAGCAGGGTGCCGACCGGAAGGGCGAGCAGGTCGATGCCGCGGGTGGTGATGTTCTCGCCGAGCTGGCCGGGCGTCACAGTGAACCCCGACCCGGCCACCTCGGCGAAGAGTTCCTCATGGATGAGGTGGACCTGGCGCAGGTTCGGTTGGGTGGGATTCTGGGCGACGCGCGAGCGGTGCTTGACCGTCGCCCCGGCGTGCACATCGCCTTCGACGCCGAGTCCGGCGAGCAGCGTGATGCTCTCCCGGTTCGGTTTGGTGAACGAGTACACGCTGTTGCTGCTGACCGCTGCCACGATCCCGCTCATGCCACGGATCCTCTCCGTCAGGTCTTGGCGGCGACCGACGCGCAGGCCCGTCGCCTACGGGCACCTTCGCGCACGAGCCTAAGCCCTCGCGCGGCCTCCCCCGGCTGGTCGCCTCCCCTGACCCTTCGCACGCCCGGCTGCGTCCGAGCGGCGGGCCCGCGGGAGGGACCCCGCTGGCGGGACGCGGCGACGAAACGGCGACGACCACCTGCGAAGGGCGTGAACCCCTCGCAGGTGGTCGGGTGCACCACGGTCACCGTGCCCGGGCGTACCGCGCGGTGACGATCACCAGGTGCACGGTTCCCCGCACGCCAGGCCGCTCGCCTGCGGCCGCTCAGACACTCCTACTGGTAGGTGATGTCCGAGGCCTGGTACAGGCAGTTGGTGCTGTCCGGACCGCTGCCGATCTCAGTCGGCTCACCGGACGTGGTGCCCTTGTACTTCAGGCACGGGACGATCTTGTGGCTGGAGTCTCCGATGATGGTGATGCCGGAGAGCTGGGCCGTGTCGCCGTAGTTGGTGTTGATGCCGACGATGGCCTTGCCGGGAGCGGTGGCCGTCACGTTCGAGATCGTCACATGGCGGGCGTACTGCGTGCTGCAGTTGCCGCACGAGCGGTACAGCTTGCCGAAGTCATCGACCTGGAAGTTCTTGATGACGAAGTTTCCGGGGCCGTTGTGCTGGAAGACCTTGTCGTCGGCCTTGCGGGCGCCGCCGCCGTCGACGGTCATGGTCTGCGAAGTGCCGCCCGCCTTGCCCTTGAGGGTCGCGGCGTCCTCGCCGACGTCCTCCCACCAGACATTCTTGAGCGTGCAGGTGCCGTCGCAGTGGATGCCGTCGGCTGCAGGCGCGCCGATGATGACGTTCGACAGGGTGGCGCCGTTGGCGAGGTTGAAGAGCGGGTCCTGGTCCTCGCTCTGGCCGCCGTCACCGAGGTCGCCGCTGCCGACGTAGCGGACGAGCTTGCCGTCCATGCTGCCGCTCACCTGGATGGTGGCGCTCACACTCTGCTGCCCGGTCGCGGTGGGCCAGCTGGCCAGCGTCAGCTGCGGCATGGTAGCCGCGGCCGGAACCGCCAGCAGTGCCGCGGGCACCGCGAGAGCGGGTATGAGAAAGGCCCAGGCGCGTCGTTGTTTGCGGGAGTTTCTGATCAGTGTCATAGGGCTGCTCCTTGGTGAGTGGGGGAAACACCCCAGGGCACGGCACAGGTTCCGCTGGGCCGGTCGGCCGGCCCGGCGGGACACCGCAATGCCGAGACGCTGGTACTGGCCCGGTCGGTGCCGTCGCCCTGGCACCGACCGGGAGCCGTGCCGGACTGTGCCACGCGCGATGTGGACATTGCCGATCAGTGCGTGGACTTCACCGCTGCATCCCTGCTCAACGGTCCTGCGCAACCCGGCAGCCAAGGACGGCGTGCGCGGCCGGAACGGCGGCGGACAGCATGCGTCCGGCGGGCCGCGGCGGTGTCACCCGGCGCCGAGCGGCCTGCGCCGGGCGCGCACCGCGCGGTACGCGATCCGCCAGCCGTCGGCGCGATGCTCGGCGATGTCCTCGTAGGTCACGCTGCCGCAGGTGCCGTCCGCCTTGATGCCGATGCCTTTCGACAGGGCGCGCACCCGGCCGTCGGCGAGCTCGGTGAGGACGATGTTGGTGACGTGGTGGCCGACGGAATTAGCGTCGCCGAGCGCCAGTGCCGCCGCCCGGATCGCGGCCCGACCCTCCAGTGTGCCCTGCCCGAAATCGGTGAGGTCATAGCGGACGTCCGCGGTGAACAGTTCGTCGAGGCGGTCGAGTTCACCGTCGTCGACGAGATGCCCGTGCAGCAGGATCAGGTCCGTGATGGCCGTGCGGTCTTCGGGGGTGAGCGCCATCGGCGTCCTCCTGTGGGGTTCCTGTGGTGGATACATCAGGGCCGCGCACCGCGTACCACCCGCCGCTCCGGGCCCCGGCAGCCGGCACGTACCGCGGCGATGCATTTCGGCAACCCGGCTGTGGACGATAGGCTGACAGCGGGACAAGAAGCTGCGTCGGTGCATACGACCCGGCCGCGCGGAATAATCTTTTCGTGAAGCTTGACACTAATCAAGCAAAATGTTTTGCCGATTCACATATATATGGAATATCCGGCCGTCGGAGAGTTGTGTGACCACCGCTCGCGGGCTGGGATGCTCGCATCTCGCCTTTCAGTCGTGGCGCATGTCGCAACAGCCGGTCATCACCGGTCGCCGCTGGTCATCAGTGGCCAGCACGGAGAGTCCCGGAAAACCGCCCACCGAAATGCAACCCACCCATAAGACACAAACATGCCTGCCAGCCTCTCCCCCGCCGAAGCGGCCGAGCACCACATCTCCGACTCGCACAACCACCACCGGCAAACCCTGCGCTTCGCGAACCTGGCCCTTCCCGCGACCCCGAACGCACCCTCAGGCACTGGAGTACCCACACACTCAGCCACTGGGGACTGAACCACACGGATCTCGATGACGCACTGCTGGTTATCGGAGAATTCGCCGCCAATGCCATCGAGCACGGCGGCGAGGACATGTCTCTGGCCCTCCCGTTCTCCGGCAACCTCCTCACCGTGGCCGTTTCGGACAACGGCACCACCGGGCCCGAGGGCATTCCTTCGGGCAACGCGGTGGAAGACCTGAGCGAGAACGAGGACGGACGCGGACTCATGCTGGTCAGCGCCCTCGCGCTCACCTGGGGCGCAAGCGCCCTGCCCGGCGGCGGCGTCGTCCTCAGAGCCGAACTGGCCGTCCACCGGTGAACCGCTGGCCGCTGGCGGCACCAAACCAGCACACGCTCAATGGCCGGCGGCCTTCGAGGGCGGCACGGGCACCGGAGAAAACCGGCACGGCGCGGTCGTGCCGCGCGGCGAATAGCGAGCGGGCGGCGCCCACCGCTCGGTGGGCGGAGCACCGTCGACCCGCTCCAGGACCGCCTCGGCCACCAGCACACCGAACTGGTGCACATCGACACTCATCGCCGTGAGCGCGGGCGACGCAAGCCAGCAGAGCGTGGAGTCGTCCCAGGCGATCAGGCTGAGGCGGTCCGGCACCGGAACACCGAGCTCCTTGGCCGCGGCGAGTCCCGCCAGGGCCATGACGTCGTTGTCATAGACGATCGCCGTGGGGGGCGTACCCGACTCCAGCAGCCGGGTCGTCAACCGGGAGCCGGACTCCGCGGAGTAGTCGCCCTCGACCAGCAGCGGATCGAGGCCGACCGCGCGGCAGCCGTCGAGCAGCGCCCGCGTCCGGGCCCGGGTGTGCAGCAGGGCGGCCGGACCGCTGATCCGCGCGATATGCCGGTGCCCGAGTTCCAGCAGGTGGGAGAGGGCGTCGCGGACCGGGGTCGCGTCGTCGGTGCGCACGCACGGCGAGCCGTCGTCGGGTCCGCCCGAGCCCACCAGGACGAACGGGATGCCGAGCTCGCGCAGCAGCGCGGGGCGCGGATCGTCGGTGACCTGGTTGACGACGACCACCGCCGCCACCAGGTCCTGCGTCGCCCAGCGCCGGTAGGTGGCGCACTCGGCCTCCAGGGTGGCGACGACATGGAGCAGCACCGGGATGTCCCGGGTGACGAGGCACTCCTCCATGCCGCCGATGAGCTCCATGAAGAACGGCTCCACGCCCAACAGCCTGGCCGGCCGTGCCAGCACCAGGCCGACCGGGCTGCCGCCCGCTGAGTCGGATCGCACCGAACACCTCCCGAAGATCACACCTGGGGGTATTCCCCCACTGCTGCCAAGGGCGTGGGAAGTGCCCCCGCCCAGGCTCCAAGCCCTGGGCGGGCAGCGCGCCACGCCGGGGCTTTGTGCCGCCGGCGCGCCCTCTCATACCGCTCCTACCACCGGCCGGGCGGCACGGCGAAAGACACCGGACGCACGGGACGTACGAAGGTCCGTGCGGCGCGGACAGCGCGGCGGTGGTGGGTGGTGCCGCGCGCGCCTCGCCGATGTCCTGACGGCCTGCCGGCCGGCTCCGTACACCTCATCGGGTTCCCGGCAGACGGGACCTCGGCGGGGCGACCGGGCCATTCTCCATCGAACAGTACCCACAAGGTGTGGACTATCTCTTTTCGGATCTTTTCGAAACCGGAGACGCGCGACCTGCGGTGATGCCCTGGTGCCCCTGGATCTACGCCGTCGCGGACGTAGCGGGATGAATTCTTACGCCGTTAAATTAACTAAGTCAATCACAGTCCGCTCGGGAAGGCCGTCCACGGCCACTCCCGCCACCGGAGGACGCACTTCGCCCATGGCCTTCCCCACCTCCCCATCCGACTCCCCCTTCCCGGACTCCCAGGACTCCCAGGACTCCCAGGACTCCCAGAGTTCTCCGGACACCCCGGGCCGCACGGACTCGCCGGGCCTCACCGGCCTGCCGGAGCACGGCATCGCGCATCTGCAGGCAGCGGGAGTCAGTCTCGTTCTCGATCTCTCCGACGGCCTTCTGCCCCGCGTCGTGCACTGGGGATGCGGCCTGGGATCGCTCGGGCCCGAGGATCTTGAGGCACTGCGGCTGGCCGGCCGGCCGCAGCCCATCGGCTACTCGGTGGACGGCCCGGTGCAGGTGTCCGTCCTGCCCGAACAGTCGGCGGGCTGGCTCGGCACTCCGGGCCTGGTGGGCAACCGCGGCGGACGGGACTTCTCTACCACCTTCCGGGTCACGGGCGGCTCACTGACGGCCGACGGCACCAGCGCCGGCCGGCTGCTGGTCACCGCGGCGGACGAAGCGGCGGAACTCGGGCTCGACCTGACCGTGGAACTCACACCCGAGGGCCTGGTGCGCCAGCGCGCCCGGCTGACCAACACCGGCCGGACGCCCTTCGCGGTGGACGCCCTGCACCTGACCCTGCCGGTGCCCACGGTCGCCACCGAACTGCTCGACTTCACCGGCCGACACCTCAGGGAGCGCAGCCCTCAGCGCACGGCCTTCACCCAGGGCCTGCGGATGCGCGAGAACCGCACCGGCCGCACCGGCTACGACACCGCGTACCTGCTGATCGCCGGGGCGGGCGGGTTCGGCAACCGGACGGGCGAGGTGTGGGGCGTGCACACCGCGTGGTCGGGCAACCACCGCACCTTCGCGGAACGCACCTTCCACGCCGTGTCCCTGCTCGGCTCGGGCGAACTCCTGCTCTCCGGCGAGGTACTGCTGGAGCCGGGCGCCTCGTACACCTCGCCCTGGCAGTACGGGTCCTACGGCATCGGGCTCGACGCGCTGTCCGCGCGCTTCCACCGCCGGTTGCGCGCCAGGCCCCAGCATCCGTCGAGGCCGCGGCCGGTCGTCGCCAACACCTGGGAGGCGGTCTACTTCGACCACGACCTGACGCGGCTGCGGCAACTGGCGGACGCGGCCGCGGCGGTGGGGGCGGAGCGGTTCGTCCTGGACGACGGGTGGTTCGGGGCGCGCCGCGACGACCGGCGGGCCCTGGGCGACTGGTACGTCTCCGACGAGGTGTGGCCCGACGGGCTCGGCCCGCTCATCAGCCATGTGCGCGGACTCGGCATGGAGTTCGGCATCTGGGTCGAGCCCGAGATGATCAACGAGGACTCCGACCTGGCCCGCGCCCACCCCGACTGGATCATGTCGGCCGGGCACCGGCTGCCCGGCGCGGCCCGCTCCCAGCAGGTCCTGGACGTCGGGCACCCGGAGGCCTTCGCGTACCTCCTTGAGCGCCTGGACGAGTTGCTGACCAGTATCCCATCGCCTACCTGAAGTGGGACCACAACCGCGACCTGGTCGAGGCGGGCCACCAGAGGACCGGCCGGGCCGGGGTACACGATCAGACTCTGGCCGCCTACCGGCTGATGGACGAGCTGAAGCGGCGCCACCCCGGTCTGGAGATCGAGTCCTGCTCGTCGGGCGGCGGGCGGGTGGACCTGGAGGTCCTTGAGCGCACCGACCGGGTCTGGGTGTCAGCGACTGCATCGACGCATTGGAGCGCCAGCAGATCCAGCGCTGGACCGACGCGCTGATCCCGCTGGAGCTGATGGGCACCCACATCGGCCCCGCCCCGGCCCACACCACCGGCCGCCGCCACACCGTGGACTTCCGCGCCGGCACCGCGCTCTTCGGCCACTTCGGCATCGAGTGGGACCTCACCGCGGCCTCCGTCGAGGACCGTGCCCGGTTGGCCGCGTGGGTGTCCCTCTACAAGGAACTGCGCGGCCTGCTGCACTCCGGCACCTCGGTGCATGCGGACCACCCCGACCCCGCCTACCAACTGCACGGCGTCGTCGCCGGGGACCGCTCCGAGGCCCTGTACGCACTGGTGGCCCGCGCGTCGTCCGAGCTGTATCCCACCGGGCCGGTACGGCTGCCGGGCCTGGACCCCGACGCCCGCTACCACGTGCGTCCGCAGCCGCCCGGCGACGTGCCGGACGGCAACGCGCACGCCTGGGGCATCGCGCTGCCCTGGTGGACTCCTGACGGGGTCACCCTCACCGGCCGCGCGCTGTCCGGCGCCGGGCTGCAGGCACCGGTCCTGTACCCGGAGCGGCTGGTACTGATCCGGGCAACCCGTATATAGGCCTGTGGCACCGGCCCGCTTGGGCGCCCTGGTGGCCAGGCGGGCCGCCAGGGCGCCGGGCGGTGTCAGGCCTTTGCGCCCGTGGGTGCCGCCCGCTCGGCCCCGTCGGCATCGCTCCAGGCTCCCGTGTGGTGGTCGTACGTGGCATCGCTGTCCGGCAGGACGTCCGGGGCGTCCCGGCGGGTGCGCCACTGGCCGCGGGTCTCGGGGTTGGGTGAGGCAGCGGCCAGCATGCGGGTGTACGGGTGCCGCGGGCGCAGGATGACGTCGTCGGCCGGTCCGCGTTCCACGACCCGCCCCCGATACATGACAAGGATGTCATCAGAGAAGTGCCTGGCAGTGGCCAGGTCGTGAGTGATGTAGAGGACCGCAAGGCGGTCCTCGCGCTGTAGGCGGGCGAGCAGGTTGAGCACGCCGAGGCGGCTGGAGACGTCCAGCATGGAAACCGGTTCGTCGGCGACGATGACCTGGGCGCCGGGCGCCAGCGCCCTGGCGATGGCCACCCGCTGGCGCTGCCCGCCGGACAGTTCGTGCGGTCTGCGGTGGGCGACCTGGTCCGCCGGGGTGAGATGGACACGCTCCAGGAGGTGGCGGACCTTCCTGCCGGTGTCCTCGGCGTCCTGGGCACGGCCGTGCAGCTGCAGCGGGCGGGCGATGTGGTGCTCTATGGAGTGGAAGGGGTTGAGCGAGGCGAACGGGTCCTGGAAGACCATCTGGACATGGTCTCGGTAGTGCCGGCGCTCCACCTCGCGGCCGTCGTCGCCGGTCAGCACGATCCGTCCGGACGTGGGTCGCTCCAGCCGGGCGAGCATGCGGGCCACCGTCGACTTGCCGGAGCCGGACGCCCCGACGAGCGCGACGGTGCGCCCCGGCACCAGGTCGAAGGAGACCCGGTCCACCGCGCGCAGCGTGCTGCGGCGCAGACCGGAGCGGAGCGTGAAGTCCTTGACCAGGTCGCGTACTTCCAGGGTGGTCATCGCTGCTCCTTCGTCTGCGACCCGGATGTGTCGCCGGATACGTCGCCGGAGGCGTCCGGAGCGTCCGGCGGCCCCTCGTCCGGCGCATCGTCGCCCTCGTCCCATGCCATTTCGCCGTCCTCCCCGGTCCGCAGGAAGCCGCCGCGTTCGCCCGTCAGGCTGGGGAAGGCGGCGAGCAGTTTGCGGGTGTAGGGGTGGGCGGGCCGGGTGTAGAGATCGTCGGCGGTCGCGTACTCGACGACTTCGCCGCGCAGCATCACCGCGATACGGTCGCTGAGCTCCAGCAGCAGGGGCAGGTCATGGGTGATGAAGACGACGGCGAAGCCGAGTTCGTCGCGCAGTCGCAGGATCTCGTGGAGGATGCCGCGCTGGACGAGCACGTCGAGTGCCGTCGTGGGCTCGTCCATGATCATGACCTGGGGGTCGAGCAGCAGCGCCATCGCGATCATCACCCGCTGGCGCATGCCCCCGGAGAACTGGTGCGGGAAGGCGTTCATACGCCCCGGGTCCACACCCACCAGCTCAAGGACTTCGGCGCAGCGCGCCCGGCGCTGGGCCCTGGGCATCTGCGGCCGGTGGGTGCGTAGTACGTCGTCGAGCTGAGCGCGGATGGAGACGACGGGGTTGAGCGCGTTCATGGCGCCCTGGAAGACCATGGACAGCTTGTTCCAGCGGAAGCTGCGCAGTTCCTCGTCGCCGAGCGTGAGCAGATCGATCTCCGCACCGTCGCGGTCCCGGAAGCGGACGGTGCCCGAGGTCACCTCGGCGGGCGGCTCGTGCAGGCGGTTGACCGCGTACGCGAGAGTGGTCTTGCCGCAGCCCGACTCGCCCGCGAGGCCCAGGATCTCTCCGCGGCGCAGGGTGAGCGAGACGTTCTTGACGGCGTGCACAGGGGTCGCGGACTGGTAGACCACGTTCAGGTTCTCGATGGTCAGCACGGTGTCGCCGACGGCACCGGCGGCGGGTCCGGCTGGTCCGGCCGGCTCAGGGCAGTGGTGTCGGTCATGAGGCGGCACTCCGGACGGTCCGCCGGGCGCCGCGCTGATTCGAGGCGGTCCGCAGACGCGGGTTGATGATTTCGTCGAGACTGAAGTTGATCAGTGCGAGGCCGCAGCCGAACAAGGCGATGATCAGGCCGGGTGGCACGAACCACCACCAGGCCTGGCGCTGCAAGGCGAAACCATTCTGCGCAAAATAGAGCATGGTGCCCAGCGTGGACGAGTTGGAGGCGCCGAGACCGAGGAAGGACAGGCCCGCCTCGCTGAGGATCGCCGAGATGACCGCGAAGACGAACTGCGAGGCCAGCACCGGCAGCAGGTTCGGCAGGATCTCCACGCCGATGATCCGCCAGGGCTTCTCCCCCGCCACCCGCGCCGCGGCGACGTAGTCACGGCCCCGCAGCGACAGGGTCTGGGCGCGCAGCACCCGCGAGGAGGCCGCCCAGCCGGTGACGGCGAGGACGACGGCGATGGTCCAACTGCCGCGCTGCTCCACCGGCACGAAACCGGAGATCACGATCACCAGCGGCAGGCCCGGTATGACCAGCATGACGTTGGAGAACAGCGAGAACGCCTCGTCGACGAGGCCGCCGGCGAAGCCGCCGATGATGCCGACGGCGGCGGACAGCACGGTCGCCATCACGCCGACCAGCAGGCCGATCTGGAGCGAGCCGCGGGTGGCGTGGGTGAGCTGTGCGAAGACGTCCTGTCCTGTCTGGGTGGTGCCGAGGAGGTGGCCGCTGCCCGGGGCGGTCAGGCCCATGTTCCTGATCGCGTCGGGGTCGCCCGTGCACAGCGGCCCGATGACGCCGAAGAGGGCGATGGCCACCACGAGGCCGAGTCCGATGCCCAGCTTGGGCGACCAGCGGGGCAGCAGGGCACGCCAGCCGCGGCGCGGCGGGCCGCTGCCGACCGTGGCCTGCGCGCCCGGCTCGGGAGGCAGGCCCGGGTCGGCGACCCCGGGTGCGGGGCTGATATTCGTCACGGGGAAGGCTCCTTGACTGCTTAACGGCCGGACCGGGTACGGGGGTCGATCACGCCGTAGAGCAGGTCCACGACGAGGTTGGCTCCGAGCACGGTCACCGTGATGACCAGGAAGATCCCCTGCATCAGGGCGTAGTCGTTGTTCTGTACGGCCTGCAGCAGTTTGGAACCGATACCGGGATACGAGAAGACCTGCTCGGTGACGACGGAGCCGGAGACCACGAAGCCGAGCGAGGTGGCGAAGCCCGCGATGGAGGGCAGGACCGCGTTGCGGGCGGCGTAGCGGAGCATGATGCGGCTGGTGCGCAGGCCCTTGGCCCGGGCGGTCAGGATGTAGTCCTCGGAGGCGGTGGCCACCATCATGTTCCGCATGCCCAGCAGCCAGCCGCCGATCGAGGAGACCACGATGGTCAGCGCGGGCAGCGCGGCGTGGCTGATGGCGGACTGGACGAAGAGCACGTTCCAGCCCGGCGTGAGGGTGACGTCGTAGCCGCCGAGCAGCGGGAACCAGTGCAGCGCCGAGGCGAAGATGGTCGCGAAGATCAACGCGAGCCAGAAGTACGGCACCGCCGCCAGGACCGTGGTCGCGGGCACCGCGGTGTCCAGCCAGGAACCGCGTTTCCAGCCGACGACCGTGCCGATGAAGATGCCGAGGGCGAACGAGATCAGCGTCGACAGGCCCACCAGGGTGACCGTCCACGGCAGGGACTCGCCGATGACGTCGGACACCTGCGCGGGAAAGGCGCTGACCGAGACGCCGAGGTCACCGCGGGCCAGATGGCCCAGGTAGGAGAAGTACTGCCGCCAGATGGGCTCGTCGGTGTGGGTACCGAGCAGCAGCTCGAAGGAGCGGCGGGCGGCGGGGTCGACGCTAGTGCCGTGCGCCTGGAGCTTGGCGATCAGGACGTCCACCGGATTGCCCGGCATCAGCCGCGGAATGATGAAGTTGAGCGAGAGGGCCCCCCACAGGGCCACCAGATAGAAGCCGATCTTCTGGCTGAAGTACCTCATGCGCTGACGCTCCTCATGGCGCCTTTCCTGCTCACTGCATCCGGCAGGGCCCTGCCGCCATCGGCAGGGCCCATGCGCTGGTTGGCGTCACTTGGTGGGCTTGAGGTGCAGGAAGACCTGCGAGTCGTCGGGCCGCGACCAGATGGCGGGGTACGCGTAGAGGTTGCTCTCGGACGGCCAGCCGGTGAACTTGGCGGTGTTGAACTCGGAGGTGGTGCCGCCGGTCAGGACCGGGATGTACGGCAGGCTCTGCTCGATGTGGGTCTCGATGATGTCGAGCTGGGCCTGCCGGGCGGCGGTGTCGTTCTCGTTGATCGTCTTGAGTGTGGCGAGGGCCGTGTCGACCTGCGGGTCCTTGAAACGGGCGAAGTTGGGGTTGGCCGTCTTGCCGACCTCGGCGGTGTTCTTGCTGTCGAAGAAGAAGTCCAGGGCGTAGTACGGGTCGGGGGCCGGGCCCTGGGTCAGGGAGTCGATCAGCAGTTGGAAGTCACCCTGGCCGCGGGCGTCGGCCCACTCGTTCCAGGACAGCTGCTGCATGGTGAACTTGATGCCGGCCTTCTTGACCTGCTGGGCCATGGTGTTGACGGCCGTGATGTAGTCGGTCCAGCCGGAGACCACCTTGACGGTGAGCGAGAGCTCCTTGCCGTCCTTGGCGTACAGGCCCTTCGAATCCTTGGTGTAGCCGGCGTCTTCGAGGATGCTGGTGGCCTTGTCGATCTGCGGCGACATCGGGGCGGTCTTGTCGGTGAGCTTGTCGGACACGTAGGTCTTGTCGCGCTTCACCAGAACGCCGCCGGGCGAGACCGGGCTTGAGGTGTTCTCGAAGGCCAACTTGTTGAGCTGGTCGCGGTCGAGGGCGTAGTAGATCGCCTTGCGCACCGCCGGGTCGGTCTGCGGGCCCTTGCAGCCGAGATCGGCGTTGGAGCAGGTGAACAGGGAGGTCTGGTTCATCGGGATGGTGATGGAGTGGTAGCCCGGGTAGTTCTTGGGCACGTTGTCGATGCCGGGGACGGGCCCGGTCATGAAGTCGACCTGCCCGGCCTTCAAGGCGTCACTGCCGGCCTGGTTGCCGGAGAGCGAGAGGTAGCGGATGTTCTTGACGGCGGGCGCGCCGCCCCAGTAGTGCGGGTTGGCGCTCAGGGTGAAGGCCTGCGGCTTGAACGAACCGAGCGTGTACGGGCCGGTGCCGACCGGATTCTTGGCCGTGTTGGTGGCCGGGTCGCTGTAGTTCTTCCAGACGTGCTCGGGAACGATGAAGAACTTGCTGAGGATCTGCGCACCGTCCATGTACGCCGGCTTGTCGAAGTCCACCACCACATGGGTGCCGTCGAGCGCCTTGGCGGTACCGGTGTACCCGGTGCTGTTGATGGTCTTGTTCTTCTTGACCATGTTGAACGTGAACGCGACATCGGCGGCCGTGAACTTCTGCCCGTCGGTCCACTTGACACCGGAACGGGTCGTGATCTTCAGCTCGGTGCCGTCCTTGTTCCACTGGAAGGCGGTGCCCAGCCTCGGCACGGGGTCCATCTGCTTCGCGACGTTGATGTAGAAGAGCGGTTCGAAGATCGTGCCGCCCCCGCCGATCAGAGTCGGTGAGTACGGGTTGAAGTTGTACTGGTAGTCACCCGCCTGGCCCGTGAACGCGATCAAGGTGTCGGCGTCCTTGCCGCCTGCCTTGCTGTCGGCGGAGCCTGCACAGCCTGCGGCGCCCAGCACCCAGCACGAGAACCCCCGTGGCGACGCGGCGCCTTCTGCCGACCCTTGTGAGCACGGACATCATTGTTCCTCTCGTGACGGACCGGTACAGGCAGCTGGAACCGCTTCCACATCAAGTTCGGCGGTCGCGTGAGGCGGATTGTTAATCTCCCGAATAAAGAAAGTCAACGCTTCCTGGCAGGGGCGGTCCGCTGGCCGCCGGAGGCCGTCGCCACGGCCCATCCGACCCACGGGCATCGGCTCGAACGCCCGCTCGATGCCTGCGGATTGGCCCGATCACGGGCCGTCCGGACGTTTGGTGTTGATCAGCCGCCCGAACGGGGCAGGTACGTTTGAAAAGCGAAGAAAATGTATGCGTCCGCCGCCAGGCACTCTTACGGCAAGCGGCCGGGTTGCGGGAGGACGATGTGACAGGTCCTACACGGGGCACCCACCACGCGAGCAGCAGGTCCGCGGTGCTCGACGTGATCCGTGCCGCCGGCACGATCAGCCGTGTGGGTCTCATCCAGACGACCGGATTCACCGGTGCCACCATCTCCACCGTGGTGCGCCGCCTCATCGACGACGGCCTGGTCGTGGAGATCGGCCGGGCCGAGTCGACAGGTGGCAAGCCGCGCGTCCTGCTGCGGCTGAACCACACCTCGCGGTACGCCGTCGGCGTGCACCTGGACCACGCGGGCATCACCTGCGTGCTGACCGATCTCGCTGGTTCCGTGGTGGCCCGCATCGCCCGCCCCGGCGCGGGCACCGAGAACCCGCCCGCCGTCGTCGCCCGCATGGCCCGTGAGGTGGACTCCCTCATCGAGGGGGCCGGGGTGGACCGTTCGCGGGTGCTCGGGCTCGGTCTCGTCTCGCCGGGACCGCTGACCTCGACCAGCGGGATGGGGCTCACTCCGCCGCAGATGCGGCACTGGGAGGACTTCCCGCTCGACCAGGCGCTGTCCGAGGCGGCCCAGCTGCCCGTGGTCCTCGACAACGACGCCACGGCAGCGGCCCTCGGCGAGTACTGGTCGGGCGTGGCGGGCACCACCCCGACGTTCGCCGCGGTGTACATGGGCATGGGCATCGGCACCGGGCTGATGATCGACGGTGTGCTGTACCGCGGCGCGAGCGGCAACGCGGGCGAGGTCGGGCATATCTGCCTCGATGTGTCGGGGCCCGCGTGCTGGTGCGGCGCGCGCGGCTGCACGGAGGCGCTGGCCGGTCCCGCGGCCGTCGTCGCCGAGGCCCGTGCGGACGCGCGGCTGGCCCGGGCCGCGGGCCTTGCCGACGCAGCTGACCAGCAACGGATCGTGGCCGACTTCGCCGCCCTCACCCGGGCCGCCCGGCGCGGCGACTCCACGGCGCGCGGTCTGTTGGAGCGCTCGGCGCGCTATCTCGCGGTGGCCTGCCGGACCCTGGCGAACATCATGGACCTGGAGCTGCTGGTGCTCACCGGGCCGAGCCTCGCCTACGCGGGATCCATCTATCTGCCGGTGGTCCGCGACGAGCTGGACCGCGCCTTCTTCGCGCGTGACGCCCACGGCGTCGATGTGCAGCTGTCCACCTCGGCCGCCACGGCCCCGGCCATCGGCGCGGCGACCGTGGTCCTGCAGACGGAGCTGGTACCGCTGCGGGAGGGGCTGCGGCTGCCCGCGGCACTCGGGTCGCGCGAGCCTGCGCCGGCCAGCGTCAACGGCGGCTGACCCGCCTCGCGCCCACGGGCCGAGGGACGGCGCGTCCCGGGATCACCGCGTCCCGGCCCCAAAACGCCGAAATCCGGCCCGTCGCCTAAGCAAGGGCCGGACACGACGGGCCGGACGCGGGCGCCTGCGCCCTGAACCAGGTGGATCCTTTCGGGTAGGTCAGCGTCATCCACTCAGCTCCTGAGGGAGATGGTCCTCGGCACTCGCCGGGCGGGTACGGCGGTTGAAGACGAACCATCGCAGGACGGCGAACCGCAGGACGGTCACGCACACGAAGGCCCCGGCCAGAACCAGACTCTCCGAAAGCGCCGAAGCACCGGGCACGACATGCCGGTAGCCGAGCACCACGCCGGTGGTCACCAGATAGCTGAGCAGGAAGAGGATGCCCGCCCCGAAGTGGGCACGCACCGCCCCCGCGGACGAGGAACGGAAGGCCAGTCGGCGGTTGACCTCCGTGTTGGCGACGGTCAGCGCGATCTGCGACAGGAACGTGGCCAGTGCCGGTGTCCACCAGGTGCGAAGCAGCCAGTAGAGCGCCGCGTTCCCGAGGGTCGACACGATACCGACGGCGATGAAGCAGCCCAGTTCCCAGGTGATGACACCGCGTCCTTTGGCGGCGAGCACCGCCTCGGGATGCTGGGCCACCGGCCCTGGGCGGCGTGGTAACTCCACCGTGGCAGCGCCGGAAGCCTTCAGCCGCGCCATCCGCCACAGCCCCTTCAGGTTCTTGACCGAGGTGCCGACGATGTCCACCCGGGTGTCCATGTCCTCGATCCAGTCGACCGGCACCTCGTGGATCCGCAGTCCGTTGTGCTCGGCCAGGAGCAGCAGTTCGGTGTCGAAGAAGAAACCGTCGTCACACGCCGCTTCGAGCAGGGGTCGCACCACCTCGGTCCGGCCGGCCTTGAAACCGCACGTACTGTCACTGAACTGCGCGCCGTGGGTGAGCTTGATCAGCGCGTTGTAGCCGCGGGACACGAGCTCGCGGCGTGCTCCCCGCAGCGTTCGCGCCCCGTGCGCCAGCCTGCTGCCGATCGCCAGGTCGGAATGGCCGCTGACCAACGGCGCGATCAGCGGCAGGAACCCTTCGAGACCGGTGGAGAGATCGACGTCCATGTACGCGACGATGTCGGCGCTGCTGGCCGCCCAGACGGTACGCAGCGCGATGCCCTTTCCCTTGCGGTCGAGGCTGACCACGCTGACTCCGTGAAGTTCCTCGGCGAGTTCACGGGCGACGTGCAAGGTGCGGTCGGTGCTGGCGTTGTCCGCGACGGTGATGCGCCAGGGAAACGGGAGATTGTCCCGCAGCCGGGCGTGCAGGGTGCGCAGACAGCCCGGCAGAGCCCGCTCCTCGTTGTAGACCGGTACGACGATCTCGACGGTCGTGGTGGCGGCGACGGGGTCGGTCCGGGAGGGCGGGTGGAAGGCGGTGGCGTGAGTGTGGTCCGTGCTGGGGAGCTTGCCACTGCTGCGGAGCGTGGGGGTCATGGGTTCCTCACACGGTGAAGTCGACGATGTCTGCCTGATGCGGGCCGCCGTGTGCCCGGGCGGGCCGGCCACTTCCCCGGCCTGCCCGGACGTCACAGCGGAACTACCTGATGCTCTCGGCCGGCACGCGCGTGTCGGTCCGCTGCCCACGCTCCCGCTCGTTGACGGGACCACTGACCACCTGGGCCTTTTGAGCCGCCGGGAAATGGCGCCGTGTCCACAGCGGTGCCAGCGCGAGCAGGATCAGTCCGGTCACCGGGTAGGCCGCGCCGACGATCTCCTTCCACACCCCGAGATCTATCGGCGCCGGGGGCGCTTCGGGAATTCCGACGAGCATGAAGGTACGTACGGTGAAGATGCCGGCCAGCAGCACGACCGCGACGCCCGCCGACACCGAACGGTTCTTGACGGCCCAGCACGCCAGCCAGACCAGCAGCGGGATCACATACACCCAGTGGTGCTCCCAGCTAATAGGCGAGACCAGCAGAGCGGTGACGGCCACCATCGAGAATCCGAGGAAGTCGGCGCCCCTGCGATACGCCGAAACCGCCACGGCCAGGCCGTAGCAGGCCAGGGCCACGAACACCGCGAGCCACCAGGTCTGGTAGTCGCTATTGGAGAACCAGCGGGCCATCGCTCCGGCGAGGGACTGGTTGGGAGTGTCGAACACGCCGCCGGCGCGGGAGGACTGAATGACAAGGCCTCCCCAGTAGTGGGCCGCGTCCTTCGGCAGGATCAGGAACCCGAGGGCGATACTGCCCAGGAAGGTCAGAACGGCGTTGCGGGCAGCCGCCCAGCGCCGGGTCAGCACGAGATAGACGATGAACAGCAGCGGCGTGATCTTCATACCCGCCGCAAGGCCGACCCCCACACCCTGCATGCGCCCGGCCCGGCCGCTGAAGTCCCACACCACCATGAGCAGCAGGAACAGATTGATCTGACCCGCGATCAGGTCCATGCGGACCGGCATCAGAAAAGCCGTCAGGATCAGCCCCACGACGGTCAGCACCGCCTTCGCCCGCCCATGGATCTCGGCCTTGCCCAACGTGAGCCACACCACCGCCCCCAGTGCGATCAGAGAACAGCTGTTCCACACCAGGCTCGCCGCTTTGAGTGGGATCGCCGACAGGCCCACGAAGAACAGCAGTGACGCCAAGGGTGGGTATGTATAGGGCATATGGCCGTACAAGGATGAATCAATGTACATGCCGTACAGCGACTGGCCGTGCCGCACCACATCACCGCTGGCCATGTACACCTTGAAGTCGATCATCCAGCGCTGGTTCCAGTACGTGTCGTGGCGGTACACATACGACGCCACGACCGCGAGCAGCACGGAGATCGCGCATACTGCCGGCCAGAGGATCGCCCGCAGTCCCACGGTCCGCTCTTCCAAGGATTTCGACATCAGCATTCCTCTCCTTGATGATCTCTCTGGTGCTCTCTGGTGAAATGACATCGCGCTGGCCGGCCCCGCCCGGCCATGCCGCCATCGACCTCGGCGCACGTTCCAGGAAGAGCGCCGTTCAAAACCGATGCGGTCCGGTGTTCAATTCGGGTGCGAACCCTGGTGCAGGAAATCGGCGTGCAGAAATCTGGCGTGCAGAAAACCAGGTGTACGGAAATACCGACTGCCTCGCAGTACGCTCAAACCTTCGGCCCGTTTGGCGCATCTGCCCTTTGTGCCATGCGTGGACCCTTCGCAGGGTCCCGCCGCGGACTCCCGCCGCGGCAGTCGGTATCAGGAAGTCGGCCGGTGCTCGGTGCACTCACGCCACCGACGCGGTTCGCTCCCTGGGCGAGGAGGCGGGCAACAGGCCCGGCAGCGGGTGTCGCGCCAAAAGCGCGACACCCTCGCCCCCTGGAGTCATGCGCGGCCGTGGCCGTGTGATGCGCGCCCCGCGCGCCGTGCGCACCGCGCACGGAACCGGCGTCATGGTGCACCCGCCGGTACGGGGTCGGCGCATCCGCGGGCTGAACGGAGCGCAGAGGAATTGTTTCAGCAAGCGACTTCAGCCCTCGGACCATCGATCCGCGGACGCCGCCGGACGGCACGGCTGCCGACCTGACCAGACGCCAGTACGGCCTTGTCGCCTTCATACGGTGAACAGCAGATGGTACAGGAAATCGCGTGGTGCAGAAGCACGTACCGCAGAAATCAAGTGGTGCAGGAAATCACTTCGTCACAACGCCCGGGCCTCTTGTACGGCAGGCAGGGCAGCGGCTGCTTCGGTTGATCGGGACAGTTTGGACAGCAGCTTGCTCAACTGGATGCGCTGGGTCGGCGTGAGCGCCGTGAGCATCCGCTCCTCGTTGGCCACGTGGGCCTCCACGGCGCGGTCCACCAGGGCGAGTCCCGTGCTGGTCAACCGGACGCGGATGGCTCGGCGGTCACCGTGCAGGTCATGGCTGCGGGTGACAAGACCGGCCTTTTCAAGCCGGTCCACGCGGTTGGTCATCGCACTCGTCGACACCATCAGAGATCCCACTATCTGAGTTGGTGTCAACTCGTAGGGATTTCCCGAGCGCCTGAGTGTCGCCAGGACGTCGAACTCCCACTGCTGGATATTGAATTCGGCGAAACACCGCTCCAATTGCTTCTCTACGAGGCGTGCCGTCCTTGACAGACGACCGATCACCAGCATGGGGGAGCAGTCGAGGTCGCCGCGCTGTTGGTGCCATTGATCAACGATCTCTTCTACATGATCCATGGCAGTCAGCTTACTACAGCGTAGGAATATTTACGGGAGGAATATCTACTACCCATCATTCTCCTTTTCCTCAGGCGCTCTTCTTCGGGCCGCGGCTTACACGGCGGGATACTGGTCGAATCGACGGGCGAGTTCCTCCAGCGCCTTGCGATCCGGTTTCTCGACCGTACCCAGGAGTTCGGCGAGTTCACGGAAGTACTTCTCGCGGCCCTGGTCGGGGCTGAACATCACCAGGAGCGTCGCCGGTTCGTCACCCGGGTTGGCGAATGCGTGGGGAGTGCCCTCCGGCACCAGCATGAAGGTCCTCGCCCCCACAAGGTGCCGCTCGGTGCCCAGAGTCAGGGCGACCTCACCCTCGACGACGTAGAACATCTCGGTCATCTGCAGGTGATAGTGCGGGGACGCGCCCGGGGCGTGCGGCGGCAGGCGGTGCTCTGTCAGACCGAACCGGCCGCCGGTCTCCTGATCGCCCACGAGGAACGAGACAGGAGTCCCACCGACGTCGATCCTGGGCCCTTCATCAGCGCGGATGATGCTCGGCAGAGTCATCCTTCTCCTCCCTTGCCGGCACCCGCGTTCCCCTTGAGCGTGATGAGGGCGCAGACGGCGGCCACCGCAGCGATGACGACCGTCACGGTGTACGCGCTGGCGAAGGTGCCTTCGGACGGGCTCTTGCCGAGGATCAGTACGAGGATCGCCAGCCCAAAAGCCCCACCCGTGTACTGGGTGGTGGTCAAGATCGCCGAGGCGGTGCCCTGTGCGCTATCGTCCACGTCCTTGGTGCCGGCGATGTACATACCGGCGAACGCCATGCCCTGACCGAGTCCGCTGACGATCAGGCCCGGCAGCACACCCAGCAGATACGCGTCCACATGCACCCCGACGGCGAGCAGTGCGAGTCCCAGGGCACCGATCACGAAGGCCAGCGAGAGGGTGCCGCGGATACCGAGCGGCCCGTTGAGCCGTCCGGTGACGAGGTTGCCGGCCACCACGCTGAGCGCCAGCGGCAGGAACGCCATGCCCGCCGCCAGCGGACCGTAGCCGCGCTGGTCCTGCAGGAACAGCGTGATCAGGAAGAATTCGGCACCCACGCTGGCCATGTACATCGCGGACATCAAGGAGCCGCCAAGGAGCGAACGGATCCGCAGCAGTGCGGGACTGATCAGCGGCGTGGCCGAGCGGCGGTCGTGCAGCAGCCACACGACGCTCAGGAGCACGAAGGCCGCGATGAAGGAGAGGGTTGCCGAAGCGGTCCAGCCCACTGCCGCGGCCTCGGTCATGGCGAGCACGGCGGACAGGATCGCGCTCGTGAACAGGGCCGCTCCCGGGATGTTGAGCCCGCGCACGGAGTTCGCGGTCCGCTGCCCGACCGGCAGGGCACGCAGTGCGAGCAGCACCGTCAGCACCACGAGGGGCACGTTGACGAAGAACACCCAGCGCCAGGAGAGAACGGCGGTCAGGGCACCTCCGATGAGCACGCCCGCGGCCAGGCCCACGGCTCCGATCGCCCCCCAGATCGACAGCGCACGTGAGCGCAGCGCACCGGCGGGGAAGCTCGCGCTGACCAGTGCCAGCATCGAGGGGGTCAGCGCTGCCGCGGCGATGCCCTGGGCAGCGCGCGCGACCACCAGCACCCACAGGCTTCCTGACAGCCCACCGGCGAGCGAGCCGAGACCGAAGACGCCGAGTGCCGCCAGGAAGAGCCGCCGCGGACCCGTCAGGTCGGCCGCCCGCCCGCCGACCACCAGGAAGCTCGCGAAGAACACCGAGTAGCCGGAGACGACCCACTGGAGCCGGTCGGCAGGAAGGGAGAGCCCGGAGCCGATGCTCGGCAGGGCGACGTAGATGATGGAGAAGTCGAGGGCTACGAGGAACTGGGCGATGGACAGGGCGACCAGCGCCACTGTCATCCGGCGGTCGAAACCGGTCCGGCCGGCCCCCTGCGCCGCGTCATCCGGCGGTCGGAACGCCTTCTTTGCGGATTGCTCCGGCGTCTCGGTCTCGTGTGTCACGGCCTGGCTCCTGTGGGTGAGAGGAAAAGGATGATTTCCGGTAGCGGGCGCTGCTTTCCGGTCCGCACGTGCGCGGCGGACCGGAAAGCAGCCTTGCGGTCATGCCGTGAGGACGGTCGACTGCTCCAGCAGCCAGTCCACGGCCTCGTCGAAACGCGCGCGCACCCCGTGGGCGCCGCCCGCGATCAGGGCGTCCTCGCTGCCGACGCCGGTGGTCACACCGAGCGCGGCCATGCCCGCGTTGCGGGCCATGCGCATATCGTCCGCGCTGTCCCCCACGACGGCACACTGGCCTGCTGGTACGCCGAGGCTGTCGGCCGCGTGGTGGGCGAGGTCGGGGTGCGGCTTGCCGCGCTCGACCATGTCGTGGCAGCTGACCCCGTCGAGGAAGCGGTCAAGACCCGATGCTTCGAGCAACGGCAGGGTACTTGCACGCACCTTGCTGGTGGCGACGGCCAGCCGCAGACCCTCTGCCCGGGCGCGAGTGAGTCCCTCGATGACACCGGGCAGCATGATCTCCCGCGCGCGCGGCAGAACGGTCTCGGCGAACGAGCGCCGGTACTGGCTGATCGCCTCGTCCACCACCGGGTCACTCACCTCGCGCCCGAGCAGGCCGGCCACCGAGGTGTCCAGTGGTTTGCCGATGGTGGCGCGGACGGCTTCCGGATCGATGTCGCCGCGTATCTCGCCGAGGACCTGGTGCAGCGTGCGGGTGATGGCCGACGGAGTGTCCAGCAGGGTGCCGTCGAGATCGAGGAGGAGTGCCGCGATCATGCCGGCCCTCCCTGCCCGGCGAGGGCGACGGCGAGTTCGCCGGCCACTGCCGCCGTGGAGATGAGGACCGCCCGGTTGGCGGCGGCGCTGGTGCCGCTGGTCGCCGCGCTGACCGCCTTCATCAGGAACGGTGTGATGGCGGGTCCGGTGACTCCCTGGCGATCGGCCTCGGCCAGAGCACCGTTGATCGCCCCCTCGACATAGGCCGAGTCCAGGGCGTGCTCCTCCGCGATCGGGTGCGTGACGAGCGCGCCGCTCTTCGACCCGATGGACCAGTGCGCCCGCAGCGCCTTCGCGATGACTTCGAGGTCGTCGAGCCGCTGCGGATTGCGGTGCCCGCTGGAGCGTGAGTAGAAGGACGGGAAGTCGTCGCACCGGTAGCCGATGACCGGGACGCACTGCGTCTCCAGGTACTCCAGGGTCAGCCCGAGATCGAGGATGCTCTTGGCCCCGGCGCACACGACGGCCACCGGGCTGCGGGTGAACTGGATCAGGTCCGCCGACACGTCGAACGTCTCGCCCGCGCCGCGGTGCACACCGCCGATCCCGGCCGTGGAGAACACCGGTATCCCGGCGAGCTCCGCGGCGACCAGTGACGAGGCGACCGTTGTCGCTCCGAGGCCGCCGCCGGCCAAAACCACGCCGATGTCGCGGCTGGAGACCTTGGGCGTGCCCGATGTGGTGGCGAACCGCTCCAGCGCGGCCTCGTCCATACCGACGACGAAGGCACCGTCGGCCAGGCCGATGGTGGCCGGCACCGCGCCGGCGTCCCGGACGGCCTTCTCGATGGCCATCGCGGTTTCGAGGTTGCCCGGGTAAGGGAGCCCGTGCGCGATGACGGTCGACTCAAGCGCGACCACGGGTCGCCCCTCGGCCAGGGCCGTCTGGACTTCGTCACTCACGCGCAGCATGGGGTGCATGAATCCTCCTGGAAAAGACGGCGGCGGGCGGGGGCGCCCGTCGCCGGGACGATGTGGGTCAGCTGTCTGCGGCGGGACGCAGATGGTGGAAGGCGCGTCGGTGCCAGACCAGCCCGCCCGGGTCATCTGCTGCTTCGCCGGTGACCTGGATGATCCGGCCCAGCAGGATGGTGTGATCGCCGCCTTCTCGCAGGCCGTGCCGGGCACAGATGAATCCTGGTGACGCCGCGCCGAGCACCGGGGCCCGGTGGTACTCGATCTCCGTCCCGGTACACCGCCGTTCGGCGGGTCCGGAGAAGCGTCGGGCGAGCTCTTCTTGACCGGGGGCCAGCAGGCTGACGCTGAACCAGGGCGAGCTCACCAGCGCATCGTGCGTACTGGCTCGCCGGTCCACGCAGACCAGCAGCAGCGGCGGATCGGCGGACAGGGAGGCAACGGCGCTCGCCGTCATTCCCCTGACCGCCCCCGAGTCGTCGTAGCAGGCAACGACGGTGACCGGTGCGGGAAGTGCCGCCATGGCCATACGGAACTGCTCTGCCGAGATACCGGCGGTCTGCTGAGCCGGCGCCGCGTTCATGCCGGGGCTCCTGCCAACGGTGAACTGGCGGGGCTGGTGAGCCCGGACGGAAGCCACCGGCCACGAGGGCCTTCGTGGAACCCCTGCTCGGCCTCCCACACCAGGCATCCGGACTTCAGGGTCATGTCGACACGCCCGCGGAACGTCCAGCCTTCGTAGGCGGACCAGCCGCACTTGGCCTGCACGTCGTCGCTGGACAGCGCCCAGCGACGGTCGGGGTCGAAGACCACGAGGTCAGCGTCGGCGCCGGCTTCGATGCGGCCCTTGCCCGGCAGATGGAACATCTCAGCGGGATGCGCGCCCATCATCTGGGCCAGTCGCAGCGCGATCGTGTCGGCCGACTCGTCGGGGTGACGCATGCGCCAGCCCGACCAGACGGCGGTCGCGAGCTCCTGGACGCCGGGCAGTCCGGGCGGCGCGTCCGGGGCGGGCCGCATCTTCTCGACGATGGGGTGCGGTGCGTGGTCGCTGCCCAGCGTTGCGGCCTGGCCGTTGATGACGGCCTGCCAGAGCCGATCCTGGTCGTCCCTGCCACGGATGGCGGGCGACAGCCGGGTACGGGCGCCGAGCCGGTGGATGTCCTCGTCAACGAACGACAGGTGATGACCGGTGACTTCGAAGGTGACCGGCAGACCGGCGGCCCGGGCCGCGGTGATCATGTCGGCCTCCTCCGCGGTGGAGGTGTGCAGGATGTGGGCCGCGGTTCCGTGGCGGCGCACCAGTTCCAGCACATGGGAGACGGCGATGATCGCCCCGCTGCGCGGCCGGTTCGGCTCGTACTGGCCGTAGCTCTGCGGTGTGCCCTGCCAGGAGTCAAGGAGATCGAACAGGCCCTGGTCCTCCGCGTGCAGGACGAGACGCACACGGCCCGCCGCGGCCTGTTCGAAGATGGCTTCGAGCTGCCGGGGGTCGCGGACCACGGTGGGCGCGGTGTGATGGCCGGCCATGAAGACCTTGGAGCTGGTGGCCACGTTCGGGTCGAGATCGGCCAGGATCTCGGGGCGGGAAGGATCGGCCCCGATGTGAAAGCGGTAGTCCACCCAGGAGGTGCCCTCGATCACGGCCGCCTTGGCCTCGATAGTGGCGGGATCCAGGGCAGGCGGGATGGTGTTTGGCATGTCCATGACAGTCGTCACGCCTCCGGCGAGCGCCGCCCGGCTGCCGTGCTCCCAGTCCTCTTTGTACTCCAGGCCCGGCGTCCTGAAGTGCACATGAGAGTCGATGAGTCCGGGCAGGACGTACTTGCCGGTGACGTCCAGGCGCTTTCCCTGGGGCAGCGGCAGGCCGCTGTCGCCGGGCACGACGGCGTCGATCCTGCCCTTGCGTATCACCACGCTCGCGTTCAGCACTTCGGTGGGCGTCACTACCCTGCCACCGACCAGGATGAGGTCGGCGGGCTGGTCGGCGCGCTGGGGGGTCAGGCTGTCCATGGGGTGCTCACCAGCTCTCTGCATAGGTCGTTGGTGGGACCCATCAGGGCGACCGCGCGGGCGTCGCGACCGTAGCGGTTGAGGGGATGGGAGGTGACGTAACCGGCCGAGCTGAGCATCCGCTGGGCCGTGGCGCACACGGACTCCGCGACCTGTGAGGCGAACAGTTTGGAGTGCAGCGTGGTCGTTCCGGGGGCGTCGCTGTCGCGGTACCCCGCCCTGGCGACGAGCGCCCGGGCCGCCTCGATCCGGGTGGCCATGTCGACCAGGCGGTGGCGTACCGCCTGGTGTGCCAGCAGCCCGCGGCGGTTGGCGTGCGCGAGGGCCGCTTCGAACGCGGCCTGGGCGATGCCCACCGCGACGGCGCCCAGGGTCGCTCCGGTCTCCCGCACACCGGCGATGGTCTCGGCCGCCGTACCGAGAGGGCCCAGCCGGTCGGCGTCCGTCACATGGCAGTCGTGCAGGGACACGAAGCCCGTCGCGGAGCCGCGCATACCGACGAGCGAGAGGCTGGTGTCGGGGACCAGGCCCGGATTGTCGGAGGTGATCAGGAAGAACGTCTGCCCCACGGCCCCGTAGGTGGTGTCCTGCGCGGCGCTCTGCCCGGGCGTCGAGGTCTGGACGAGAACGAGGTAGATGTCCGCCAGACCGGCGCTGGTGGTGAAGGACTTGGCACCGTTCAAGAGCCAGCCGTCGTCGGTGCGCCGTCCCGTCGACGACAGGTTCTTCTTGTCGGCTCCGGCCCCTGATTCGCTCCAGGCGGAGGCGGCGAGCCAGGCACCGGAGGCGAGCCGCGGCAGGATCTGCTCCCGCTGGTGCGCGGTGCCCTTCTCGGCGATGCGCATGCTGACGGCGTAGTGCTGGAAGAGGATGATGGCCGCGGAGGCATTGGCGCTGGCGACCTGCTCCACATAGCGGTTCTGCAGGGCGGTGTCCGCCCCGGCGCCGCCGTACTCGCGCGGGACGGCGGCGGCGAGCAGTCCGCTGGCCCGCAGTGCGGCGACGGCCTGCAGGTCGGGAGCGCCGTCGGTGTCGGCCTGTATCGCGGTGGCGGCCAGCTGGGCGAGCAGGTCCGAGTCCACGGTCGGCGCAGGATGCCCGGTGGAAGCGAGCTGGGTCAGATCGGCACTGGCAAGCATGCAGCTTCCTCCAAAATCCGCAGGTGGTTGATCGGCGTGAAGGCGAACGAGCCGTGGAAGGAGACTGCCTTGCGGCCCACGGACACCCAGGTCAGGCACTGCTTTCCGGCAGAGTTGACGACAGATGCGGTCACGGCGGCCGTTCCGCCGGGAGTGTCGATCTCCAGGAGTTCCGTGTCCGAGTCCGTGTGGGCGAACGCGTGCGGGATCGTCCCCTCGATGCGGGCTGCGGCACCTAGGCAGGTGATACCGGTCAGGGCGAGCGTCGGGTGCCATGACGGGACGGAGATCGCGCGGGCGGCCACGCGGCCGTCCGGTCCGGCCACCAGAGCGGCGATCTTGGGGAAGACTCCGTCCCGGCTCCAGCCGAGCGCGTCGCACGCGGCGGCGCGGCATCGCATCATACGGTCGAAGAGCTCGTCGTCGTCCGCGAACAGCGCCTCCCGGGTCGGTGCTCCCAGGTCCGCGGCGGAGACGAAGACGTAAGGGTTGCCCGCGGAGACCAGGGTGACCGGGATGGTACGGCCGTCGAAGCTCAGCTTGGTGACCGGTTCGCCCGTCATCAGCAGTTCTTCCACGGGTGTGGCGGGCGAGCGCAGGAAGTGGGCGGTGAAGCTCGTCGCCTCCCGGGTGAGGGAGTCGACCTCGCAGACCACGTTGTCGCCGTTGTTGAGGACGTTGACGCGGATCCGGTCGCCCACGGACAGCCGGGGCAGCATCCCGCCCTGCGCGGCGGAGACGATGGCGGACAGGATGGAGTGACCGCACGAGCCGCGCGTGTCGAATCGCTCCGGACCTCCGGGCAGGGACTGGATGAACCGGTAGTCCAGGTCGTAGAGCGGATGGGAGGACGGCTGGATGAGGGCGTTCTTCATGATGTGCCCGGCACCTGCCTCACTCAAGTGCCGGCGGATCTCCACGAAACGAGCGAGGAGTTCTGTGTCGTCGGCGGGCAGCAGGCGCCGGTCCAGGACCAGCGTCGGGCAGGGGCTGCCGTGTGCGTACGCTATATGGCCGGTCATGCCGCCACCTGCTGCAGGGCAGGGGCGCTGTGCGACCTGGCGAGGAACTGGTGGCGCCACAGCTGATGCGTCATCAGCGCCCACAGAGTCAGCGCCGAGGTGTCCGTGGGGTGCGACGACTGCGTGTCGAAAAGTCCGCGTACGGCTTCGGGGCGAAGCCTTCCGTCGTTTCGCAGGGTCGTCTCCGACAGGCTGTCCCGGGCCAGGTCCCACAGTGCGGAGCCGGGCCTGAGCATGGCGGTGATGGGGAGCGTGAAGGGCTGCTTGCTGCGCGTCAGCACGCTGGTCGGCAGCAGTCCGTCGGCCGCCGCGTACAGGGCGCGCTTGACGCCGGCGGGGGTGATCTTCTGCTCGTCGGACAGACCGGCCGCGAAGCGGACGATACGCGGCTGGCAGAACGGGAGCCGTACTTCGACGGAGCTCGCCATGCTCAGGTGGTCCACCCGTCGCAGATGGTAGGACGGCAGCCGCAGGTCGCGCTCGAAGGCGCTGATCCGTTCAAGGCGGCTACCGGAACCGCTCATGAGCTCGTCGAGCGCCCGCTGCGGGATCGGCGGTTCGCTCTCGCGCACGGTCATGGCGTACTCGTCGGTGTACAGCCGGTCGCGCAACGCTGCAGGCGCCACGGCCAGACCGTCGAGGTACTCCCCCAGCCACGCGTGTCCCGGGCCGGCGGCCACGGCTTTCGTCATCCGGCCGTATCCGCCGAAGAGTTCGTCGGCCGCGTCGCCGGTCAGAGCGACCTTGAACCCCTGCTCGCGCACCGCGCGGAACAGGCTGAAGGTGCTGAGTGTGATCGGGTCGGCGTTCGGCTGGCCCAAGTGCCAGACGACGTCCTGGAGCAGGTCCGGAAACGTCGCCGGATCGATTTCCACCTGATGATGCTTGGTACCGACGAACTCCGCGACCTCACTCGCATAGGCCCTTTCGTCCCCGGGCCATGATCCGGTGTAGGCGATGTTGAACGTATGCAGATCGGGAGCCGCCTCGGCGGCCAGCGCAGTGACCAGACTGGAGTCGAGGCCACCGGAGGTGATGGCGGCGACCGGCACATCGGCGACGAGCAGCCGGTGGACTTCGCTGCGCAGGGCCTCCTGCAGGTCCCGGGCCACGATCTTGAGTTCCTGGCCGCCCCGGTTCACCGCGGACGATCCGGTGGCACCGTTCTGCCGCTGACGGATCTTGACGCCCTGGGCCCGCGTCACCACCGTCGTACTCCGAGGCGGCATCACACGTATTCCGGCGAGCATGGTCTGTTCCCCGAAGGGGGTCTTGCTCGTCAAATAGGCATGCAGTCCGGTGTCGAGTTCCTCGGCCGGCACACCCTGGAACCCAAGGAGAGCGGGAATCTCAGAAGCGAAATGGAAGTTTCCGGTGGCCGCGTCCCAGTGGTAATAGAGCGGCTTCATTCCGCTCTCATCCGTGGCCAGGATCAGGCGCGGCTCACTGCGCATATCCATGACGGCCACGGAGTACATGCCGTCCAGGTGTTCCGCGAAGCCATCGCCGTACACCATGTAAAGGGCCGGCAGAATCGAGCCGTCACAGCGGTCCGGGAAGGTGAAGCCTCGCCTGGACAGGCTCGCGCGCAGTTCTTCATGGTTGTAGAGCTCGCCGTTGAAGACAACCGTCACGTCCGCGAGGCGGTAAGGCTGAGCGCCGCCTTCGATGTCCATGATGGCAAGTCGGTTGTTGCCCACGGCCCAGTCCCGGCCCGTGGTGAATGTCTGGGCATCGGGGCCGCCGTGGCGCTGCAGTACCGATACCGACCTCAGTTCGTGAGGAAGCGGTGTGGGTCCGAATGACCCGAAGATCCGGCACATCGAGTCACCGCACCGTTGTGGAGACGCCCGCGGCGTCATAGAGGAACGGGTCGAACGGGGCGGGGCCTCCGCAGGTGACGAAGCGCCGGGCGTCAGGGCCGGTGTGCGGGTTACGCGCACCGTGCAGGATGAGCGGCGCGGCGTACAGCACATCGCCCGCCTCGACATCGATCCAGCGGTCCCGCAGATACATCTGACCGATGCCCTCGACGGCGATGAACGCCTCGTCGGCTTCCTGGTGGAGGTGAACGTTGAAGGTCTCCCCGGGCTGCTGTATCCCGCAGTGCAGACACATCTGGCAGCTTCCGGTGCCGGGCCAGAACACGAAGTTCATCGTGGCGCGCTTCTCGTCCGGACTCACCTGGCCGGTGCCGGCGAAGTTCCGCAACTGCGTCGTCTCATTCCACAGGGAGGAGAACGTGTCGGCGGTGGAGGACACCTGACGGCCTTCCAGCAGGTCGCTCCGCCACAGATAGACCTCCAGGTCCTCGGCCCCGGCGGTGAAGGAGATGACCTTCCCCGTCGGTGCGTGCATCGCGTCCGACTGGATTATCTCGCGAGTTTCTCCTCCGACTGAGCCTTTTCCGTGACCGGAAAAGATCACGGCTACATTTTCCTCGTTATTGCTGGATTCCGGAGTCCAGGTCGTTCCGGCCGGAATGTGCACAGCCTGCAGGGTGACGTACTTGGAACCCAAGGCCGGGCTCACTGGTGTGGCGACACGTACTGCGCTGTCGGCTACGGACTCAAACTTCAGGTCCTTGCGCCGGATAATCGCGGCATCTCCAAGAAGCACAACTGTCTCCTGACATGAAGCAAGGAAGAAAGTGCTGAAAGTGCTGTTCGATGGTGCTTGGATGACCCGCAGCCTCCCATCGCAACTAATCGCATGTCAAGTATTTCCATATGGAACTTCTTTACGCTGGACTACATGGCATCTGAATTCATGGACTTCATTAATATGCACCAAACAATAAAAAGGATTCTTATTATTGTTATCGCTTCAGACAGCACCGCCCCGGGACCCCTCTTCCGGATCATGCCGAGCGCCCGGGTCCTGTCGCGAAGCAACGGAGAAACGCCCTGGTCCGCGGCATGATCCGTACGGTTCCAGCGGCTCAGGCCGTCGTCGTACGCACCGATCCGCCCGGGGCCGCGCAGCACGTACGGGAGGGCGATGGGCCTGCCGGGGGTGACGGAACGGCGCCCGCTACCGCCGGAATTCGCTCGAACTCACGCGGCTCGGCGGCCGTCCGGCCAGTGCCGATCGCGCGGGTTGCCCAGCCCACGGCAATTGACTGACGCAGCATCAGCAGATTGTTGTCGGCGCGGACATGCGTGACTCACGGACCTATCGCCGGATGATCCGGCGGGTGTCGCCGCATCCGAGCCGTTGCTCAGCCGACCGTCAGCCGGCCGTCGACTTCCGCAGCACCCAGGCACGCTGAGCCCGGCGCCGGGCAGCACCCGGCGGGCAGAGCGTACGGCCCGGCTCACCGGTGTCGGCCGGGTGGACGGTGACGACCGGGACATGCTGGACGAGGGTGCGAAACGCCCGGTCGTAGGCGGCGGACGCGTCATGGGCCTCGGCCCGCTCCGGGCTCGCGGCGCTTTGGGGGGCGAGGCGCGCGCCCGGCGCGGCGGGTGGCTGGGTGACGTGGAGCAGTGCACCGTCCCGCTCGGCCACCGCCTCCGCGAAGTCGAGGGCCTGGATCCAGGTCACCCGGGAGCGTCCGTGCCGCAGCGGGCCGTAGACGAGCTCGCGGATGAGACTGCCGTCGACGGCCAGCCGCCCGGGGCACGCGAGGAGTTCCCGGAAGGGCCGGGTGGGATCGACGTGGTGCAGGGTCCCGGCCGTGTGCCTGATCACGAATCCCTGGCGGGCGAGGCAGGCCAGCAGTCCGCCGCGGTCGATGCCGTCACGCCCTTCGAGAACGACGGTCCGGTATCGGGTCATGGCCTCGTGGAGGTTCATCCATGCCACTCCCCTTCGGATGTCGACCCACTCGGATCCGGGCTCGGCTTCCGCGGCCCGGCCCTTCCAGTGTGAGCAGGGGCGCGCGGGGGCGGGAGTGCGGAAGGGGGTTGTCCGGTTGTGCGGGCGTAGTGACGCACAGAGGGAATATTCGGGGCGTATCCGCAGAGGGGAGGCTGCGGCGCGGTTCGGGAAACTTCGGGAGACGGAGAGTGCGGCGGGTGGGTTGTGCGGCGGGGTTGTGCCGCAGACGGGGTTGCGCGGCGGGTTGCGCGAAACAAGCTCCGTCCGGTGGGTTGTGCGGACCGGCCGGGCCTGGCACCGTCCGTTCGACCGGTCGGACCTGATCGGTGCGGTCGGCCCTAAGGACCGGTCTGCCGTTGATCGCTGCCGTGATCAGGACCGGTCCAGAAATGGATGTCAGGACATCAAGAAGTCGGCTGCACCGGACTTGACGCCTGCCAGGAATGTGGCCACCTCATGCTGGGTGTACACCAACGCAGGGCCCTGCGGATCATTCGACTGCCGGAAGGCGACCCTGCCGTCGGGCAGCCGCTTGGCCTCCACACAACTACCGCCGTTGGTCCCGCTCCAGGGCTTGTGCCAGCCCTCGGCGCCGAGGTCGATGGCGGACATGCCGCTGAAGAAGGGGACTTGGGATCCCATGGATCAGAACTCCTCACGCAGTTCGGACAGAATCGCTCTGGTTCGGGCGACCGGTTCCGCCTGCACGGTCATCCGGTCCATGACTTCGAGATAGGAGACGACATCATCCGGCTGGTCGACGTAGACCGCTCCGGCGAGGGACTCCGTGTACACGACGTCGGGGAGTTCGGAGAATCCGAACCTGAAGTAGTGGAAGGGCCCGAAGGCTCCGGGGTGCGCCCCGGCCGCGTACCGCATGATCTGGATGCGTACCTTCGGCAGGTCGAGGGCCTCTTCGAGGCGGTCGATCTGACGGCGCATCACCTCGACACCGCCCACCGGGCGGCGCAGCACGGTCTCCTCCAGGACCGCTGGCGGCACGATGTCACCGATGATGGCCAGCGCCAACGACATCAGGCCGCCGGCACCGAGGCCCTGCAGCGCGCGGAAACC
>CAVXIJ010000027.1:0-120318 GCA_963761765.1 uncultured Actinomycetota bacterium
GGCCTCCAGCTCGGCGGCGATGGCGTCACCGTGCTCAGGGCGGATGAAGGCCACGTCGTCGACGATGAAGACGTTCGGCTCGCGGATGGCCGCCATCTCGTCGGCCGCCGCTTGCGGGGAGGCCTTGCGGTAGCTGCGTCCGTAGAACGTCCACGCCGAGCAGAAGGAGCAGTCCCACGGGCAGCCCCGGGTGAACTCGATCGACGCGCACGGGTCGAGCTCTCCGATGAAGTAACGGCGCCGGTGCCGCAGCAGCTCCCGCGCGGGCCGCGGTGTGTCGATGCTGTGCAGCATGTGCGGCGCGGGCCCGTGGCCGTCCGCCGTCACCACTCCCGGCACCGAGCTCATGCCGCCGTCGCGGGCTGCCTTGAGCAGCGGCACCACAGCGGTCTCACCCTCACCGCGGACCACCGCGTCGACCGCGGACCGGGCCTGTTCGAGGACGTCCTCGGCGACGAAGGACACGCTGTGTCCGCCGAAGAAGACGAACACTCCCGGCAGCAGCCGCTTGGCCCGGTGGGCGATCTCGATGGCCTCCGGGATGTTCGCCAGGTAGTTCAGCGAGATGCCCACCGCTTCCGGACGGAAGTCCACCAGCGCACGCCGGAGCGCGGCGTGCCGTTCGGTCTGGAGGTCGATCACCCGCACCTCGTGCCCGGCGGCGACCGCTGCACCTGCCACGCGCTCAAGACCGAGCGGCTCCAGACGGAGGAAGAGCTCCGAATACATCAGAGCGCTCGGATGGACGAGGAGCAGGCGCATCGGGATTCCTCCGGTTGCCGGGGTTCAGGGGCGGGACCGTGTGCGTTGCGCGATGGCCGGACGGCTCGCCCCCTCACGCCACCCGCCGGTGGCGGCCGGACCGGTGAGGCGGGCCCGTGGGCAAACAGGAGCCGGGCATTGTTCGCGAGGGTAGACACGGTCCGTCGGGCGCCGACGGGAGCGGCGCGCGGTGTCGTGGGCGTGCCACTCGAACGGCGGGCGGGGCTCGCGGCGGGGCTTTTCGCGGGGCGACGGGCTGCCGGGGTGACGTCGGCGCCGCCTGGCTGTCGCGCAGGACGGGCGCGGGTCGTGCGCGGCCGTACGAGGGCCGTGCGTCGGGCTAGGAGTGTGCTGAAGATCTAGGCCGGACACCGGGAGCCCGGCATAGATCTTCAGTGCGCTCCTAGGGGCACACGTGCAGGCCGTCGTAGGCGATGGTGATCACGTGCTACCGGACCGGGACGAGTTCACCGGACGTCCGATGCGTGTCGAGTCCAGTGCCCGCTGCCACGCTGCCGACCTCCTCCGGCCGGCCGCCGGGAGGAGACACACTCGTTCGGGACGGAGCAGGGTCAATGGCGGTCGGCAACGGAGCCGTCGATCACCTGATCTGGGCGGCGACAGTCCGGGCGCACTCCATGGACTCGGTGTGTGTGGTGTCCACCTCCAGGTCGTAGACGACGCCTAGGTGGACCACCCGCGCCTGCGACACGGCCATCCCCCGGACGCGGTCTCCCCGGGCGACCTCGCGGCCCGCGGCGACCGCGCTCTCGCACTTCACGCCGACCCACAGCACGTTCAGTCCGGCAAGGGCCTTCTGCCACCGCAGCTGGTTGGCCTCTCCGCCGAGGAAGACCTCGTCGATGATGACCCGGGCACCCGCATGCACCATCGCGGCGACCCCCGCCATCCACGCCGCCTCCATCGCCCGGAATCCCGGCCCGACGCTCACCCCGCCATCCGGAGTGAACTCGATCCCGCCGGCCGATTTCTGCAAGGCCGTGGGCATCGCTTCGATCAGCGTGTCGATCCCGACGGCGAGCCACGGGTCCGGCAGCACCGCCTGCAGACACCGCGCAAGCCCGGACTTGCCCGAGCTGGACCCGCCATTCAGCACGATCACCTGAGTTGTCACCGTGCCACAGTAGGCACTCGCCACGAACACGTGAAACGTATTACGGCAGCCGACCAGCCTGGCCCCGGCCCCGCGCTGCGCAGCCGTCCCGCGGGCACGCCTCAGCCAGATACCGATACTTGACACCATGGACGCCCACGGCCGTCTGTAGCAGGAACCCCGCACGCACCGATGACCATCACCCCGCCGACCCCGCCGCCCCTCGACGCCCAGCGCGAACAGCCCATGCGACCGGCAGAGCGACCAGCCACAGCTACCGGCCGACGAGAGCCGGCTCAAGTTGATGAGAGCCCCTTGAAAGCAGACGAGAGCCGACGAGAACCGATAAAAACCGGCCAGAACTGACGCACGCTTATCAGAGCTGACAAAACCGACGAGAACGGCCAAAGAAAGGCCTCCTATGTTCGACGACCTCGATCTCCACGCCCTGTCCCGCCGTCCCGGAGTCAAATGGAGCCGTCCGGCCGAGGACGTGCTGCCCGCCTGGATCGCGGAGATGGATTTCGCGCCCGCCCCGGTGGTGCGCGAGGCCCTGCTGCGCTGTGTGGAGGACGATCTCGGTTACCCCGCCTGGGACCAGCGACCCGACGAGAACCCCATTCGGGCCGCGTTCGCCGAACGGATGCGGGAGCGCTACGACTGCGTCCTCGACCCGGCGCACGTCAGGGAGTTCACCGACATCAACCAGGCCCTCCAGGCCGTGCTGCGGGTCGCCACCCGGCCAGGAGACGCCGTCGCGCTGCACACACCGGCGTATCCGCCCTTCCTGCAGACCTTGCAGGACATGGGCCGCCGTCTGCTGGCCGTGCCGTACACGCCGGACGGCGCGGGCTGGAGTTTCGACCATGACCGGCTCGCCGACGAGGTGCGGCTGACCGGGTGCCGGGTGCTGCTGGTGGTCAACCCGCACAATCCGACCGGCCGTGCGCTGCGCCTTGAAGAGCTCGGAGCGCTGGCGGAGCTCGCGCTGCGCGAGGACATGCTGGTGATCTCCGACGAGATCCACGCCGATCTGGTGCACGATCCGCACCGGCACATACCGTTCGCCTCGCTCGGCGCCGAAGTGGCCGCCCGCACGGTGACCTTGACCTCGGCCTCCAAAGCCTTCAACGTCCCCGGACTGCGCTGTGCCGTCGCCCATATCGGGTCCGCCGCGGTGCGCGAGGCACTGCGCAGCCCCTCGCACGTGCACGGCGAGTCCAACACCTTCGGAGTGGCCGCCACCGTCGCCGCGTGGCGGGACGGCGGCGACTGGCTGGCCCAGCTGCGCCCGGTCCTCGCCCGCAATGCCGACCAGGTGCGCGAGGAGCTGCCCCCGGGCGTGCGATACCTGGTCCCCGAGGCCACCTTCCTCGCCTGGCTCGACTGCCGGGAACTCGCACTGGACACCGATCCGTGCTCCTTCTTCCTGGAGAAGGCCCGGGTCATGCTGAACGACGGACGTGACTTCGGACCGGGCGGCGAAGGCTTCGTCCGCCTCAACTTCGGAACGTCACCGTCCCTCCTCACCGAGATCCTGCGCCGTATGCGCGAGGCGGTGGGCTGACGCACGCCGGCTGATGAGCGGCCGGCCGTTCGACCGCTCTGCCGATTGCCGGGCCGGCGGATTCGCCGGTACCGCCCTTGGGACCGCCTACGGACCGGCCGCCGGCTCGCCGTACCACCGGCCCCGCCACCGTCCCTCAAGTCGGGCTCGAAGCCGCCTCAAGACCGGCCGGGGAGCGTGGGTGCGTAGCCCGAACCGAGCCCCCGGAGGGACACGACGGTGACTCACGCGACGATCGCGTCAGAGGCGGAGAAGTACTTCATTCAGGACGAGGTACGGGTGGCGGCTCCGGCCGAGGTGGTGCGCGGGCTCGTCGCCGACGTCGTCGGCTGGACGCAACTGCACCCGTTGGCCGTGCACGCCGAGATCCTGGCGGACGACGGTGTCGAACAGTTGATCCAGCACTGGGAGGCCGTCGGTGACCACGCGGTGCGCACCTGGTGGACGCGCCGTCGGCAGGAAGCCGACGGCAGCCGGATCTCCTTCACGCACGAGTCCGTCGAAGCCCCTTTCACCTCGCTGTCGGGTGTGTGGACCTTCGCCGAACAGGGCGGCAGGACACTGGTGAAGCTCAGCCACGAGTTCACGGTTGTGCACGAAGCGCAGGACCGGGGTGACGAACTGGTCGCGCTGCTGCGCGAGGGCGACCAGAGCTGCCTCGCCACCCTGGCGCACGCCGCGGAGCACCGCGAGGAGCTCGACCGGCTGATCGTCTCCTTCACCGACCCGCTGTTCATCGCGGGCGACATCAAGGACGTCCACGACTTTCTGTGGGAGGCCGGCAAGTGGGCCACGCGCATCCCGCACGTCGCCGGACTCACCCTCGAACAGCCTTCGCCCGACGTGCAGTTCTTCGACATGGACAGTTCGGCCTTTGACGCTCCGGCGCACACCACCCGTTCGGTCCGGGTCGCCGTCGAGCCGGGGATCGTCGTCTACAAGCAGACCCGGCTGCCCGCGCTGCTCGACGGCCACACCGGGCACTGGAAGCTCACCAGGACGCCCGAGGGTGTCATCGCCGAGGTGCGGCACACCGTGACGATCAAGCCGTCCGCGCTGCACACCCTCGGCGCGGGCACCACCGTGCAGGACGCGCGGAACTATGTGCGCCAGGTGCTGGGCGCCACCAGCCTGAACACCCTGCGCCTCGCCAAGGCATACGCGGAGGAACGTGCCGGTGCCTGATGAGGACCGCGGGCGCGGCGAAGAGCAGCGCGCCGCCCGCTTCGAGAGGTACCGGATCGCGGCCCGCGGCCGCAACGCCCGGCCGGTGGCGCGATGCACCAACGCGCGCCGAAAGCCGCCGAGAACCACCGTGCGCTGCCGAGAGCCGCCACGCACCGCCAGGAACTGCCGGGAGCTGCCAGGAACGCTGAAAAAGCCTGAGGAGAGGGAGGCCCTGTCATGGGCGCCGTCAAGAACGACCTGGCCGGTTTCATGCTCACCCGCGAGCTGATTCGCCACACCGTGCCGGAGCTGTCCGAGCGGCTGGCCGTCGTCGAGGCCGCGGACACCGACGCCCTCGGTCGGCTCATCCACTGGTGGGGGCTCTTCACCACCATTCTGAACCACCATCATGAGGTCGAGCGCGGTCTCGTCTGGCCGGTGGCCATCACGTCCGCGCCCTCCCTCGCCGACGCCGTCAAGCACATCAAGACCCAGCACAACGCGCTGGACGATCACTTGGAACGGATCGACAAGGGTCTCGCGGAGCTCGGTAACGCGTCCGCGGACGGCTGGCCACCCTTAGTCGCGGCTCTGCACGAGACACTCGCGGTCTTCGCGGCGGTGCTGCAGGAGTGCCTGCTCCTGGAGGAACGCACTCTGGTGCCCGCCCTGGAACACGCCGTCCCCGCGGACACCTTCGCCGAACTGGGCGTGGCGCTCGCCCGTGACCTCTCCTCCAAAGCGAGCCTGGCCGCCGAGATACCCATGGTGGTGGGCCACGCCGACGCGACCCAGCGGCAGATCGTGCTGGGCCGGATGCCGGAACCGGTACGGCAGAAGTACCTCAGCGAGTGGGAGCCGCACTACCTGCGCCTGGTCGAGTCCCTCCCGGGCGGCGAGCGCACCGCCGCCTGAGCCTGTGACGCCGCGCCGAACTTCGGCGCCTCGCGGCGGCGGCAGAGCTCACGCGGCGGACGCGGACCGCGCACGTGCGCCGCGCTCCTGCTCAACGATTCCGTCGACCGCGCACCGAGGCCCGGCACGGCCCCAGGCCTGCCGGACGCGGACCTTTCCGCCTCCAACACGCAGGTCAACGGGGAGAATATTCCGGCGGGTTAGGATCACGCCCACACTTGGGGAACGGGGCGAAGTGATCAGGATTCTGCTGGCCGAGGACATGCTGATGCTGCGGCGTGCACTGGTGACGCTGCTGGAGCTTGAGAAGGATTTCGCCGTCGTGGCCGAGGTGGAGTCGGGGGACGACATCGTGCCCCGGGCGCTTCAAGTCAGGCCGGACGTGGCCGTGCTCGACATCGACCTGCCCGGCATGGACGGCATCCGTGCGGCGGCCCGACTCCACGAAGAGCTGCCCGAGTGCCGGCCCGTCATCCTCACCAACCTGGGCCGCCCGGGAAACCTCCGCCGGGCGCTCGACGCGCACGTCCGGGGCTTTTTGCTGAAGGACTCCGATCCGCAGCAACTGGCCGCCGCGATCCGTTCCGTGGCCGCGGGCCAGCAGGTCATCGACCCGCAGCTCGCGGTGGCCACTCTGCAGGCCGCCGAGAGTCCGCTGACAGCCCGCGAAGGGCAGGTGCTGCGGCTGGCAGCGGACGGTGACGATATAACGGATATCGCCCGGAAGCTCTTCCTGTCCCCGGGTACGGTGCGCAACTACCTGACGGCGGTCGTTTCAAAACTCAACGCGCGTAACCGTGTGGACGCGGTCCGGATCGCGCGGGAATCGGACTGGCTGTGATCAGGCTGGGCAGCTCGCCGTCGTAGTCGCCCTGAGGTGTCCGCGACGGCACCGTAGCGGTCAGCTGAAACCATCCGTCATCGGTGCGTACGCCCGCGTCAAGACGTCCGCCCAGCACCTCGACCCGCGCCGTGAGATTGCCCAGACCACTGCCGGCCTGGCCCTGGTCGCCCGTGGCCAGCAGGGTGGATGCGGCGCCCACACCGTCGTTGGCGATGCGCAGCCGTATGTCCTGGCCCTGGCGGGAGACGTCGATGACGCAGCTCCTGGCCCTGCTGTGCCGCAGCATGTTGGTGATCCCTTCGCGCAGCACGGTCGCCAGGACGGTGTCCGCGACGGGCGGCAGCGGATCCTTCGCGCGCCGTACCGTGGTCCGGATGCCCACGTCGTCCAGCATGGATTCGGCGGCGGTGAGCTCCGGGGCCAGCTTGATCCAGCAGTAGCCGGCGGCCACGGAACGCACGTCGGACAGGGCTCGCCGGGCAGTCTGCAGGATCTCCAGGACCTCCTGCTCGGCGCGTTCCGGCTGGGGCTCCAGGAGGCGAAGGGTGAGTTCGGATTTCAGGGTGATGGTGGACAGGCTGTAGCCGAGCAGGTCGTGAAGGTCGCGCGCGAAGCGCAGCCGCTCCTTGGCGACCGCCATGCGGGTCAGTTCACCGCGTGCGGTCTGCACCTCCCGCACCAGGTCCGTCAGCCGGCTCAGCCCGTAGAGGACGACTCCGGTGAGACAGGTCGAGACAAGGCTGTACGCGAGCTGCTGGTACCCGTAGCCGACGGTGGACTGGAGCAGCCCGGTGAGGGCGGTCGAGCCCGCGAAGGCGAGCCGGCCAAGGTGGCGGGGCAGCACCAGCAGCACGGACGCGCCCAGCAGCCCCGGCATGCCCAGCCACGCCGCGTGGAAGAAGGCGAACGGCGCGAAGGTGAGGAGTGTCTGTAACGCCAGCGTCCAGGTGCGGTAGGGCGCGAGCCGCCACATCAGACGCGGGAACGAATGGCTGAGCTGGAGCAGGCAGGTGACCGCCAGGATGCCGGCGCACCCGGCGAGCCCGGCCGGTGAGTACGAGGACGGATGCACGTAGGAGAGCGCGACGGCGAAGAAGCCGAGCAGCACCACGATGGTGATGGTGGTGGCCACCCGCGGGGCCATGTCGGTTTGGTGGGCGTACTGCCCGGGTGGCTCGGAGGGTCCGGAGAGTTTGGACCGTCTGGAAGGTTCGGGCGGAGGATCCGGCGGCTGATCGTAGTCCAGTGGTATCGGGTCGTCGAAGACTGACTGGGACAGAGCGTTCATCGGCTCCCCTGGATCTGTTCTGGTGGGAACGGATCCCGGGGACCGGCGTGCAGTCGTCATGCGTGCTCTCCCCGTCTGTGGACCCGAATGCGAAGTGCGTACTTCAGTGCGGCGTGTGAGGAGCCGCGGGCCGCGTGCTCCGGTCTGGCGAGCATCAACGGATTGCGCGCGTCCTCCGTGCCCGGCCGGCTCAGAGGTGTTGCCACCGCTAAGCCGGCCGGTCCCACAGGTGGCCGGCACGAACCACCAAGGCTCCCGGCCCACAGGTGACACCGGTGCGGCCGGCACCGTGGCCCGGTCTGCCCCGCACGCCCGTCATCAGGTCGTACGGCGACCAGCCGGCGAGCGCCGGATCCCGGTCCTGAGCGAAGGTGTGGCCCGGTCCCGACGACTGCGGTTCGCCGCGCAGCTGCACGGGCCTGACACGAACGGGCCCTCCTGGGCGGCAGGACGAAAGGTGGCCACGGGGATCACAGGAACAGTGGGACGGGGTCGAGGTCCTCGTCACGGCTCGGGACGCTCACCCGGCCCAGCCGTACGCGCACGTCGTAGAGCCGCCCGGCGCCGAACCGGGCCCGGAAACCGCGCAGGCCGGGCACGATCACCTTCAGCGGATGCGGGTGCTGGGCTGAAGTTCGTCCGCGATCTGTTCGGACAGGTCCTCAAGTACCGGGTCGTCGACGGCGGCCACGGCTTCCACGACGGTGGTGTGGTTCATGGCGGTCTCCTCGGAAACGGGGATGAGCGGGACGAACCGGGCTGAGCGGCGGAGAGTCTTTGCTCGGGCTGAAACGCAGACGTGCGGTACGCGGGCACACCAATGGCCGCGGCTGCGGCAACGCGCAAAAGTATCCGGCAACGCGCGGCGGTATCAGCAGGCGTGGCCAATAGTGGCCAATTGGATCTTCATGGGTGGCGTATGAAGTTCTCATGGTGCGCACGTGCGGACACTCACGCGTAGTTGAGGAATTCTTCACTGGTTGCGCGGACCGGCCCGGTGACAGCGTGGAGGTACCGCCGGCCGATGGCCACGGTAGCGCGGGCGGCGGATGCCGAACGGGCCCAGGTCGGACGACTCACACATGGAGGAACCCCATGGAAATCAAGGTTCTTGGTCCCCTGAGCGCACAGCTGTCCGGAGAGTCGATCGTTCCCACCGCCGGCAAGCCGAGGCAGATCCTTGCGCTGCTGGCACTGCATCAGAACAGCATCATCCCCGTGCCGACACTGATGGAGGAGATCTGGGGCGCCGAGCTGCCGCGCAGCGCTTTGACCACCCTTCAGACGTACATCCTGCAGCTGCGCCGCCAGATCGGCGGGGCCCTCGGCCCGCACTCCCCGCTCGCCGCCAAGGACATCCTCGCCACCCGGCACGGTGGCTACCTGCTTCAGCTCCCGCCGGACGCCCTCGATGTGCACGTCTACGAACAGCTGGTGACCCAGGGCCGTACCGCCTTCGACGCGGGCGACTGGGAGCGCTCGTCGAAGCTGCTGCGGCAGGCGCTCGATCTGTGGCGCGGCTCCGCGCTGGTGGACGTGCGCGTCGGCCCGGTCCTGGAGATCGAGACGATGTGGCTCCAGGAGAGCCGGCTCGGCGCCCTGGAACTGCGCATCGACGCGGACCTGAGAATGGGCCGCCACGCTGAGTTGCTCACCGAGCTGACCGCGCTCGTCGCGCGCCATCCGCTCAACGAGGGACTGCACTCCCAGGCGATGCTCGCCCTCTACCGCTGCGGACGGCAGGCCCAGGCGCTGGACGTCTTTCGCAGGCTGCGCGGCAGGCTCGTCGAGGAACTCGGCCTGGAACCCTCCGCCCAACTCCAGCGCATGCACCAGGCCATGCTGTGTGCCGATCCGGCTCTCGAAGTCCGGGCCGCGGAACGGCCCGGCGTATCCGGTGTACCCGGCGCGTCCCTCGCGCCTGCCTCCACGTACCGGCTCTTCGCGGCCTGACCGCCTTGTCCGGCGTCCACCCGGACACTGCTGCCCCAAGCGCGGTGGCAGACCCCGCACGGGACCCGCTCCGACCTGGCCGGAGCGGGTCCCGCGCTGCGCCACGGGCCCGTAGGCGGTGGGCCTGTGTCGCCGAGGTGGCTGTGGTCCCGGGAGCGCATGGAAGTCCAGGCACTCGTCCAGGCCGAGGTCTGCCCGGTAGGCGCCGAAACGACTGTGTCCGACCCCGAGGGGCGGGTGTTCAGATGCCTGGGTGCGGCCCCCTGGGTTCGTCAAGGGCGCCGCGGCCGAGCCGCTTCAACTCGTGCACGACGGGGGTGACCTTCGCGCCGGGTGAGCGGTACGCGCGGGTGGTGCCTTCCTCTCGGGCCGCTTACGCACGCGGGTGCTGACGCGTTCCTGGAACAGCTCGTGCGCACCCCGGAGGCGGCAAGGGCGTCAGCAGAGTGTTCCGTGGCCCGACCGCCAAGGGCGGCCAGCCCTTGAGTTAAAGGAGTGAAGTTGTCCCGAGACGCGTGGCGACGGCCTCATTTGGCAGTAGTGCCACTAATGGGTCCAAAGTATGACAAATGCGACTCATGAAAGGGAGAAATATGATCAAGAAGATCGCTGTCGTCGCTGCCGCTGTCGCCGGTCTCGTGCTCTCGAACGCGGGCTGGGCCGTCGCCGGCTCGGGCGGCCATGGCGGAGGCCACGGAAAAACCACTGTCGTGCACGAAAAGTCCACCGTCGTATGCGGCTCCGGTGACGCGACGGGTGTTGTGTCGTACCACTGCGGCAACACGAAGACCACCAAAGTCCATGTCGTCGACGTCCTTTTCAACCTGCTCTCTCCTGGAGATGAAGGCGACGGCGGAGGCGGCGGCAACAACGGCGGCGGCAACAACGGTGGAGGCAATGACGGCGGCGGCAGCGGAGGCAACAACTGACCTCGCCCGGCCCTGACATGCTCTCCTCCTTGATCGCGCAGGCCGAGCTGGAGATGTGCTGGGGGTAACGCATGCGTGTGCCGGCCCGGGCCGCTTCTGACGGCCTGGGCCGGCACACGCGTGCCAGTAGCCGTGGGTCAGGGTCAGGGGGCCGGGGCTCGGTCGGGGTGAAGTCCATTCCGGGTGAATGGTCTGAACCTATTGACGAATTGGTCTAGTCCTTCTACCTTCCAATCGTCATGGCCCTGCCAAGCGCGCGAGCCTCCGGGCTCCTGTGGGCCGTTTTCCTCTCCCTTGCGAAGGAGAACCATGGCCAGTCGCCCGACCCCGCGCCGCCCCTCACCTCACAGTGCGAGACCCGCCCCCGACGGTGCGAGATCCGTGCCCCGGAGACCGCACCGGGGGTTGAACCTGGGCCGCCGCTACAGACGCACCTTCATCGCGCTGCTCACCGCACTCGCGCTGCCGCTGGCCGCGCTGGTCGGCCTCGCCGTCCCGGCGCATGCCGCGGCCAAGCTCACCGCCGTCTTCAGCATCGCCGACAACGGCACCTGGTGGAAGGGCACCTACGAGGTGCGCAACGGCGGCGACACCGCCGCCACCAGCTGGAAACTCGACTTCGACCTGCCGTCGGGCGTCGCGATCCTCGGAAACTACAACGGCACCGCCACCCAATCCGGCAGCCATCTGACGGTCACCGGCAACACCGCCAACGCCTCGGTCCCGGCTGGCGGCAGCACCGGCGCGAACAGCTACTACTTCGTCGCCACCGGACCGATGACCGCACCTTCCGGCTGCCTGCTCGACAACGCCCCGTGTGACGGCTCGACCGACACCGAGCCGCCCACCGCACCAGGAAACCTGAAGGCCTCCACGGTCGGTTCGTCCAGCGTCTCGCTCTCCTGGGGCGCCGCCACCGATAACTACGCCGTCGTCGGCTACGACATCTACAACGGTGCCACTGAAGCGCAGAGCGTCAGCGGCGCCACCACCTCCGTCAGCCTGAACCGGCTCACCTCCTCCACCGCGTACACCTTCACCGTCAAGGCGCGCGACGCCGGGGGCAACACCTCACCGGCGAGCAACGCGGTCTCGGTCACCACCAAGCCGGGCAGCACCGACCCGGGCCAGTACACGAAGGTCGGCTACTTCGTGCAGTGGGGCATCTACGGCCGCCAGTACTTCGTGAAGGACCTCGACACCCGTGGCGCGGCCGACCGGCTGGACGTCCTCAACTACGCCTTTGAGAACATCAACCCGACCGACCTGACCTGCATGAACGGCGTCACCAAGGCCACCGCGAGCGATCCCGAGGACCCCAGTCAGGGCGACGGGGCGGGCGACGCCGACGCGGACTACGCCCGGCCCATGGCCGCCACCCAGTCGGTGGACGGCGTCGCGGACCTCGGCACAGAGCCGCTGCGCGGCAACTTCAACCAGCTCAAAAAGCTCAAGGTGCGCCATCCCGACCTGAAGATCCTGGTTTCGCTGGGCGGCTGGACGTACTCGAAGTACTTCTCCGACGCGGCCGCGACTCAGGCGTCCCGGCAGAAGTTCGTGTCGTCCTGCATCGACATGTACATCAAGGGCAATCTGCCCGCGTACAACGGCGCGGGCGGTGCCGGCGTCGCCGCGGGGATCTTCGACGGCTTCGATATCGACTGGGAGTGGCCGGGCCGCGACGACGGCCATCCGGGCAACCACTACAGCGCGAACGACAAGGCGAATCTGGCCCAGTTGCTGGCAGAGTTCCGCCGCCAACTCGACGCCCTGGGCAGCGGCTACCTGCTCACCGCGTTCACCCCGGCCGACCGCGCGAAGCTGGATGCGGGCTGGGACCTCGGCCAGGACTTCAAGGCGCTGGACATCGGCAACATCCAGGGCTACGACTTCCACGGCTCCGGCAGCGACAACTCCTGGGAGCCGAACCGCACCGGTGACACCGCCAACCTGTACGCCGACGACCAGGACCCGTACGCCACCCACTTCAGTACCGATGATGCGATCAGCGTGTATCTCGACGCCGGGGTGGATCCGCGCAAGCTGACCATCGGCATCCCCTTCTACGGGCGCGGCTGGCAGGGCGTCGCCGATGGCGGCGCGCACGGCGAGTGGCAGTCCGCGAACGGGGCGGCGCCCGGCCAGTTCGCCGAGGAGGCCGGCACCCGCGGTTACGCCAACCTGCTCTCCGCGCTGCCGAACATGACCGTCTACCACGACGAACAGTCCATCGCCACTTACGGCTACACCGGAGACGGCGGCCAGTGGTGGTCGTTCGACGACACCTGGGCCATCGGCAAGAAGACGGCCTACGTCAAGTCCAAGGGCCTGCTGGGCGCCATGATCTGGGAGATGTCCGGGGACACCGCGGACGGCTCCTTGATGAACGCGGTCGACAGCGGCCTCGGCTGACCCACTCCACCCCACCCCGTCCCGGCCCAGGCTCCGTCCCCGTCCCCGTCTCTGGGTTCGGGACCTCGTACGCGATCCGCTCGCGCGATCCACTTCCGATTCAGGTATCCGACCCTGCGCCCAAGGAGCAGCCTCATGCCCACCCCTCTGCGCACTCCCACCGCCGGCACCGCCCGCCGGGGCCGTCGCCGTGCTGCCGTCGCCGCGGCGGCGGCCCTCGTCTGTACGGCCGTCCTCGGCCTGCCGGCCGCACTCGCGCCCGCCGCCGTCGCGGCCCCGGCCACCGCCCCGGCCACCGCCGCCGACCTGCCCTCGCACGCCCTCGTCGGCTATCTGCACGCCAGCTTCGCCAACGGCTCCGGCTATGTCCCGGTGGCCGACGTGCCCGACAGCTGGGACATCATCGACCTGGCCTTCGGCGAGCCGACCTCGGCCACCTCGGGCGACATCCGCTTCAACCGGTGCACTGCGAGCGAGTGCCCGAACGTGGAGTCCGACGCCGACTTCCGGGCCGCGATCAAGGCGAAGCAGGCCGCGGGCAAGAAGGTGCTGATCTCCATCGGCGGCGCGAACGGCCAGGTCCAGCTGACCACCACCGCGGCCCGGGACGCGTTCGTCTCGCTCGGTCAGCGACATCATCGACACCTGGGGTCTGGACGGCCTGGACATCGACTTCGAGGGCCACTCGCTCTCCCTCGACTCCGGTGACACCGACTTCAAGAACCCGACCACGTCCGGTTGTCGTCAATCTGATCTCCGCACTGAAGACGCTGAAGGCCAAGTACGGCAGCGGTTTCGTGCTGACGATGGCGCCGGAGACGTTCTTCGTGCAGCTGGGCTACCAGTTCTACGGCAGCGGCAGCAGCGGCGCGCCAGGACCCGCGCTCCGGTGCCTACCTGCCGGTGATCTACGCCCTGCGCAACGACCTGACGCTGCTGCACGTCCAGGACTACAACTCGGGCCCGATCATGGGACTGGACAACCAGTACCACCCGATGGGCGGCGCCGACTTCCACATCGCCATGACCGACATGCTGCTCACCGGCTTCCCGGTGGCGGGCAACACCGCCAACATGTTCCCCGCGCTCAGCTCCCTCCCAGGTCGCCATCGGCCTTCCGGCGGACAACTTCGCGGGCAACGGCTACACCGCCCCGGCCGACGTCACGACCAGGCACTGAACTGCCTCACCAAGGGCTCCGGCTGCGGCGGCTACGCCACCCACGGCACCTGGCCAGGCCTGCGCGGCCTGATGACCTGGTCGATCAACTGGGACAAGTACACCAACTGGGAGTTCCAGAACAACTTCAACAGCTACTTCGGTAGCTGACCGCACGCACACCCCGACGCACTGCGCACAGCACGCACCCGCACACGCCCGCCCGCGAACGAGCGGCGAAACGGCCTGCGGGGCACCCCGGAACGGGCGCCCCGCAGGCCCTTCCGTTCCCGCCCGGCAGACTGGCCAGAAACATGCCCTCTACATACATCTCCTCTTCCGTGCCGCGGCCACCGCCCATACGCTGCGAGCAGACCGCGGAACAGAACGCCGCGTACACCACAGAGCAGACCGCCGCGTAGACCACAGAGCAGACCTAGGAAAGGCGGAGCAGAGCAAGGAGAGCGGAATAGAGCAGAACTCCGGGAGGGAGAACCATGACCGAGACCCCCACCGCGCCGGTCTTCGCCACCGAGCGCGCCTCTGGCTGCCCCTTCGACCCGCCGCCCGCCAGGTCCCGCCTGATGACGGCAGAACCGGTTTCCCGGGTGACCCTGTGGAACGGTGCCACCGCGTGGCTGGTGACCCGGCACGCCGACCAGGTCGCCCTGCTGCGGGACAAACGCATCAGCGCCGACAGCACGCTCCCCGGCTACCCGAACTTCAGCGCCTCCGGTGCGGTCAGCAGGACGCACAATCGCACCTTCCTCAGCATGGACGAGCCGGAACACAACACGCACCGCCGCAAGTTCACCGGCCATTTCACCCTCCGCCGCATGCAGGCCCTGCGTCCCCGCATCGAGCAGCTCATCACCGGTCTGCTCGACGCCATGGAACAGGCCGGGCCGCCGGCCGACCTGGTCGGCGCGTTCGCGCTGCCGCTGCCGTCGCTGGTCATCTGCGAACTGCTGGGCGTCCCCTACGAGGACCATGATTTCTTCCAGCGGGCCAGCGCCGTCACCATCGACATCCGCAGCACTCCGGAGGCCACGCTCGCGGCCTCGCGGGAACTGATCGACTACCTCGGGGCGCTTGTCGAGACCAAGGCCTGTGATCCCGCGGACGATCTGCTCACGCATCTCGCGGTGCACTACCTCGCCACCGGCCTGAGCACCCGCGAGGAGTGCGCGAAGGAGGCCCGGCTGCTGCTGGTCGCGGGCCATGAGACCACCGCCAACATGATCGCGCTCGGCACCTGCGCGCTCCTTGAGCACCCCGACCAGCTGGCCGCCGTCCGCGACGGCGACGAGGCCCAGGTGGCGGGCGCGGTGGAGGAGCTGCTGCGCTATCTGACGATCACGCACATGGGCCGGCGCCGGGTCGCGGTGGCCGACATCGAACTCGGCGACACCCTCATCAAGGCCGGTGACGCGGTGATCTGCGCCGGCGACACCGCCAACCGCGATCCCGACGTCTTCACCGCTCCCGAACAGCTCGACGTCCACCGGCAGGCCCGCGGCCATCTCGCCTTCGGTTCGGGCCCGCACCAGTGCCTCGGCCAGAATCTCGCCCGCATCGAGCTGCAACTCGCCTACCCCGCACTCCTGAAGCGCTTCCCGGATCTGCGCCTCACCCGCACTCTTGAAGAGATCCAGTTCCGGACCCACATGGCGGTATACGGCGTACACGAGTTGCCTGTCGCCTGGTAGGAGGCGCAGGTGCGTGTGTGAGGTCTTGTGAGAGAACCTGGCGCGCTTGTACCGTTCGAGGGCACTGGGCCAAGTGGTTGAGGCCTGGGGTGGCAGCGTTGAAGCTCTTGGGGCAGCTTCAACGACATCGCTCAGGGGCAGCTTCGACTACACGGTGGTTCGTGCGCTTCCTAATCATCTGGCGTGCAACGGCAGGCACATGACTCCATGTCATCCGACATGGGGCTGTTCTTGCTGGGCGCGCGCCTTCCTGTGGAGGACCCCACAATGCGCCTTCATCGATACCGGCCCCGGGTCTGGGCAGCCGCGGTCTTCATGGCTGTCGCGAGCCTTGCCGCCACCTCTCTCACCGCGCAGGCGGAGGCTGTCGGCAAGCTCCCAAGCACCGTGCAGATCCAGGCCGGCAGTGAGGACGAGGGTGCCAACTGCGCCGTCTCCCTGCCGGGTTCCGTGCCATCCAACGCCAAGCTTCCCGATCCCTTCACGAAGCTGGACGGCACCCGCATCACCGCCAAGTCCGACTGGACGTGCCGCCGCGAGGAGATCAAGCAAGAGGCGGAGAAGTACGTCTACGGCACAAAGCCCGCGAAGCCGCAGAGTGTCACGGGAACGGTCTCGTCGACCAACATCACCGTGAACGTGACGGACCAGGGCAAGAGCTCCAGTTTCTCGGCGGGTGTCAGCCTGCCGAGCGGCACCGGACCCTTCCCGGCCGTCATCGTGCTGGGCGGACTTGGCGCGGACACCGCCACCATCGAGGCCGCCGGCGCCGCCGTCATCAGCTACGACCCCTACCAGGTCGGTAAAGAAGGCACCGCCCGTAACAACAAACAGGGTGCTTTCTACAGCATCTACGGCTCCACGAGCAGCACTGGGCTGTTGATGGCCTGGGCCTGGGGCGTGAGCCGCATCATCGACGTCATCGAGCAGTCGGGCGGCAGCGTCCTCAAGGCGGGCGCGATGGGCGTCACGGGATGCTCGCGATTCGGCAAGGGTGCCTTCGTCAGTGGTGCGTTCGACCAGCGCATCGCGCTGAGCATGCCGATCGAGTCGGGTACTGCTGGTGCGCCCATCCTGCGCGGGATTCCCGGGGAGACCGGCTCCCAGCCGCTGGACAGCGCCTACAACGAACAGCCGTGGTTCGGCGACGCGTTCGGCTCGTACACGAGCAACCCGGCCGGACTGCCGGTGGACACCCACGAAATCGTGGGCATGTTCGCGCCGCGCGGACTGTTCCTGATGGAGAACCCGCACGTCGACTGGCTGGGCGCGAAGTCCGGAAGTGTGGCGGCGCTGGGCGGAGCGGAGATCTACAAGGCGCTCGGCGCGGGTAGCAACATCAGCTACTGGTCCGACGTCCAGGACGGTACGCACTGCGCGGTCAGGTCCGAGTGGAAGGCTCCGCTTCAGCAGAGCATCCAGACGTTCCTGACGGGTGGCGGCACTCCTCCTGCCACGTTCCACATCTCCAGCCTCAAGGCCGGCAACCTGGCCGACTGGCGCACCTGGACGACCCCGACCCTCAGCTAATTGTCCTGAAGTCAGCTCGTGTGCCTGCGAGTTCATGAGCCTGTGAGTCCGTGAGACCCGAAGCCCGGCGTGCAGACGCCGGGCTTCGGTGTTCCGGTGTCCCAGTGTTCTGCTGTTCTGCTGTTCCTCAATATCCATGGTTGCGGCTGTAGGCGTTGAGCGCGGCGACGCGGGCGCTCAGTTGCTCCGCCGTGCTTATCGTCTCGATGCGGGCCGGGTCCGCGTCCCACTCACGGCCGCCGCCCAGCGGCCTGAGCTGCACATACGGGCCTTGATGGCCCATCACCACACCGACGCGGTCATGACCGGTGTCTCGGACCGTCTCGCCCAGGCGGGGGTGGTGGGTGTGCTTGCCGCCCGGGTCGTCGCCCGTCACAAGGCCGTTTTGCAGGTCAGGGCTTGCGCTAGTGCGCGGGCCACGGGAGCGGAGCACTCTCCGAGGTGGACGAGGGCGTAGCGCGGTTCGTCCTGCCAGACGGCGGGTTCGCGGATGTCCATCGCCGGGAGCTGGATGCCGGCGCGGGTCAGTGCGGCGGCGAGGAGGTCGCGGGCCTCTCGCGCTTCCTTGATCTTGTTCAACGTCGCCGGAGAGACAACGGCCGCACCAAAAGCCTTGTTGGTGCTATTATCAGGAGTTTTCTTGTACTTCATCACTGATATAACTCCATTGGGTTTTCTGGTTGTTTTGCCTCCATGGTCACGCTTGGTGCATTACTGTGCGTGCTCCTGGGACTACCGAGGATGGGCCCCGGTGAAGGCCCCTGGCGGAGTGAGCGGGTTGTACTTCCTGCTGCGCGGGGCTGGTTCCAGATCTTCGTAACGGAGCGGAGAAGGGACGCCGTCATGGCGCACAGGAGAGTCGTCACCAGCCGGAGCCAGCTCCCACGACAGCGGTATGCCGAGGAGCTGCGGCGGCTGCGGGCACAGCAACGACTCACGTACAAGCAGCTCGGCGACCGGCTGGGCTGGGACCCGTCGATGTTCAGCAAACTGGAGAAGGGCGAGACACTCGGCGGCCCCGAAGTCGCCGAGGCCCTGGACCAGTTCTACGGCTCACCTGGACTGCTGTTGGCGATGTGGGAGGTGGCGACGGGTGACCGTACGCAATTCCGCGAGCGATATCGGCGGTACATGGAGCTGGAAGCGGAGTCGGTGAGCCTGTCGCATTTTGCGGTGAGTGTGTTGCCGGGGTTGTTTCAGACGCCTGGGTATGCGCGAGAATTGCTGACGGCAGGCGGGCTTGAGGGAAATGTGCTGGAGCAGCAGGTAAAGGCGCGGATTGAACGGCGCGAGCTGCTGGAGGGTATGGATGCGCCGCCGTTCCGAGTCATCCTCTCGGAGACGGTGCTGCGGACAGCGCCGAGCGACAAGCAGGTATGGCGGGAGCAGCTTGAGTACCTAGTTGCGGTGGCTGAGCGCCCGAAGGTGACGGTGCATGTGCTGCCGTTCGGCGCCGGGCTGCATGGCTTGGACGCTACTACTGTGATGTTCCTGCGGCTGGCGGACGGGCATACCGTGGCTTACGTAGAGAACGCATCGCGAGGCGAACTCATGGAAGAAAACGCAGAGGTTGAGCATCTGCAACGCGTCTACGATGCGGTGCGTGACTTGGCGCTCTCACCAGCTGAGTCGCGGAAGTTCATCCTGCGCGTGTTGGAGGAAGCATCGTGCGATCCATCGATCTGAGCGCCGTGACCTGGCATAAGAGCTCGTACAGCAACTCGACCGGAGGTGACTGCATCGAGGTCTCCCACGATTTCCTGAGCGTCGCAACCTGGCGCAAGAGCAGTTACAGCAACTCGACCGGTGGGGAATGCCTCGAAATCACCGAAGATTTCCTGACCGCCGCGTGGCGTAAGAGCACCTACAGCAACCCGGACGGTGGCGAGTGCCTCGAAGTCTCCGACGACTACGAAGCCGTAGTCCCCGTGCGGGACAGCAAAACCCCGCACGGCCCGGTGCTCGTCTTCCCGGCCGTCGGCTGGGCGGCGTTCGTCACCGCAGTCAAGAGTGGCGGGCCGGCCGTCTGAACGGAGAGGTTCTCTCACCGTTCTGATATCCGGACCTGGTGAGCCGTCGTCGCGTCGCGAAGGGTGACCGTCGCGGCGCGGCGGCGGTGCGGAACGGTCGCTAAAGCCGTCCCGCCTCCGTGACCCGCCGCAGGAACTGCCGAGTGCGCTCCTCACGCGGATCACTGAAGACCTGCTCAGGCGTGCCGTGTTCGCGTACGACGCCGTCGTCGAGGAAGCACACCTGGTCGGCGACGTGCGGGCGAAGGTCATTTCGTGAGTGGCCAGGACCATGGTCATGCCGTCGGCCTTGAGGTCGCGCACCACCGAGAGGACCTCGCCGACCAGCTCCGGATCGAGCGCCGCGGTGATCTCGTCGAGCAGCAGCAGCCGTGGGCGCAGCGCCAGCGCGCGGACGATGGCGGCACGCTGCTGCTGGCCGCCGCTCAGCCGGTCCGGATAGGCATCCGCCTTGTCACCGAGACCGAGCCGCTTCAGCAGGACCATTGCGCGTTCCTCGGCCTCCGCACGGGCCATGCCCAGAACCCGGCGCGGAGCGAGCGTGATGTTCTTCAGAACGGTCATGTGCGGGAAGAGGTTGTACGCCTGGAAGACCACGCCGATTCTGCGGCGCACCGCGTCGGCGTCGGTGCGCGGGTCGGTGATCTCGTCGCCGTCCAGGTGGATCGCGCCGTCGTCGATCTCCTCCAGCAGGTTGGCGCAGCGCAGCAGCGTCGACTTGCCGGAGCCCGAGGCGCCGATAAGGGCGGTGACGGTGTGCGGGGCGACGTCGAAGGTCGACGTCCCGCAGCACGACGTGCCGCCGCCCGAACGTCTTGCGCACCGCGTCGAAACGCAGCACGGGTGCGTCGGTCGCTCAAACCGTTCCTCCTTGGGCGCGCTGCCGGTCGAGCCGGGCGGTGACCCAGTCGGTGAAGCGGGTCATCGGAATCGTCAGCGCGACGAAGACCAGGCCCGCGACGACATAAGGCGTGTAGTTGAAGTACTTGCCCGCGATGATCTGCGCCGCGTACACGGCGTCGACGGCGCCCGCGATGGAGACCAGACCGGTGTCCTTCTGGAGCGACACGAGATCGTTGAGGAGCGGCGGTACGACCCGTCGCACCGCCTGCGGCAGCACCACGTACCGCAGGGTCTGCGCGCTGGACAGACCGAGCGAACGGGCCGCCGCACGCTGCGAGGGATGCACCGACTCGATGCCGGCGCGGAACACCTCGGCCACATAAGCGGAGTACGTCAGGACCAGCGCGGCGCCGCCGAGCAGCACCGGATCGTTGGTGACACCCCGCAGCCGCAGCGCCGGCACGCCGAACACGGTCATCAGCAGGCAGATGATCAGCGGCAGACCCCGGAAGAAGTCCGTGTACGCGATGGCGAGCGCGCGCAGCGGAAAGAAGACCGGGCCGCGCAGCGTGCGGGCGATGGCGAGCAGCATGCCGAACACCAGGACACAGACTCCGCAGACCGCGAGAAGCTCCAGGTTCAGCAGCAGCCCTTGAAGAACGTCGGGCAGCGCGATCCGGGCGTAGTGGCCGTTGAAGAACGTCTCGCGGGTGCGCTGCCAGCCGGGCGAACCGGTGACGACGAGGTACAGCACCGCCGCCGTCAGCACCGTGGAGACGGCGGCGACGGCGGTCGAGCGGCGGGCCCTCGCACGCTTGAAACGCTCACGTTCAAGGCGCCGGAGAGACGGCACGTAGGCGCCGTCGTCCCCGGACTTCGCGGTGTGCGTCGACGCCGCGTGCTCCGCGCTCACTTCAACTCCGGGGCTGAGACGGCCTCGGAGAGCCACTTCTTCTCCAGCGCGGGCAGGGTGCCGTCGTGCTGCAGACCGTTGACGGCCCGGCTGACACAGGACGTGAGCGGACTGTTCATGTCCAGGACGAGCCCGAACTGCTCGGCCTTTCCGGAGGTGTCCGGGAGCTGACCGACGATCTTGGCGTCGGTCACTTCAGCCGAGGTGATGTAGAAGGCGGTCGGCAGATCGAGGACGACGCCGTCGACCTGACCGTTGCGCAGCGCCTCCTTGACGTAGTCGCTCTTCTGGTAGACCGCGGCCTTGGGGCCCGGGTTGATCACGTTGGTGACGGTGTCGAGACTGGTGGTGCCGACCTGCGCGCCGAGTTTTGCGCCCTTCAGGTCGGCGATGGTCTTCGCGTGCGCGTAACGGGACTTCTTCAGCGTCACCACGGCCTGGCGGACCGTGTAGTAGCCGGCGGAGAAATCCACGGCGCGTTTGCGCGCGTTGCTGATCGAGACCTGGTTGATGTCGAAGTCGAAGTGCTTCTCACCCGGCGCGAAGGAACTGTTGAACGGCACGGTCTGCCAGACAACTTGGTCCTTCGTGAAGCCGAGCGAGCCGGCCACGGCGTAGGCCACCGCCGATTCGAAGCCCTTCCCGTTGGACGGTTTGTCGTCCTGGAACCACGGCGCGTAGGCGGGCTTGTCGGTGCCGACCGTCAGCTTGCCGTCGGTCTTCGTGGCCAGCTTGTCCTTGGCGCAAGAGGCGGCGGAGGCCGACGAGCGGCCCGAGCCTGAGCCTGAGCCCGTGCCGTCCGAGGAGTCGGACTCGGGAGCGCAGGCGGCCAGGACGGCAAGGGCCGTGGCCAGGAGGGCGGTAAGGGTGCCGCGAGCGGCGGCACGAGGGCCCGGGCGGCGGGCCTTGACTGCGGCTGAGTGCATGCGGGGAGGGTGCCAGGGGTGGGTCCTGGCTGTCGAGATGATTCCGTTGCCGGCGTATGAACTTCGCGCAGGTTGACGGAGTTCGCGCAGGTCGGCCAGTGACGTACGGGCCGGTCGGTGACGTACGGACAGCACGGCAGCGGCCCTCGCGGACCGCTGCCGCCGTCGACGTCGACGTGCTGTCAGAGCGCCGCAGCCGAGGCGACGACGGCACGTTGCGGTGCCAGCGCGGTCAGCCGCCTGCGGTCCTGAGGAGAGGGCCGCCGATCGAGGCGGGCCGCCAGACGGGCGCGGGCCGCCTCGAAGTCGCCGCCGCTGACCAGCGCGTACAGGAGGGTCTCCTCGACGATCTCGCGTTGTGCGGCACTGCCGCCCACCGCGTTCAGTCGCGGCAGCACCCTCTCCAGCTGCTGCGCGGCCACCGGCCAGCGCTCCTCGACCAGGTGCTCAAGTGCCGTGCAGAGCGGCGCGACGACCTCCTGCTGGACGCGGTCGGCACCGCGTGCGTGGTCGTGCAGGCGGCGCAGGCCGGGCACGTCACCCGCGGCGGTGAGCGCGATCGCACCGTGCAGGGCGACGAACGCGTTGGCGGGGCGTTCCAGAATGTCGCCGCGCACGGACTCCAGGACCTGCTCGATCGGGAGCGGGCCCTGCCAGCCGTCACAGATCCGCGCCCGCCACAGCAGCGAACCCGCGTCCACCAGCGCACGGATTCCGCAGACCCCGGACCTGCCGCCCGGCGACAACTGCTCGGTCCACCTGCGGCGCAGCGCGGCCGCGTCGGTCAGGGTGATTTCGTGCAGGCCCGCGTGCCAGGAGAAGTGGGCGCGGTGCGAACCGCCACGGCCCTGCTGCCCCAGCCAGCTGTCCAGGCGGGCGCGGCCCTGCTCGTGCGCGCCGCGCTCGTAGTACACATGCGCCAGGGCGTGCATCGCGTGCCCGGAGCCGGGCTGTGCGGTCAGCGCCCGCTCGGCGAGCTCCCCGGCCTCGTCGAAACGGCTCTCCTCCTGCCGCAGGAAAGCCAGCAACGAGGTGTGGAACCAGTGCCCGTCGAGCGCCGGGGCACTCTGCTCGACGAGGCGCAGCGCGGCGCCGTCGTCCAGGCTGTACAGGCCGGAGAAGGCGATGGTGGGCACGGCGACGGCGAGCGCCAGCGCATCGCCGGGATAGGTGCCCAGATGGCGTACGAGCGCGGTGTCACCCGCGGCGGCGGTGCCGAGCACTCGGCGCTCGACGACTTCGGTGAAGGCGCGTTCGTGTTCGGTGGCCCGCTCCCGTACGCACCGCCGGGCGTCGGCCAGCGCGCGCAGCACGTCGACGTCGGCGCCGCACTCGTGCCCGATCAGCGCGAGCGCGGTGTGCGCGAGCGCGAAGCCGGGATCGAGCCGCGCGGCACGCCGGAACGCCTCCCGGGCCCCGGAGCGCACCTTCAACAGCCGGTCCACTCCGGTGCGGTAGGCGGCAGCCGCGGCGGCGTGCGTGCTCAGCGGGAAGCCGGAGACGTCCAGAGGGAGCCGGGTGCGGCGCACGGGCGCGGGGTGGTCCTGGGCGGGCGGTGTCGGCGCGATGGTCGCGGTGGTGTGCGCCGGGGGCTTCAGGAGCGCGGCTGTGGTGCTGGTCCAGGGGGCGAGGACGGCCTTGGCGATGTCTTCGGCCTGGACGCGGATCTCCGGGACGGCGGTGGTCTCCCACAGTTCACCGCGGCGCGGTGCACCGAGCGTCCACAGTGCGCGTGTTGCGTGTCCGTGGGCGTCGGTGAGTCGTCCGGCCTGGGTGCTGACGCCCATGCCGATCGGGCCCGCGACGGCTGCGCCGCCGTCGAGCAGGCTGCGCCACAGCGGGTCGGTGGTGTCCGGGAGCCGCAGTCCGGGACCTGTGCAGTCCAGTACCCAGCCCACGGTCAGAGTGCGTTCCTCGCCCCGGTCGTCGAGAGTGACGGACAGCGGTCCTGCGGCCTGCCGGGTGACGTCGGTGATCCGGCCCGCGTACGGCCGCAGCCGCCGGGTGCGGCGCATCCGGGACACCGTCTCGGCCGTGGCCGGCGGCATCCGGTGGCGGTGCGCGTTCCACAGCGAGCCGTCACGTTCGATGAACTCGGCCCGCTCCTCGGCGGACAGCGACGCCCACAACTGCGCGGTCACCGGGCGCAGTCCGTCCAGTGCGGGACGCCAGTCGCCGTGCGAACGCATCACACGGGCGATGTGCTCGTGCACCGCGGCGCGCAGCCCCGGCAGGGAAAGGCCGTTCAGCGGCGGGCAGGACGCGGCGGGCAGCGGGGCCACGGCATGCGCCTGCGGCAGTCGACCGTGCCGGGAGAGCGCGTGCACGGTGCGCCGCGGACGGTCCAGCGCCAGGGCCATGTCGATCGCGGTCAGACCCGTGCCGACCAGCAGGACGTCGTCCCTGTCCGCCTTGTCGAGGGCCGCGTCGAGGGCGCCGGGCGCCCAGGGATCGGCGATGAAGCGGTCACAGTCGCGCAGGCTCGCGGGTGCCCATCCGGCGTCCGCGGCGAAGGGACCGGTCGCCAGCACCACGCTGTCCGCGTCGACCGCGGGTCCTTCAGAAAGTTCGATGCGGGTCCGCTCGCCGCCTTCAGGGCGCGGGATGAAGTGGCAGCCGATGGCACGGGCCCGTAACCGGCGGACGGTGACCACGTCCTGGGCGGCCATGATGGCGCGGCCGAGGGTGTCGGCGAGATAGGCGCCGTAGCGGTAGCGCTGGGCGAAGTCGGCGGGCGTGCCGGCCGGTTCGCCGTGCGTACAGAGCCAGCGGGCGAAGTGGCCCGGGTCGTCCGGGTAGCAACTCATGTTTCCCGCAGGCACGTTCAGCCGGTGGCGGGTGTCGGGAGTGGCGTAGGCCTTGCCGCGGCCTGCTTCGGGGGCCGGGTCTATCAGTGTGAGGTCGAAGGGAATGCGGCGCCGGGCCGCGGACTCGCAGAGCTGGATGGCCACCATCGCACCGGCCGCACCCGCCCCGATGACGACAACACTCCGACCTCGCCCGATTAATGTCACGCCCAACCTCCCGCTTGGCCAGGCACGTTGGCCCGGCATGCTGGTCGATCTCGGCGCCGGTCGTGGCGCTGCCGCGATAGTACAGCGTTTCGGTGAACTTAGTGATGTTAGACAGAGCAATGAAGAGGAAGCGTTTACCTACGTCATCGGCTCCAACTCTTTCGGCCCTGGCCCTGGTGGTCGTGCCGAGGTCTGCGCACCGCTGTGACCGGCGCAAACGTGGCGGCGTGGTACGTTGCCGACGTGCGGATCACAGCCAAGACGGATTACGCGGTCCGGGCGATGGCGGAACTGGCGGTAGCGGATGACGCGCCGCTCACCGCAGACGAACTCTCCGTTCGCCAGAACATCCCGGTCCGATTCCTCTTCGGCATTCTCCGCGAACTCCGCCTGGCCCACCTGGTCCGCAGTGTCCGCGGCCCGACCGGCGGCTATGTGCTGGCGCAGCCCGCCGCCGACATCACTCTCGCCGCCGTGATACGCGCCATGGACGGTCCGCTCGCGAGCGTAAGGGACTTGAGCCTGAGCGATCTGGAGTACCCGGGCGCCGCCGCGGTGCTTCCCGACGTCTGGCGGGCCGTGCGGACCAGCCTGCGGCAAGTCCTGGAAACGACGACGTTCGCGGATCTCGCGGGCGGCACGCTGCCCGAGGTGGTGCGGGCGCGGGCGCGGGAGTACATCGACGACGTGCGCACCTACGGGGAGTGACCGGCTTCCGCCTTCGGGGGCATGGTCCGGCCCCGGCTCCGCGCTCTTGCCTCCCGGCCTCGACCGCCGGCTCCGGACTTCAGGGCTTCGCTGACGGCGCCGGAGCGGCTCCGGGCTGCTTGCCTCCGCACGGCGCTGACCAGCCGGAATCCAGGATGTTCGCCCCGGGTACACCTGTTCTTCGCCTTGGATTGAGGAAACGTATCTTCACTCGGCATGACATGGCTGTGCACCCGGACGGCAGGCACGGGGCCGCTTCGCACCGTCGGTCACCGGGAAGCACAGCCGCGGTGCGCGGGAGTGCGGGCCGCCGACCCGGTACGCGGGGGTAGCCGGCCGTCCGGTGACCTTTAACATGGCGCGCGCCACACTCGTGCGCTGGTGCGTGCGCTGTAGCCGCGGGTTTGCGCCGGTGGATTGTGCATGGCGCGGCTTGTGCCGTGTTGTTCGCATGACGCGGCTTGTGCCGTGTGATGCGCACGGTGTGCGGTTCGCGGGGTCCGACGAAAGAAGGAGATCCAGAAATGGCCGAGGCCCCCGCTGCGGGCCCACCCGAACACGGGTGGTGGCATGGGCGGCGCTGGTGGCACGGGCGCGGGCGGTGGGGACTGCCCGCGGGTGCTCTGGCGCTGGCGGTGGTGGCCTTCGCCGCCGTGGCCCTGTTTCCGACCGGCGACGGAACGCACGCCACGGGCGGCACCGGCACCGAGATCGACGTCTCGCTCGGCACCTGCGGCCAGGGCTGGCACGGTCCGCACGCCGGGACGCAGGTCTTCGACCTGCACAACACCATGGACCGCACCGCGGAAGTGCACCTGATGAACGCGGCAACCGGCGCGGTGTACGGCGAGATGGAAGGCCTCGCACCGGGCACCACACGGCAGCTGCGAGCCTCGCTGCCCGGCGGTTCGTACCGGTTCCGCTGCCTGCCGGACGACGCCCCGGCGTCGCTGGGGCCGGTGGTCCACATCGCCGGCGCGACGCACGGCGGCAGCCCGGCCGTCGTCCCCGTCGACCAGCACGACCTGATTCCGCCCACGCTGGACTACCAGAAGTGGATCGGCACGCAGACGTCCGTGCTGGTCGGCGCCGTCGACAAGCTGCGCACCGCGGTGCACGGCGGTGACCTGGCGAAGGCGCGCACGGCCTGGCTCGACGCGCACCTCGTGTACGAGGGGATGGGCGCCGCGTACGGCACGTTCGGCGACGCGGACGGAGCCATCAACGGCACCGACGCGGGCCTGCCGCACGGCGTGGACGATCCCGGCTTCACCGGGTTCCACCGCCTTGAACAGGGCCTGTGGCACGGCGCGTCCGCCGCCTCGCTGCGGCCGGTCGCCGACCGGCTCGCCAAGGACGTCCGCGGCTTGCGCACCAGCTGGGCGACGGAGCGGATGGACCCTCTGGACATGGGTCTGCGGGCGCACGAGATCCTGGAGAACACCTTGCAGTTCGAACTCACCGGACGCACCGACTACGGCAGCGGCACCAACCTGGCCAGCGCCCGCGCCAACCTGCGAGGCACGCAGACCGTGCTCACCCGACTGCGCCCGCTGCTGCGCACCCGCTACCCGCACCTCGCCCAACTCGACACGTCGCTGACCCACCTCGCGGACCTGCTCGACGACCAGCGGCACGAGGTGCACACCTCATCAGACGGTTCAGGCACGGGGAACGTCCGGTGGACCCCGCTCGACGAACTGACCCGGGCACAGCGCGAACAGCTGAACGCCGCTGCCGGGGACGCGTTGGAACGGCTCGCGGACATCGCTGCCATCTGTGACGTACGGAGGAAGGCTTGAGCACGGACGAACGTGGCGCGACGGGCCCGACCCGCCCCGCCGCTACCAGCGACACCGGCAACACCGGCGACATGAGCCGCATCGACGAGAGCCCCGGCTCCCGGACCCGCCGCGGCTTTTTGCGCGGAGCCGCCGTAGCGGGCACCGTGGGCGCGGTGGGGGCCGCGGGTGCCGCGGGCCTTGTCGTGCGGGACGCCTCCGGCACCGGAGGCGACCGGGTGACACCGGCCGCCGCGGGGTCCAGGCCCCGGGTGCCGTTCCACGGGGTGCACCAGAACGGCATCCTCACGGCGCCGTACCGCAGCACCGTCTTCGTCTCGTTCGACGTGACCGCGGAGCACCGCGACGACCTGGCCGCGCTGCTGCGCACCGTGACCGAGCGGGTGCGGTTCCTGACGGCCGGAGGTGTGCCGCCGGTGTCCGGCATCACCGCGCCGCCCACCGACTCCGGCACTCTCGGCCCCGAGGTCCCCGGCGACGGCCTCGTCGTGACCGTCGGTGTGGGTGCCTCGCTCTTCGACGAGCGGTACGGGCTGAAGGGCCGCGCCCCGCGCGGGCTCACCGCGATGGCGCCCTTCCCGGACGACGACCTCGATCCGGCGTGGTGCGACGGCGACCTGAGTGTGCAGTTCTGCGCGGACAGCAGGGACACGGTGCTGCACGCACTGCGTGACCTCACCCGTCACACCCGCGGCGCCCTGCAGATCCGCTGGCGTCTCGACGGCTTCTCGTCGCCGCCGAGGCCCGCCGGGGCACCCCGCAACCACATGGGGTTCAAGGACGGCATCGCCAACCCGGACGCGGCCGACAAGCGCACCATGGACAAGCTGGTGTGGGTGCCCGCGGCGTCCGGCGAGCCCGGCTGGGCGGCGGGCGGCAGCTATCAGGCGGTACGGCTGATCCGGATGCTGGTGGAGTTCTGGGACCGGGTCTCGCTCACCGAGCAGGAGCGGATGTTCGGCCGCAACCGGGACACCGGCGCACCGCTCGACGGCAACCACGAGACGGACACACCCCAGTTCGCACAGGACCCCAAGGGCGACGTCATCCCTCTGGACAGCCACATCAGGCTGGCCAACCCGCGCACCGCGCACACTGGCGAGAACCGCATCCTGCGCCGCTCGTACAACTACGACCGCGGCACGGACAGCAACGGCAACCTCGACATGGGGCTGCTGTTCTGCTGCTACCAGCAGGACCTCAACCGGCAGTTCAAGACCGTGCAACAGCGGCTCGCCGGCGAGCCCCTGACGGATTACATCTCTCCGTTCGGCGGCGGCTACTTCTTCGCGCTGCCCGGTGTCCGCAACACTGATGACTGGCTGGGTCGCAGCATGCTGGCCTGAATTCGCCTCACGTCGGCCACACCGGCACCGCTCGCACCGGCACTTCGCGAGCGGCGTCCGGCATGTGCCGCCGGAGTGTCGAGTTCTCCGCTATGTGATGCCAGAGAGTCAAGATCAGGCCAAGACTTGCTGGCCAACTCATGACTCGCCCTTCACTTTGATGTCACGGTAGGTCCGCTGGAGCGTAGCGGGCCTGGCTGAGACTCGCCGTCGTACGCCACCCCCGTACAGATCTTCACGAGCGAAAGAAGTCGTAACGCATGGCCAAGAAAGCTGGATCACCAAGACGAACCCACCGCTTGCTGACGCGAGCGGGAGCACTGACGGGGGCCGCCGCGCTGACCGTGTTCTGCGGCGCCTCCGCCGCGTCGGCGACGCCACACCACTCCGCGGGGACGGCGACACCGATCAAGCACGTGGTGGTCATCTTCGGCGAGAACATTTCGTTCGACCACTACTTCGCGACGTACCCGAACGCCACGAACGAGAACGGCACGCCGTTCAAGGCGTCGAAGCACACGCCGAAGGTCGACAACCTGGCGAACGCGGGACTGCTCACCAAGAACCCGAACCAGTACCTGCCCAAGCGCCTCGGCCCCGACCAGGCCGTCACCTGCGACCAGAACCACGCCTACACGCCCGAGCAGTACGCGTACAACGGTGGCACGGCGGACAAGTTCGTCGAGAACACCGACTCGGGCAAGTGCTCCGGCAACCTCTACGGCGAGCCGGGCCTGGTCATGGACTACTACGACGGCAACACGGTCACCGCCTGGTGGAACTACGCCCAGCACTACGCGCTGAACGACAGGTCCTTCAGCGACGTCTACGGCCCCTCGACCCCGGGTGCCATCAATGTGATCTCCGGTCAGACGCACGGCATCGTCTCCATGGACCCGGCCAGCGGCACGGAGAACCCGAAGCGGACCGCCACGCCCGACCCGTACACGGTCGTCTCGCCCGACGCGAACGGCGTCGGCACCATGATCAACGACCCGGACCCGGCCTACGACGACTGCGCGGACAAGGACCACACCTCCACCAACGCGCTCGGCGCCATGCAGGGCAAGAACATCGGTGACCTGCTGAACGCGAAGCACGTCAGCTGGGGCTGGTTCCAGGGCGGCTTCAGGCCCGGCACCGTGTGGGACGGCCAGCAGGGGCACTACGCCAAGTGCGCGTCCGTCACCCACGCCAATGTGGGCGGCGCCCAGGTGGAGGACTACAGCCCCCACCACGCGCCGTTCGAGTACTACAAGTCGACCGCGAACCCGCACCACCTGCCGCCGAAGAGCGTCAAGGAGATCGGGCACGACGGCCAGGCCAACCACCAGTACGACGTCACCGACTTCGACGCGGCCCTGCAGACGGGCAATCTGCCCTCAGTCAGCTACCTGAAGGCCTCGGCCTCCCAGGACGGTCACGCAGCCAACTCCGACCCGATCGACGAGCAGCGCTTCCTCGTCGACCAGATCAACCAGATCCAGAAGTCGTCGCAGTGGAAGGACACGGCCATCGTCTTGGCCTATGACGACTCCGACGGCTGGTACGACCACGTCATGACGAAGGTGGAGAACGGCTCCACCGACAGCAAGCCCGACTCGCACGGCAAGGCCACGGACAGCCCGGCCTGCCAGGCGGGCCCGGCCGCCGCGGGCGGCTACGCCGACCGGTGCGGCCCCGGCACCCGCCAGCCGCTGATGGTGATCTCGCCGTACAGCAAGGTCAACTCCGTCGACCACACCGCCACCCAGCAGTCCTCGATCGTGAAGTTCATCGAGGACAACTGGCACACCGACCGCATCGGTGACACCTCGTTCGACGCGGGCGCGGGTTCCCTGAACGGCCTGTTCGACTTCCGTCACCCGAACAACGGCCAGCTGCTGCTGAACAACGACGGTTCGGTGAAGTCGGCCGGCCGGGTGTCCTCGCACGTGGCCGTGCGGAGCGCCGCGTCCGTGGACGCCGCGCTGTACGCGCACCAGGACCTGGCGCTCTCGGCGGACAGCGGCACGTCCATGCCGGGCTACGCCGTCACGGGCGCCGGTGCGGTGATCGTGATCGCCGGAGCGGGCGTGGGCTACGCGGTGATCCGTCGCCGTCGGTCGGGCGCGGCTGCGGCCAGCTGACGGGCGGTGGCCTGACGGCTTCTCCAGAAGCCTGACGGCCTCGTCAGAAGTATGAATCCGGGTGGTATCGGCGCGCCTCACGTGTGCCGGTGCCACCCGGTGCCGTATCCCGTATCGATGATTCGCACCCATGACTCCCGCGTACGGGAGAACATGGGTGCGGCGTCGTGTCAGGGGTGACGTGCGGGGGAGCAGCGGGAGTGAGTGCAGCAGCGGAGTCGGTCTTCGTCAGCCATGCAGGGCCGGACCAGGCCTGGGCGGAGTGGGTGGCGTGGCAGCTGCGGGAGGCCGGCCACCAGGTGGAGCTGGACGTCTGGAACTGGCGGACCGGTGACAATTTCGTCACGCGCATGAGCGAGGCCCTGGAGCGTGCCACGGCGGTGGTCGCGCTCTTCTCCCACCAGTACTTCGTCCCCACCCGGTGGACCCAGGCGGAGTGGACCTCCGCCATGGCGAGCCGTAGCCGTCTCGTTCCGCTGACGATCGAACCCGTGGCGAGCGCCGACATCCCCGACATCCTGCGGGCCCTCGTCCGAAAGAACCTGCACGGCCTGGACGAACAGTCCGCCAGAGCCGCGCTGCTCGACGCCGTGAGCGGGCCCACAGGACCGCTCACGGCACCCGGCTTCCCGGGCGGCGGCCCCGCGCCCGTGCGGCCTTCTCCCGCGGGTTCCAGCAGCCAGAGTCCGCGGCTGCCCAGCAGCGCCGGTGTGGTTCCGCCGGTGTGGAACGTCGAACCCCGCAACCCTCACTTCACCGGGCGTGAGCCGCAGCTCGGCCGGATACGCGAAGGACTGCTCGGTGATCGGCGGGCCGTGGCCCTGCACGGCCTGGGCGGGATCGGCAAGACGCAGATCGCTCTGGAGTACGCCCACCGCTTCGCCAGCCAGTACGACACCGTGTGGTGGATCGATGCCGAACAGGCCGACCAGATCCTCGTCCGGTATGTCGAGCTGGCCGCCCGGCTGGACATCGCCAAGCCGGACGCCGGCGCCGAACACAATGTCCGCATGCTGCTGGACCACCTGCGCACCCAGGACCGCTGGCTGATCATTCTGGACAACGCCGTCGACCCCGAGGACTTCGAAACCCCGATTCCCACCGGTCCCGGCCACGTCCTGATCACCTCGCGCAATCCCGACTGGCAGGATCGCGTCCACGGCCTGGACCTGGACGTGTTCGCCCGCAGCGACTCCCTGGCCTACCTCACCGCCCGTATCCCCGGCATCGCCGCGGAGCAGGCCGACGGCCTCGCGGACGACCTAGGCGACCTGCCCCTCGCACTGGCCCAGGCAGCCGGGGTCATCAGCAGCGGTATGACCGTGGACCGCTATCGCCTCCTGCTCACCGACAAGACCGCCAAGCTCATGGAGAACGGCGGTCCGCACGGCTACCCCGCGCCCCTGGCCGCCGCCGTCGACATCGCCACCACCCGCCTGGCCGCCGACCAGCCGGACGCCGCCGACCTGCTCAGTCTCGGCGCCTTCTTCGGTCCCGAGCCCATCCCCATCGCATGGCTGGAAGCCATCGGCGATCAGCTGGCGACGGTCGCCGTCGACCCGGACGACTTCATGTGGCCGCAGCGGGCTCTCCAGTCGATGGCCCACTACGGACTCGCCCGCCTCGGCCACGAAACCGTGCAGATCCACCGGCTCACCCAGGCCATCCTCCGCGACCGGTCCAGCGCTGCCGACACGGCCGCGGCGGAGGACGACGTCACCGCGATCTTGGGCGTGGTCACCCCCGGCGATCCCGATACCCCGACGGACTGGCCCCGATGGGCTGCCCTCACCGCGCACCTCACCGCCCGCAGGCAGAGCGCCGCCCATCGACCCGCACTACGCCAGGCGCTGATCCAGGCCGCCCGCTACCTCGTCAGGAGCGGCCAGCCACGCGCCGCGCTCGACCTTGCCGCCAATCTCCACCGCACCTGGACCGACACCCTCGACGACAGCCACGAGGACACGCTCAAAAGCGCTCAGTTCCTCGGTCATGCCCTGATCGACCTCGGCGAGTTCGCCGAGGCTCGCCCGGTGGTGGAGGACACCTTGGAACGCCGCCGGGCCATCCTCGGCGAGGATCACCCGGACACGCTCCAGTCCGCCAATGATCTCTCCGTCATCATGGACGGCCTCGGGGAGTTCGCCGTGGGGCGCCGAATGCACGAGGACATCCTCGAACACCGCCGTGCCGTCCTCGGTGAGGATCACCCGGACACCCTGCGATCCGCCCACAATCTCGCCGCGACCATGTTCAGCTTCGGGGACTACGCGCAGGCACGCCGTATGCACGAGGACACGCTCGAACGTCGCCGTGCCGTCCTCGGAGAGGATCACCCCGACACGCTCCATTCCGCCCACAATCTCGCCTCAACCCTGTTCGGCCTCAAGGAGTTCGCCGAGGCTCGCGAGATGGACGAGGACATCCTCGAACGTCGCCGTGCCGTCCTCGGCGAGGATCACCCCGACACCCTCCGGTCCGCTCACAGCCTCGCCATCACCTTGCGCAGTACCGGTGAGCACGCGACGGCGGTGGACCTGCTGAAGGACACGCGCGCCCGAATCCGCCGCACCCTCGGCGACGACCACCCGCTGACCGAGACCGTGACCAAGTCTCTCGCCCGGGCCCTGACCGCCGCAGGCAAGCCGTTCGAAGCCCACAAACTGTTGGCTGCACGCAAACCAGGACAGCGCCAGACCCGGCGCAAGCGCCGCTGACCCCGGCTGCCGAGACACCCCGCTGATCCGCTCCACGCAGCGCGTGACGACCGGACCGGGCCTCAGAAAGCCCCTCCGATGAAAGCCCCTCCGACCTGCCGCTTTCGCAGATCAGAGGGGCTTTCTTGGCGGGCTCGCGAAACGTCAGCCGGCAGTCGGCTGCGCCGCTAGGGCCTCTCGTTTGGATCACGCTGGGCTCGCGGGGTCTGGCACGAGCATCTGCCGCGTTGTCGTCAGTCGCCGACGCTCCGCGTCGACTCCCTCCTCCTCCCCCACTGCCCTGAACGGGCGTGGGAGGTACCCCCAGCATCTGCACGCACCAGACCCCGCTCCCTGATCCAGCCCGATCCAAACGAAAGACCCTAGGCCGGTTGAACCAACGGCAGCATCTTGCGTGCCGCGATGGTGTCGTGCAGCGGCACCGCCACCACCTCGTCGGTACGGTCGTCGATCACCGTGACCCGTACGGCGGGGTTCGGGGCGTTGTCGACGGTGGCGGTGAGGTCGAGCGCGAACAGGACGTTCACCGGACGCGCCGCACCGGCCGCCTGCTCGTCCCCGCTCTTGGCCCGGTCGCCGTCGTTCGCACGGCCGAGCTGTTCATCCTCGTACACCCCCGTGAAGCGCAGGATGCGCCAGCCGTCCTCGTCCCAGTAGTCGAGCAGGGCGGAACGGACGATGGGTGACGCGGCGTGCCAGGCGAGCGAGCGTTCCAGCAGCTCCACCGACGCGGCCAGCGGCACCTCGGCGCCGGCGCCGGCCAGCGGATGGCCGAAGACACGCAGCCGCAGCCGCCGCACCGGCAGCAGCCACTGGTCCTCGGCGTCCGAGAGCACCAGCAGCACGAACGCGGCCACCAGCACGAACGCCACGGACGACACCGGGTGCGCGGCCAGCCGCGACCACCATGCGGTGTCCGCTGCCAGCGCGAGCAGCCCGAAGACCACCACGAACCCGGCACGGGTGAAGGCACGCCAGCCGATCGGACCCTCACTGCGGGCACTGCACCCGCACGAGGACTCGGGCGCCGTCGCCTTGGCGTAACCGAGATAGCCGGTGAACCCGGCGCCGAGCACCACGGCTGCCGCGCCGGACACCGCCGCCTGGGGAACCGCCAGCAGTGCCGCGGCGACGGCCAGTTCCGCCGCGCCGACCGACCGTAGCGCGAGGGTGGCCCGCCGGCCGTTGTTGAAGATCCTCACCAGGACGGTGTTGGCGGCCAGTTGCGCCACCTGGCGGCCGAAGAGTTTGCCCGCCCCGGTCACGGCCAGCAGTAGGCCGCACACCAGTGGGGCGAGAGCGGAGACGAGAGACATCATCGGCCCTTCCTAGTGACCCGCGTCCACTCGGGCAATGTCTATGCCGTTGTCCTCCGGCCGCCAGGCGCCGAGGATCTGCGCCGTCTGGCCGATCTTCAGCCGGGACAGGTCCGAGGTCTGCGCGCTGCCGAGGTAGGACGCGGTGGTGGTGGCGGGGTGGATGTGGCCCACGACTGCCGCGTCGCCGTGCGACAGGTGCAGCTTGTCCTTGGCGATGCCGCGGATCGTGGTGACCACGTTGACGATGTTGACCCACACCGCGTCCGCGGCGATGGTGCCGTCGGGCATGTCCACGCCCCGCGCGTACATACCGTCGCCGACCTTGATCGCTTCCGCGGTGGTGTGCGTCAGCTTCCAGATGCTGGTGGCGTTGGTCAGCTGGATCAGGTGCTGCTCGCCGTGCGAGCCCTTCACCTCAAGGACGCTGCCCTTGATCTGGGTGATGCGTCCCTCGGCGAAGGTCGACTTGCTGATCGCCGGGTCGAGTGACGGCATCGGGTCCGCGAACGCGGCGTCCGCGTCGATACCACCGAGCGCGCTCGCGCCCACGATGGTGGCTCCGCCGAGGGCCGCGGAGGTGAGGAAGCGACGCCGGTCGAAACCCCGACGGGCCGCTGGGTTGCCCTGCTGGCTGTGCTGGTGTTTGGCGCTCATGTCGGTACTCCTCCTCACTCGACGGTCACTCGTAGATGTAGACGGGCAGCATGCCGGAGCTCAGGCTCCCGATGGACGAGAAGGCCGCCGGCGTGAGGTCGATGACTCTGTTAGTTCTGCAGGTGCCGCCACAGCAGGTGGATTCGCCGCAGAAGCTCGTGGTGCGCGGTCCGCAGTCGGCGATCGTGACGCACACGGTGGCGCCCGAACACTGGTGCTTGACGTTCATCACAGAGCCGCAGCCACGCCGCGGCATGTTCTCACCACAGGTGTCGGGCCGGGTGATGTCCCAGCAGGCCGCCGAGGCGTTCGGCCAGGCGGCCATGTTCTTGCTGGACTGGCAGGTACCGCAGGCGCCGGTGCCGGCACTCCCGCAGGACCCCCAGGCGTTGCCGCAGCAGAACCAGGTGGCTTCCCCGGCCCAGAGGCTGGTTGATCCGCAAGCCATGTTGCTTCCCTTCACTGACGCGGTCCGTATGCCGTGTTGTCGCCTCGCTCTGACGCCGTGCGCGCGCTGTCGTCCGCCGTCCGCCGTGGGCTGTGTGCCGTGGGGCGGGGGCAGGCGGTCGCGCGGTGCGGTGGAGTCCCGGTGGTGGTGCGGTGGAACTCCGTGGGGTCGGACAGTGCGGCAGAGCGGTAGCGATATATATCGATATATAGACCGCAATGGACTGTTTCGTGGACCGGCATGAGCCATCTGGCATCTACGCAGCTCACACCCGCGAGGGCGCTGTCGCGCAGGGCCGTGAGAGGTGTCGACGAGATTACATGCTCATGACAATTCCCCGCCGCGCCGTTGCGGCGGTGTCGCGGCAGTACGGGGGAGTGCCTGGGGGCAGCCTCGTCGGCGGGCCTCCTGCTGGTGCCGGGTGGGGCGGATGAGTCGGCAGTGCAGGTGGAGCGCGTCACATCATGCTCGTTTCTACGCGCGTCCGCCAGAGGGCTTCGCGATGTTTCTACGCGCGTCGGTCAGCGTGCGTAGCCGGTCTGCGCCGAGCGGCGGACGCCCGGGGCGCCGAGCACGCCGAACGAGGGAATCAGCGCAGGCCATCCGGCCGGTCAGCGCCGGCTTCCGGTTGCGGCGCTCTGCCGCGCGGGCTACCACGGGATAAGACCTCTGCCCTCCGGGAGTAGGTATGGCCACTGAAATACCGCCGCTCGTCAAAGGCTCGCGGATGAAGGCCCGGGGCGGTCTCCTGGGCGAATGCCTCGCCGAGTTCCTCGGCACCCTCGTTCTCATCGCACTCGGCTGCGGAGTCGTGGCGATGGCCGTCGCGGCACTGCCCGGTTCCGGGCGCACCTCGGGCCCGACCACCTTCTTCTGGGGAGCGGGTGACTGGCTGCTCGTCACCTGGGGATGGGCCTTCGCGGTCGTCTTCGGCATCTACGTCGCCGGTGGCGTGAGCGGTGCCCATATCAACCCTGCGGTGACGCTGGCCTTCGCGGTGCGCCGCGGGTTTCCCTGGTACAAGGTCATCCCGTACTGGTTCTCGCAGTTCCTCGGCGCGTTCGCCGGAGCCGCCCTCGTCTACGCCGTCTACCACGACGCCATCCGCACCTTCGACGCCGCCTCGAAGCCACCGAAGACGAACGGGCACACGCTGTCCACGTTCTCGATCTTCGCCACCTTCCCGGCGCCGTACTTCCACGGCGGCATCTGGGGACCACTGGTCGACCAGATCGTCGGCACTGCCCTGCTGGTGATGCTCGTCGTCGCCCTCATCGACCTGCGCAACACGGCGGTGCAGGCCAACCTCGGACCGCTGCTCATCGGCTTCGTGGTGGCCGCCATCGGCATGTCCTACGGTGCCAACGCCGGCTACGCCATCAACCCGGCACGCGACTTCGGCCCGCGGCTGCTCACCTACGCGGAGGGCTGGGGGAGTCTGGCCTTTCCCGGCTCCCTGGCGCACTCCTTCAGCGCGTACTGGTGGATACCCATCGTCGGACCCTTGATCGGCGGTGTGGTCGGCGTCCTCGTCTACGACCTCATCATCGGCGATGTGCTGCACGCCCGGTCCCTGCGCATGGAGCCCCAGGAGGTCGGCCAGACCAAGGACTCGGAGACCTACGAAGGGGAGTGAGCGTTCCACGCGGTGCGTGCTGCGGGCCGTCCCTCCGTCCGGCGTGTGTGCGGACGGAGGGACGTTCGTGCGCCGGGCGGGGATGTGACGGGCCGTGGGCAGGGACGGACGTGACCGGTGCGGGCCGGGTGCCGGTACGGGCGGTGACCTGCTGACGTGGCGTTCCGTCCAAAACGGGACAGCCGTACGGCAACTGTGCGGACAGGTCACGTCTCACACCGTGTCGCTATTGGGCCGAACGAGTGAGATCGCGTAAGAATTGTCCGGTGCGGCAGATGACGAGCGAATCCGGACGAGGTGGGGCAGTGAGCGGCCACGACGTCACCGATGAACAGTGGGAGGGCCTCGCCCAGGTGGTGCCGTTGCGGGGCGGCGATGCCTGGCCGACCTGGCCGGGGCACCGGGCCCTTCCCGAGGAGCGGGCCGAGGCGCGGCGCCGTTTCGTGGTCCTGCGGGTCAATGTCTTCGCGGACGCCCGTGAGGTCGCCGAGACCCTGATGGCGCAGATCCCGGTCCTGCTCGATCTGACCGGCGCGGAGACCGATGTGGCCAAGCGGGTCCTGGACTTCAGCAGCGGCGTGGTCTTCGGCCTCGGCAGCGCCATGCACCGCGTCGACCGGAACGTCTTCCTCCTGGCGCCGCCCGGAACCGAGATCCAGGGGCTGGTGGCGGAGGCGGTGGTCTGAGAGCCGCTGCCGTCCGTCGGCTGCTTGGCGGTGCGGAGGGCGCCGGGCCGCCTGGGTGCCCGGGTGCGGGGTTGTCCGGCTCTTCGGGCCCCGCCCGACTGTCGGCGGCAGGCCGCGGCGCCGGCGGCCTTCGCCTGCGGCCTCGATGCCCGGCACCGGCCCGTGGCCACGGTGATAGACCTGAGCCGTGACCGACAACTCCTCCGCCGCACCTGAGCCCCGCCCGTCGGATGTGGCGACCCTGCAGCGCAGACTGGCCGAGTTCGCCGCGGCGCGGCGCTGGGAGCCCTTCCACACGCCGAAGAACCTGGCCGCCGCCTGGGGGTACCTCCCACGCCCATAAGGCAGTGGGGGAGTGGAAGCCGCGGAACTGCTGGAGATCTTCCAGTGGCTGACCCCGGAGCAGTCGACGCGGGTGATGGACGACCCACAGGCTGCGCCCCGCGTCCTGGACGAGGTGGCGGATGTCCTCGCCTATCTGCTGCAACTCTGCGAAACGCTGGGGATCGACGTCCTGGCGGCGCTCAACGCCAAGATCGACCGCAATGAGCGGAGATTCCCGGTGCCGGATGATTTCTCCCCGTCCGATGCGGAATCCTGACTTCCATACCGTCAACGGACAGTCGCGCATCCGTATTTCGTCACTCTCCGGAGTTACTATCTTATCAACATTGGATTTTCTGTCCACAGATTTCGGGTTTCCTCTGGCTTTTCATCCCAACGAGCTTCACTCTTAGTAGTGACCACGAGAGTTGAAGCAGACGCGTGACGTACGCGTCCGAGGAAGCCCTTCAGGGAAGCCCTTCAGGGAAGACGGGGACGGCGGATGGATGCGGTGCGGCTCATCGGAGTGGGCAGAAGAGCACTGGCACAGAGCCATGAGGCCCCGGACATCATGGCCGAGGCCTGGCAGGCGCACGCCCTGGCCCAGGCGGTCGGCAGCAGGCTGGCGGTGGGCGGTCCGCCCGAACTGCGCGGCGAGGCGCTGGGCCTGAGCGAAGTGGGCGGCCGAGGATGCGGGGCCCTGGGCGCCCCGGAGCTGGACACCCAGGAAATCCGGGCCAGTCGACTCTCCGGCATAGGCGACGGCCGCCTCACCCTCCTGGAGCTCGGCGTCCTGCTGGGCGAGGTCGGCATCGCACTCGTCGGCATAGCCAGCTGCGCCGAGGAGGACGGCGTGTACTGGCAGTGCATGGAAGCGATCGACGCTTGCGACGAGGCCCGGGACCGAGTCGTCGAGATGCTGCGCAAACTGGCGGCCCGTGTGGAGAGCCTGCCGGAGCCGGACTCGGCAGGGGCGCCGTGAGCACGGGCTGACGCGCCAAGCGGCCGCGCTGTGCGCGATGTGGTCCGATGGGCGGGGCGGGGCGAGGTGATGTGGGCGGGGGAGAGGCCCCGCGGACGCCGGACATCCCGAAGGCGACCACCTGCCGTGCATGCTCCGGGCGCCGTGCAAGATGACGCCATGGATCTTCGCATCTTCACCGAGCCCCAGCAGGGCGCTTCCTACGACACCCTTCTGAGTGTGGCCAAGGCGACCGAGGAACTGGGCTTCGACGGTTTCTTCCGTTCGGACCACTATCTGCGCATGGGCGCGGCCGACGGGCTGCCCGGGCCGACCGATGCCTGGATCACCCTCGCCGGGCTTGCCCGCGAGACCAAGCGGATCAGGCTCGGCACCCTGATGACGGCCGGTACGTTCCGGCTCCCAGGGGTTCTCGCCATTCAGGTCGCCCAGGTCGACCAGATGTCCGGCGGCCGTGTGGAGCTGGGTATCGGCGCGGGCTGGTACGAGGAGGAGCACACGGCGTACGGCATCCCGTTCCCCAAGGAGAAACTCGCCCGCCTGGAGGAGCAGCTGGCGATCGTTACGGGTCTGTGGGGCACTGCGGTGGGCGAGACGTTCAGCTATGACGGGACGTACTACCAGCTCAGCGACTCCCCGGCACTGCCCAAGCCCGCGCAGTCCAAGGTGCCCGTCATCATCGGCGGCCAGGGCGCGACCCGCACGCCCCGGCTCGCCGCCCAGTACGCCGACGAGTTCAACCTGCCGTTCTCGTCCGTCGACGACACCGGCCGGAAGTTCGGCCGCGTCCGCGCCGCCGCCGAGCAGGCCGGACGCAAGAGTGACGACCTCGTGTACTCGAACGCGCTGGTGGTCTGCGCCGGCGCCGACGACGCCGAGGTGGCGCGCCGGGCCGCCGCCATCGGCCGCGATGTGGACGAACTCAAGGCCAACGGCCTCGCGGGCTCCCCGGCCGAGATCGTCGACCGGATCGGCCAGTACGCCGCCGCCGGATCGCAGCGGATCTATCTGCAGATTCTGGATCTGGCCGACCTCGACCACCTGGAACTCATCTCGTCCCAGGTGCAGACCCAGGTGTCGTAGGCGGTGCCACGGCTGTCCGGCGCCGCCCGCTGATCCGGCTCCCGCGGCGTCAGCACCTGCAAGTCCTCAGCGGCTCCGCCAGGTCTTCAGCGGCTCCGCTGAATCCTCGACGGCTCCACAAGGACCGGCCCTCGCCCACGGTGGCGGGGGCCGGCCGGCGTTTTGCGGGTTCCGGGGCCGGGGCCGGAGGCCGCAAACGCGCCGCGGTCCCGCCATATGGCCTCCCGACCTCCTCGTTCACTTGATCGGCCGGACGTTCGGCCGCCCGGAACACCTGTCCCGCAGTGCGTCGAAAACGCCCTCATCAGGCTCTCTGAAGCCTGCGTGGCAGCCTTCGGAACCGCTTCTGGCCGGAGGGCGACCGGAGTCGACTGGGATTTCGAGTAGTTGGTTCAGAAATCCGATGCTTTGGTGGTTTCTGTCGGAGCGCTTGTCATGGAGCGCCACCAACGACCTAGGGAGCAAGACATGCTCGACCAGGCTCTCAAGACCACAGGCCTCGCCCTCGACCGGGAGACCCTTGAGGGGCTCATGATCCAGCCCGCGGCACCGCTGAGCGACGCTCCGGTTCCCGCGCCGGACAGTGCCGGACTGCTGCTTTTGGCGCTGCTCCTCTCCCCCAAGGAGCCGAGGGAGCCGAAGGGCCGGTGATCACCGAGCGCGTACGTACAGCCCACCATGCTTCGGCTGATGGTCTGGCTCGTCGTGCCCTCGGCGTCCTGCGGGACGCCGGGGGCACGGCGGCGGCGTCCGCCATCGCGAGCCACCTCGCGGAGGGCGCACAGGCTCTCGGAGGCGATGCCGCGGTGGCCCTGGGGGCGGTGCGCCTGCTGGGCGCGGACGTTCTTGCCCCGTACCTGCTGAACCAGCACACCCTGCCGCCCGAAGAGACGGACGCCATCGGTCTGGCGCTCACCGCACTGCCCCCCGTCGACCCGCCACCCCCCACGCCGCCCGAAGGGCCCGAGCCGCCCTGGGTGCGGGCCTGGATCGACTGGGGCCTGATCAGTGTGCTGGCCAGCGTCAGCGCGCTGAAGACCGTGCCACCGGTGCCGCCGGGGCCGCCGCGGTGTGACGACGGCGAGTCGCACTACCACCCGCCCACCGTCGACGGTCACCCGAACGGGCAGCCGTGGGAAGGCTGGGCGCCCTGGTCGCAGCGGATGGGGAACCTGGCATCGCTCGCGCTGCCGGGTCTTGACGGGCCGGTGCACGACGCCGCACGATCGGGCGCCCTGGGCCTTGCGCGCGGCGCCACGCGGGCACTGCTGCGGCGTGACTTCCCTTCCGCGGCGCGGATCACCCGCTGGCTGGCCTGGCTGAGCGCCGACGGGGTCGCGCTGCCGCTCGACCCCGTTCCGCTGATCCAGCACATCGGGCTGCTCGCCGCAGGCCACCGCGTCGAACTCGACATCGCCCTCGCCTGCCGACTGCTCGACCTGGAGCCCGCATGAACCCGGCATCCGCGCGGATCGCGCATGACGTCAGCTCCCGGGCCCTGGCCTGGCTGCACGCCAACCGCGAGTACAGCACGCTCGACGGACTCACCGGACCTGACCTCGGCGGCAGCGGCGAAGCGTACAAGGCACTGGGCGAGACGGCACTCGCCGCCTCACTGGTCCTGCGCGGCGGCGCGGCCGGCGCGAGAGACCTCGAACTCGCCCGCGAACTGCTCGACTTCAGCTGGCAGCAGCTGGGCGAGGGCACACTGCTGTACGAACGACTGCTGCGCCATCCCCTGAAGACCGATCCGCTGGAGACCTACACCCCCTTCGCCCGCTGTGGCTACCGCCATCCGCGTCTTGACCGGTTGCTCGCGCACACGGTCGCCCTGCGCTCCACATACGCCGGGGAACAACTGCCCAACCGGCGTCTCGCCCTCGCCAACGCCGTCCGGGTCAGCGGGCTCGACCACGGCGTCGGGGCCCCGGACTGGGCGGGGCTGACCCGCGCCACCTGGCTCGGCAGCAGGCCCGAGCCCTGGAACATCGACTGGATGACCGGCTACGCCGTCACGCACACCGTCTTCCACCTCACCGACTGGGGACGGCTGCCCGCCGGCCTCCCGCCGGACCTCGCCGCGTACGTGTCCCACTGGCTGCCGGTGTGGATCGACATCTGGGCGGAGACCGGCCAGTGGGACCTGATGGCCGAGCTGATGATCGTCGGCGTCTGCCTGCCCCAGCCGCGCATCAACCCGGACGACTGGCAGCGCCTCGTGGAGCTCCAGTACGAGGACGGGATGGTGCCCCGTGACGGTGAGCCGGTCGACGACGACCCGGCCGAGCGTTTCGAGGCCCACCAGCACCCCACCATCGTCGCCGCGGTCGCCGGAACCCTCGCTCTCATGCGGTCGCTTGACAGCCCCGTGCCGGCCCGATGACACCCGGGCCGACCAGCAGAAACCCGCGGGATTCTGGCCGCGAGCGGGGCCTTGGACAGGGCCGTGCGCGGCCCGCGGGCCAGGGTCGAAACGCGTCTCGCGGTCCCGCCCACGCTGCCCTCGATCCCGTCGCGGTGCGCCGTCTGACGCAGTCGCTGCTGACCGCGTCACCGGGCGCGAGCGCGATCGCCGTCGGTCTGTACCGCGCCGGGCAGCGGGCGTTCGTGCTGCGTGGTCGGACCGCGCGGGACGGTGCGGGCGCGCCGGTGGAGACGGCCACCCGGTTCGAAGTCGGCTCCCTCACGAAGACGTTCACCGCGCTGCTGCTCGCCGAGCAGGCGGCCCGCGGCGAACTGGGCCTCCACGACGCGCTGGCCCGCTGGCTGCCGCCCGGCACCCGCCTGCCACCCGGCGGCACCGGCATCACCCTGACCCATCTGGCCACCCACACCTCGGGACTGCCCCGGCTGCCGCCCGGCCTGCCGCGCACCATCGGCCCCCGGCTCCTGTCCAACCCGTACGCCGCGTTCACCGCCGAGGACGTCCGGCACGCCCTGCCCAGGGCCCAGCTGCGTGGGCGGCCCGGTGCCTGCGTGCGGTACTCCAACTTCGCTGTCGGCGTCCTGGGGCACGCCCTGAGCGGCGCGGCGGGCGGCGGGCCGTACGAGTCCCTGCTCGCCGCCCGGGTCCTGGGCCCGCTGGGGCTGCACGACACCGACTGCGCGGACTACCCGCGCAGCGGTGCACTCCAGGTCACCGGCCACTGGTACGGGCGACCCCGGCCGCCGTTTCGCATCCCGGGAATGCCGGCCGCCGGTGCCGTGCGCTCCAGCGTCCGCGACATGCTGACGGTCGCAGAGGCATTCACCGACCCGGACGCCGCCGACGCCCCGGGCCCGCTGCCCGCAGCCCTGCGGGACGTGACCGTGCCCCGCCTCGTCGTGCCGCGGGACGGCAGCGGCCTCTGCCTGGTCTGGAACATCAGGCCGCGGCCCGACGGTTCGCACCTCTACCACCACTCGGGCGGCACCCTGGGCTGCACGGCCTTCGTCGGCTTCAACCCCCAGCACCGCACGGCTCTGGTGGCCCTCGCCAACTCCGCACCGGGCTGGCGGAACTCCCTCATCCAGGCGGCGTACGACACCGTGCTGCGGCTGAGCGATACCTCGTGACCCGCATGTGCGCGACCGGCGTGCCACGCCCGGCGGCAAGCGGTTTCCGCACCTCGGCCGCGGCGGGAAACCTGCAGCTCAGCGCGTTGGACATGCTCGTATCGTGATGAGATGTGACGCAATAGGCGGGGCGTGACGCGGAGTGGGGCCGGAGGTCACTCTCCGTCTCGGCACTTGCCTCACCTATCGAGATTCGATAGATTTCCATTCGTAACTCGATGGAAGGATGGGTCATGGGAAAGCTGACAGTGCGTGCGCTGCGCGCCGTGCTCGCGGTGGTGCTCGTCGGCACCGTGTTCGTACAGGCAGGGATGGTGTGGGTGTTGGTCAGCGGGAGCGACCCGGAGGACGGATCGCTCCCGCTGACCCCGCTGCGCGTGATCACGATCCTGGGCATGGTGTCGGTCCAGGTCGCCCTGGTCTGCGTATGGCGGCTGGTGACGATGGTGCGACGCGGAACCGTGTTCTCCCATGCCGCCTTCCGGTACGTGGACGCCGTGATCGGCGCGATCGTGGCGGCCGCCCTCATGTGGTTCGCGGTCACGATCATCAACGCGCCGGGCCAGCGGGACGACCCGGGCGTCACCGTCATCATGGGCGGGATCGGCGTGGCCATCCTGGGGGTCGCGCTCATCGTGCTCGTGCTGCGGATGCTGCTCGCCCAGGCCGTCGCGCGCGACGTCGAAGCGGCGCAGATGCAGGCCGAGTTGGACGAGGTGATCTGATGCCGATCGCCGTCGACATCGACGTGATGCTGGCCAGGCGGAAGATGTCCGTGGGCGAGCTCGCGGACCGCGTGGGGATCACGCCCGCCAACCTGGCGGTACTCAAGAACGGCCGCGCCAAGGCGGTGCGCTTCGCGACGCTCGCCGCGCTCTGCGAGGTGCTCAAGTGCCAGCCGGGCGACCTGCTGCGCTGGGAGGCCGAGGACGCCGCGGGCGGATGACGTGCCCCGGGCGAACGTGACCTCCGCACCGCAAACCCCCGTCCTTCCCAGCGCGGAAGGGCGGGGGTTCGTCATTGGCGGGCAGCCAGGGCTTCGACGCCCCGTGACCCGAGTGGAGACCGTGCCTGCCGACACGTCATCGCGGATCGGCATCGCCGCAGGCCTCCGGTGCATTGGCGGCGAAAGCGACAATCGAGCCGAGCCGCCAAACTGTCCGGCCCCGAAAAGACCGCACCTCGCAGGCGCAGCACGCCCGCAGGGGTTGCGTGATGCGCAAGATGTGGGTTTCATGGAATAAAAGTATTTTTACACGGACAAAAGGTGCGTCGGGATGCCCGAAAGGGGCGACGACACCGAGCCGCGGTGTCCCGCCCTTTGGTGCGGTTGAGACCTTCCTCCCGGGTGCACCCGGACCGCGGCACCTCGTGGAACGCGTGACGTCGGCTCGGTGCGGGTGCGCCCGGGGCCGGCGCGGGAAGCGGGCACCCGGCGAGCGCCTCGGCAGAGGAGATCGCTATGACACGTTTCATGTACGACGCGGTGACGCCGAAACGAATTCCGTCCGACGCCTCGATGGTGGCCGGATATGCCGACGGCCGTTTTGCCAACCTCACTGAGGCTGAGATGGCCCAGCGGTTCCCCCACGCGAAGAGGGTGTCCATCGCGGTACACCCCACGACCAGGGCCCAGGTCCTGGACGTGGAACCGGGTTGCTCCTCCCCGGAGGAGGCCGTGCGGTGGTGCACCCGGACCATGGCCGACACCGACAACAAGCATCTGACGGTGTACTGCAACACCTCGACCTGGCCCCAGGTGCGCGGCGCCTTCCACCATGCCGGGGTCACCGAGCCGAACTACTGGGTGGCGCGCTACGACGGCAAGGCCCAGATCCCCGACGGCGCCCTGGCCAAGCAGTACCAGAACACACCAGGATTCGACCGGTCCGTGGTGACGGACCACTGGCCTGGCATCGACTGAGAACTCCCGGAGAGTGATCCGAGCCCAGCAGGTCCCGCCGATCCTGCGGACGAACACGGTAAGTCCGTAGCCGCGGCAGACGGACACGGCAATACTCGGGCGGGTGTTCCTGACAATCAGTACTACCGGTACTCCCGAGCAGCCCGCGAGCGACCTCGGGTTCCTGCTGCACAAGCACCCTGATCTCGCCCAGGTCTTCGACACCTCGTACGGAACCGCGCACGTCCTGTACCCCGAGGCATCTGCCGAGCGGTGCACGGCGGCGCTGCTGCTGGAGGTCGACCCGGTGGCGCTGGTCAGACGCGGCAAGGGCAAGGGCCGCGGCGGCGCGCCCGACGCGGCGCTCGCGCAGTACGTCAACGACCGGCCGTACGCCGCCTCGTCGCTACTCGCCACCGCGCTCGCCAGCGTGTTCTCCAGTGCGATGAAGGGTCGCTGCGCGGCGCGGCCCGAACTCGCCGCCGCGCCGCTGCCGCTGCGTATCGAGGTGCCCGCGCTGCCCGCGCGAGGCGGCCCCGGCCTCGTCACCCAGCTCTTCGCGCCGCTGGGCTGGACGGTGACTACCCGGCCCGTACCGCTGGACGACACGTTCCCCGACTGGGGCGACTCGCGGTACGTACACCTCGTGCTCGAAGGGCAGTTACGGCTCGCCGAAGCGCTCTGCCATCTGTACGTACTGATGCCGGTGCTCGACGACGCCAAGCACTACTGGGTGGCCGCCGACGAAGTGGACAAGCTGCTGCGTGCCGGGGCGGGCTGGCTGCCAGGACATCCGGAGGAGGCCCTGATCACCAGCCGCTATCTCACGCGCCGGTGGTCGCTCACCCGCGAGGCCCGCGAACGTCTCGAACTCCTGCGGCTCGCCGAGTCCGACGACAGCGGGGTCGAGGAGATCGACAACGCCGTCGCGGAGCCGGAGCCCGAGCCGGAGTCGAAGGCTGAGGAAACGACGCCGGCCGAAGGGCACCTCGCCGGGCGGAGGGGCGTCGACGATGCCGAGGGCGGCACGACCGACGCCAAGTCGCCGTCCCTCGGGATCCAGCGGCGCGCCGCGATCCTGGCCGAGCTACGGGCGGCGGGCGCCGGCCGGGTGCTGGACCTTGGCTGCGGCCAGGGCCAGCTGGTGCAGGAACTGCTGAAGGACACGCGGTTCACGGAGATCGTCGGAGTCGATGTGTCGATGCGTGCCCTGACCATCGCTGCCCGGCGACTGCGACTCGACCTCGCCCAGTGCCTCAAGGGCCCGGACGGGGCTGCACCCAGCGGGGCGCAGGCGGGACGGGCCGGGCTCCTGCAGGGCTCGCTCGCGTACACCGACCGCAGGCTCAAAGGCTATGACGCGGCCGTGCTGTGCGAGGTGATCGAGCACCTGGACCTACCGCGGCTGCCCGCGCTTGAGTACGCCGTCTTCGGCGCGGCACGGCCCCGTACCGTCCTCGTGACCACGCCGAACGTGGAGTACAACATCAGCTGGGAAAGCCTCCCGGCCGGGCAGGCACGCCACGGCGACCACCGGTTCGAGTGGACCCGCGAGGAGTTCGCCCACTGGGCGCGGACGGTCGCGGCTCGGCATGGCTACGGCGTGCGCTTCGTACCGATAGGCCCGGACGATCCCGAAGTGGGCCCGCCCACGCAGATGGCCGTCTTCAGTATCGCGGAGCGCCGCGGCACCACGTCCGCACCGGTCACCCAACCGGCGCACCCGCGCGCCGAGACCACGGAGACCACTGAGAACACCAAGGGAGAGCGGGCGGCATGACTTCGACCAGTGCGAACACCGCCACCACCGGCCCGCCCGGCCCGCGCGTGCTGCCCGTGACCGACCTGTCCCTCGTGGTGCTCATCGGTGCCTCGGGCTCCGGCAAGTCCACCTTCGCGCGCCGGCACTTCAAGCCGACCGAGGTGATCTCGTCGGACTTCTGCCGCGGTCTCGTCTCGGACGACGAGAACGACCAGGGCGCCACCGGGGACGCCTTCGACGTACTGAACTACATCGCGGGCAAACGGCTCGCGGCGGGCCGTCTCACCGTCGTCGACGCGACCAGCGTGCAGTCCGAGCGCCGCAAGCAGCTCGTGCAGCTGGCCCGCGCCCATGACGTGCTGCCCATCGCGATCGTCCTCGACGTTCCCGAGGAGGTGTGCGTCGAGCGCAACACCGCCCGCGCCGACCGCGCGGACCTGCCGCGCCGTGTCGTGCAGCGGCACGTCCGCGAACTGCGCCGCTCACTGCGCCATCTGGAGCGTGAAGGCTTCCGCAAGGTGCACATCCTGCGCGGCGCCGACGAGGTGGCCGCGGCCGAGATCGTCAGGGAGCGGCGCTTCAACGACCTCACGCATCTGACCGGACCCTTCGACATCATCGGCGACGTGCACGGATGCAGCGCGGAGCTGGCGGCGCTGCTCGGCAAGCTCGGCTACACCGACGGCGTACACCCGCAGGGCCGCACGGCCGTCTTCGTCGGCGACCTCGTCGACCGCGGTCCGGACAGCCCCGGTGTGCTGCGCCGGGTGATGTCCATGGTCGCCTCCGGCAATGCGCTGTGCGTGCCCGGCAACCACGAGAAAAAGCTCAGCCGTTGGATGCACGGACAAAAGGTCCGGGAGACGTACGGCCTGGCCGAGACCATCGCGCAGCTGGGTCGGGAGAGCGAGGATTTCCGCGCCGAGGTGCGTGCCTTCGTGGACGGCCTGGTCAGCCACTACGTGCTCGACGGCGGGCGGCTCGTGGTGTGCCACGCGGGGCTGCCCGAGCACTATCACGGCCGTACGTCGGGGCGGGTCCGCTCGCATGCGCTGTACGGGCAGACGACCGGTGAGACCGACGAGTTCGGTCTTCCGGTGCGCTACCCGTGGGCCGAGGACTACCGCGGCAAGGCCGCCGTCGTCTACGGCCACACTCCGGTACCGACCGCGACCTGGCTGAACAACACCATCTGCCTCGACACCGGAGCCGTCTTCGGCGGCAAGCTGACCGCGCTGCGCTGGCCCGAGCGGCAGCTCGTCGACGTGCCCGCCGAGCAGGTCTGGTACGAGCCGGCGAAGCCGCTGCGCTCCGAGGCACCCGGCGGCGGCGACGGACGCCCGCTCGACCTCGCCGACGTGTACGGCCGCCGCACGGTGGAGACCCGGTACGCGGGCCGTGTCTCGGTGCGCGAGGAGAACGCGGCGGCGGCGCTTGAGGTCATGAGCCGGTTCGCCGTCGACCCGCGGCTGCTGCCGTATCTGCCGCCGACGATGGCGCCCACCGCCACATCGCGCTACGAAGCCCGCGGCACAGCCACTGACGGGCCCTTTCTGGAGCATCCGGCGGAGGCGTTCGCGCAGTACGCGGCGGACGGGGTGGCGCGGGTGGTGTGCGAGGAGAAGCACATGGGCTCGCGTGCCGTGGTCCTGGTGTGCCGGGACGCCGGGGTCGCGCGGGAGCGGTTCGGGATGGCCGGGCCGGTGGCGTCCGCGGGGTCGGCCGGCGCGGGCGGTGCGGATGATGCGGGTGATGCCGGGCTCACGGGTGCGGTCTACACGCGGACCGGGCGGCCGTTCTTCGACGATCCGGCGGTGACCGAGGAGATTCTGCGGCGGATACGGGATGCGGTCGGCCAGGCCGGACTCTGGGACGAGCTGGCCACGGACTGGCTGCTGCTCGACGCGGAGCTGATGCCTTGGTCGCTGAAGGCCTCCGGACTGCTGCGCACCCAGTACGCGGCCGTGGGCGCCGCCTCGCGTGCCGTCTTCCCCGGCGTGCTCGGGGCCCTCGAAGCCGCGGGGGCGCGGGGCGTCGACATGGGTGAGCTGCTGGCCCGCCAGCGCTCCCGGGCCGAGGACGCCGCCGCGTTCAGGGCCGCCTACCGCCGGTACTGCTGGCCGACGCGGGGTTTGAACGGGATGCGGCTGGCGCCGTTCCAGATCCTGGCCAGCCAGGGCTGCAACCGTGCCCTGCTGCCGCATGACACGCAGCTTGCCCTCATCGACCGGATGATCGAGCACGACTCCAGTTCGCTGCTGCACACCACCCGGCGGCTGTACGTCGAGACCGGCGACGAGGCGTCGGTGCTGGCCGGGATCGACTGGTGGCGGGAGATAACCGGACGGGGCGGTGAGGGCATGGTCGTCAAGCCGGTCGAGGCGTTGGCCAGGAACGGGCGGGGCGCTCTGGTGCAGCCGGGCATCAAGTGCCGGGGCCGGGAGTACCTGCGGATCATCTACGGCCCCGAATACGTGCGGCCCGAGCAGTTGGAGCGGCTGCGGTCCCGATCCCTGGGGCACAAGCGGTCGCTCGCGATACGGGAGTACGCGCTGGGGCTTGAGGCGCTGGACCGGATGGCGGACGGTGAGCCGTTGTGGCGGGTGCACGAGGCGGTGTTCGCGGTGCTGGCCCTGGAATCCGAACCGGTTGACCCACGGCTGTGAGCGCCGTGGAACCGGGACGTCCGCAGGTGCGCCCGCCTTCGTAGCGCCGACGCACCAGGCCAGGGCACGTGCGGCCCCGGGCGCGCCCGAGGTCGGGGCGCTCGCGGCCGGACGGCCCTGCCCGCCGGGGCGGGCGTGGGCGTGGGGCAGGGCGCCGGCCTTGCGCGGGGCGAGGCAGGATGGGAGCCATGGGATTCTCTGTCGACTCCGAGTCAGGCCGGCTCCGCCGCGTCATCCTGCACCGCCCCGACCTGGAGCTGAAAAGGCTGACCCCCAGCAACAAGGACGCCCTCCTCTTCGATGACGTCCTCTGGGTCCGCCGCGCCCGCCAGGAACACGACGGCTTCGCCGACGTCCTGAGGGACCGCGGCGTCACCGTTCACCTCTTCGGTGATCTGCTCACCGAGGCCCTCGACATCCCGGCCGCGCGGAAACTCATCCTCGACCGGGTCTTCGAGGAGAAGGAGTACGGCCCGCTGGCCACCGACCACCTGCGGGCCGCCTTCGAAACCCTCACCTCGGGCGACCTCGCCGAGGCGCTGGTGGGCGGCATGACCAAGCGGGAGTTCCTGGACCGGCACGCAGAACCGGTCTCGGTCCGCTTCCACGTCATGGACCTGGACGACTTCCTGCTCAACCCGCTGCCGAACCACCTCTTCACCCGGGACACCTCCGCCTGGATCTACGACGGCGTGTCGATCAACGCCATGAAGTGGCCGGCCCGGCAGCGCGAGACCGTCCACTTTGAGGCGATCTACCAGCACCACCCGCTCTTCCACGACGACCGTGCCGGCGCCTTCCATACCTGGTCACAGGGCCAGGCGGACTATCCGTCGACCATCGAAGGCGGCGACGTCCTGGTGATCGGCGAGGGCGCGGTGCTCATCGGCATGAGCGAGCGGACCACGCCGCAGGCCGTGGAGATGCTGGCGCACGAGCTGTTCGCCGCCGGTTCCGCCCGCACCATAGTCGCCCTGGACATGCCGAAGCGGCGGGCCTTCATGCACCTCGACACCGTGATGACCATGATCGACGGGGATACCTTCACGCAGTACGCGGGCCTGGGCATGCTCCGTTCGTACACCATCGAACCCGCCGACGACGGCAGCGAGCTGAAGGTCACCGACCATCCGCCCGAGCACATGCACCGCGCCATCGCCGCCGCCCTCGGCCTCAGCGAGATCCGGGTGCTCACGCCCACCCAGGACGTGCACGCCGCCGAACGAGAGCAGTGGGACGACGGCTGCAACGTGCTCGCCGTCGAACCCGGCGTTGTCGTCGCCTACGAACGCAACTCCACCACCAACACCCATCTGCGCAAGCAGGGCATCGAGGTCATCGAGATCCCCGGCAGCGAGCTGGGCCGAGGTCGGGGCGGCCCGCGCTGCATGAGCTGCCCGGTGGAACGGGACGCGGTGACGCGGTAGCGGGTCCGGGCGGGGAGGCAGATAGACAAAAGAGGCAGATAGGCAGATAGGCGGGGAGGCGGAGAGGCCGGGGGCAGAGCGGCGGGTTGCGGGCGGCGTGGAGCGGTGCACGCAGAGATCATGCATAGAAATTCTGGAGTATGTATATAATTCCAGTCCTACGTGGGTCTTCTCGGAGGTCTCCGTGGCCCGTCCGCCGTCTGCCCTCGTCCGTTGTGCCCGTCACCGGTTCCATCCGTCCGGGCCTTGTCCCGTACCTCAGGAGCGCCCCGTGGTGACTGTTCCGACCCCGTTCGCCGGACGGCACTTCCTCAAGGAGCTGGACTGGACCGCCGACGAGTTCCGCGGCCTGGTCGAGCTGGCCGCCGCGCTCAAAGCGGCCCGGCGGACCGGAACCGAGACCCCGTATCTGCGGGGCCGCAGAATCGCGTTGATCTTCGAGAAGACCTCGACGCGTACTCGTTGCTCCTTCGAGGTCGCCGCCGCCGACCAGGGCGCCACCACCACGTATCTCGGCCCGTCGGGCTCGCAGCTCGGGCACAAGGAGTCGGTGAAGGACACCGCCCGGGTGCTCGGGCGGATGTTCGACGCGATCCAGTACCGGGGCGACAGTCAGGAGAGCGTCGAGCAGCTGGCCGCCCACGCGGGCGTGCCGGTCTACAACGGCCTGACCGACGACTGGCACCCCACCCAGATGCTCGCCGACGTGCTCACCATGACCGAGCACGGCCCCGGGCCCGTCGGCGTGGGCACCAGCCTCGCCTACCTCGGTGACGCCCGTTTCAACATGGGCAACTCCTACCTGGTCACCGGTGCCCTGCTCGGCATGGACGTACGGATCGTCGCACCGAAGGCGTACTGGCCGGGCGCCGCCGTCGTGGCCCAGGCGCGGCGGCTCGCGGCGGCCAGCGGGGCCGTGATCACACTCACCGAGGACGTTGCTGCGGGAGTGCGGGGGGCCGGTTTCCTCGCCACCGACGTCTGGGTGTCCATGGGGGAGCCCAAGGAGGTCTGGGACGAGCGGATCACCGCTCTGCGGCCGTACGCGGTGACCATGGACGTGCTGCGTGCCACCGGCAACCCGGACGTGAAGTTCCTGCACTGCCTGCCCGCCTACCACGATCTGGGTACCGGGATCGGCCGCGAAATCCACGAGCGGCACGGTCTCGACTCGCTCGAAGTCACCGACGAGGTCTTCGAGTCGACGCACTCGGTCGTCTTCGACGAGGCCGAGAACCGACTGCACACGATCAAGGCCGTCATGGTCGCCACCCTGGCCTGAGCGGCACCGCGCGGACGCCGCGCCGCGCCCCCCTTTTCCTCGCCGCACGCTCCACCCGTACGATCAACCCCTTGTCGGGGTGCGTGCCTGGTGCATGGCCGTGTTGCTGCGTTCTTGTGTGCGCGTGCCCCGGCCGCTGCCGACACCGGGCCGCCGACGTCCCGTATCGCGGGCGGCAGTGCCGGAGCACTGGAACATCCCTGGAGGTCGCACCGTGGTCGCGAAAGGACGCTCGGGTCCGCCCACGCTCGAACAGGTGGCGGCGCTCGCCGGAGTGGGGCGGGGCACGGTCTCCCGCGTCATCAACCGCGAGCCGGGCGTGAAGGACTCCACCCGTCTGCTGGTCCAGCAGGCCATTGCCGAACTCGGCTACGTCCCCAACACCGCCGCCCGCGCCCTGGCGGGCACCCGCACCGACGCCGTGGCGCTGGTGATCACGGAAGCCGAGCGACGGCTGTTCGCCGAACCGTTCTTCTCCGACATCGTGCACGGCGTCGGCGCAGGGCTCGCCGACACCGAGATCCAACTCCTGCTCACCCTGGTCCGCGGCGACCGCGAGCGCCGCCGGTTCGTGCAGTACGCGCGGGCCGGCCGGGTGGACGGCATCCTGCTCGCCTCGCTGCACGGCAGCGATCCGCTCCCCGACATGCTGGCCGAGCTCGACCTGCCCATGGTCCTCGGCGGGCGCCGCTCGGGCGAGGAGACCATCTCCTACGTCGACTCGGACAACGTCGGCGGCAGCCGCGCCGCCGTCCGGCACCTGCTCGGCTCGGGCCGCCGCGCCATCGCCACCATCACGGGGCCGCAGGACATGTACGTGGCCCAGTGCCGCCTGCGCGGCTACCAGGAGGCCTTGCAGGAGGCGCCCGGCGTCCTGGGGCAGGGCGACCCGTCCTGGACGGCGGGTGGTGACTTCACGGAGGAGAGCGGCGGCCGGGCCATGGCCGAGCTGCTGGAGCGCCATCCGGGGCTCGACGCCGTCTTCGCCGCCTCGGACGTGATGGCCGCGGGCGCCCTGCGGGTCCTGCGCACTGCGGGCCGACGGGTGCCCGAGGACGTGGCGGTGGTGGGCTTCGACGACTCGCCCGTCGCGCGGCACACCGCCCCTCAGCTGACCACCGTCCGCCAGCCCGTGGCGGAGATGGGCCGCGCCATGGCGGCCATGCTGCTGGACAGCATCGGCGAGCCTCAGGGCGACGCGCGGCAGCTCCTGCTCCCGACCCAGCTGGTGCGCCGCGAGTCTGCCTGAACGTGGGCGCGCGCGTCGGCCCAAGCGGTCGGCGCGGCGCTCCCGGCCTGGTCAGAGGCGCTTTGTGCGGTCGGTCGGACGGGCGGAGCGGGACAGCTCACGGGCCCTGGCCCAGCCCCGCCGCCGGCCGGGGCGAGGGGTGGTTGTCGACAGCAAACCGACACAAGATCTGTCCGGTGTCTTGCCACACCCCCGGACGGCCGCCTATCGTCCGGGGCCGAAACACTTTTGGGAGCGCTCCCATTCGATCGCGTGGGAGCGCTCTCGCGATCGGCCGCACGGTCCGCTCAATCCGTACGGCGCATCTGCGGCGGTACAACTTCATACCCCCACATCCCCCCACGCCACCCCCACACCCCTCCCGGAAGGGACCACCGCATGAATTCCCTCGGACGCCCGGCACGCTCGACGCGCTCGGCCCTGGCCGCATTCGTACTGGCCATGGGCTCACTGACCGCTGTGGCGGCGACGGGCACGGCCCACGCGGACACCCAGATATGCACCGCCTACGGAACGACGACCATCCAGGGCAAGTACGTGGTCCAGAACAACCGCTGGGGCACCAGCAACGCCCAGTGCATCAACGTCACCGCCAGCGGATTCCAGATCACCCAGGCGGACGGCTCCGTTCCGACCACCGGCGGCCCCAAGTCGTACCCGTCGGTCTACAACGGCTGCCATTACAAGAACTGCTCGCCCGGCACCAATCTGCCCAAGCAGATCAGCCAGATAAATAGCGCGCCCAGCAGCGTCTCGTACAACTTCGTCAGTAACGCGGTCTTCGACGCCGCGTACGACATCTGGCTGGACCCGCAGCCGAAGACCGACGGGGTGAACAAGACCGAGATCATGATCTGGCTCAACCACGTGGGCGCCGTCCAGCCGGTCGGCGCACAGACGGGCTCGGCGAGCGTCGGCGGCCAGAACTGGGCCGTGTGGACCGGCAACAACGGCGGCAACGACGTGGTCTCCTACGTCGCCTCGTCGGCGATGTCCAGCTACAGCTTCGACGTCAAGGACTTCATCCGGCAGACGATCAGCCTCGGCAAGGCCCAGGACTCCTGGTACCTCACCAGCGTCCAGGCCGGTTTCGAGCCGTGGCAGAACGGCACGGGCCTCGCCGTGAACTCGTTCTCCTCCAGCGTGAACTGAACCCCAGGCCACGGGCTTCGGTCGCCCGCCTGCACGCCGAAGCCCCTCCTGCCGGGCGGGGCGCCCTGCGCCCGCCCGGCTCCGCCCCTGCCCGCCGCTCCGCATCCGGCCGGGCAGGGGCGGTCATCTGTCCGGGGCAGGGCGGTGCGGCCCCGTTATGCCGGGTGTCGCCGCGGCCGGGGCAGTGCCGAGAGAGTGAACCAGACCGCCTTGCCGGAGGCGGTGGGACGATGGCCGCAGGCCGAGCTGAGGGTGCGTAGCAGGAGCAGGCCGCGGCCGTGCTCCTGCCAGGGGTCCGGCTCGTCGGACGGGCCAGGCAGCGAGAGCGGGCCGGGCGGTACGGGGTCGCGGTCGTGCACTTCCACCTGGCAGCCGCCTGGCAGCATCTCGACGACCAGCTCGATGGGTCCGTCGGCGGTGGTGTGCTCCACCGCGTTGGCGACGAGTTCGGCGGTGAGCAGCTCCGCGGTGTCGCTGTCGGCGGGGCAGCCCGTCTGTCCGGCATCCAGCGCGCCCGCCAGCGCCCTACGCACCAGCGCACGCGCGACCGGCACGGCGGCGGTGCTGCGCGGCAGCGCAAGGCGCCAGACGGTTTGAGCGGGAGATATGTGCACGTGAAGATCCAGTGGGGAGGAGCAGCCGATCCTGCCTACGACTCCATGAATCCTACGGGGGTGTGACAAAAGCATCGCCGGGGGGCCATGTCAGCCACTGTGGCCTGCGCTTTTGTGGACAAGCGGATGGCTGGACCGGCTGGACCCCGGGTTCTTGGTCTGGGCCTATGGCTCTGGCTACGGGGGTGGGGCCGGCCGTTGTTCGTTCCCTATTTGTCCCCGCTGCCGGTGCGGGCCGTTCCTTGCGCGGTGCCCGGTGCGCGCCGGCCCGCCATGGCATCGTTGCCTGCGGGCACCCGCCCGGAGCGGAAGGAGCCGAGCGATGCCGCATATCGCACTCACCGCGGGCACCGTCGCCTACGAGGACACCGGCGGTCAGGGGCCCGTCGTCGTGCTGCTGCACGGTCTCGTGCACGATGCCACCGTCTGGCGGAAGATCGTCCCCGGGCTGCGCGCTGACCACCGCGTGATCACTCCGACCCTGCCCTACGGTGCGCACCGCACCCCCATGAACCCGGACGTTCCGCTGACCCCGGACACCGTCAACGACCTGGTCGCCGAGTTCCTGGACCGGCTCGACCTGCGCGACGTCACCCTTGTGGAGAGCGACTGCGGCCGGGCCCAGACCGTGGCCGCCCGGCACCCGGAGCGGCTGGCCCGGCTCGTGCTGATCTCCTGCGAGGCCTACGACAACTATCCGCCGGGCCTGTCCGGCAAGATGATCGGCCTCGCCGCCCGCACGCCCGGCGGGATCCGGCTGATGGTGCGGGTGCTCGGTCTGAAGCTGCTGCGCAGGCTGCCGGTCGGCCTGGGCGCGCTGACCAGGTATCCGGTGCCCGACGACATCGTCGACGGCTGGCTTCGGCCGTTGCGCACCGATCCGGCGATCCGTGCCGACCTGCGCCGTTACACCCTGGGAGCGCGCAGCACGGAACTGCTCGAAGCGACCGAGGGAATGCGGCACTTCGATCGGCCCGCGCTCGTCATCTGGGCTGCGGACGACCGCATGATGCCGCGCGAACACGGTGTCCGGCTGGCCGGGCTGCTGCCGCGAGGCCGCTTTGAGGTGGTCGGCGACACCCGCACTCTGATCGCCGAGGATCAGCCGGAACGGCTGCTCGCCCTGCTGCGGGAGTTCATCGGGGCGGAGCAGACAGGGCAGGAGTGAGGCCGCTCCTCGCGCGGCGGAGGCGGCCGGCCCGCCTGCCCGCTCCCGGCTCTCACCCGTCCATGCGCGCCGCTATCTCCTCCACGCAGGCCCGCAGGGCGGGCGCATGGCCGCGCAGTTCGTCCGCGCCGGTCAGGACGACGGTCGCGCCGAGTGATACCGCGAGCTGCGGCGCTGTGTTGCCGGTGTTGCCGGTGTCGCCTAAGGACGGCACCACCGCGGCGATGGAGCGCACCCCGGCCTCGTTCTCCTCGTCGACCTCCGCCCAGCCCGTGCGCCGCACCTCAGCCAGCTCCGCGCGCAGTACCCCGGGGTCGGTGCGGGTGCGCGGGGTCACCGGGAGCAGTGCGCCGGCGAGCAGGTTCTCGCGGTCGTCTTCGGGCAGGGCGGCGACCAGGGCCTTGCCGAGGGACATGGCGTGCCACGGGTTGCGGGTGCCCTCGGCACTGCGCAACTGCAGATGCTGGGTGCCCTGGACGCTCAGCACCAGCAGGATGTCCTCGCCGGCCAGGACGCCCGCGATGGCGGGCAGGCCGGTGGCCGCGGCCAGCCGCCGCATCGGGGCCGCAGCCGCCGAGTAGCCCGCCGGAGAACGCTGGAAGCCGCGGGACAACTCCAGGACCCGGATGCCGATGGCGTAGCGCCTGGTGCCCTCGTCGTAGGCGACGAAGCGTTCGGCCGCGAGCCGGCCGAGCAGCCGGTGGGTGCTGCTCACAGGCAGTGCGGCAGCCCGCGCCGCCGCGCTGACGCCGAGGCCCTCGGGATGGTCGGCGAGCACCGTCAGCAGCCTGAGTCCCCGGCCCAGCATGTCGTCGCCGGACGGCTTGGTGGCCGCCGTGGTACGCGGCCTTCCGAAGGTCCCGGCCGTTTCCGGTGTCATGACCACTGCGCGCCTCCCCCTCGTTCAGTGGCTCCTGGCCGCAGGCTGCTGCCGGTTCACCGTACCCGCGGCGGGCACCGCGCCGTCCGGCTCCCGCACCGCAAGGGTCAGGGCCGCCGCCACCAGTGCGCACACCGCCATGAACGCGAAGGCACCCGCGTCACCGAGCGAGGTGCCCCGTTGCCGCGACCGGTAGGAGGCGACTGCGCTGTCATTCCTGCCTCCTTTCCGTGGGATGGAAAGTGTTTCACTAGGCGGCGCGTGACATGACGAGAAGGAGCACTCGATGACCAGAGCCCCCGGCAGTGATTTCGACGTACTTGTCCCCTGGCCCGATCTCCAGCTGCGGCACGGGCCCTGGCCGGAAGAGGTCGGTGTGCATGTCTGGGACGGTGTGACGCACGACTCGCAACCGCCGCAGTCGGTGCTGGACAGGATCGGCCTGTGGGTGATGCCGTACGCCGCGCCCGACGCGCACCTGCTGCTGCCGCGGCTGCCCGCGCTGCGTGCCGTGCAGTCCCTCAGCGCCGGGGTGGAAACGCTCCAGCCGCGGCTGCCCGCGGGCGTGCGGCTGTACAACGGCCGCGGTCTGCACGACGCGTCCACCGCCGAACTCGCCCTCGGCCTCGTCCTGGCGGCCCAGCGCGAGCTGTCGCACTGGGCGGCCGAGCAGGCGGCGGGCCGCTGGGCTCCGCGCCGCACCCGCTCGCTCGCCGACAGCCGGGTCGCCGTGATCGGCTACGGCTCGATCGGCTCGGCACTCGCGACGCGGCTGCGGGCCTGCGAGGCCGAGGTCGTACCGGTGGCCAGCCGCGCCAGGCCCGATGAGGGGGTGCACGCGGTCAGCGAGCTTCCCGCACTGCTGCCGGACATCGACATCGCCGTCCTCGTGCTGCCCGAGAACCCGTCCACCGTGGGCCTGTTCGGCGCCGCGGAACTCGCCGCGCTCCCGGACGGCGCCCTCGTCGTCAACGTAGGCCGTGGCCGCACCCTCGATACGGCGGCGCTGCTCGCCGAGGCCACGGCCGGCCGGCTGCGTGCGGCGCTCGACGTCACCGACCCCGAGCCGCTGCCCGCCGGACACCCGCTGTGGACCGCGCCCGGTGTCTTCCTCACTCCGCATGTGGGCGGTGGCTCCGCCGCGTTCCGGCCACGCGCCGAACGGCTGATCGTGGAGCAGGTACGGCGCTGGGCGGCGGGCGAGGAGCTGCTGAACCCGTTCCCGCAGGGCTGATCGGCCGCTGGAGCCGCTCGCGTGGAGCCGTCGGCGCGCGTCGGTGCGCTCGTGATCCAAAGGGTGGTTCGGCCGGCTCGGTAGGCCGTCGGTCGGCCCTCTGGCCGGTCGGCGGGCCGCCCGTCAAAAATTCATGTGAAGTACTCACCTCAGGACGTTAAAAACGGTGGGGCTAGTGGGCCCGAAGGGCTTCTGAGGCGTCCGGCGCCGGACCGTCGGAGCCGGCGTCCGCCCGGGTCCAGCGGTCCGCGTCGGCTTGGTCCTGGGCCGCCTTGCGGACCGGGGGAGCGGGCGCGGAGTTCGATGTGACGTGTGGGTCAACCCACCTTTGCTGCCTGCGTGTTCACGGGTTCTCAAGGAAACCGCTGCGCACCTTCGCGCCACCCGGTCGAGCCTCGGAAGACTGTCCCGTTCCTCTGTGCCGGCCGGGGGAGCGGGCCCTTCGGTCATACCGGTTGCCAATCTCACACGCCGCGTGTAATTCTCACATCATCCCTGTGAAGTCGATCACCTGGCATGCCTGCCTCGGCCGGAACTCGCGGCCCGGTCCCCGGCCGGCAGTCATCGGAGGATGGCATGACTGAACGTGAGACAGCCGACATCCGGGGCGCCTTAGCCCGGCGTGATGTGCTCAGAGCGCTCGGTCTTGGTGGCGCGGCGGTGGCCTTTGCCCCGCTGCTCTCGGCCTGCGGCGTGGGCGGCGGAGCCAAGTCCGGCAACGGCGCCGACGAGGTGAAGGGGTCCTTCAGCTGGAAGAAGGCCAAGGGCACCACCATCAAGATCCTGCAGACCCCGCACCCCTACCAGCTGGCCTTCCAGCCGCTGTTCAAGGAGTTCACCGAGCTCACCGGCATCAAGGTGGTGCCCGAACTCGTCGCAGAAGCGGACTACTTCACCAAGCTCAACACCGAACTCGCTGGCGGCAGCGGCACCCACGACGTCTTCATGACCGGCGCCTACTTCATCTGGCAGTACGGCCCGCCCGGCTGGATGGAGAACCTCTCCCCCTGGCTGAAGAACTCCGCGGCCACCCACGGGGACTACGACTTCGAGGACATCTATCCCGGGCTGCGTTCCGCGACCCGCTGGAACTTCAAGAACGGCAGCCCGCTGGGCATCGGCGGTCAGTACGCCATCCCCTGGGGTTTCGAGACCAACGTCCTCACCTACAACAGCAGCCTGTTCCACAAGCGCGGCATCAGGCCGGCCGAGACCTTCGACGACCTGCGCCAGCTCGCCGCCGATCTCACCGACCGCAAGGCCAACCGGTACGGCATAGCCTTCCGCGGCTCGAAGTCCTGGGCCACCATCCATCCCGGATTCATGACCCAGTTCGCCCGCGAGGGGTGCCATGACTACACCGTGCGGGGCGGCAAGCTGGTCCCGGCGATGAACTCGGCCGAGGCCGTGGACTTCACCGGCAAGTGGGTCGAGATGGCCAAGAACTCCGGCCCCGCGTCCTGGACGACCTACGACTACCCGAACTGCACCCAGGACCTCGGCGACGGCATCGCGGCCATGGTCTACGACGCGGACAGCGCCACCTACCCGAAGAACCTGCGCGGCGCCAGCAAGATGGCCGGGCACCTCGGCTGGCACACCGGCCCGGCCGGGCCCGACGGCAACTACGCGACCAACCTGTGGACCTGGTCCCTGGCGATGAACGCGGCGTCGAAGAAGAAGTTGGCCGCATGGCTGTTCATCCAGTGGGCCACCGGCAAGGAAGCGATGAACAAGGCCGCCCGCGACGCCGCCTTCCCTGACCCGGTCCGCAAGTCGGTCTTCGACGGCACCTTCAAGCAGACCCTGGACACCTTCCCCGGTTACCTGGAGACCTTCGAGAAGGTCATCGATTCCACGAAGATCCAGTTCACACCGCAGAAGTCGTTCTTCGAGACCACCGAGGACTGGGCGGTCGCCCTCCAGGACATCTACGCCGGGCACAGCCCGGGGGCCCGGCTAGACGCCCTGGCCAAGACCGTCGACGCCAAGATCAACTCGTAGCACCGTCCCGGGCGCACAGCACAGCGCCCGGGCCAACGAAGCCAAGGAGACGCACCGATGACCACGACCGCCCCCGGTCGGACGTCACCCGGGCGGCCCGGCCTGCCGGGGACCGGGGCGGCGGCTCCCGCGCCGGTCCCCAGGTGGCGCCGCCGACTGCGACCCTATCTGCTGTCCCTGCCCGCGCTCGCGGTCGTCATCGGCATCCTCTACCCCTTCGTCCTGGGCGTGTACTACGCCTTCCTGAACTACGCCGCCGACACTCCGAACCCGGTCTTCGTCGGGCTGCGCAACTTCCGGAGCGTGCTGGCCGACCCGGACCTGTGGCACAGCGTGCGGATCACCGTGGAGTACGCGGGCCTGGCGACCACCGTGGAAACCGTGCTCGGCGTGGGCGTCGCGCTGCTGCTCAACCGCTCCAGCCTGGTGGGACGGATCTTCGAGAAGGTACTGATCCTGCCGCTGATGATCGCGCCGGTGATCGCCGCGACCACCTGGAAGCTGATGTTCAGCCCCTCCTTCGGCGTTCTCAACCACGTGCTGGGGCTCGGGCACGACGTGAACTGGCTCAGCGAGGACCACGCCCTGTTCTCGGCGGTGCTGGTCGATGTCTGGATCTACACGCCGTTCGTGGCCGTGCTGGTGCTGGCCGGGGTCCGCTCTCTACCCAGGGAGCCCTTCGAGGCCTCCGATGTCGACGGCGCCAGTTGGTTCTACATGTTCCGGCGGCTGATGCTCCCGATGATGTGGCCGTACATCCTGGTCGCGGTGATCTTCCGGCTGATGGACTGCCTGAAGATCTTCGACGTCATCTATGTGCTCACCACCGGCGGGCCCGGCAACGCCACCACCACCTTGCAGGTCAACGCCTACGAGGACTCGATCACCCACTTCGACTACTCGCGGGGCAGCACGTACATGTTCCTGCTCTGGATCATCGTCTTCATCACCGCGCGCTTCTTGGTGAGCGTGCTGGGAAGGGCCCAGCGGCGCGCCGCCGGAGCGGAGGAGAGCTGATGGCCGCTGACTCACCCACCCCCGGCCGCCAAAGGCGGGTCACGCCCGGCGGCGTCATCGCCGACCTGCTGATCCTCTTCTGGTTCGTCTTCTCGCTCTTCCCCGTCGTCTGGATGCTGCTGCTCTCCTTGAAGACCAACGCGGAGCAGACGTCGACCTACTTCTCGTTCTCTCCCACCCTGGACAACTACGCCACCGTCCTCAGCTCCAAGGGCACCACGCTGACCAGCGTCGACTTCAAGGGTGCGCTGCTCAACAGCGTGCTCGCCTCCGGCGGCGCGGTCCTGGTCTCGCTGGTGATCGGGATCCCGGCCGCCTACGCCGCCGGGCGGTGGAAGTTCCGCGGCTCCGATGACTTGATGTTCCAGATGCTCTCGTTCCGTTTCGCGCCGGAGCTGATGGTGATCGTTCCGCTCTTCGTCATCTACCACCAGCTCGGCCTCTTCGACACCCGGGTCGGCATGGTCTGGGTCCTGCAACTGGTGACGATGCCGCTGGTGGTGTGGATCCTGCGCTCGTACTTCCAGGACCTGCCGCCGGAACTCGAACAGGCCGCCCTACTCGACGGGTACAGCCGCAGACGCGCCTTCGTGATGGTGGCGCTGCCGCTGGTGCGGCCCGGCATCGCCGCGTCGGCGCTGCTGGCCTTCATCTTCGCCTGGAACAACTACGTCTTCCCGCTGATCCTCACCGACAGCGGCGCCACCACCGCCGTCGTCGCGGTCACCAAGTTCCTCGGCGGGGGCGGGCAGGCGTACTACAACCTCACGGCGGCGGCGGCCCTGATCGCCGCCCTGCCGCCGCTCGTCCTCGCCCTGACCATCCAGCGCTACCTGGTCCGCGGGCTGTCCTTCGGAGCGGTGAAAGCCTGATGGCGACGGTCGACCTTGAGCAGGTCCGCAAGACCTACGGCAAGCTCCTCGCGCTGGACGATCTCTCCCTGCGCCTGGCCGACGGCGAGTTCTTCGTGCTGCTCGGCCCGTCGGGCGCGGGCAAGACCACCACGCTCAAGAGCGTGGCCGGACTCCAGGAGATCGACGCCGGCCGGATCCTGATCGACGGCACCGATATGACGCTGGTCGAGCCGTACCACCGCAATGTGGCCATGGCGTTCGAGAGCTACGCCCTGTACCCCCAAAAGACGGTCTTCGACAACCTCGCCTCCCCGCTGCGCTCCGGTCGGACGGGCCGGTACACCGCGCAGCAGCAGAGCGAGCGCATCGAGGCGGTCACCCGCACTCTCGGCATCGACACACTCCTGCAGCGCTTCCCCCGCGAACTCTCCAACGGCCAGCGCCAGCGGGTGGCCCTGGGCCGGGTCCTGGTGCGTCCGGCCGACGTCTACCTGCTCGACGAGCCGCTCTCCCACCTCGACGCCAAACTCCGGGCCGCCATGCGGGCGGAGCTGAAGAGCCTCGGCGAACTCTCGTCAACGACAACCTTCTACGTCACCCACGACTACCAGGAGGCGCTGGCCCTCGGCGACCGGATCGGCATCCTGCGATCGGGCGCGCTGGTCCAGGTCGGCACGCCGCGGCAGCTGTGGTCGCAGCCGGTGGACACCTTCACCGCCAAGGCGCTCGGCCAGCCGGAGATCAACCTGCTCGACGGCGAAGTGGTGGACGGCCGGATCGTCGCCGCGGGCGGATCCCTGACCATCCCGGCCCCTGAGCCCGGCCTGCCGCCGGGCACCGCGGTTCGGCTCGGTCTTCGCCCGCGCGACCTGGAGCTGACCGGAGCGGAGCCGACCGGTCCGCGCCCGGCGCCGGACGCCGTGGACACGCTGGTGGTGCCCGGCAAGGTCCGTCTTGCGGAGCGTCTCGGGCGGTTGGTCGAGCTCAGCGTCGATATCGACGGAGCCGAGCTGATCGTGGTGTCCTCCAGCGACCGCGCCGCCGCGGAGGGAGAGACCGTCCGGCTGGCCATCCCGCTCCACCTGGTGCACGTCTTCGCCGGCGGCGAGCCCGGCGAGGAGACCGCGCGGCTGTCCTGGGCGGCGGCCCCGCGCACCGACGCCGACCGTCCGCAGCCCGCACAGGAGAGCAGATGACCACCTCGGCCAAGGCGGCGCCGAATGCCAAGGACCTCGTCCTGGACGCGTTGCGCAAGACGTACACCGCCCGTGGGCGCGAGCCGTTCGAGGCGGTACGGGGCATCGACCTGGCCGTAAAACCAGGCGAACTGGTCGCCATCCTCGGTCCCTCCGGCTGCGGCAAGACCACCACGCTGCGGATGATCGCCGGCCTTGAGACGGTCACCTCCGGCGACATCCGCATCGGCGGCGAGTCGGTGCCGCACCTGCCGCCGGGGAAGCGGAACATCGGCGTCGGATTCGAGAGCTACGCCCTCTACCCGCCGCTGACCGTCCGGGAGAACATCGCCTACGGCCTGCGGGCTCGCGGTGTGAAGGACGCCGTGCGACAGGTAGACGCGCTGGCCGAGCGGCTGAAAATGACCGAGCTGCTGCCACTGCGCCCGGCCGGGCTCTCCAGCGGGCAAAAGCAGCGGGTGGCGCTGGCCCGCGCTCTGATCCGCAACCCGCCGGTGCTCCTGCTCGACGAGCCGCTCTCCCACCTCGACGCTTCTCACCGCCAGCAGGTCCGCCGCGAACTGCGACTGCTGCAACGCGAGTTCGGCTACACCACGATCGTGGTCACCCACGACCAGCTGGAGGCGCTGAGCATGGCGGACCGGATCGCCGTCATGGACGCGGGTGTCATCCAGCAGTTCGGCACCCCGGACGAGATCTACGACGACCCGCACCATCGGTTCGTGGCCGACTTCGTGGGCGAGCCCAAGATCAACCTGGTGGACGGCATCGTGGAGCGCCGGGAGGACCAGGTGTTCGTCCGGCTCGGCGACACGTCCGAGGTGCGCACCGCGGCCCAAGAGCCCGAACACGGCCGCGGTGTGGTGGTCGGGCTCAGGCCGCAGGACTGCCGCTTCGACGTCGCGGACGGGACGCCGGTGGTGGCAGGCGAGGTCGCGGTCCACGAAGACCTGCTGGAGTTCGGCCTGACCACGGTGCTGGTGGGCGAGGGGCCGGGGGTACCTGCCACGTCCTCGGGGCAGCGGGGAAAGGTGGTCGCGCAGACTCCGCCGAACCTGACACCGCGCCGGGGCGAGACGGTGCGGTTCTGGGTACCGCCGGAGCGGGTCTACCTCTTCGATCCGGAGACGGGGCAGCGGCTGCGCTGACCTGGCGGGCGGCGGCCGGTGCCGGACGCGGTCGTTCGCCTCGGCGAAGACCCACCAAGACACCGCGGGTGCGGCGCCGCCGGGCCGTTCCCCGGCGTCGAGGACCACGTGGTCCATACCGGGCCGGCGCAGCGGGTATGACGGCGTTGAGCACGACGGTTTAGACCGACCGGCAAATGGGGGCCGGCGTCGCGGGGCTGGGTGCGCACATCTGCCGCGTTGTCGTCGGTCAACAACGCTCCGCGTTGCCTCCCTCCACCTCCCCCACTGCCTGAAAGGCGTGAGAGGTACCCCCAGCAGCCGCACGCACCCAGCCCCCATTTGCCGGTCGGTCTTAGCCCGACCAGCCAGCGCGTGGCTGCGACATCAGCCCGAGCGGCCTGACAGCTCATCGGCGCGAGCGCTGATCAGCCGGCGGACGACGACGGAGGATCGCGACGGCTGGCTGTCCGCGCGCTGGACCAGGCTGATCTCGACCGGCTCCGCGTCCACCAGCGGGAGCCACGCCAGGTCGGCCACGGGCTGCAGGGCGTCGAGGCGGGCGAGGAGCCCGACCCCGGCACCTTGGGCGACCATGGTCTGAACCGTTCGGGCCGACACCGCCTCGACCATCGCCTCGGCATCCGGGAGGCGCTCGCGCAGCCGCTGGTGCAGCACGGTACCCGGCCGCATGGTGACGATCGGCCACTGGCCGAGGTCGTCCCAGGTGACCTCGCGCCGGTGGGCGAGCGGGTGGTCCGGCCGGGTGTGGATGCCGAGCGGCGCCGAGATGAGGCGCCGCCGGGTGAGACCGCTCGGCGCGGGCTCGTTCGGCGTGGTGACCACGGCGAGGTCCAGGTCGCAGCCCAGCACCGCACGTTCGATGTCGCCCGAGGAGCCCTCGCGCACGGCGAACCGCAAGCCCGGGTGGTCGGTGAGCAGCCGTCCCACGACAGGAGCGACGATGGTCTCGACGGTCGCAGAGCCACCGCCGATGGACACCCGCCCCTGATACGTCCCGTTGGAGGCCAGCGCCGCCTCGCGCACGGCGTCTTCGGCTGCCACGAGACGGGTGAGCGGGCCGACGAGCGCCTCGCCGGCCGACGTCGCACGCACACCTCCCCGGCTCCGGGTCCGCAAAACGACGTCGAGCTCCTCCTCAAGCGTGGTGAGCTGCTGTCCTCGGAGGCCAGGAAGGACACGGCCGCGGCCATCTCGCTCGGAGCGGCGAACCGGCCCATCGGGATCGCCGCGGCCAGCAGGCCGGTTACATCACCGGCGCGGTGCTGCCCGTCGACGGCGGTATGTCGATGTGACCCCCCGCGCTCGCTGAAGGACCCCCGGAACTGGCCCGCGCCCTTCCAGAGATGCCGTGGAGCCGGCGTCGACGTCCTCAGCAAGGCGCTATACGGTGCGCAGATGTCCTTGCCCCGGTCCGTCTCGCGCCCGCTGCTCCAGTACGGTCCGCCGCGGCCGGGTGGCCTGCGGCGCAGGTCATGGTGGCATCGCGCGTGGGGGACGTGCGCCGTGCTCCTGGGCGTTGTGGCGGTGCTGTGGGCGGTCGGTCGTTTCACCGCCCTGCCCGAAGCGGTGGCGCAGGAGCGGGGATTCGCCTCGGCTGTCCCGTGCGCGGCGGCCAAAGCCGGTGCTGACCAGGCGGATTGTCTGCACACCGTACGAGCGAGCGTGACGGGAACGGTGATCCGGAGCTCGGGGAGAACACAGACGTACCGGCTGGAGCTGGCGGGTCCCGCTCCGGCGTCCGGTTCGCTCGACATGGGTTCCACAGGTCCCCTTTTGAACCGGTTGCACCCGGGCGACCAGGTGAGCGTCACCGTGTGGCGGCACTACGCGACCGCCGTCAGCCGGGGCGGCATCACCCAGGAGACCAACGACAACCCCGTCGGTGACTCGGATATCAGCACCGCGCTGGCCCTGGGGTCGCTGGCCTGCGGCACGTACCTGCTGGCGGCCGGCGGCTGCGCGCTGCTGCGAGCGCGCGGTGCCGCCGAGCGCGGCTTGCCCGCTTCTCTGGCCCCGTGGGGCAAGGCCACAGTCGGTGCGGTGCTGGTGGCGTCGCTGGCCACTCTGGTGGGCGTCGGGTGGGGCGGGCCGGTGGCGGTGGTGGTGGCTTGGCTGGTGATGCTGCCACCGGTCGGGTGGCTCGTGGCGGTACGAGAGCGCCGCGCCAGACGCCGCTGAGCAGCGCGGGCCAGCCGCGTAGGACGCCACGAGCGTCGCGTCGCCGCAGTCCACGGCCGGTGTGTCGAGGCGGACGCGGAAGAGGCCCAGCCCGGTGCCGTTCGCCCGCTCGGTAGGGTGCCGGCACGGACGCCGCCGCACCCTCTCCGGCCCGTTTCATCGCGGGCCGGACAGGGTGCGGCGGCATCCGTCGCTCAGATGTCCCGGAAGAGACCAGGCGGTCCTGTGACCTGCCTCGATGGATGACTGTGGGGAACTGACCTGCACAAATGGTCTTTCGGCTATTTCACGGTCATGCTCGTTGATGCGGCCGGAAGTCCCAGAAAAGTCCCAGGGGGATCCCCAGGGCTGTTGCAAAGTCGTGTGATCTGACGCTGTGCTGGTCAGCTGATGCCGAGGAGGTCCAACGGGCGGGTGAAGGGCTGGTAGGAGACATTGCGCCTGCCGAAAATATCATCCATGCAGCTCAGAGGCTTGTTCCGCAGTGCGGCAGGATGACACTCGTGTTACTGCGTCTCGCCTACCTGACCGTCACCAACACGTTCGCCATGCTGCGGCTGCTACCGATGAGCGATCGCGACAAGGACACGGAGATCCTCGCCCTGCGCCATCAGATCACGGTCCTGGAGCGGCAGCTCGGTGCGAATCGGGCAAGCTTCACTCCGGAAGACCGGGCCTTCCTCGCCGCTCTACTGGTGCCGCTACCGCGCCAGGTCCTGCGCCGGCTCCGGTTGCTGGTCCAACCCGACACCGTGCTGCGATGGCACCGCACCCTGATCAAGCAGCGCCACGCCCGCACGTGCCGACCGAAGAGAGCGGGCCGACCGCCCACCGTCCACTCGATCCGCGCACTGATCCTGCGCCTCGTCCGGGAGAACCCGTCGTGGGGCTACCGCAGAGTGCACGGCGAACTCGCCACCCTCGGCATCAAGGTCGCCGCCTCCACCGTCTGGGAAATCCTCAAGAGCGAGGACGTCGACCCCGCACCCAACCGCAGTGCAACCACCTGGACCGATTTCCTGCACTCCCAGGCCGAAGCCCTCCTGGCCTGCGACTTCATCGAAACCGTCACCCTGACCGGTCGCCGCCAGTACATCCTCTCGGTTATCGAACACGCCACCCGCCGCATCCGAATCCTGGGCACCACCGCGCACCCCACCGCGCAATGGGTGAGTCAGGCCGCCCGGAACCTGGTCATGGACCTTGAGGACGCCAAAACCACCGCCGCCTACCTCATCCGGGATCGAGACGCGAAGTTCCCCGCGCTCTTCGACCAGATCCTGTACGACGCCGGCATCCAGGTCGTGCTCACCGGCGTCCGGATACCGCGCATGAACGCCATCATGGAACGCTGGGTCCAAACCTGCCGCCACGAACTCCTGAACCGCACCCTCATCTGGAACGAGCACCACCTGCGGTACGCCCTGCGCCAGTTCGAGCAGCATCACAACGCTCACCGGCCCCATCAAGCGATGAACCAGGCAGCGCCCCTGCGCGCGGTCCCCGAACCGCTCACCGACCCCGAACGAATCACTCCACTCGACATACGCCGCAGAGACAGGCTCGGCGGAGTGATCCACGAGTACCGCCATGCGGCCTGACCTCGTCGGATGAGATATTCGGCAGGCGCAGGATCTTGGTGGTTAACTTCAATTGTTAGGCAACAAGGCGTAGTTGGAGTCTTGCGAGGTGGCTGTGGTTGGTTCGGTTGAGGGGGTGGCCGTTCCACCAGGCGTTGAGTCGGATGAGGTTGAGGGCGGTGGCGCTGGTGGTGTGGTCAAGGTGGGTCTTGGCGAGGCCGCGGTAGCGGGCTCGGCGTAGGCCGGTGGTGTGGGTGGCCTGGTGGATGGTGCCTTCGATGCCGGCGCGGAGCGCGTAGTCGCGTTGCCAGGTGCCGTCCTGTTGCTGGGCGCGGGCGGCGCGGATGGCTTCGGTGAGCTCGCGGGGGTAGAGGCTGAGCCGGCGGCCTTGCCGTGAGCTGGTGCACTGCTCTTTGGCCGGGCAGGGGATGCAGTCCAGGGCGGCGAAGGCGACGACGGTTTTGGCGATGCCTTCCTGAATGACGTCGTTCCAGGTGGCGCTGGTCTTTCCGGTCGGGCAGACGGCTCGTTTGCGGTCCCATTCGATGGTGAAGTCGTGTGCGGCGAATCCTTGTTGGGCTTTGGCCTGGCGGGAGGTGTCGAGCAGGACCGGGGTGATCAGGGCAATGTTGTGGTCCTTGGCGGAGGAGATGATCAGGTTGGCGCTGGGGTAGCCGGAGTCGAGGTAGTGCCGGGCGGGCAGCAGGTGGCGGCGGCGAAGGGTCTGGTGGATCGTGTCCAGGGCCTTGCTGTCCGGGAGGGTGGAGTGAGTGGTCGTGACGCCTGTGATCAGGTTCGGGCGACTGGGCCGGTCGCCGTCGCCCTGCGGGTGGCAGGTTTCCGAGATGTGCAGTTTGTAGCCGTTCCAGAATGTCTCGCGCTTGGCGGACCAGCGGGCGTCGGTGTCGTAGGGCGAGGTCAGGCGTATCGGGGCGGGCGGTAGGCCGTCGCCGCCGTCCTCACTCCGCTCGCGCTGGCGGATCCGTTGTCTGCCGGCCCGGTCGGTGGTGCGGGTGTAGTTCTGCACCAGCACGCACCTCAGGGTCTGCACCGCGGGCAGCTCGCGCAGCCACCCTGGCGAGACCGACGCGTAGACAGCCTGCAGCAGTGTGTAGCCGTCGGTAGCGTAGGCGAGCGCAAGTTCATGCTGCTTGGTCTTGGATGCGGGCAGCTGCCAGTTGTCGATCCGGTCCGCGTAGCGGTGGCTCCAGTCCTGAACCACCAGTACCTGATCGACCCATTCGGGGCATGCGGCGGCCAGCGCGTTCAGGGCCGCGCGGACGCTCTCACCGGTCAGCTCGAGCCGGTTCAGGTCCCGCACCGCGGCAACGATGTGCGTGGAGTCGGTGCGCTGACTGCCGCCCGCCTGCACCAGATCCAGGCTCTGCAGACGCTCCAGCAGCAGATCCAGCACACGTTCCTGAAGGCCGTGGGCGACAACACGGGAGCGGAACTCTGACAGCACACTGTGGTCGAAACCCGGATCCTCCAGACCCAGGCCGAGTGCGTACTTCCAGGCAAGGTTCTCGCGAACCTCGTCGGCAGCCTGCCGATCGGTCAGGTTCGCCGCTTTCTGCAGCACCGTGGCCAGCGCCAGTCGTCCCGGCGACCAGCCCGGCCTGCCTACCTGGCCGAACGCATCAGCAAAGGCCGCGTCCGGGAACAGCTCCCCGAACCGGTCACGAACCTGCACCGCCAGCGGGACCTGGCGCCGGCCCCGGTGCATCGCCCTGATCGCCGCCGCGACCTGCGGATCCGGCTCAGGCCAGGACTGCGGCTGCACCGACACGACACACTCCCGATCCCCAAGAAACCACGACAAGATCAACGATCAGCATGATCCCATCCGCCGGAGCCATCGCTCCCACCGCGAACAACTTGACCTCACAGCAACGGAGTTCGAATTAGCCACCAAGATCGCGCACAGCTGGAGCCGGGCAGTCAGCGCCTGCTGTCTCACGAAACGGGGCGATTGGCATAATCCGCCAGCCCGTTGTCAACCAGACTCGCTCATCGTCCAATTGAGTGTCGTACAGGCATGGGACACCGCCTCCTCGGCGGTCAGCCGTGCGCCGTGCTCGAACGCCTCCTTGAAGGCGGGCTCGTCCAGGGCGTCCCGTGCCGCCACCGTGATGCGGTCGACGTCGCCGCGCTCGGCGGGCGGCAGCGGGGCGCCCACGCTGCGTCGTGCCGTGTCCGCCGCGCCGAGCAGCAGAGCCGCGCACGTGGCGGCGCGCTCGTGAGCATGCAGGGCCGCCGCGCCCGCGAGGCCCTCCAAGGATAGGGCGAGGGCGCGCGGCTCACCGAGAGAGCGGGCAACGCCCAAGCCGCGCAGGTGGTGGGCGGTGGTCTGGACCGCTTCGCCGCGGAGTTCGGCGATGAAGCCGAGCTCGGCGAGGAGCAGGTGGTCCCCCGCCTGAGACGACACGTCCGCGTAGCCGTCGCGGATGTGCAGCAGGTGTGCCTCGGCGGCGTCGAGGTCGCCTGAGCGGCGTGCGCCGAGGGCGAGACCCATCTCGGAGTGGATCTCGCCGTACTTGTAGCCCTGTTCTGCGGCGCTGCGGCGTGCCTGTTCGTGCAGGTCGCGGGCCCGGTCCCAGTCGTGGGCGAGCAGCGCGAGCCGACCGAGCCCGGAGAGCCTCGCTGAGACCTCCGCCTCAAGGCCCAACTCGCGTGCCATCCGGAGCCCTTCGTGCTGGCGGCGCGCCGCGTCCTCATACTCGCCCTTGATCTCGGCGAGCGCGGCGAGTGGTGACACTGTCTGCAGCTCGCCCCAGCGATCGCCCAGCTCACGAAAGAGCGCGGCGCTGCGCAGCCCGTCGCGGCCGAGCCCGGTGAGGTCGCCGCAGACCAGCGCGAGCGTCGCCCGTAGACCGAGCGCGGCGGCGATGCCCCACTGATCACCCGCGGCGGCGAACAGGGTGAGGGCCCGGGCGTTCAGCTCACCGCTGCCGGCTGCGGCGCCCACGCTGAACAGGCCGTACGCGCACAGCCACAGCGCGCGGGCGCGGCGCACGGGGTCAGGGACGACGTCGGCGGCCGCAGTGGTGGCGGCCACGCCGTGGTCGCCGGTGAGAAGCGCGAATGCGGTGTGCAGGAGGGTGAGTTCGGTGGCGGCGGCCTTGGGGGTGGAGACGGCGTTGTCGGAGCTGGCGGCGAGGACGGCCCACACACTGCGGCGGGCCTCGGCGAGGCGGCCGCGCAGTAGCCACCACCAGGACAGGGCGGTGGCGAGCCGGGCGGCCTCGTCCGCCTCCCCGGTGGCGGCGCGGCGTACCGCCTCGTCGAGCGCCGCGCGCAGATTGCCGGCCTCGGCGTCCAGACGGGCCAGCCAGGGCTGCTGCCCGGCGCCGCGCAACTGGGGCTCTGCGCGTTCGGCGAGCGCGAGATAGTGGCGCAGATGACGGTCCCGTACGGCGCTGAGGTCCTCCATCTCGTGCAGCCGCTCCGTCGCGTACGCGGCGACGGACTCCAGGAGCCGGTAGCGGTGCCCGGTGGGACCGTCCACCACGACCACGAGGGACCGGTCGACGAGCCGCGTCACGAGGTCGAGCACTTCCTCCCGGGCGACGCCCTCGCCCGCGCACACCGCTTCGGCGGCGTCCAGGTCACAGCCGTCGCTGTACGTGGAAAGGCGGCGCAGGACAATACGCTCGGGCGCGCTGAGCAGCTCCCAGCTCCAGTCGATCATCGCGCGCAGAGTCTGCTGGCGGGCGGGCGCGCCGCGCTGCCCGGAGGTCAGGACCTTGAACCGGTCGCCCAGGCGGGCCGCCAGCTCCCTGACACCCAGGGCGCGTACGCGGGTGGCAGCGAGTTCAAGGGCGAGCGGGATGCCGTCGAGGCGGCGGCAGATCTCGGCGGCGGTGTCACGGTCGGACGGATCGGACGCGTCCGGGTCGAGCGAGAAGCCGGGGGTGGAGGCGGCGGCACGCTCCATGAACAGCCGTACGGCGTCGGCGGTCTGGAGCGGCTCGACCAGGAACACCGCCTCGCCCGCCAGGCCGATCGGCTCCTGGCTGGTGGCGAGGACGCGCAGGCCGGGGGCTGTGCGCAGGAGCAGCGCGACGAGTTCGGCGGCGGCGTCGACGACGTGCTCGCAGTTGTCCAGGACGAGTAGGGTGCGGCGGTCCCGCAGGGCAGCGGCGAGGCGGTGCACGGGGGAGGGGGCGCTGCTGCCGGTGCCCGGCAGGGCGGAGGGGGCGTCGTCCCGGATGCCGAGGGTGGCGGCGACGACTTGGGCGAGGTCGGCGGGGGCGCCGGCGCGGATGCCGGCGAACTCGACGAGCCAGATCCCGTCCGGAAGTTCACCGATGTGCGCGCCGGCCCCTACTGCGGAGGCCGCTGCCACGGCCAGGCGGGTCTTGCCGACGCCGCCGGGGCCGGTGAGGGTCACCAGCCGTGTGGTGCCGAGAAGTGGAGAGAGGTGGGTGAGGACCTGCCGGCGGCCGATGAGGGGAGTGAGGGGGACGGGAAGGTTCGAGTGGAGTCGAGAATGTGGGGAAGGGCGGGCGTGGCCCCCGGTGCCGGGTGCCGTCGGTGCAGGGGTCAGCCCCGGGTCCTGCCGGAGCACCGCCTGGTGCAGTGCGCTGAGCTCGGGGCTGGGGTCGACCCCCAGTTCCCCGACCAGGCGCGACCTCAGGTCGCCGTACGACGTGAGGGCCTCGCTCTGGCGCCCCGACAGATAGAGAGCCCGCATCTGTATGGCGCGCAAGCGCTCCCTGAGGGGGTGCTGAGCCACAAGGTCGGCGAGCTCTCCGGTGAGGAGCACCTGGTCCCCCGCCTCCAGGCGGGCCTCCGCTTGCTCCTCCAGCACGGACAGCCGCTGCTCTGCAAGGCGCTGCGCGGCCCCCCGTACGAACTCCTTGTCCGCGAAGTCCGCGTACGCGGGCCCTCGCCACAGGTCGAGGGCTTCGGTGAGCAGTGCAGCCCGCGCGTACGGGTCCCGTAGGGGGCGGGCCTCGGCCACGAGGGCGCGGAATCGTGCGGCGTCCACGTCGTCGGCGTCGCCGTCGAGCCGCAGCAGGTAGCCCGGCGGCTGCCGCACCACTTGGTCCCGGCCGAGGACCCGGCGCAGCTGGGAGACCCTGGCCTGCAGGGCGCCCGCGGGCTTGGCCGGCGGCTGGTCGCCCCACAGGTCGTGAATGAGGCGGTCCGCGGAGACCGGGTCCCCGTCGTGCACGAGCAGATCGGCGAGCAGCGCCCGGACCTTGACCTCGGGGACTTTGACTGCCTCCCCGTCGTCGTCCCACACCACCAGTGGCCCGAGCACCCCAAACCGCATGCGGGCCACTGTATAGGTCCAGGGGATGGGGTCACTTGGACCCCGGCTCGCCGCCAAGCGGTGGGACCGGAACTGTCCAACGGTGGGAAGGGTGCCCATCCACCAGCCCATTCGTGCGGGCTTTGTCTCACCCTTCCTTGCGGCCCTCAGCCGACCGGCAGCCGTTCCGAAGGATTCCCGAAGCGCCCGCACGCACAGTTGTTCCCGTCAGGTGGCGCCGCGTACCCGGCAGGACCGGCATACGCGAGGGGAGCGGCAAGCATGACCAAGTACGCGGGCAGAAAGGCCGTGGTCGTCGGTGAAGCCACTTGCATCGGCCTGGCCATCGCCAAGCGCCTCGTGGAAGGCGGAGCCGAGGTCCTGCTGACCGCCCGTGCCCCGCAGGAACGCCTCTACACGGGTGCCGAGCTGGGCTCTGACGCCCGTGTTGTCGCCCCGGCCGCCGTTGAGGCCTGTCTCGGCCCCGGCGCCGACGTCGATTTCCTCTTCGCCGACGCCGTGCCCACCGCGCGGTCGCTGCTGCCGAGCCTCAAGGACGGCGGTGCGGTCGTGCTCACCGCTCCCGCCCCGTCCCCCGCCTCCGTGCACGCGTTCGCCGCCGAACTCGTCTCCCGCGGCATCCGGGTCAACGCGGTGGCCCCGGGCTGTATCGAGGCGCCGGACGGCGCCGCCGTCGTACCCCTGCCGCCGCTGGGCCGTCTCGGCGCCGCCGACGAGGTGGCCCGCGCCGCGCTCTTCCTGGCAACGGACGCGACGTTCACGACGGGCGCCCGGCTCCCCGTCGACGGCGGCCTCAGCCACCCGTGGCCCGACGCTCACACGTAACCAGATACCCGTAGCCAGACGTCCGGCGCTGCGCCCCGTGCGACCAGAACGCACCACGTCCCCAGAAGATCCGGAGCACACCACATGAGCACCGCACCCGAGACCGCGGCCGGTTCCGCAGCGGGTACCGACGCTGCACCACATACGAAGGGCGCAGCCGAGGAGCAGCAGAAGCTCCCGCTCCTCGCCCTGCTCGCCCTCGCCATCGCCGTCTTCGTCACCAGCCTCACCGAGACCCTCCCCGCAGGCCTGCTCCCCGCGATGGGCCACGACCTCCACGTGAGCCAGTCCGCGACCGGACAGACAGTCACGATCTACGCGATCGGTACCGCGCTGACCGCGATCCCGCTGACCGCGGCCACCGCGGGCTGGCGGCGCAAGCGGCTGCTGCTGACCGCCATGGGGGGCTTCGCCCTCGCCAATACCATCACGGCCGTGTCCTCCTTCTACGGGCTGACGATGGTGGCGCGGTTCGTCGCGGGTGTCGCGGCCGGTCTGGCCTGGGCACTGCTCGCCGGATACGCGCGGCGCATGTCACCCGTACACCTGCAGGGCAAGGCCATCGCCATCGCCATGGCGGGGATTCCCCTCGCGCTCTCGCTCGGCGTGCCCGCCGGTACCTTCCTCGGCAAGGTGTACGGCTGGCGGGTGGCCTTCCTCTCGATGACGGCAATCACGGTGCTGCTCCTGCTGTGGATCGTCGCGACCGTGCCGGACTACGCAGGGCAGGAGCGCGGCGAGCGGCCGAAGATGCTGCGTGCCCTGCGCGTCCCGGGCGTGACCCCGGTCCTGTTCGTCACGCTCGTCTTCGTCCTGGCCCACACCATCCTGTACGCCTATATCGCAGCGTTCCTTGACAATCTGGGTATGGGCGACAACACCGACCTGGTGCTCCTCGTCTTCGGCGCCGCCTCGCTGGCGAGCATCTGGATCGTCGGCGCCCAGATCCACCAGCGGCTGCGGGGCCTCACCGTCGCCAGCGCCCTGCTGGTTGCCGTGGCCGCCGGGCTGCTGGCCGTCCTCGCCGACCACACCGCTCTCGTCTACGTCGCCGCCGTCCTGTGGGGCCTGGGCTGGGGCGGCGTGCCCACCCTGCTGCAGACCGCCGCAGGTGACGCGGGCGGCGACTCCGCCGACGCGGCCCAGGCGATGCTCGTCACGCTCTGGAACGTCGCCATGGCGGGCGCCGGCATCATCGGCGGCATCCTGCTGGACGTGATCGGCAGCGGCTCCTTCCCCTGGACCGTTTTGCTGCTCCTGCTGCCGGTGCTCGCGGTCATCCTCTTCTCCCGCAGCCACGGCTTCCCCGCCAGGCGGCCCGGAGCGTAGGGCGGTGCCCCGGTTCCCGAACATGTCGCCGCACAGCGGGAGTCCGAAGCCGGCCCGCCCACCCGCATCATCCGGCAGATCCTGTCCTGCACGGACAGGCCACGCGGCGTCCGGGAACCACGAAGAGAACCGGGCGGGCTCGGGGACGGGCGTGAGCCGTCTCGCGGACCGGCCGTGCGCGGTGTGCAGGGCGGGTCCGCGGACAGCCCGTCCGACCTGGGCACGTGACCCTCTGGAGCTCCATGGACACTACCCGCGCATGATGCACGCGGTCGTCGGTCACACGGGCCACGACGTCGGTCCCGGCCGACCCGTCGCGGGCCACGCTCTGTTGCGGCACCGGCTCGACGCCGTGGCGGCAGCCGCCTGCTGACTTGGCCCCCCGGCGATCCAATGGCCGACCGCCGAAGGCACATCACTCCCCCGGCCTTCGGCGGCCACCCGCTTCCTTCGCCGTCGCCTTAATTTTTTACGAACTGTTGACATTGCATGGCCACGTGCGAACCATCGCTCCAATACCGGGCAGAACGGGTGTTCCATCCCCTGGCGCGCGCTCCGCACTTGCCCCGCCGGGCCGTATTTCCGCTGCTCAGACCGCGAAGTTACGAAGTTAAACGGTCACCCCTGAAATTGTCGCTCCAGACGGTATTTTGTGCCTCGTGACGATGCGTCATGTACCGAATTGGGTACGATCGTTCTGAATTTCGAGGGCGTGTAACGTTATATGTCGTCAAGCGAGTCGGGCGCGCCAGCGGTCGGTGATGGCGCGCGTATGCAGAAGTTTGTGGAAGACGTTTTCAGGTCACTTCATCGAGTAGAACAATGCCGTTGGGCCCGGGCGTATCTGTGGGCCCTGATCCACGTATCCGGCAAGAAAACGCCGGGACGCCTGGCGAGAGCCGAGCCCTTGCCCCCGGCAGCGGTGCGCGGGCTGCACCAGTTCATCAACGCCAGCCCGTGGGACTGGGAGCCAGTGCGCCGCAGGCTTGCCCTGCAGGTTTGCGCGAGCGCGGTGCCGTACGCCTGGACAGTCGCCGAACTCATCATCCCCAAAAGCGGCGAGCACTCGGTGGGTGTGCGCCGCAGGAAGAACGGCGTGACCGGACGCACCATCAACTGCCAGCGCGCGAGGGGGCTGTTTCTGGCCACGGAAACCCACTGCTTCCCGGTGGACTGGAGTCTCGTGCTCAGCGGCCCCTGGGGCTGGGACACACAGCGCAGACGCCGCGCGCGCATACCGGAGGAGGAGACCGCGCGCCCCGCCGGCGTCTACGCCCTCGACTACGCCGCCGACGTGGTCGCGGAGCCCCGGCTTCCCGATGTCCCCTGGGTCCTCGACCTGACGCGGTGGGACGACGCGGGCGGGGTGCTCGTGGGACTCGCCCGGCAGCGGCTCGGCGTGGTGTGCGAGGTCGGCCCGGGCCAGGTCGTGCTCACTGAACGGCACGCGCCCACCATGAGCACCGTGCGCGAGCTGATGGAGGTGCGGCACGCCCGGCAGCCGCACGTGATGATGCGGCAGACCGCGGACGGCCGCACCAAGGTGGTGCCGATCTACGCGTACCCGGGGACGGTGCGGCTGCCGCGGCTCGGCACCGGTGAGGGCAGCTCCCGTACGTACCGCGTCCTGGAGCGGCCCGACCCGGACGGCCAGCGGCCCACCCGGTACTGGATCACCAGCCTCACGGACCGGCGTGTGGAGGAGGTCCTCGGGCTCGTACGCAGGCGCGCCACCGTCCTGACGACCGTCGCCACGCTGCAAGAACGATTCGGGGTGCTCGACTTCGAGGGCCGCTCCTTCCCCGGCTGGCATCACCACATGACCATGGCCTCGGCCGCGTACGTCTACCAGAACTTGCGCGGCGATCCCGGAGCCGTCCCCAGGGCACCGGCCGCGGCACCCGCCGACTTCACCCTGACCGCGAGTTGACGAGAGGCCGAGGAGAAAGGGCGGGGCACGTGACGAAGGTACTTGTGGTGGAGCGGGATGCCTCCGCCGCCGAAGCCATGGTGCGCGATCTGCAGCGGCAGGGGTACACGGCCCGCAGCGTCGGCACGGGGGCGGGGGCCCTGCGGACGTGCTCCGATGCGGACCTGGTGCTGCTCTCCCTGGAACTGCCCGACATCGACGGACTGGAGGTGTGCCGGTCCTTGCGGAACGGCAGCGATATGCCCCTGATTGCGATCGCTGACCTCGACGATGAACTGGGGCGGGTCCTCGCGCTGAAGGCGGGTGCGGACGACTGTGTGGTGAAAACCTGGGGATTCCGGGAGATCGGGGCCCGGATCGAGGCGGTGCTGCGCCGTGTCCGACGCAATTCGGCTGTCCTGGCGACGATTTCCCTGCGGCCGCTCCACATCGACCCGCGGACGCGGGAAGTGCGTCTGCACGACCGGGTCATCGCCATCACGTCGAAGGAATTCGAGCTGCTTTACACCCTGGCCGCCAGTCCAGAAACGGTTGTGTCGCGCAAGGAGTTGATGGCGAAGGTGTGGGGAAGCAACTGGGCGCACACCAGCCGCACCATTGACACACACGTGAGCAGCCTGCGGGCGAAACTCGGCTCCAGCGGGTGGATCATCACGGTCCGGGGGGTCGGCTACCGGATGGGGCACACCTGGCGAGTGCCCGGGTTGTCCGCGGACTGAACCGCCGGGCGAGCCCCCGCAAGGGCCCCGGGTTGCGCCGCCGGGGCCCTGCGCAGCGTCATGCCGTCTCGCGCTCCAGGCGCCGCAGCAGCGGGTGCGCGTCGCCGGCGTCGTCTCCCACCGTGCGCCGCGCCCACCAGGCCGACGCCAGGTTCGACGTCAGCAGGGTGCGGTCCTCCTCCTGGGCGAGATCGGTGAGGGCGGCGAGCGTGCCCATGCCCGTACCGGTGAACAACAGGGCGGTGCCGGCCGGGAGTTTCTGCTCCCGTATGCGCTTGAGGACCGTCCCGGTCGTCACCTCGTAGGGGTCGTAGTGATCGTCTCCGGCCGGATCCTGTGTCACCGGGACCGGCACAACGCCGTCGACCGTGAGGCCGGCCTGCTCCCAGAAGGCGAGGGATGTGCCGGTGAGCCACGGCTGGTACGGGGAGACGAGCGTCAGGCGGGTTATACCGAGCGACTCGCACGCCGCGAGGATCGCCTGCGTCGACGACTGCACCGGGAAACCCGTACGCGCGGAAAGCTCGGCGCAAAAGGCGCGGTCGCCGTCGGGGTCCAGAAGATAGTGCGAGGCGCTGCACGCCACCACGGCGGCGTCCAGACGTATGTTGCCGAAGCCGCCGAGGGTGTCGGCGAGTACGTCGTTGTAGCTCTCCAGCATTTCCCTGAGACCCATTCCTGGGGTTACCGGGAAGCGGGACGCGTACACGTTCATGCCGGAGCCGAGCAAGTGGTTGAACTCCGGTTCCACGGTGGGGTTTTCTGGGGGTACGACGACTCCGAGCCGGGGCAGCGAGAGGAGATCCATGGCTGCACATTAGGGCGCCGGTCACATCATCGGCGGCCTTATCCAGACGATTTATCGTCCGGCGCACACCGGTCTTGCATTACCTTTCATTCTTGACATTCCTTGACAGTCTCCCACAGAGCCCTGACTCGAAGAATCTTTCCCTTTCCGGCCATGTGGCGGAGGATATGGAGGAGCGCTTTCCGCATCCATTTTATTTCGAATTACAGAACTTATCCGGAAAGAGGATCGCGGACCTTGTCTGGAAGAAGGAGTGAAAGAAATGGCATCAGCAGAAAGCCTTGAGGAAGCGCCGAGGCTGCCCCGCATATCCGACGCGACCCTGCGGGACTCCGCGCATATGGCGGGCGTCGAGTTCGGTCCCAAGGACGCCTCGGTCATCGCGGACCTGCTGGTGAAGACCGGCATCGAGCTGGTCGAAGTGGGCATGGTGTCCGGTCCGAACTCGAAGGACGCCGACCTCGTCCTCGCCACCCACGAGGCCGTCAGCCCTGAGCGCAGCATGACGCTCGTCGTGGTGCGGGACCGCCGGCAGGTCGCGCACGCCCTCGACGAGGCCAAGCGCCTGGGCGTGCGCCACATCATGTACTCCATTCCCACCTCCGAGCAGCACGCCGAACTGAAGCTCGGCTCGCGCAGCCCCAAGTTTCTGCAGACGCTCGCCCGCTCGGCGATCTCGCAGGCCAAGGACCGTGGCTTCCACGTCACCTTCAGCGGCGAGGACGGCGCCCGCACCCCCAGGGAGCGGCTCGTCCCCTACGTCACCGCGGGCTTCGAGGCCGGGGCCGACCGGTTCCGGCTCGCGGAGACCGTGGCCTATCTGTCGCCCTGGCAGATGGAGAAGGTGATCGCTGACCTCACCGCGATCGACGGGTCCGAGATCGAGATCCACTCGCACAACATGCTGGGCATGGCCGTCGCCAACTCTCTCGCCGCGGTCCGCGCGGGCGCACAGTGGATCTCGGCGACCGTCGGCGGCATCGGCGAGCGCGGCGGCAACGCTCCGCTGGCCGAGCTGCTCACCTCGCTGCGCGTGATCCACCGCGACACCCGCTTCGACCTGACGCATCTCACCGAGCTGTCGCGGATCGCTCTCAAGGGTTCCGGCCTCGGCGACGCCTTCCAGTCAGGACCGACCACGCCGCACGCCTTCGCGTACGAGCTGCCGGGCCAGCTCAGCCACCCGCAGGCGTACGAGACGCTGCCCGCCGAACTCGTCGGCAACACCCGGGAGCTGCGCGTCCGTACGCGCCTCACCTCTGCCCTCGTCAAGTGGGCGCTCGCCGACTCGGGCATTCTCGTCGACGTCGACGCCTTCACGCCGTGGCTCATTGAGCAGCAGGAGCGGGACGGCCGCCCGCTGCTCGACCGGGATGCGATCCGCAAGGCCGCCGTCGACTTCCAGCCTGCCTGAACCTCATCCCCGCCTGAACCTCATCCCCTGCCGGGGCCGAGATCCCTCGTCCTACCCGGGCCGCCTGGCCCCTTCCCGCACCTCAAACCCCGCACGGACAACGGAGTTGCCCCATGTCAACCGCTACCCTCACCGGCGCCTGCCCCGAGTGCGAGACCGACCTGACCGTGCCGCCGGTCGTCCAGGGCGAGACCCTTTCCTGCCCCGAGTGCATGCTCACGCTCCGCGTCGAGGACATCCAGGACGGCCAGCTGACTCTGCAGATGGTCGAGGTACAACTCCGTGACTGGGGCCAGTGACATGCGCCGCAGAGTTGCCGTCGTCGCGGACCGGATCAGCTGGGAGGAACGCCGGCTGATCGAGGCCGCCCCGGACTTCGGCCTGCACCTCGACTGGGTCAACGACGAGTCCCTGTGCCTCGGCCACGCGGATGCCTCGTCCGTCAAGGGCTACGACACGCTGCTGATGCGCAGCCGCAGCTACACCCGCGGCGGTCTGATCGCCACCCTCGCCGAGGCGGCCGGAGTGCCAACCCTCAACAGTGCCCGGGCGATTCACGCCTGTGAGAACAAGGCGGCGCTGCGCAGTGTGCTGCGCACCGCGGGCGTACCCGTTCCGGACTTCCGGCTCGTACTGTCCCGCAAGGACTTCGAGCGGGCTCTCGACGAGCTGGAGCTGCCGCTGGTCCTGAAGCCCGTCTTTGGAGGCATGGGCAAGCGGGTCACACTGATCCGGCACGCCGACACCGCCCAGTCCGTGTACGACTACGTCGAGGACCTCGGGCACGCCTTCGAGCAGGCCTGCCTGGTGGAGCCCTACCTGGGCGGTACCTCGGTGCGCTGCCTCGTCGTCGGGCGCGAGCTGGCCGGCGCCGCGGAGTTCGAGAGCGGCGGCACCGACTGGCGGAACAACGCGGCGCTCGGCAACAAGAACCGCGCCGTCGCCCACGACCCCGGCATAGTGAAGATCATCGACGGCGTGGTGTCCGAACTCGGCCTCGGAATCTACGGAGTCGACCTCTTCGGCACCCCCGACGGTTACGTCGTCAACGAGGTCAACCACGCCCCCGGCTTCCGGGCGGTGGCCTCGGCGACAGGAGCGGACATCCCGTCGGCCATCGGCCGTTATGTGCAGGAGCTGCTCGCGTGATCCGTGCAGGAGTCGTCGGCGCCTCCGGGCTCGCCGGCGGTGAACTCATCAGGTTGATCACCCAGCACCCCGATCTGGAGCTGACCTTTCTCGGCGGCTCCTCCCACATCGGCAGGCGCCTGGTCGAGCTGCACCCGGGCCTGCGCATCGACACGGGCCTGACCGTGCAGCCTGTCACCGAGGACACCGCCGGCCAGGTCGACGTCGTCTTCCTGGCCACCCCGGCGCCGGTCTCGGCGGACCTGGCCGCGCTGCTCGCCGACCGGGTCCCGGCCGTCGTCGACCTCAGTGGCGCGTTCCGTATCCGTACACCGGAGCTGCACGACCGCTGGTATCCACAGGTGAAGCGGCGCGCCGACCTCGCGGACCGCTTCGTGTACGGCGTGCCGGAGCTGGTCGGCGACCAGCTGGCGGACGCCGCGCTGATCTCGCTGCCCGGCTGCTACGCCACCGCGATCACCCTGGGCCTCGCGCCGCTCACCCTCGGCCTCGGCCTGAACCTGAAAACCGTGGTGGTGGACGGCAAGAGCGGCTCCAGCGGCGGCGGCCTGCAACTGCGCACCGCCGACCTGCACCCGTTCCGCAGCGGCGCCATCACCCCGTACGCCCCGACCGGGCACCGGCATGCCGGCGAGGTCAGCGACTTCCTGGGGCGGAGCAAGCCCGGCACCATCGGCTCCCTGAGCATGTCCGCGTACGGCGTCTCGCATGTGCGCGGCCTTCTCACCAGCTCTTATGTGTTCACGGACGAGGCCGTCGACCTGCGCGAGCTGCAGCGGGCGTATCTGCGCTTCTACAAGAAGCACCGCTTCGTGCGGGTGCGGCGGCACGCCGAGACGCTGATCCCGGTGCCCGACCCGCAGGCCGTGCTGGGTTCCAACTTCTGCGACGTGACGGTCCTGCGTGATGAAGACCAGGGCGCGGGCGGCCGTATCGTCGTCCTCGCCGCCCTCGACAATCTCGTCAAGGGCGCCGCGGGCCAGGCCGTGCAGGCCGTGAACCTGCGGTTCGGGCTGCCCGAGGAGACGGGTCTGACGATGCAGCCGGTGATGCCCGCATGAGCGGGACGCCGGAAAATCGGACCCCGGCCGTGGTGAAGCTGGGCGGCAGCTGCCTCGACGAGCTCGACAGCGGGTGGTGGGACGACCTTGCCCGGCAGGGGCAGGACCGGCCGCTGGTCCTCGTACACGGCTGGTCCAAGCCGCTGAACAGGCTCAGCCCCCGCTACCGCGAGCCGTCGGCGATCCTGCGCGACCGGTACGGCAACCAGAGCCGCTGGACCACGCCCGAAGTCATCGAGGACATCAAGACCGTCAGTGCGGAGCTGGGCGAGGAGGTCCTGGGGCGGCTCGCGCGGCGCGGCGTCAGCGCGGAGCGGCTGCTCGGCAGCGACGGCCTGGTCAGCGCGGGCGAGGGCGAGCGGTGGTGGTGGCAGGGCAAGCAGCTCGTCGAGCTGGAGAACCTCGTCGGCCCGATCACCGGCGTGGACCCGTCGCCGCTGAAGAACCTGCGGCCGGGCCATGTCTGCCTGGTCACGCCGCTGGCCCGGAACGGAGCGGGCCGCGAGGTGAACACCGACGCCGACCGGGCCGCCGCCGCCATCGCCGGGGCCACCGGCGCCCCTGAACTGGTCCTCGTCACCGACGTCGCGCACCTGCTGGTCGACGGGGAGCCGGTGCGCCGGATCGCCGCGAAGGCCGCGGCAAAGTTCCGAGACAAGGGCGCCACCGGCGGCATGCGCAAGAAGCTGCGGGCCGCGGGCGAGGCCCTGGAACGGGGCGTGGAGCGGGTCGTCATCGGCAGCGCGCCTGTCACGGACCTGCTCGCTGCCCGCACCGGCACCGTCATCACGCGAACGTGAGGAGCACAGATCGTGGCGCAGTCCCGTGTGCTGGTCGTCAACAACGGAACGCTGTCCCTGAAGCAACTCCGGGGGCGCATTGAGAAGCTGGGCTCGGGCACCGAGGCGGTGGATACGGCGTCCGTGCCCGCCCGGCTCGACGGCCGTTACCGGGCGATCGTCCTGAGCGGCACCAAAGTACGGGCCTACGACCGCGACTACTACAAGCCGCTCGTCGACCTCGTCATGGGCGCCGACGTCCCGGTCCTCGGGATCTGCGGCGGCATGCAGATCCTCGCCGTCGCAGCCGGCGGCCGCCTCGTGGAGGGATCGCAGCGGGTCGGCGGCTACGAGGTGCAGATCGACAAGGAGGAGCCGCTCTTCACCTACGTGAAGCCCACGGTGACGGTTTTCCACCGGCATACCCTCCACCTCCAGGAAGCCCCGGAGGGCTTTCGCTCCATCGGCCACTCGGAGCACGCGCCCGTGGAGTTCCTGCGCTCCGACGACGGCCGGATCCTCGGCTCGCAGGCTCATCTGGAGTTCCGCAGCGACGGCCTGGAGATCCTGCGAGGTTTTGCGCAGCTCTACCAGTGACCACGACGGATTCACCTACGTACTGAAGGATTTGGCAATGAGTGTTCTGGAAGGCACACAGCAGCCCGCGTTCACCGTCCATCTGAACGGCAGCGGCGGCACCGTCAAGGGCTGGGTGGTCGTCGACACGCTCGTCGACGGCCTGGGGATGGGCGGCACCCGGATGACCCCCGGCGTCACCGAGGCCGAGGTGGCCGGCCTCGCCCGCGACATGACACATAAGTTCACGCTCGCCGGCCTGCCCATCGGCGGCGCCAAGGCCGGCATCGTCTCCGACGGCAGCAACCGCGAGGAGACCTTCCGCACCTTCGGCCGCACGATCAAACCGCTGCTGCACGGCGGCATCCACCTCGGCATCGACATGGGCGTCACCCCCGCCGACCGCGCTGTCTTCTTCGCCGAGGCCGGTTACGACCCCCGCTACCGGCTGGGCGCTCCCGACATGCCGATCGACTGGCGCACGTACTACGAGCCGCTGATCGACTGCACCGGGCACGGCGTCGGGGTGGCGGCGGTCACCGCCCTGGAGGCGAGCGGCCGCACCGAGCGGGCCCGGGTCGTCGTGCAGGGCTTCGGCGCGGTGGGCCGGGCGGTCGCGCGGTTCCTGGAGGACCGCGGGCACGTGATCGTGGGCGTCGCCGACATCGAGGGCACCATCAGCGCGGAACGGCTGCCGGTGGCCGACCTCGTTGCCCTCGCCGACGAGTTCGGGCGCATCGACCGCTCCCGGCTGCCGCAGCACGCCACCGTCTCCAACGAGCCGGACGCCTGGCTCGACGTCGACGCCGACCTGCTGATCCTCGCGGCGCAGAAGTACGCGCTCAACACCGGCAACGCGCACCGCCTGCGGGCCGGCCTGGTGGTCGAGGGCGGCAACCTCAGCTCCACCGCCGAAGCGAAGGAGAAGGTGCAGGCCTCGGGCTCCGTCCTGGTCCCAGGCGTGATCGCCAATATCGGCGGGGCCGCCTCGGCCGCCCTGGCCGTCACCCGGGTCGTCCCCTTCGACCTGGCGGCCGGGGCCCGCAAGGCGTGGGTCTTCGACTGGGTCGGCGACCGGGTGCGCCAGAACACCCGAGACCTGCTGGAAATCGCCAAGGCGACCGCGGGCGATCCGCTGCCGCAGCTGCTCGCGATACGTGGAAAGGGACGGCGCTGATGGCATCCACCGACAGGGCAGACCATGCGGCCGAGTACCGGCGCCGGGGCTGGTGGCGGGACGAGACCTTCCTCGACGACCTGCGCCGGCAGGCGCGCGAGCGCCCGCACCGGCTCGCCATCGCGGCTCGCCGTGTCGCCGGGTTGCGCACGGACACGCTGGACTACGCGGAACTGGCCTGGCTGACCGACCGGTTCGCGCACGCGCTGCTCGAACTCGGCGTCCAGCGGGGCGACGTGGTAGCCGTGCAGCTGCCCAACCGGTGGGAAATGGTGCCGATGATGTTCGCCTGTATGCGGGTCGGCGCCCTCATCTGCCCCATCTCGCCCATCTGCCCGAAGGACGAGCTCCAGCACCGTTTAGGCCTCACCGGGGCCCGGGTGTGCGTCACCCTTCCCGAGTGGGCGGGCACCCCCCTGGCGGACATCGTCATGAGGCTCAAGACCGAACTCCCCACACTTGACCATGTAGTGGTGGTGGACGGCCCGGTGCCCGACGGTGCGCTCTCCTTCCACGATCACTTCGCGGCCGTCGACAGGGAGGAGCGCCCGGACGGCGGCCTGGACGGCCTGGCGCTGACGGCCGACGAGCCGTTCGTGGTCCTGTTCACCTCCGGCACCACCGGCGAGTGCAAGGGCGTACTGCACAGTCAGAACACGGTTTACTCGGCCGTGCGCGGCTACGTCGACGCCTTCGGACTCGGTGACGACTGGGTAGCCGTCGTGTCCACGCCGCTCGTCCACTACGCGGGCTTCGCGCAGGGCGTCCTCGCGGGCGTCATGCTCGGCGGCACCGTCGCCTTCCAGGACGTGCCAAGGAACGAGGCGCTGCTGGACCTGGTGGAGCGCTACGGCGCCACGCTGCTGTACGGGCCGCCCGCCACGCTCGCCGACGTGGCCGCGTCGCAGCGGGCCGAAAAGCGCGACACGAGCACGCTGCAGCACGTGGTGATCGGCTCGGGGCCGGTCCTCAAGGGGCTGGCCGACGAGGTCCACGAGACGCTCGGCGCGCGCACGTACTCGCTGTGGGGTATGTCCGAGAACGGCCCGGTGACCATGACCCGGCCGGAGGACCCCGAGGACTGGGCGGCGCACAGCAACGGCCGCGCCATCGACTCCATGGAGACGCGCATCGACCCGTCCGGCACCGGGGGCGGCAGCGACATCGTGGGCCGCCTCAAGGTGCGCGGCGCGTCGCTCGCGCTCGGCTACTACAAGCGCGAGGACGTGTTCGCGGCGGAGCTGAGCGCGGACGGCTGGTTCGACACCGGTGACCTCGCGCGGGACGACGGCCGGGGCGGCCTCCGCATCGTCGGCCGGGCCCGCGACGCGATCCTGCGCGGCGGCCTGGTCGCACCCATGGCGGAACTGGAGGCGGTCATCGGCAGCCACCCGAAGGCCGTCGAGGCCGCGCTGGTGGGCCTGCCGTCCGCGGAGGACCGCGCCAAGATCGTGATCTGCGCCGTCGTGGTCCCGAACGGTGAGGCGGGCCCGTCGCTCGACGAGGTCCGCTCTCATCTACGGGAGTCGGGTCACGACCCGCGCTTCCTGCCGGACCGCCTGGAACTGCTGCCCGCGCTCCCGAAGACCCTGACCGGCAAACTCCGCAAGGCGGAGCTGCGGCAGCGGTACACCACGACGACGATCTGACCCGTCCCAGGACCGGTCGGCTCCCCGACCGCTGGAGCCCGCAGCCCGTGTTTCCGCACTGACCGTTGGAGTCCCTATGCCCGAACCCGCACCGGTCTCCATGTCGGCCACCCTTGCCGCCGACGAGGCCCTGGCCCGCAGGCGCCAGGCCGGGGAGCGGGTCCTGTCGATGGCCAGCGGGGAGATCGGCCTGCCCGTCCACCCCGCGCTGAGGGAACGGCTCGCCGCCGCGGCGGGCGACAACGCGTACGGTCCCGTATCCGGAAGCCCCGCGCTGCGGGCCGCGGCCGCCGGGTACTGGGAACGGCGCGGACTCGGCGTCGATCCCGGGCTCGTCGTGGCGGGACCGGGCAGCAAGCCGCTCCTGTTCGCGCTGCTCCTCGCCATCGGCGGCGACGTGGTCATGCCCGTGCCGAGCTGGGTCAGCTACGCGGCACACGCCCGGCTGGTGGGGGTGCTTCCCATCCCGGTACCGATCCTGCCGGGGCAGGGCGGGGTGCCCGACCCGGAGCGGTTGCGCGAGGCGGTCACCGTGGCGCGCGCCGCCGGGCAGGACCCCCGGTCCGTGGTGGTGACGGTGCCGGACAACCCGACCGGCACCATCGCGGCGGCCGGCACGGTGCGGCGCCTGGCGGCCGCGGCCCGTGAACTTGACCTGGTCATCGTGTCCGACGAGATCTACTGCGATCTGGTGTACGACGCCTCGGAGCCCGCCGTGTCCCCGGCCGTCCACGCGCCCGAGCGCACCGTCGTCACCACCGGGCTCACCAAGAACCTGGCGCTCGGCGGCTGGCGCACCGGCGTGGCCCGGCTGCCCGACAGCAACATCGGGCGCTCCTTGCACACCCGCCTCGTCTCCGTCGCCAGCCAGATCTGGTCCAGCCCGACGGCGCCCGTGCAGACGGCAGCTGCGTACGCGTTCGGGGAGCCGCCTGAGATCGTCGAGCACATCGCGGCTTGCCGGGGGCTGCACGAAACGGTGGTGCGCGCGGTCGCCGACCGCTTCACCGCCGCGGGAGCGCTGCTGGCCCCCGTCAGCGCGACCTGCTACCTCTACCCGGACTTCGAGCCCCTGCGTGCCCGCCTGGAGGAGACACACGGCGTGCGCGGCGGCGAGGACCTGGCCCAGCTCTTCCTCGAACGCCACGGAGTCGGTGTCCTGCCGGCCAGCGCTTTCGGGGAGCCCGGTTGCGCCCTGCGGATCCGCGCAGCCACCAGCCGTCTCTACGGCGACTCCGACGAGCAGCGCAGGGCCGCGCTCGCCGCGGCGGCACCGCTCGAACTGCCGTGGATCCGAGCGACGGTTCAGCGGGTCGGTGAGGTCCTGACCGACCTCACCGACGCTCCCGCCTCCGCCCCGCTGTCCTGACTCCCGCACACCACCCACGAGGAGAATCCCCATGTCCCTGCCCCTTCCTCCCGTCCTGTTCGAGGCTGTGTACAACGGCGAACGCCACGTCGGCTTCGGCAGGGCCGAGCCCGGCACGCAGCAGACCCTGTACCGGGTGGCCGACGGGCAGCTCGCTGCCGCCTTCGTCGGCACCGACGGCTCGGAGGCCGCCCTGAAGGCCGCCGTCGCCGAGGGCGCCGAGACGGTCACCGTCACCGCCGGAGACCCGGAGGTGCGCCTGCTGCCGCCGCTGCTGCCGACGGCCACGGGCAACGCGCTGCTGAGCGGTTTCCTGGGCACGCACAAGAAGAAGCGGGGCGGCGAGACCGCCCCGGAGGGCGCGGAGTTCATACCGCCCAAGTGGTTCTTCAAGGGTTTCGGCGACTGGGTGCGGCTGCCGGGCGAGACGCTGAACGTGCCGGCGAGCCCGGTTGCTCTCATCGAGGAGCCGGAGGTCACCCTCGTCTACGTCAACGACGCCGACGGTACCCCGCACTACGCGGGCTACACCTTCGGCAACGACCTGTGCGACATCGGCCTGCACCGCAAGGACCCCGGCTACACCCCGTACTGCAAGCTGTGCGACACCGCTCTCACGCCCTGGCTGTTTCTCGGCGCGCCGCCGAGCTCGGTGAACGGCCGGGTCAGCATCGTGCGGGACGGCGCGACGGCCTGGGAGGGCAGCTTCGACTGCGGCGGTGACGCCCTGTATTTCCGGGTGCAGGACATGGTGAACCACCTGTTCTCGTTCCCCGCGGTGCGGCGGCCAGGACTGGTCAACTACGTGCTCCTGGGCGCCGACGAGGGCAGCGTCCACGACGGGTTCCGGATCGCCGACGGCGACCGTATCGCCATCGACGTGAAGAGCCACGGTGTGGCCTTCGAGAACGCGGTGCGGTATGTCTCCCCGGTTCCCTTCGCCGCCTCCTCCGGCACCGTCTCAGGGGTATGAACAGCTCATGAAAACAGGCCCATGGGCCTGTGCACGCTCTGACCGGTCTGTGCACGCTCTATGGGCAGCGGCTGACAGAGAGGGCTTGGCGGCGATGAACCGGCGGTGCCAGTTGAGCAGGGTACCGGGCGTGATGGGGAAGATCTCGCGCCCGTGACGCCGGGGTATCAGGCTGGAGAGGGCGGCGAACCAGAATCGATCGGCTGGCTCGTAGCGCACCGGGCCTGCTACCTGCCGGCGCAGCACCGCGTTCTCGTGACGCAACACGAGAAGTTCAGCATCTTTTGCCTCGTCGCCGCGAAACAGCGCCGACGGCAGGGAGAGTAACTTCCGGGTCACCTTGTACAGCAGGGACACGATCATCAGGACATGGTGCCAGCCGACGAGCCCTCACCGCTGCCACCAGCGACGATGACTTTTCGAGCGGCACAGGCTCGGTCACTCTGACCCCGGGTTGACGCTCCGCAAGTACGCGCACTTCCTGCCCCGCGCCGGATCGAGGGGCAGCGCCGCCAACGACGCGGTCTTCACGTAGCCCCGACGACTGGCCGGATCGGGCTCAAAGTCCCAGAGAAGTCCCACAGATGCCGCCGCACCCTCTCCGGACCCGCGTAAGTGCAGGTCAGACAGGGTGCGGCGGCATCCGTCGCTCAGATGTCGCGGAACGATCTCGATCTGCGCGCCGACCGAGTTGAGGCGCTCCGCCAGGTCCTCGTAGCCGCGGTTGATGACGTAGACGTTGCGCAGCACGGAGGTGCCCTCGGCGGCCATCATCGCGAGCAGGACGACGACGGCGGGGCGCAGCGCCGGCGGGCACATCATCTCGGCGGCGCGCCAGCGGGTCGGGCCCTCGACCAGGACCCGGTGCGGGTCGAGGAGTTGGAGCCGGCCGCCGAGGCGGTTGAGGTCGGTGAGGTAGATGGCGCGGTTGTCGTACACCCAGTCGTGGATCAGGGTCTGGCCCTGCGCGGTGGCGGCGATGGCCGCGAAGAAGGGCACGTTGTCGATGTTCAGGCCGGGGAAGGGCATCGGGTGGATCTTGTCGATCGGCGCCTGGAGCTTGGAGGGGCGCACGGTGAGGTCGATCAGGCGGGTGCGGCCGTTGTCGGCCGCGTACTCCGCGGTGCGGTCGTGGTCGAGGCCCATCTCCTCCAGCACCGCCAGTTCGATCTCCAGGAACTCGACCGGCACCCGGCGGATGGTCAGCTCGGACTCGGTGACGACGGCGGCGGCGAGCAGGCTCATCGCCTCGACCGGGTCCTCGGAGGGCGCGTAGTCCACGTCCGCGTCGATGTGCGGCGACGCCGTGCACGGTGAGCGTGGTGGTGCCGATGCCGTCGACCGCGACGCCCAGCTGCCTCCAGGAAGAAGCACAGGTCCTGGACCATGTAGTTGGAGGAGGCGTTGCGGATCACGGTGACGCCGTCGTGCCGGGCGGCGGCCAGCAGCGCGTTCTCGGTGACGGTGTCGCCGCGCTCGGTCAGCACGATGGGGCGGCCCGGGGTGACGTCGCGGTCGCACCACCGCGTGGTAGAGTGCCCTCGGTCGCGGTGATGTCGAGGCCGAAGTGGCGCAGCGCGATCATGTGCGGCTGCGACGGTGCGGGTGCCGAGGTCGCAGCCGCCCGCGTACGGGATGCGGAAGCGGTCCATGCGGTGCAGCAGCGGGCCGAGGAACATGATGATCGCTGCGGGTGCGGCGGGCGGCCTCCGTCGTCCATCGCGTCCAGGTCGAGCTCGGCGGGCGGCACGATCTCCAGGTCGACGCCGTCGTTGATCCAGCGGGTGCGCACGCCGATGGAGTTCAGCACTTCCAGGATGCGGTAGACCTCCTCGATGCGGGCGACCCGGCGCAGCACGGTGCGGCCCGGAGTTGAGCAGGCGTGGCGCAGAGCAGCGCCACGCAGGCGTTCTTGCTCGTCTTGACGTCGATGGCGCCGGAGAGCCGGCGTCCGCCGACGACCCGCAGATGCATCGGACCCGCGTAGCCAAGCGAGACGATCTCGCTGTCCAGAGCCTCGCCGATCCGGGCGATCATCTCAAGGCTGATGTTCTGATTCCCGCGCTCAATGCGATTGACGGCGCTCTGGCTGGTGCCGAGTGCTTCCGCGAGTTGCGCCTGTGTCCAGCCTCGATGCTGACGGGCGTCACGGATGAGCTTGCCGATGCGTACGAGGTAGTCGTCTGACATACGAGCAGGATATCTCAGATATGAGATGTTCACGCATTGAGGGGGCACGCTGGCGGGGCGGGCCAGGCACGGACAGGTGCAGGGATGGGGTAGGGGGAACGGCGGGACGGGGTGCGGTGCCGGTACGCCGGGGCCGCGGGGCCCGAGTGCACCAGGTGCCCTTCGACGGTCCGCCGGAACGGCCCCGCACGCAACTCGGCGGACCCGCCTGGATGAGGTGCGGCGGCAACGCGCGGCGGGTGGCGCGGGTGGATCTCCTCTCGGAGGAGAGTGCGTGATGCCGGGGCCGGTGGCGCCCGCGGTCCATGGCCCCTCCGGTCCGCTACCGCCACCGCGATCGAGACCGTGACTGCCACCGTCATCGCAGCCCACCCGTCTCGGCGCATACGCGCCGGTGCGTCCCATGGGATATTCACGGATCACGGATCACCACTGTCGGTGACGGCGTCCGGCCATCACGGACACCTGTCACCTGCCTCCGAACATGCCCCGTCCGGACCGATGTACTAGAGTTATCTCGACATCGAGATATCTGCCGAGATGCGCCGGCCGCCAGGCCAGGTAAGGGACACCTAACATTTCCTCCTCTGGGAGGCTCCTTACCGGACCGGCGAAGGCGTCGTGACGGCACCGCGCGGCGGCAGCCGCAGATGCAGTGCGGTCGGTGGGATGCGCGAATACGTAACACACGAAGGAGACTGTCGTGTCGGCGAACAGCTTCGACGCCCGCAGCACGCTGCGCGTGGGCGACGAGTCGTATGAAATCTTCCGGCTGGACAAGGTCGAGGGCTCCGCGCGCCTTCCCTACAGCCTGAAGGTGCTGCTGGAGAACCTGCTCCGCTGCGAGGACGGCGCGAACATCACCGCCGAGCACATCCGTGCGCTCGGCGGCTGGGACTCGCAGGCGCAGCCCAGCCAGGAGATCCAGTTCACGCCGGCCCGCGTGATCATGCAGGACTTCACCGGCGTGCCCTGTGTCGTGGACCTGGCCACCATGCGCGAGGCCGTCAAGGAGCTCGGCGGCGACCCGGCCAAGATCAACCCGCTGGCCCCGGCCGAGCTGGTCATCGACCACTCCGTCATCGCCGACAAGTTCGGCACCGCGGACGCGTTCGCGCAGAACGTGGAGCTGGAGTACGGCCGCAACCGGGAGCGCTACCAGTTCCTGCGGTGGGGCCAGACCGCATTCGACGAGTTCAAGGTCGTACCGCCCGGCACCGGCATCGTGCACCAGGTCAACATCGAGCACCTGGCCCGTACCGTCATGGTCAGGAACGGCCAGGCCTACCCGGACACCCTGGTCGGCACCGACTCGCACACCACCATGGTCAACGGCCTCGGTGTGCTCGGCTGGGGCGTCGGCGGCATCGAGGCAGAGGCCGCGATGCTCGGCCAGCCGGTCTCGATGCTTATCCCGCGCGTCGTCGGCTTCAAGCTGACCGGTGAACTCAAGCCCGGTACCACCGCCACCGACCTGGTGCTCACCATCACCGAGATGCTCCGCAAGCACGGTGTGGTCGGCAAGTTCGTCGAGTTCTACGGCGAGGGCGTGGCCGCCACCTCGCTCGCCAACCGCGCCACCATCGGCAACATGTCGCCGGAGTTCGGCTCCACCGCTGCGATCTTCCCCATCGACGGCGAGACGCTGAACTACCTGCGTCTGACCGGCCGCAGCGAGCAGCAGGTCGCCCTGGTCGAGAGCTACGCCAAGGAGCAGGGCCTGTGGCTCGACCCGGCCGCTGAGCCCGACTTCTCCGAGAAACTGGAGCTCGACCTCGCGACCGTCGTGCCGTCCATCGCGGGCCCCAAGCGTCCACAGGACCGCATCGTGCTGGCCACCGCCGCCCAGCAGTTCGCGCAGGACGTGAAGAACTACGTCGCCAATGACGAGGAAGCGGGCAAGGAGTCCTTCCCGGCCTCCGACGCGCCCGCGTCGTCGAACGGCGTGCCGACCCGGCTCACCCCGGTCACCGCCCCCGACGGCACGACCTACGAGCTCGACCACGGCGCCGTCACCGTCGCCGCGATCACCTCCTGCACCAACACCTCGAACCCGTACGTGATGGTGGCCGCCGCCCTCGTCGCCAAGAAGGCCGTCGAGAAGGGCCTGACCCGCAAGCCGTGGGTGAAGACCACCCTGGCGCCCGGCTCCAAGGTCGTCACCGACTACTTCGACAAGGCGGGCCTCACCCCGTACCTCGACAAGGTCGGCTTCAACCTGGTCGGCTACGGCTGCACCACCTGCATCGGCAACTCGGGACCGCTGCCGGACGAGGTCTCCAAGGCGGTCAACGAGCACGACCTCGCCGTGACCTCGGTGCTCTCCGGCAACCGCAACTTCGAGGGCCGCATCAACCCCGACGTCAAGATGAACTACCTGGCGTCCCCGCCGCTGGTCGTCGCCTACGCGATCGCGGGCTCCATGAAGGTGAACATCACCAAGGACCCGCTCGGCACCGACCAGGACGGCAAGCCGGTCTTCCTGTCCGACATCTGGCCCACCGAGGCCGAGGTCAACGATGTCGTAGCGCACGCGATCGGCGAGGACATGTTCAACAAGTCCTACGCCGACGTCTTCGCGGGCGACGCCCAGTGGCAGGCCCTGCCCATCCCGACCGGCAACACCTTCGAGTGGGACGCCGAGTCGACGTACGTGCGCAAGCCTCCGTACTTCGAGGGCATGGCCATGGAGCCGTCCCCGGTCCAGGACATCGCAGACGCCCGTGTGCTGGCCAAGCTGGGCGACTCGGTCACCACCGACCACATCTCCCCGGCCGGTGCCATCAAGGCCGACACCCCCGCGGGCGCGTACCTGACCGAGCACGGCGTCGCCACCCGTGACTTCAACAGCTACGGCTCACGCCGCGGCAACCACGAGGTCATGATCCGCGGCACCTTCGCCAACATCCGGCTGCGCAACCAGGTCGCGCCGGGCACCGAAGGCGGCTACACCCGGGACTTCACTCGGGATGATGCACCGGTCTCGTTCATCTACGACGCCGCTCGCAACTACGAGGCCGCGGGCGTGCCGCTGGTCGTGCTGGCGGGCAAGGAGTACGGCTCCGGCTCGTCCCGCGACTGGGCCGCCAAGGGCACCGCCCTGCTGGGCGTCAAGGCCGTCATCGCCGAGTCGTACGAGCGCATCCACCGCTCGAACCTCATCGGCATGGGCGTCCTGCCGCTGCAGTTCCCGCAGGGCCAGACCGCCGAAACCCTCGGCCTGACCGGCGAGGAGGCCTTCACCTTCACCGGCATCACCGCCCTGAACGAGGGCAGCACCCCCGCCACCGTCAAGGTCACCACCGACACCGGTAAGGAGTTCGACGCGGTGGTCCGCATCGACACCCCCGGTGAGGCCGACTACTACCGCAACGGCGGCATCCTGCACTACGTGCTGCGCCAACTTGTCGGTTCTTTGACCTGAGCGGCTCGGATACCAGAGGATCTGGTCGCTGACTCGCTGCTACCGGCGGTCACACTAGAGTCTCGCACAAGCGCCCCGTCAGGCTTCGGCCTGGCGGGGCGCTTGCTGTTTCATGCTGATCGAGTAGTGGCCGGTACGTGTCCCGCCGACGCTGATCCTGTCCGTGCCGAGAATCTCGCTCCGTGCAGGTCAGGCCGCATGCTGGTATTCGTGGAGGGTGTCGCCGAGGCGGTCGCGTCGTTGTATGTCGAGGTGGGCGATGGCGTCCGGGTCGGTGATCGGCGGTCGCAGGGGGTGCAGTGGGCGGGCGTCTGCGATGCCTTGGTGGGACCGGTGGGAGTTGTTAGTGTTGTTCGAACTCACGCAGGGGCGTGGCGCAGGTGGCGCTGGTTCCAGAGCAGACGCCCGGAGCTGGCCCCTCGCTCGGGCCAGGCTGATCACGACAATAACGTCCGGGCCCTTGCCTGCCGGAGATGGCGCTCGGACGTCACCCTCCTGGAGGACGCCCAAGGCCTGTCTCAGGCAGGCGAGGGCACGTACGGCTTCCAGTCTGTCAGGAGCGCGACCTGGCGAGTACGCCTGTCGGCACGTTAACGACTCGGTACGCGATAGCCGGGGATTTACGAGGGATGCGGTAGGCGCTGGCGATCCTGCGAGACTGCCGACATGACTGGCATGATCGTGGTTGGTGACTACGACCCCCGATGGGCCGAGCGGTTCGAGGATCTGCGGCGGCGGCTGGCACCTCATGTCGCGGATCTGGCTGTGTCCATCGAGCATGTCGGCAGTACGGCTGTGCCCGGGTGCGCCGCCAAACCGACCATCGACCTCGATGTCGTGGTGTCCGAGGAGACCGCCATGCCCGAGTTGATTTCCCGGCTCACAGGGCAGGGCTACCGGCACGAAGGCGACCTGGGGATTCGGGGGCGAGAGGCCTTCCAAGCCCCTCCTGCGGCTCCCGAACATCATCTGTATGGCGTGGTCGCGGGCTCAAAGCCCCACCTTGATCACGTCCTGCTCCGTGATTACCTGCGTCAGCGGCCCGATGAAGTCCAGCGCTACGGCGCGTTGAAGGTGGCTCTGGCCCAGCGGTTCCCTGCCGACAGCGAGGGCAGGGCGGCCTACTCGGCGGCGAAGAGCGCTCTGGTGGAGGAACTGGTCGCGAAGTCCTACGCCGTTCGGGTCGCCAGCGGATCGTGACGTACGGCGGAGCGCACGGGTTGGTGATGTTGTGACGCATTACCGAGCCCGTGCGGCCTTGTCCCATCCTGCCTTCTGCGACCTTGATCGTGCATATCTCGGCGTTTTGATTGAGGAGTTGGCCGATCCGTGGACGTCCCGGTGCGAGTCCGCACTGCGCGAGCGCAGAGGCGGCGACCGTCGACGGGCGGCCGGAGCAGGGGCCGGACCACAAACTGGTATTCACCGACCGGGTCCTGGTCACCGTGGTCTACCTGCGCCTGCAACTGCCGCACGCGGCGCTCGCCGAGCTATACGGCGTGACCCGCCCCACCATCACCCGCGCCATTCATGAGATCCGGCCGCTGCTCGCCGCACGTGGCTTCGCCGTCCCCGACCGGCCCGGCATCCGCCTGCGCACCCTGGCCGATGTCTTCGCTTATGCCGAAGCCGAAGGCGTCGAGCTGCGGATCGACGGCACCGAGACCCAGGTCCGGCGCCCCAAGGCCGGACGCCCCGGCCGCAAGGCGTTCGTCTCCGGCAAGAAGAAGCAGAACACCGTCAAGACCACGACCATCGGCGACGGCTCGGGGCGTTTGCTGTGGTCCGGCGCCGACCGGCCCGGCCGCATGCACGACCAGACCGCCATGCGCACCGAGGGCATCGCCGAGCAGCTGCGGCTGCATCCACAGGTGAAGGCGAAGGTCGACGAGGGCTACCGAGGCCTCGCCAATGACTTCCCTCAGCGTGTGCAAGCACCACCGCGCAAGCCGAACGACGAGGCACCACTGGGCGAGCAGTACGCCTGGCGGGAGGCGCGCCGACGGCACTCCTCGGCACGGATCTGCGTGGAGCACACCATCGGTGAGGAGAAGAAATGGCGACCGCTCCAGCGGTACCTCGGACGGCGTGAGCACTACGCCGAAACACACGCTGCCATCGCCGGGCTGGTCTCCGACCGCGCGGCGCGCAGGCCCACCCGGAGGCGCACCAGCACTGAACTGGTGCTCGTCCGCCCGGCCACCTACTGATACTCACCAGCCAACCCGCCAGGCGAGCACGCCCCGACCTCAATCGCGTACCGAGTCGTAAAAGGTGCCGTGCCGGGCCACAGACGAGAGGCGAGTGAGACGGCGCCAGTGATCATGCGGTCATGCTCATCGGGAGCGATGGGGTCCAGGACGGGTGGTGGGGCCGCTGAGCCGCGTGGTGCTGACAAGGTAGGTCCGGCTGACAGCGTCCGAGGACAGGGGTGCCGTAGCGGGCCAGTTGCTCCTCGACTTGCGTGGTGAAGGTGTCTGGAAGAGGCGCCGGTTGACGGGGATCGCTGAGGAGCAGCACACCGGCCAGCGGCAGGCGGCCGAGCGAGCGCTGGCCGAGTTCGCGTTCGCGCCATTTCACGGCAGATTCCACCGGAGTGAGGGCGAGGGAGCGCACGGGGCTCTGGCTGTGTGGATCACCAGGCCGGGTCATCTGGCGCTCGTACGCCGAATCGGCGAGGGCCAGGACAGCGGTGTCGAGATTGCCGGGGGCGACGCCCGTCAGCATCGACCAGTCGGAGTTGTCCGTCACGATGACGCGGTCGAAAAGCTGCCGGGTCTGGGCGATGCGTTCAGTGAGGTCGTCGGCCTCAAGGGGAAGCATTCCGCCTCAAAGTTGGCCGGGGGAGGGATCGACACGCAGCCGAGTCCACTGAGGGCCAGCAGCCCACGGCAGGCTCTTCGTGGCCGAGCGAGCGCGGCCGCCGTGACCGAGGAAGAAAGGTCGCTCGCTGGCGGTGATGGTCAGCACAGCGACGCGTAGTCCCTGAAGTGCCCACACGGCCCCCAATTCGGTGGCGACCGTGAGCAGTTCATCCGAGCCGACAGCGTTGGGGACATGAGCCAGTGAGATCAGACCAACGATCCGCCCGGCAGGAGGCTGGGAGACCTGTGGTCGGATGTAGCCGTTCCGATCCGGCCGGCCGGGAAGCAAGGGCTCTCCGAGAACGAGCAGCGGCCGCGGTGACCGGCCGCTGGTGGAATCGACAGAGCGGGTATGCACCGTCAGGAGGCCGTCCCAGCCTTCACGGCGTTCTCCGGACACCCACTGCGCCGTGCCGACCGCCTCGGAGCACTCGTGACTGAGGAGATGCAGGCCCGGACCGGCCACACGTTCGGTGAGGACCTCTATCAGACGCTCGTCGTGAAGAGAGCCGCCAACCCCTACAGTCCGCTCGATGATCCAGTCCAGACCATGGTCGGCGAGCGCGGGTGCCGCTGTCACCCCCACGTGCCCGGCCAAGGCATCCCACACACGGGGCCGGCGCAGCAGCGCACTGGCCAGCTGGCATGCAGCAGCATGTTGTTCGGGCACATTGCGTGACAGCGGTTCACGTCGGCGGGGGACGGCCTGGTCACTCTCCCACTGCGGTCGCCCTCCTGCATTTTCGAGCCGCTGCCGGTGCCGGTCCAGGAGGACCGACAGCCTGGACTCCCGCTGCGCGTGCACAACCACCACAGGCCGCTGGACGGGAGAGGCGTAGACATGCGACCGGTACGCGGGAAGCGTGAAGTGCAGACTGCGCCGCTCAGGACGCACACTCAGCCCTCGTACACCCCGCCAGGTACCGCGCCGGTCACGGTAGGGCAGCAGTTCCAGCTGAGGTTCGGCGCAGGAATCGTCTTCCAGATAGAGCTCAAGCCGTCCAGCCGCGGGCACCGCCGCGAGTATCCCGAAAGGATGCCTCCGGCCGGCGCGGACGCCCAGAGCCCCCTGAAACAGGGATTCGAAGAGCGCCTGCTTCGACCCTGCTGCGGGGACGAGCCTCGCCCAGCTCTCGGAGGCGATCATGCGAAGCCGGGCGGCTTGCAACTGTTCGCCGGTCACCTGTGCGACTGCGGAAGGAATGATGTTGACGGCGTACATAACGCTTCTCCTGTTGCCCCCGACCCTGGCCTAGAAGATGCGTACCTACTGTCACATGCGCGTACAAGTGAAATACGTGGACGTAGATTCTCTGACAGCACCCAACAGGTCGGATAGGAGCGCCCAGATCTGGCCGCGTCAGGCCAGGCACGCAGCACTATAGCGCGCTGCGAGGAAGTCACGCCGGTCTTGGCGTTGGCCTGCAGACTGAAGCCTCCTGTTTACCGTTGTTGCCGGGCGGTGGGGTCGTCGATCTCGCTCTCCGCCGCGAGATGACCCTGTTGCTGGTAGGGCATCTCATCGGGGTGCTGTTCGAGCCTGGCGCGCTGCCAGGCCGCGTCGAAGGAGAGATTGCCCTGGCTGGCCCGCGCCAGCTTCCACGCACGCCAGCTCGTCCAGGGCGAGAGCAGCCATCGCCACACTGACGTGCTCAACGGACCACCATGCCGGCGAGGCGGATACCCGCCGTCCCGCTCACGACTCGCCCTCCGGCTGGGCCGCGGCGTGGCCGTTGACCAGGGCCTGTACCTTCGCGGCGTGGTGTGGTCGCTGGGCGCTGTCCATGCCGGCGGCAAGCAGCGTGTACAGCATGCGTTTTTGGGTGTGGTCGGGAAAGCTGGCGAGGAACTCGCGCAGTACTTCGACGGCTTCGTGCTCGACGCTCCGCTCGTCCTCGGGGCGATGCCGGGCGAAGACCTCTGCGACCGTGTTTGCCTCGTCGGCGAAGCGCGGGAGTTGGGACCAGTCGGTGTTGTCCCGCTCGATCCAGCGCGCCAACAGGGCGGCAGGCTCGGCCAGTTCGGCGGCCAGTGCGTCGGTTTTCTGCTGCCGCAGGATGTCGGTCACGGCCTGTCGGCGCTGAGCGGCCAGCAGCGCGGCCACGGCGGCCCGGTCGTCGGGCAGCAGGTCGAGTGTGAGCTCGGCCGTGAATTCGACGGGAGGGTCGGTGGGCAGCCGACGTACTCGGGCGAGGTGCTGGCCGCAGGCATCCCGCGCCGAGGCGAGGTCGGCCGGGTGGCACGTCTTCGAGATCTTGCTCGCAGCGTCCCTGAGCGTGGTGCGCACGGCTCCTGCGATCTCCTCGACGGGGCTGGGGTAGGGCGGCTCGGTGAGCACAGTGGCCGTGATCCGGGCGGTGAAGCCGATCCCGGGACAGGCGCTACGCAGGCGCACGTCGAATCGGGTCAGACCGCGCTGCACCGCTTTGCGCGCACGGCGGCGCGACCATCGGGTGGAGGCCATCGGTCAGGACTCCGCCGAGGCGCGCTCGTGCGCAGTGATCAGGGAGGAGAGCATCGGGGGCAGCCGGAGGTCCTTGCGCAGGTCGATGACCGCCTCGCCGTCGGCGACTCCGGGTTCACCGAAGATGAGCGCGGCGACCGGGGAGGCGACCAGGTGGCCCAGCATGATCTGGTTGAGGAGGTTCGTCAGGAGTTCGGTCGGCATGTCCGCTGCCTTCCGCGCCTCGGCCCAGGCGGTCAGCAGCTGCCGGCATTCGGCTTCGACCCGGGTGTCGGCCAAGGCCGCGTTCCAGCCGTCCAGCAGCGCTTCCTTGATGTCTTCCTTCTGTTCGGCCGCCGCCAGCATCACTTGCAGAACGTACGGGTCCACCCGCGGATCCAGCAGCGACAGGAACGCCCGGTGTCCGGCCAGGTGCTTCTTCTCAGTGGCCCACTTGATGACGGTGCTCCACACCCGCGGCAGCTGGCCGTCGCGTGCGGCGATGTCCCGCAGGGCATCCTGTGCTGTCCGTACGGCCTCGTCCGTCTCAGGCCGGTCGAGGATGTGTCGCAGGCGCACGAGGGCCTGACGCGGGTAGTGCTCGGCGAATTCGCCCTGGCAGACCAGCGCGACGACCGTCGCGACGGCCTCCGATTCGTCCTGAGCTGAGTCCAGAAGCAGGGCACGGACCTGGACGCCCAGTGTGTCCGCCTCGGCGGCGACCGTCAGGACACGGGCGATCAACTCGCGGTGCTCAGTGCTGTCGGCGCCCTTGTCGATCCAGGCGTGGATCTGCTTGACGACACGGATGTCGTTCTCCGCTACGGCTAGTTCGACCAGGAGGTCGCCGATGGCGGCCAGCCGGTCGGCCCCGGGGCCCTTGGGCGCGGTGAGGGTGTCCAGCCACTGCAACAGATGGGGGTGGATGTCGGCCCGCTGCTGCCACAGGTGGAGCAGGACGGCACGTGCGTAGCCGGATTTGTGATCGAGGGAGACCGTCCGTCCGTTGACCTCGGCGCCCATCTTCGTCAGCCGGGTGGTCAGATCGGGTCCGGTCAGAATGGTGCGGACGTCCGTTTCCGGATCATCGCCCAGCAGCGCTCGGGCGCTGTTCTGTATGGTGAGCGCGTCCTTGCCGTTGAGGAACAGGGACGAGATGAGCAGGGCGCGGTCCTCGGGCTTGTCCTCGGTCGCCGTGAAGACGTTCTTCACGGCGGTGCGCCACTTCCGGAAGGAGCTCAGGGCGTTTTTGAGGCCGTCCGGCGAGTCCTCCGCGGAGGCGAGCTTGGCCGCCAGCCGGGCGGCATCGTCGGGACGGCTGCTGTCGGTCAGCAGGTGCCCGGCCTCGCCGGCCGAGCCTTCCTCCGTCGGCGTGGTGAGCCAGCGGATCCTGTCCGGCAGGTGGTGAACGTACTCCAGGTGCGACCTGGCCACGCGGTGCGGGGAGGGCCGGGCCGTGGCGCGGGCGACGACGCTGGCGACGGCTGCCGACACGCCCTCGGGCCACCCGTGTTCGTCGGCGATCACGACGAGGAAGGAGCCTGAGAACTTCAATTCCTCGGCATATCCAACCAGTTGCTGGGCGACGAGGCCGGGCTTGTGCCAGGAGCTGATCTCCGCGGCCACGTCCAGCAGGTAGCACCTTCCCGGCTCATCGGGTAGTTCGCCGATGTCCGGTAGACCGGGCTTTTCCCAGTCCGGTGCGATCGACTGCAGCTTCAGAGCCTTGCCCCCGGAACGCTCCTCCGCCTGCGAGACCTCCCACAACGCCTTGATGCCGGCAGCGCGTTTGCCGTATCCGGGAGGCCCGGCGATGACGGCCAGCCGCGGTCCGCCCCCGGTGAGCCGCTCGATCGCGTCGGATGCCGTCCGCACCCGTTCGTCGCGCACACTCAGCTCCACCCACGCCTGGCGTAAGACGCGGAGTTCGCTCTGCGGGATGTCTGTGACAGGCAGCGGTGGTCTGCTCGTCATCGTGACGGAGCCCGCCGCCACGATGATCTTCGAGTTCTTGGTGTCGCGGATCTCCACCTGTTGGCCGGGCGCCGGCGGGGCCATGGGCGGTCGCGGTGGTGGAGGGACGGCCCCAGGAAAGGTCTCCTCGCTCACCGGCTCTGCTCCGAAGCGCGATAGTGGAAGCCACCCGAGGCATTGATGTCGCCGCCGGAGACGACGACCATGCTCTCGGTGTTGTGGTGCACGCTCGTCCGCACCCCGTCACCGTCACTGGTTCCCTTGGCCTGGTCAGCCAGGTCCTGCAACTCCTGCGCCGCATCCGGATGCTTCTGCAGGAACGCCGCCAGCTGGATCATCAGCTCGGTCCGTAGTCGATCCTCCACCGACCCGCGCTCGCTCTCCGAGCTGGCCACAAGCCGCTGCCGCGCGGCGTCGATCAACCGCAGATCCTGCTCGGCACTCTCCTCCCCGGCGCGTCGGAAAAGCCGTGCCACAGTGGCCCGCATGGAATCCCACGTGCTCTTGGCCATCTCGGTGACCAGAGCTCCGGCTCCTACGCCCGCGACCTGCATGATGTCCAACGCGTCCCCCAGGGTCGTGTCCCCTGCTCGGCGAGGCGCGCAGGGGGTCGGCGACATATTCGACACATCAGGGTGGATGTCGTTGCAGGGGCCCGCAATCGAAAGCATTTGCCACATATCTGATCGCGTAATTCTCAACTGATCGGAACCGGTCAGTCCTTGTGGGCGTGGTGAGGCGCATGTGAGAAGAGGCGACGAAAACCCCGGCAAAACGGTCTACTGGCAAGTCATTTGCGAGAGTATTTAGCCAATGGATCGCTTTGGGTAATTGTCCTGAAGTGGGCGCAGTAGGCGGATGTGAGCCTCGGGAGCCGGTTATGCGGGTGATGAACCAGCGACGAACGGGACGTGCGGGCCCTGGGGTCTTGATCGGACCGGGGAGCGGTCATCGCGCCCTTCGGGGGCGGGAGAGGGCTGCGCGTTAGAGGTCGTTTTCTCCCGATATTTTATCCCGGAATTAGTGTTTGATCCAGGGGTGTCGGGTTGCGCCAGACACCTCACGATGCCAATGCCTGAAGCCCGGTGGCGAGTTCGACGGGGAACGCGGTGTTCTCGTCGAACAGCTTGTGGTGCTGGAGGCAGTGGTGGAGCTGTCCGATCATGCGATTGAAGAGGTTGCGCTGGGCAGCTGTGTGCCAGTCTCCGTGCTCGCGGCGTCGTCGGTAGTGGGTGTTGGCTCCGGGCGAGTTCCGCAGCGAGGAGAAGGCCCACAGATAGCCGGCGTGGTTGAGCCGGTCGTTTTTGACCCACCGGCGGGTGATGGACGACTTCTTGCCGGAGGCTCTGGTGATGGGCGATGAGCCTGCGTATGCCCTGAGGCCGCGGGCGTCGGCGAAGCGCGTGTGATCGTCCCCGATCTCAGCGAGGATCCGGGCGGCGAGCTGGATGCCGAGCCCGGGAAAGCTCAACAGGATCTCGGCGTCCGGGTGTTCAGGGAAAGCCTCTTCCACCGCCTCGGCGAGCTGGTCGGCAGCGGTGCAAGCGGCTTCCAGCTGGAGGAGGAGGGCAAGCATCTGCTTGCCCAGCGCCTCCTCGACCAGCGGTGGCTGGTGGGCCCACTCGGCGCGGAAAACGTCCCGGAGGCGGTCGGCTTCTGCCTCGATGCCGCGTTTGCGGCCGGCCCGTTTGAGGGCGGCCTGGAGCTGGGTGCGGGTCAGCCGTGCGGCTCGGGCAGGGGTCGGGGCGACCATGAGGAGTTCGCGGGCTTCTGGGCGAGGCCGTTGACCCAGGTGGCAAAGGCTTCCAGGGCTGCCGGGTAGTACTCCCACAGCAGGGAGCGGAGCTGGTTGGCGAGCTGCCGCCGGTTTGCTGCGTCAGCCGGCGTCGCCGCGCTGGGTTCAGAGGCCACTGAGTCCGGTGCCGGGACCGCCGAGGGTTCGGCCGCCCCGACGCGGTTGCCAAGAGAAAACGTCTGCCGGACGCCCCGGACCAGCGCCGTCACTAGGGCGCGTATTGAGTTGTGATCAAGGCTGTGATCCGAGGTGTCGGATCCAGAGGAGGCCGGCGCATAATTCGAGTCCGGCCTGGTAGCTTTCAGGCTTTTTGTCGTAGCGGACAGCGAGGCCGCGCCAGTCCTTGATCTTGTTGATGGTGCGTTCGACGCTGTTACGGAGTTTGTACAGCTGCTTGTCCCAGGTGACGGGCCGTCCGCCGCGTGAGCCGCGGTTCTTGCGGTGAGCGGACTGATCCTTCTTCTCTGGGATGACCGCCTTGATCCCACGTTTGCGCAGGTGGGAACGGTTCTGGCGAGACGAGTACGCCTTGTCGCCCGCCACTGCGTCGGGCCGGGTGCGGGGCCGGCCCACCGGGCCGGGGACGCGGATCTTGTTCAGGACAGGGATGAACTGCGGACTGTCCCCGGCCTGCCCCGCAGTGATCTTCAGCGAGAGGGGCAGGCATTGCGGCACACAGGACAGGTGCGTCTTCGTGGTCAGTCCGCCGCGGGAACGTCCCAGGTCAGCCGCGGCGAGCCGGGCCTTGCGGCGACGCCTCACGCGTCGCCGTTCTTCCCGCTCCGGGTCCGGTTGCCCGTCTTGTTCCTGGCCGGCGCCCCTTTTTCCGCGGCGGCCTTCTCCAACGCCTCCAGGATCTCGGGCTCCACGATCATTCCGGCAGCATCATGATGCGCCCGGACTGTGGTCGAATCCACGCTGACCAGCGACAAGTCCACCAGGCCCCGCTTCGCCGCCTCGGCGATCGCACCCTGGAACACCGCGGTGAACACCCCAGCATCCCGCCACTGCCGAAACCGGCCGTAAACGGTGGACCAGTGCCCGAATCGCTCGGGTAACTCCCGCCATTTCGCCCCGTTCCTGAACCGCCACACGACACCCTCAAAGTGCCCCCGCAGGTTCTCCGGGTACGGCCCGTACTCGCCGACCGGCACAAACGGGGAGATGAACTCCCACTCGGCATCCGAAAGTTGAGGTCGAGACACCCCACCGTTCTACCCCAAGCCCCGACCCATCCAGGCCGGGAGCCCCACGAGATCACAACTCCACACAGGCCCTAGTCCAAGAAATTGTGCATGCTCGATAGAGCGAGGGCTTTCTCGTCACACTGCGAACGCCTGCGCGACGGGGTCGCTCGGGTGTGGATCCAGGTGAGTGACCGGCATCATGAGCCACGGAGCCATGGGGAGACCCTCGAGCGCCCGGTCGAGCGTCTCCCGGTCGGTCGCCTGCCACACCCCGGGGGCAGGGAGCCCGTCCAGGCGGAGCCAGAGACGGCGCAGCCGGTTCGCCGACGCAGCGTTGCCGGCAGCCATTGCCTCCTGCTGCCACTTGTCTGCGAGCTGATCCGGAGCCAGGCCACTGGTGTCGCCCAGGACGGACTCAACGAAGTACTCGCGCCAGCTGTCGCGGCGCGGTGTTGACTGCAGTGGCGACGCTCGCCAGGGTCGCGAGGCCGGGGCGACGCCGAGGTGCTGGGCGGAGGTGAGCAGCGCCGAGGCGATCTCCGGTTGTCGTGGTCCACTCCAGGGACTGCGGCCTGGTCCGGGCGATGACGCCGGTCCCGAAACTGAGGGCGATCACCAGCGTCGCCGGTGCCATCCCGGTCCAGTGGTCCGTCTCGGTCGCGATCAGGGAGGACCAGACCAGCGGGCTCGCGCTGCGGCACTGGGTGAGCGCGAACGCGAGAGGAGCGTGACCGCACCCCGTGCCGCCGGTGCCGAATACCGCTCCCACGGCGCCCCAGCCGTCCGGTGTGGCGCTCCGCGTCCACGACGTGCACTGGCTTGAGAGCCTGCCCGGCGCAGGATGGCGACGATCCGGTCGACTTGCGCCTGTGACAGAGGAGGCGCGCCCTCGGCCTTGGCGGCTCCCGCCTTCCGGAGGTCCTCGAGTAAGACCGGAGAGGCCGGGTGGCGCGGCCATCGTGTTCGCGAGGCGCTCTGATGGTCGGCGTGCTCTACGCTCACGGTCGTGCGTGCCGAGCGTCGAACTGACCGTGGTATATCGCTGCTGTTCTCGGCTGTGTCGCCTGCTGCAGTTGATGAACCCAACGGTTGCCTCCTTCCGGCCGGGTCCATCTGCCACAGGTGCATCGGCGCCTCACGCTGCCACCGGCGGTACTTGCGCGGATGCTGCTGTTCCTGGGCGCGAACCAGGCCATTGCGGGATAGCACCCGGTGGACCGTGGCCCGCGACGGCGCCGACTCCAGCCCACGGCCGGACAGCTCGTGGGAGATCCGGCGGGCACCCCACCGGGGATGCCGGCGGCGCAGCTCGCAGATCTCGGCCTCAACCTCGGCGGACAGGCGCGTGGGACTGTTTCGCGGCCGGCGGGAGCGATCCAGCAGACCGGGCATGCCCTCCTGCTCGAACCGCCGCCGCCAGCTGTGCAGGGTCTGGCGCGAGGTGCCGTACCGGGCCGCGACCTCACCGATCGGAGACCCGCCGAGCACTTCGCGGACAGCCCGGTAGCGGCACTCGGCCAACTGCTGTACATCCACGACTCAGACGGAAGCACCCCTGCCGCACCGGCAGTTGGGGGATAGCGGACGTTCAGCCGAACGTGTCAACCATGTCCAGAGCACAAACGGTTAAGCATCTCCTGAGGCCTCACACCGACAGCCTCCTTCCTCAAGTACGAGCCGCTCTCGCCTCGTCAGCCGAACGCGTCGGTTTCGCTCAGGACGACTGGTCTTCGCCTGCCCGCAGCAGCGCTGCCATGCCCACCCATGACCGACGAAGCCGGTGCCAAGCGCGGAAGCTCGGCTCGGACCCCGGGTCGATCGCAACGTCGGATTTCAGGGGAGGTGGCGATCTCAAGTACCGCAACCGAAGCATGTGAACTGAGGTGCTTCACCAACTGCGAGTTAGTGCCTATTTGTATCCCTCGGCACGCCTCTGACCAGGCATTTTGTGTGGTTGGTCGAGAGTGAGGTCAAACGGCGGCGGTGAATAGGGTTAAGAACGGCAATCGAAGCATGTCTCAGTACGTGCTGCGCAGCCTGATCAGCAAGTGACGGCCCGCGGCCGAGCCGCGGACCGTGCGACGGACGGGCCGTACTCCACTGCGGAGTGCGGCCCGTCCGCTTCAGCGGCGGCGATGTCGCGGCGATGACGGTGGGTAGCCGACCGCCCGTGAACCATGGAACCGCTTGCGCAGCACCCCGCACCCCGCAATATTGACGCCGGCGGCGCCACATCGCCGTGGCGCCGGACGTTGGGGGAGCGCAGATGCCGCGGGACTGGGCGGGGGAGTCCGAACGCGACCGTGCGGTGCGGTCGTACGTCGAATCGCTGCTGTTACCGGGGGCCGCGGGCCCGCCGGGCACGCACACCGGGCCGCACCGGGTCCCGCGAGGCCGCTCACCAGCCCATGACGCTCGTCCTCGGCCCGCGCGGCAGCGGCAAGACGACCCTGCTGCGGGCTCTCGCCCGGTGGGCGGGCACCGCGCCGGTCGCCCGGCTCGACCTGGCGGAGCTGGCCCGGCAGGAGCAGCGGCCCCTCGACGTCCTCAAAACGGTGGCGTTCGCGCTCGAACCCGTCAAGAAGGACGTGCCGCGCGTGACGTTCCCCGCCTTTCGGCTGGTGTGCGGGGCGCTCGGCGTCGAGTTGGACGCCGACACCGGCGACAACCGGGCTGCGGCGCGCCGCAGGCTCGGCCAGGAGTTGACCGGTTCCTCCTCCCAGCGTCTTGAGGACATCAACCAGGTGGCGCAGGTCGCCGTCACCGTGGCGGGTCTGCCCGCCGCCCTGAGCGCCCCGCTGCAACTGCTGCCGCTCGGCGAACGCGGTTGGCTGCGCGGCCGTCTGCACCACCGGCTCGCCGCCATTCGCCGCGCCACCCCCGGCACCTCGGCTCTGGACTTCCTTATCGAACTCAACCTGGCCTACCACGGCGGCAGCGACGAGGACCGAAGACGCACCGAACGCTTCGCCTGCGAGGTCTTCCTCAGCGACCTGCGCCGCAGCTACACCAGGAAGGACTGGGCCATCCGCTGCCTGGTGCTCCTGGACAACGTGGACAACCGCCTCGGCGGAGAGGTGCTGCGGCTGCTGCTGACCGAGCGCAGACCCGGCGCCCGCGACCCGCTGGTCCTCCTCGCCATGGCCGGCAGCTATCCGGAGGCGCTGCGTAACGTCGAGTTCGGCTGGCAGTACGCCGACGACGGCTACCCGGGCCCCTGGGCCCCCGGTGCCCCCTTCGCGCCGCCCCAGGTGGCCGACGGACTGTGCGTGGCCCAGCTGCGCGACCTCGCCCGCCACGAGGTCGAGCAACAGGCCAAGGACCTGCTCCAGAGCGTGCCCGCACCCGCGCCGCGAGGCGAGGCGGGTGTGCGCTGGCTCGGCTGGGCCGTCCACGAACTCACCCGCGGCCAGCCGGAGGGCACCGCGCGCGTGCTCGCCGCTCTCGGCGCCTTCGAGTCGACGGCTCAGTGGGAGCGGCGGCTGCGCGGCGCCCTCGCACCCGGCGCACCCCTGGTGCCGGCCCTGCTCGAACGCCTGCTCCCGATCGACCCGCCTCAGGGCCTGCGGGAGATGCTGACCGTGGCCGCCGCCGGGTCCGACCTGGCCGAGGCGCTCGTCACCCGGCGGCTGCGCGACGAGGCCGCCGACCCGTTGCGGGCCGAGTTCCACGCGTTCTGCCGGGACCGGCTGCGCACCATGCGGATGGACGCTCACGACACCCAGGGCGCCCCGGGACCGCTGCCGCCCGAGGCCCGCGTCGCCACCGTCCCGCATCCGCTGCTGCGCCGACTACTGTTGGCCGCGCTCGACGATCCCATCGCGGTCCACATCGAGCTGCGCGCCCACGCCGAGGATCGCGGCGAGCAGACCCTCGCCGCCTACCACGCCCTCGCCGCCGGCGACCTGCCGGCCGCCGCCGCGCATCTCGACGAGACCTTCGAGCAGATGGATCCGCAGGCCTGGTGCGCCACCCTGTGCCGACTGCGCCGCGCCCCGCTGCCCCCGGTCGAGCGCGCCCTCGCCGACTCCCCGTGGCGCCGCTACGAGTCCCTGGTCCACCACCTCGGCGACGACTCGGTCGGCGCCCGGCTGCGCACCGTCACGCGGCTGCTCGCCGCCAGCTGGATCGCCCCGGAACCCCCCGACGACCCGGCCACCGACCGCATAGGCGACCCGTACCGCGAACCTCTCGGCGACCCGTACGCCTCGCTCTACGCCGAGATCAACGCACGCTTCCACACCCTGGCCACCGCCCACACCCAGCGCGTCGCCTGGACGGCGGTGCTGCTCGACAAGGCGGAGCAGTACACCAAGGAGCCCTGGCGATGAGCACACAGACCGTCGTGCCGCCCAAGCCGCCGCGCAACAAGCTCGTCTGGACTCTCGTCGGGGCGCTGCTGGCCGGCGCCCTGTCCTACGGCGGCTGGCGGCTCGACACCGCCCTGAGCGAAGACGTGTCATGCGCCCCCGGCGTCACCGAGCAGGACAACGGCGAATGCGTCGGCGTCACCGACGGCTCCTTCGCCTTCCCATCCCTCGGCGAGGAAATCAGCGGCCGTATCCTCGCGGAGAACCAGCGGCTCGAAAAGTCCGGCGAGGAGTACGTCACCGTCGCCTATCTGGAATCCATGTCCGGCGGCAGCGAGGACCGGGGCCCCGAGGGCACCCGGCAGGCCGTCGCCGGTGCCCATGTCGCCCAGCTCGAACTGAACGAGGAGCGCGACACGCTGCCCCGCATCCGGCTGCTGCTCGCCAACACCGGCCGCGACGACGCGTACGCCAAGCAGGTCGTCGGGCAGCTGTTGGCCATGAAGGACAAGGAACACCTGGTTGCGGTCGCCGGCATCGGCCAGAGCGACGCCAGCACCGCCACAGCGGTCGACGCCCTCCGCAAGGCCGGTGTGCCGACCGTCGGCGCCACGGTCGCCGCCGACGAGCTCCGCTCCAAGGTCCCCGGCTTCTTCCGCGTCTCCTTCCCTGCCGGCACACAGGCGGCAGCCGCCGCCCGCTACTTCCAGCAGGAGAAGAAGGCGCACCCCGGCTACCGCCTCCAGGTGATCCGCGACAACAAGGTGGGCGACGTCTACGACGCCTCCCTCTACACCGGCTTCACGGCCGCCGCGCGGCGCCTGGGCCTGAAGATCGAGGAGATCGTCCCGTACACCTCAGGCGCCGCCCCCGGCCAGGGCAACGCCCTGCGCGTCGTCGCCGACAAGGTATGCGGCGGCGATCCGCCGGACGGCGTCTACTTCGCGGGACGCGGCCGGGAGCTGCGCAGTTTCATCGAGGCGGCGGGCGAGACCAGCCGCAGCTGCCCGGTGACTGTGCTCTCCGGGTCCAGCGCGGTCGGCGTCTACTTCGACACCACCGGCCAGGCCAAGGCCGCCGAACTCGCCGAACTCGGCCGCCGCTGGAAGGCCGGCGGCCTGCACGTCTACTACACCGCCTACACGCACCCCCGTGCCTCCGCCCAGCTCTACGGCGGTCTGAAGCACAGCCCCTACCCCGGCTTCGAACGCCGCTATCTGGACATCCTCGGCGCACCGGATGATCCATCCGCCCTCGACAACGGTCAGGCCATGGACGGCCACGACGCCCTCTACACCATCGGTATCGCCGCCCGCCGCGCCCTCGACAGCTACGGCGCCACCCACCTCACCCCCGCTACCGTCCTCGACCTCCTCGGCCAGGTCAACGGCACCTACCAGGTCCGCGGCGTCAGCGGCCTCATCGCGTTCGACCCGGACACCGGTGAGCCGACGGAACGGCCCATGGCCCTTGTGGAACTCGGGGCGCCGGGGACGGGCGAGAGGACGGGTGCGCGGGGGGACGAGGGGAGGTATCGGTTTGTGCGGACGCTGGGGCCGTAAGAGGGTAGGAAGGTGAGGAAACATTTCTTCCGAGGTTCCAGCATTCCATGCCGTGCGGGTAGATATGAATATTGCATATGCCGATAGGTCTACTTTGAGGTTGACGCAAAGCGGCGCGCCGGAGTCGTTGCTCTGTTTGGTCTGGGCACCTAAAATGCGCTGGGGGTGTCATCCACGTTCGACTGGAGGCGGTCATGGCCCGTGCATGGGAAGCGGATCCGTCCGCGTTATTCGAGCGTCGGCTCGGAAAATCGGCCGCAGAGTTGGGGAACTCGGACGGCAGAGATGAATGCCCGGACATCTGGCAGCTCGACAACGGCGACGTCGCAGTGATCGGACGAGACCTCACCACTGCTTATGCGTCACGCCTGCCACAGGGTGTGGTGCTCGGTTCCGATGAGCGCCTGGTTGTCATTCCAGGAAACATGCTCAGCGCGGCGAAGTCGGATATTCCTGATGCTTGACCTGCACCCTCCCACGCTCCCCGCAGATCACGGGGAGCGAATCCTTCCTGGAGATTACGGCCGCGACTTCCGGGAACGGGACGCCGCGATCAGGGGCCGTGATTCCTGGAAGCTGGAGCGGCGCCAGCACTTCGAAGAGCGGTCCAACGCCAGCTGGGCGGCGGTGCGCCGCGGGGACTGGACGGAAGCGCTGCGACTCCTCGGTACCGAGGAGCGGCGACGCACGCTGACCGATGTCGTCCAGGACGACGAGCGTCGCCATTCCTTCTTCCACCGAGTACGCGTTGTTCAGGAACCACTGACCCCTTATATGCAGTGGGAATTGAATTCCCAGCTGGTGCGTGGTGAATGCGGAGAGCGTATTCATGTGGTCAGCGCGGAGCGGGTCGCCGAGTCGGAGACCGAAAGACTCCTCCCGGAAGTGGTTGTGCTCGGTGACAGTACGCTCTATCAAGTAATGTACAGCGAGACGGGCGTACCGGACGGTGCGATTCGCCATACGGATCCTGAACTCATCGAGCGCTGGACGCATTACATCAAAGCGCTCTATGCAACCGGCGAAGACGTACGCGATTACGTCCAGCGTGAAGTAGCGCATCTCCCTCCGCCCGTGACGCGGGATTCTGCGGCAGATGTGAAGACGAGGGTGGAGTAGGACATCAGCGAGTCCAGGAACGATCAGAACAAGCCCGACAGAACTGGAAACGATCTGTCGGGCTCTTCGCGTGACGTGGTCCAGGCAGGAAGCGTCAGCGGAGGAATCCACTTCCACGAGAACCCCGTTCCTGGAGACCGCGGTATCACTACTCCTACGCCCCGGCAGTTACCTGCCGATATACATGGCTTCGTCAATCGCAGCAGCGAACTCGCGCAGTTGGACGCGGTTCTCGCGGATGAGGACGGCAGCCCGCTCGTCATTTCGGTGTTCGTCATAGCCGGAACCGCAGGAGCTGGAAAGACCTCACTGGCGCTGCGCTGGGCGCACCAGGTCCAGGGCCGCTTTCCGGACGGGCAGTTGTACGTCAATCTGCGTGGCTACGATCCGGCGGAGCCGGTCACCGCCCAAGAGACACTGCACCGTTTCCTGGCATCGCTCGGCGTGCCGATTTCGGCGATCCCCCAGGACCTTGATGCCGCCGCCGCGCTGTACCGGTCCGTTCTGGCCGACCGCCGCGTCCTCGTCGTACTCGACAACGCCGCCATGGTGAGCCAGGTCCGCCCCTTGCTGCCCGCCAGCGCGGGAAGCCTGGTCATCGTCACCAGCCGGAGCCGGCTGTCCGGCCTCGCCGTCCGGGACGGGGCACGTCGGCTCACGCTCGGCACGCTGCCGCAGCCGGAGGCCGTCGCCCTGTTGCGTGCCATCACCGCCGGATACCGCCCCGAGGACGACGAAGCCAAGCTCACCGAACTGGCCGAGCTCTGCGCCCGGCTCCCCTTGGCCCTGCGCATCGCTGCGGAGCGCGCTGTGGCCCACCCGTATATGCGACTGCACGACCTGATCGCCGATCTCCGGGACGAATCCGCACTCTGGGACGCCCTGAGCACAGGAGACGACAGCGAGGCCGAGGCTGTTCGGACCGTGTTCGCGTGGTCCTACCGGGCGCTGTCCGCCGACACCGCCCGGCTCTTCCGCCTCCTCGGACTGCACCCGGGCCCCGAATTCGGCCTCCAGGCCACCGCCGCGCTCGCCGGTCTCGCCCCGGGCCGCGCACGACAGCTGCTCGACTCCCTCGTCGGGGCGCACCTCGTGGAACAGACCGCCCCTGACCGTTACGAGTTCCATGACCTGCTGCGCGCCTACGCCACCGACCAGGCCCAGCACGAGGAGCCGCCGCAGGAGCGCGACGCCGCGCTGCACCGCGTACTGACCTGGTATCTCCACTCCGCCGACGCCGCCCAGGCCTGGATCAGTCCTTCAGAGCCCCGGCTGTCGCTCTGCGCCCCGCCGGCAGGCGTGCGCCCCATGGTCTTCCCGGACTATGACGCGGCGGTGGACTGGGCGGAACGCGATCACGCCAATCTGCTCCGGGCGGTGCGTGTCGCGGCCGACGCGGGACACGTCCTGCTGGCGTGCCGGCTCTGTGAAGTCCTCTGGTACGCGGAGTCTCCGTCAGCCGCCGGGGCCGATTGGATTTCGGTCAGCGATATAGGTCTGTCGGCGGCCGAACGCTTGGGAGACCGCAGGGCCGAGTGTCGACTGCTCACCGCCCTGGGTATGAGTTACACCAGAATCAGCCGCTTCGCGGACAGCCTCACGTGCTACCGCAAAGCGCTGGTCATCTGCCGTGAGACCGGTGACTCGCTCGAAGAGGCCCATGCGCTCAACCTGATCGGCCTCGTCCATCTCGCCACCAGACGCTTGACCGAGGCCGCCGACCACTTCCAGCAGGCCATCGACCTGTTCAGCGAGCAGGATTCGGCCCGCTGGGAGGCCGGTGCGCGGTCGAATCTTGCCAGCACGTATCAGGGCGCGGGCCGCACCGACGCCGAGGCCGTCATCCGTGCCGCGATCACCGCGCACCGGGCCCTGGGTAACCAGCGCGGTGAAGGCAATGTCCTACGGGTTCTCGCCGAGTGGCAGTCCGAGCACGGCGAGGTCGAGCAGGCTCTGGCATCCGCCCATGCCGCACTCGACCTCTCCCTCGGCCTGCGCGACCAGCGGCTGGAGGCCTACTGGCTGCTCACCCTGGGCGCCGCCCAGCAAGCCGCCGGCCACCTGGAGGACGCCCTCACCTCCTACCATCGCGCCGCCCTCCTGAACCGCCGCAACGGCAACCGCAGGCGCGAGGCCCTGGCCTGGCACGGCACCGGTGAGACATACACCCGCCTCGGCCGCGCCGAGGAAGCCACCCACTTCCACCGTCGCGCCGCAGCCGTCCACCACGAACTCGGCGACCCCTGGAACGAGGCCCTGGCTCTGGACGGCCTGGCCGCGGCCCTCGTGGACAAGGACCAGGACGCGGCCCGTCAGGCCTGGTCACAGTCGGCCCGCCTGCTCACGGAAGCCGACTTCCAGGATCCACGGGCGGCGCGGGTGCGGGAGCGGATCAGCCGCTGTCTGGACGGCGACGAGGCTTGATGGCGGCGCCTGGCAGCCGGGAGTTCGACGAAAGACCCTAGTAATCCACCGTGGCATTGATCAGCCGATGATCCGACAGGTCCGTGTCGGTGACGGTGCAGGTGAACTGGGCCAGCCGCGGGCCAGATCGTATGCCCGCGTGTCGTACGCAACCAGTGCCTCGCCCTCGACGACTCCTCGGACGCTGAGGCGGCCATGCCCGGTGGACGCGGAACGCGGGAACGGGCCTCGAACGAATGCCGAGAACCGCTCCCGCGAAACCTTGAGCGCAGAGCGCAGAGCGCAGAACGCAGAACGCAGAACGCAGAACGCAGAGCAGAGTGCGCAGAGCAGCGCGCGGCTCAAGCTCAGCTCAGCAATTCCACCTCCGCCAGGGCCGCGTTCCCGCTCCCCCCGCTGTCGACCACCAGCCGGTACCGCGAATACGCCGCCGTTTGGGGCACCGAGAACACCCGCGTCTGCCGGTCCCAGCTGAAGGACTCACCGTCGCGCCGGTCGACGTCGGTCCAGGTCGTGCCGTCCGTGGAGGCCTCAAGGACCCAGGACGTGGGCGCTCTGGTGTGGTCCGCGCAGGTCAGGGTGTACTGGACCGCCTGGGTGGCCGACGGGACCGGTAGGTTCGCGGTGGTGACGTCCGCCGAGGTGGCCGAGGTGTTGTCGAAGAGCGGACCTGTTCCCTGGATGGCGTCGGAACGCGGCGCGGGGACCTTGTCGTCCTGGGTGACGGAGACCGGGGCGTCGTCCTTGCCCGAGCCCCAGGTCGACGGTTGCGACCCCATGGTGAAGTCGAGGGTGCCGCCCTGCGCCAGCAGGGAATGCGGGAGAGCGGTGGACGTCCAGTCCTTGCCGTTCACCTTCAGGCCTTGCACATACACGTTCGCCGAGCTGTTCAAAGGGGCGTTGATGACCAGGTCGTGGCCGCTCTCCAAATGGACCGTCGCTTTGGTGAACAAAGGTGAGCCAATGGCGTATTCGCCGCTTCCCATCACCAGGGGATAGAAACCGAGTGCGGAGAATACGTACCAGGCGGACTGCTCTCCGTTGTCCTCGTCGCCGTGGTACCCCTGACCGATCTCGCTGCCGGTGTAGAGACGGGACAGGACTTCGCGGACCTTCTCCTGGGCCTTGGCCGGCTGACCCGCGGCGTCGTACATGTAGGCGATGTGGTGCGCCACCTGGTTGGAGTGGCCGTACTGCCCCATACGGACATCGCGCGCCTCCCGCATTTCATGGATGACGCCGCCGTAGGAACCGGGGAATTGAGCCGTCTCCGGTGTGGCGAAGAAAGTGTCGAGCTTCTTGGCCAGCGCGTCACGGCCGCCGTAGAGATTGGCCAGGCCGCGCGAGTCCTGCGGGGCCGTGAAGGCATAGCCCCAGCCGTCCGTCTCGGTGTAGTCGTAGCCCCACACGCGCGGATCGTACTGGGCCGGATCGAGACGCCAGTTGCCCTGTGCGTCACGGCCCTGGAAGAAGCCCGTCCTGTCGTCGAAGAGGTTCACGTAGCCCTGGGCGCGGTTGCGGAAGTACGCGGACTCCTCCCGGTAACGGGATTTTCCGGTCTTCTCATAAAGGGCCTGGCCCATCTGGGCGATGCCGTAGTCGTTGACATAGCCCTCCATGGCCCAGGAAAGACCCTCACCCGTATCGGTGCTCGTGTAACCGAGGAAGGGCGAGGTGGCCATGCCCTTGCGGCCCACGCCCGGGGACGGCGGGACGACCGTCGCGTTCTTCACCGCCGCCTCGTACGCGGCCTCGGCATCGAAGTCCACGCCCTTCACATAGGCGTCCGCGAACGCCACATCGGACGAGGTACCGGTCATCAGGTCTGCATATCCGGGCGATGACCAGCGGGACGTCCAGCCGCCGTCCTTGTACTGCTGGACGAAACCGTCGACGAGCTCGCCCGCACGCTTCGGAGTGAGGAAGGAATAGGCGGGCCAAGTAGTGCGATAGGTGTCCCAGAAACCGTTGTTGACATACGGTCTGCCCTCGACGATCTTCGCGCCGGTGTGGGTGGGAGTGTTCTGACCGGTTGCGGGGGAGAAGGGGCTCGCGTATTCGGCCGTGCCGTCGACCGTCTCGAAACCGGAATTGGGGTAGAGGTACAGGCGGTAGAGGCTGGAGTAGAGCGTGGTCAGCTGGTCCTGGCTGGCCCCTTCGACCTCGATGCGCCCCAGCAGGTCGTCCCACTGCTGCTGGGCCCGCTCCTCGACGGTGCCGAAGGACGTCCCGGCCGGGATTTCCGCGGCGAGATTGGCCTTGGCCTGGTCGACGCCGATGAGGGAGGTGGCGAGCCGCAGGGTGACGGTGTGGTCCGCGCCCGGTGCGAAGCGCAGATAGCCGGTGTTGTCGCCGCCCGCGTCGCCGGTGAGTTTCCCGCCGCCCGTGACCGGTGTGTCGAAGGCGCCGTAGACGAACAGGCGGGTGGCGCCCGTCGAAAGGCCGGACTTCACATCGGAGTAGCCCGAGACGATCCCGTTCTTGGAGTCCAGGGTGAGATCGCCCTGGTCCGACACGTTGTCGAAGATCACGCTCGCGTTGTCACCGGGATAGGTGAACCGCATCATCGCCGCGTGATCGGTCGGCGTCAGCTCCGCCTTCAGACCGTTGTCGAAAGTCACTCCGTAGTAGTGCGGGCGCGCCGTCTCGTTCTCATGGCGGAAGGCGAGCGCACGCCCCGCCCGGGACGCGTCGGGAGTGCCCTGCGCCACCGATGGCATGACCTGGAAGGTCTGCCGGTCGCCCATCCACGGGCTCGGCTCATGACTGGCGCTGAAGGCCGAAATGGTGGGGAGATTGGCGGTGTTGTTGGCGCGTGCGTATTCATAGAGCCAGCTCAAGGACGAGGCGTTGGTCACCGGCGTCCAGAAGTTGAAGCCGTTCGGCACCGCCGTCGCCGGGAAGTTGTTGCCGCGCGAGAAATCGCCACTGGAATTCGTGCCGCGCGTGGTGACCGCGTAGTCCGACAGATGGGCCTTCGGCGGCTCGGGGTCCTGCGCCTTGAGCGCGATGTCGTCCACCCAGCCGTGGAACGCGGCGGGCCCCTTGGGCGAGTCGTAGGCGATGAGGACCCGGTCGGCCGTCTTGCCTGCCGCGACCGTCCCGATCTGCGACGACACGCTGTTCCACTGATTGACGTACAGCGACTTGGCGGCGCCCTGGCCCTGCGGGGACAACGGGAAACCATGCTGGTCGATCGCGCCCAGATCGCTCAGGTAGGTGCCGTCCGTGAAGGCGATGTCGACGGCGACCTGTGTGGCGTCGTAATCCAGGTCGCTGTCCGCCATGGCCGGGAAGAGCTTGTACGAAAGACGGGTGTACTGCTCGACGGGCACATCGACGTCGAAGACCTTCTCGGTGGCATACGCGCGGCCGTCCGCCGTATGCGAACCTCCGTAATACAGGGCATGCGTTCCGGTGAAACCGGCATTCGTCTTGGCGGTGGGAGAGTCGCTGGGACCGCTGTCCACCGCGGACTGTATCCCGTCGACCCCCGATGCCTTCGGTGTTCCGTCGGGCAGCGTCTCCACCGTGTTGGTCCAGTCCGGTGCTGGCTCACCGTCCTCAAAGGACGAACTGAACCCGGTGTCCGCGCCGGCCCGGTCCGGAAGGGCGACAGCGGACCCCTGCACCGAGGCGACGAGGAGTCCGGCCGCCGCGCAGAGTGCGATCAGTGAAGCGGTCCGGCCGCGCGCTCTGTGCCGAATGTGCCGGGTGCGCGCGGTGCGCAGGGAAGGCGTACAGGGCATGTGGGGGGTCCCCTCCTCGCCCGCACGGTCCGGGGATGCGTCGGACCTGTGCTGGGCTTGTCTACCAGACAACGTTGTCTTGTCATTCCGCGAATTCAGTAGTGCGGTAAGTGACCAGTGATGTCAAGGGTGTTGCAGGGAGTGTGCGAAACGGGACGGGCAGGTTGCTCCCTATGGCCGGCAGCGGGACCGCGGGCGGATCGGCCAGGGGCGATCGCGCCATGTCCGTTCAGGTCGCGGACGCGGCGCGCCGGCGCCGAGGTGCGGCACGGACGTGGATCCGCTCGCCCTGGCTGCCGAAGAGGCTGAGTATTTCGACGGGGCCGTCACCGGTGCTGCCGAACCAGTGCGGCAGCCGGGTCTCGAACTCGGCGGCCTCGCCGGACCCCAGCACCAGATCGTGGTCGGCGAGGATCAGGCGCAGGCGTCCGGACAGCACGTAGAGCCATTCGTAGCCC
>CAVXIJ010000028.1:0-202965 GCA_963761765.1 uncultured Actinomycetota bacterium
CTAATGAACTGGCCAGGTCCCGGACAACCCCGAGGAGGTCTTCGGTGAACTCCGCCGCGCGTCCGCCGGCGGACCCGCGGACTACTCGGGGATCACCTACCGGCGGCTGGCGGAGGAGAACGGGGTGTTCTGGCCGTGCCCAGCACCGCGCCGACGCGGACGCCGCGCTGAGCACGTCCCGGGACCTGGCCGGGGCACGGCTCGGGAGGCGCCGATGACTCCCCCGTCCCGGGCGTATCTCCCGGTACTCCTCGCCTCTTCCTGGAACGGTTCGCCACCGAGGACGGACGGGCCCGGTTCGTCCCGGTCTCGCACCGGCCCGCCGCGGAGGAGCCGGACGACGAGTACCCGGTGCTGCTGACCACCGGGCGGGTCCTCGCGCAGTACCAGTCGGGCGCGCAGACCCGCCGGGTCGACGAGCTGAACGCCGCGGCGCCCGGCCCCTTCGTGGAAATGCACCCGCGCCTGGCGCACGAATCAGGCGTCGTCGAAGGCGACCGGATCGCCGTCGTCTCACGGCGCAGAACCGCGCCGTGGCACCCGCCCGGATCAGCACGGACATCCGGGCGGACACCGTATTCATGCCGTTCCACTGGCCGGGCGAGGGCCGGGCCAACCCGCTCACCAACCCGGCCCTCGACCCGACCTCCCGCATGCCGGAGTTCAAGGTCGTGCGCCGTACGGGTGGAGCGGGCGGACGGGTGAGCGGACGGGTGTTTGGGCGGCGAGGCTGAGTGGGTGAGTGGGTGCGTGGGTGCGTGGGTGAGTAGCTGAGGCGGACGGGCGCTGTGGGAGGGCGGGGGCGAGCGTTAGTTCCGCTCGGAGAGGAACTAACCCCGGGCACCTACCAGAGCAGGCACGCGAACAGAACCGACACCACCCCGGCCGGACCAGGCAGCCAACAGCCCGACGCACGCTCCACGACCGGCAGGCATTAGTTCCGCTCGGAAAGGAACGAACGCCCAGCCTGCCCGACACACGCTCCACGACCGTGAGGCATTAGTTCCGCTCGGAGAGGAACAAATGCCCAGCCCCACAACCACCGCCACCCCGCACTTCCCCCCTCACCCAGCAGTCTCCTGCTCCAGCCAGGTGAAGTAGGCCGTGCTCCCACGCACCACCTGGATCGCGATCGTGTCAGATCTCGGGAGCATCGTAGTCGTCGGGCCGAGGTGAGCCAGTTCTCCAGTTCCGGGTAGCGGCCCTCGGTCGTCTTGAAGAGCACCTGCCATTCCTGAGTGGTCTCGATCTCACCCTTCCAGCGGTGGAAGGACGTGACGGGCCCGTTGATCTGCGCGCAGGCCGCGACCCGCGCCTCCACCGCTCCGCGCGCCAAGTGCGCTGCCTTGTCGGCGGCGTCCGTGGTGGTCAGCACGGTCAGCCACTGCGTCGGACTGGTGATCGTGGTCATGGCGCGCACTCCTCTCGCCTCGTGGTCCGGCCCTGGCCGTCCGCTCGGTCCGGCGACGCACCGCATCGATGCGATCCGAATCGTTGCAAGCCGAATCGACGCGATCCGACGTTGCAGAAACGATTCTCACCCTCCGCAACCCTGCACCGCCTCTCCACTCCAGGCGGTATGGACACGACATGTCATGAACTCTTAAATCAGTAGGGGATCCGCGCGCTCGCAGCGTGCGCTGTTGCGCGCCCCCTCAGCCACCGCGCACCAGGAGGTCGACGCATACCGATGAGACCGATACCGGCATCCCGGACCTCACCACCCCGGGCGTCCTCGCGCCTCGCCCTCGTCGGCACCCTGGCAGCGGCCGTCACCCTGCTGGCCGCGGCGTTCGCCCCGGCCGCGGGAGCCGGCTCGGCGCCGCACTGGGGCCGTGCCGAAGCCATCCGCCACGCGAACGCCGCCCTGGTCGACCACGCCGCGCCTTTGAACCTCACCACGTCTGAGGGGACCACGGTGCGAGGCGTCATCGTGGACCCCGACGGCAGCCAGCACGTTCGCTACGACCGACCTACCGCGGACTTCCCGTCCTGGGTGGCGACTTCGTCGTCCACCTGGCGCCGGACGGCAGCTACCGGAGCGCCGACCGGGCCGCCGCGGCGACATGAGCGTGCCCAGCGTCACGCCGCTGCTCTCCTCGCAGCAGGCCGCGGGCCTCGGTACGAACGCGCTGCGCGGCACGTACACAGGTGAAAAGCTCAGCAAGGTCTTCAGCAGCCCGAGCTGGTCGTCGACGCCCAGCACGGCACGCCGAAACTGGCCTGGCGCACAGCACCGCGGGCAAGGACCACTCGGCAACCCGGTCGCCCGCGTACTCGTCACCGACGCGGTCACCGGCGCCCCGATCGACGCCTGGGACTCCCTGGAGACCGCCACGGGCGACGGAAAGTCGCTGTACAGCGGCACCGTTCCGCTGAACACCTCGCAGGGCGACTCGGGTACGAGCTGTCCGACGCCAGCCGCGGCGGCACGTACACCGGTGACGCCGAGAACAAGACCGACCTGTGCATCCTGACGATATGCTTCAGCAGGGCCCCGGCCGACCTGTTCACCGACGCCGACAACCACTGGGGCACCGGCACGGCGGCCGACCGCGCCACCGCGGCCGTCGACGCGCAGTACGGCACCGACGTGACCTGGGACTACTACAAGAACGTGCACAGCAGGAACGGCATCGCGGGCGACGGCAAGGGCTCGTACAACCGCGTGCACTACGGCAACGGCTACAACAACGCCTTCTGGGACGACAACTGCTTCTGCATGACGTACGGCGACGGCGACGGCAGCCAGATGGGACCGCTCGTCGGGCTCGACGTCGCCGGGCACGAGATGTCCCACGGCGTCACCTCGACCACGGCGGGTCTGGAGTACTCCGGCGAGTCCGGCGGCCTGAACGAGGCCACCAGTGACATCTTCGGCACCCTCGTCGAGTTCTACGCGAACAACTCCTCCGACCCCGGCGACTGGCTGATCGGCGAGAACATCGTCCGTGCCGGCTTCGGCGGCGACGCCCTGCGGTACATGGACCAGCCCTCCAAGGACGGCGCGTCCGCGGACTGCTGGGACTCGTCGGTCGGTGACCTCGACGTGCACTACTCGTCCGGTGTCGCCAACCACTTCGCGTACCTGCTCGCCGAGGGCAGCGGCCCCAAGGTGATCGGCGGGGTCCAGATGAACGGCACCACCTGCAACGGTGCGACGCTGAAAGGCATCGGCAGGGACAAGCTGGGCGACATCTGGTACCGCGCGCTCACGGTCTACATGACGTCCACCACCGACTACGCGGGCGCCCGCGCGGCCACAATCTCCGCGGCCAACGACCTCTACGGTGCGGGCAGCGCGGAGTCCGCGGCGGTGGCCGCTACGTGGTCCGCGGTGTCCGTGGGCTGAGCAAACGAGCAAACCCGATCTCATCACGACCATCGCCCCGGCTCCGCGAGAGCCGGGGCGATCGTCGCGTTGGTGTGCTTTCTCTGCCGTGTCGCGCCGGGCCGCTCCCGGTTCGGCGTCAGCTTCCGTACGGCCGTGCCGTCTTGGCCGTGCGCAAGGCCGCCGCCCACCACACGAGCTGGTCCAGCATCTGCCGCACGGCGGCGTCGGCCGCGTCCGCCTGCGCCGGGTCGCGGTGGCGGCCCGCGTCGTCGAAGTGGCCGTGCGCGTTGTGGAACGAGACGGTGTCGCGGATGGCGACGGCGTGCAGTTCAGCGAAGACCTGCCGCAAGTGCTCCACGGCACGCAGCCCGCCGGAGACACCGCCATAGGAGACCAAGGCGACCGGCTTGGCCTGCCATTCCGTGAAATGCCAGTCGATGAGGCTCTTCAGGGCGGCGGGATACGAGTGGTTGTACTCGGGAGTGAGCACGATGAACGCGTCGGCATCCCTGAGCTTGGGAGTGACCTTGGCGAGCTCGGCCGCCACCTCCGGGGAAGGGCGTCCGGTCAGGGCCGTGGGCAGGTCCGTGCCGGCCAGGTCGATCACGTCGACGGCGAGGTCGTCACGTCCGCGCACCCGGGCCAGCAGCCAGTCGGCGACGACGGGGCCGAAGCGCCCGTCGCGGTTGCTGCCGATGACGACGGTGGTCCGGACGGGCACGGTGTGCGGCGCGGGGGCCTCGTCCGCCACGGGAGCGGAGGACGGGGACGTGGTGGCGGCAAGAGTGTCAGTGGCAGTCATATGGCCAGCCTCATACTTGAACATAACTTCAAGTCAAGGTGTGCCCCGGGATACGTTGTCCACATGGTCTGCCAACCGGCGCGCCCCGCGCCGAACGTCAAGGAACTCACCGTCGGAGAGCTCGCGGAACGCAGTGGCGTCGCCGCCTCGGCACTGCGCTTCTACGAACGCGAAGGCCTTGTCCACAGTCGTCGTACCTCCGGCAACCAGCGCCGCTACACCCGCGACACGCTGCGCAGGGTCGCCTTCATACGCACCTCACAGCGGCTCGGCATTCCGCTGGCCACCATCCGCGAGGTGCTCGGACTGCTGCCGGACGACCGCACGCCGACCCGCGAGGACTGGGCCCGCATCTCCGCATGCTGGCGCTCCGACCTGGACCAACGCATCCGTACGCTGGAACGCTTGCGTGACCACCTGTCCGACTGCATCGGCTGCGGCTGCCTCTCCCTGGACCACTGCGCCCTGTCCAACCCGTACGACGAACTGGCCACGCACGGCCCGGGCCCGCGTCGGCTGATCGAGTAGCGAGCGGAGCCGGACGGCGGGGGCGGACCTCATGCGGGCGCGGGCAGGTCGGCCACCAGGCGTCACCCGTTCACACGCAACTGCGCCCATCCTTCGGGTCCTGCTCACGAACACCGCGTTGACCTGCCCGTATGCATCTGGCATCAAGTCAGGAAGTGGACTGCGGCAGGCCTTTTGGCGGTGTCCGACGGGCGTGAGCCGCCGAAGGGCACTTACCTCGGTAGAGCAGGGGCGCGACTGACACGGCGGCACCTCGGGGGTGTCGCGGGCCACGCCCTCTCGGGAGGAACCTGCGTCATGCGCACAGCCCACCGGCCGTACGGCCCTGTCCTCGCCGTCACCGCTGCCGTCGCCGCCACCGGCCTGGCAGCGGCACCCGCCCTCGCCGGTGAGAGCGCGCGAAGACCCGACGTCCTGAACGTTTCTCCACTGACCGCCGCACCTGCCGGCACGGATACCGGTACGAGCCCCGGCACCGGGGCCGGGGCCGGGGCCGGAGCCGCGCACACAGCCGCGTGCGACCCGGACGTCTCAGACGACGCTGAGGGCAGAGACGATACGGGGAGAACAGAGGGCACGGAGAGAACAGAGGGGACGGAAGACACAGAGGGGACGGAGGGCACAGACGGGGCGGACGGCGCGGCGGGCGACGGTTCCGGGCTGCGAACGTCCGTGCGACCTAGGTCCTACGACACCGTCGCCACCTGCTCGGACCTCGTACGGGTGACCGGCGAGCCCGCGATCGCTCCGGCCGCCGCCACGCGGGAGGCGCACCCCACGGGACGGACAGAACCGCAGGCCCAGGGCACACCGGGTCCCGGCACCGTAAGGACCGCGGGCGGGATCACCCTCGGCATCGCCGCGGCGTGCATCACCTGGCTGCTGCACCGGAGGGTGCGCGGAGGAGGACTCTGGTACGGCTGACCGGCTGCTCCTGCGCCGTCGACTTCGCCGTACGCCCTCACACTCATGCACCCGCCCCGCTGAGCGCAGCGTTCCGCGCGGGAAACAGCCGGGATGCGCTTGGGTAACCTCCAGGACGCACGCTCACGACATGCCCCTGGAACCGTGTCCGACCCCGCCGCGCCAGCACAGCGCACCACGCGACACCGCACCCGCCGGGCCCGCCACATATGCCGCGTCCACCGGACCCACAGTGGTCGTCGGTGCCGGGCTCGCCGGAGTGCGGCTCGTGCAGCGACTCACGGAACTGGCACTCGATGGCTCTACCGCTCACGCTCCGGTTCCCGGCCTCAACCACGACCACGACCGTGACCACAACCTCCATCTCGGTCCCGGTCTCGGTCTCGGTCCCGGTCTCGGCACTGAGACAGGGACGGGGAACGTAACCGGGAACGGGAACAGGAACAGGCACAGCCAGGCCGACATCACCGGCGCCAGGCCCTCCGTCGGCGGTGGAGCCGGCACCATACTCATCGGCGACGAGGCGCACGATCCGTACAACCGCGTGCTGCTCGCCGAGGTGCTCGCGAACCGTTACGGCCCCGAAGTGATCGCCCTGCCCCGACCGGCCGGAACCTACCTGCGCACCCGCGCCACCCGTATCGACCGCGCCCGGCGGACGGTGCACTGCGCGGACGGCACCGTCGTCCCGTACGGCACCCTAGTGCTCGCGACGGGTTCGAATCCGGTGCTGCCGCCGCTGCGCGGCCTGCTCGAACCGGGGGCGCGAGAGCTGCCCGGTGGTGTGCACGCCTTCCGCACCATGGATGACTGTCTCGCCCTGTCGGCGGCGGTGCGGCCCGGCGTACGTGCGGTGGTGGTGGGCGGCGGGCTGCTGGGGGTGTCCGCGGCTCGTGCGCTGGCGCAGCGCGGCGCGGCGGTCGTACTCGCCCAGCAGGCCGAGCGCCTGATGGAACGTCATCTCGATCCGGCCTCCTCCCTCCTGGTACGGCGCCATCTGACGGCGCTCGGGGTGGAGGTGCACACCGACTGCCGGGTTCGCGGGGCGGGCGTCGCGGGTGACACCGTACGGTGCGTCGAACTCGCCGACGGCTACGTACTCGACACCGACCTGCTGGTTCTGGCCTGCGGGATACGGCCGCGTACGGGTCTCGCCACCGACGCGGGACTCGACGTGCGCCGAGGCATCGTCGTCGACAGCGACCTGCGCACCTCCGACCCGCACATCCGGGCCATCGGCGACTGCGCCGAACACGCGGGCCTGGTCTACGGACTCGCGACCCCTGCCCTCGACCAAGCCGAACTACTGGCCCGCACCCTCACCCCGCCCTACCCACCCGCCCGTTACCGGGGCACCCGCGCACTGACTCGACTGACTCTTGCTGGGGGCGGGGGTGCCGGGGGCGGGGTCGGGGGCGGGGTCGGGGGCGGGGTCGGTGTGAAGGGGCGTGAGGTTTGTTCCGCTCCGAGCGGAAGGAACCAGATGGGCTCGGGTCCGAGCGTCACGGGCTCCGGCTCGGGCTCGGGCTCGGGCTCGGGCCCGGGCTCGGGCCCGAGCGGCACCTCCGGAATTTCTTCCGCTCCAAGCGGAACAAACGACGCCGCCCCCATTCATTCCGCTCCGAAAGAAACAAACGACGCCACCACCAGCTCCCCCCAGCAGAACCCCTCAGTCCCCACAGTGACCTCCGCCCCTCCGAGCGGCCCCTCCCGCATTACTTCCGCTCCGAGCGGAAGTAACACCTCACCCACGCTCACCCCCACACTCACCCCCACCCCCCACCCCGCCGCCCTGGAGCTCGCCGCCTTCGGTGACCCCGAAGCTCGCCCCGGCGACGACGTCGTCCAGCTCACGGACGCCACCCGGGGCACCTACCGCAAGGTCGTCGTCCGCGGTGACCGGCTGGTCGGCGGGGTGCTGCTGGGCGAACTCGGCACCGTCGGCGCGCTCGCCCGCGCGTGGGAGGACGACGAAACGCTCTTCGGCGACGACAGCGAAACCGACGGCAGCGGCAACGGCGCCCCCCTGCTCCACCTGCTCACCAACGACGGAGGCTCCTGACCATGCCCACGGACACCCACACGGCCCCGGACATGGGCACCGGCCCGCACCCCGAAGCAAGCACCACATCACAGCCGACCCCCGCCCCACGCACCCCCCGGAACACCCCCCTAACCCCGAACGCCTCCCCCGCCCCAGACAAATCGCTCGCCCGCGACGCAGAACTTCCCGGCACCAGACCCGTCCTGGTCCTCGTCGGCCACGGCATGGTCGGCCAGCGGTTCCTCGAAGCGCTTGCCGAGCGCGGGCTCACCGCCACGCATCAGGTGGTCGTGCTGTGCGAAGAGCCGCGACCGGCCTATGACCGCGTGCGCCTCACCTCGTACTTCTCCGGCAGCACGCCGGAGGACCTGTCCCTCACCGAGCCCGGCTTCCTGGCGGAGCACGGCATCGAGCTGCTGCTCGGCGACCCGGCCGAACGCGTCGACCGCGCGGCGCGCACGGTGACCGCACGTTCGGGCCGGGTGGTGCCGTACGACACGTTGGTGCTGGCCACCGGCTCGTATCCGTTCGTGCCGCCGGTGCCGGGCAAGAACGCCACCGGCTGCTTCGTCTACCGCACCATCGAAGACCTGCTCGCCATCGAGGAGTACGCGAAGAACTGCTCCTCTGCGGCCGGAACCGGCGCGGTCGTCGGCGGCGGGCTGCTCGGTCTCGAAGCGGCCGGGGCGTTGAAGGGGCTCGGGCTCACCACGCACATCGTGGAACGCTCGCCGCGGCTGATGCCCGTGCAGGTCGACGAGGTGGGTGGCGCGACGCTGCTGCGCACCATCGAGGAGATGGGCCTCACGGTGCACACGGGCATCGGCACCGAGGAGGTCCTCACGGACGACGACGACCGGGTCACGGGTTTGTTGCTTTCGGAGGGGAACAAACTCCCCGCCGACCTAGTCGTCTTCTCCGCAGGCGTCCGCCCCCGGGACGCACTCGCCCGCGACTGCGGCCTCGACGTGGGCGAGCGCGGCGGCATCACGGTGGACGCGCAGTGCCGTACCACCGCGGATGCGCGGGTCTTCGCGATCGGCGAATGCGCACAGGCGGTGGACGGCCGGGTGTACGGCCTGGTCGCGCCCGGCTACGAGATGGCGCAGGCCGCCGCCGCGGCGATCGACGCCGACAGCAAGGCTGCCGGCGACTCCCTGATCGAGGCGACGGATGCCGCGGAGGCCGCCGTCCGTCTGGAGTTCACCGGTGCGGATACCTCCACCAAGCTGAAGTTGCTCGGCGTGGACGTGGCGTCGTTCGGTGACGCGCACGGCACCACCGAGGGCAGCCTTGACGTCGTCTACGCCAATTCGCGCTCGGGCACGTACAAGAAGCTGGTCATCGCGTCCGATGGGACGCTGCTCGGCGGTGTGCTGGTCGGAGACGCGGAGGCGTACGGGACGCTGCGGCCGATGACCGGCTCCGTGCTGCCGGTGCCCGCCGAGCGCCTGGTGCTGCCGGCCGCGGCGGGCGGCCCGGTGGCACTCGGTCCCACTTCGCTGCCGGACACCGCCACGATCTGCTCCTGCCACAACGTCTCCAAGGGCACCATCCGCGCCGCCGTCTCCGAGCACGGATGCACTTCATTGCCAGAGGTGAAGAAGTGCACCAAGGCGGGCACCGGCTGCGGAAGCTGCGTCAAGGTGCTCGGGCAGTTGCTTGCCGCCGAGTTGGAGGCGAGCGGTGTCGAGGTGGACAAGGGACTCTGCGGGTGCTTCGCGCAGAGCCGCCAGGAGCTGTACGAGACGGTGCTCGCGCTGCGCATCACCTCGTTCCAGGAGTTGCTTGACCGTCACGGGCGCGAGGCAGCGCGCAGCGGTGACGGCTGCGAGGTCTGCAAGCCGGCCGTTGCCTCGATCATCGCCTCCCTCGCGCCCACGCTCGGTGCCAGCGGCTACGTCCTCGACGGCGAGCAGGCCGCCCTCCAGGACACCAACGACCACTTCCTCGCCAACCTTCAGAAGAACGGTTCGTACTCCATCGTGCCGCGCATCCCCGGCGGTGAGATCACCCCGGAGAAACTGATCGTGATCGGCGAGGTGGCCCGCGACTTCGGCCTCTACACCAAGATCACGGGCGGGCAGCGCATCGACATGTTCGGTGCCCGGGTGGACCAGCTGCCGCTGATCTGGGCGCGCCTGGTCGACGCGGGCTTCGAGTCGGGGCACGCGTACGGCAAGGCGCTGCGGACCGTGAAGTCCTGCGTGGGCCAGACCTGGTGCCGTTACGGGGTGCAGGACTCGGTGCGCATGGCGATCGACTTGGAGCTGCGGTATCGGGGGCTGCGTTCACCGCACAAACTGAAGTCCGCAGTCTCCGGCTGCCAGCGGGAGTGCGCGGAGGCCCAGTCGAAGGACTTCGGTGTGATCGCCACGGCGAACGGCTGGAACCTCTACGTCGGCGGTAACGGCGGTGCGACTCCACGACACGCGGACCTGCTCGCGCAGGATCTCTCCGATGCGGAACTGGTGCGGCTGATCGACCGGTTCCTGATGTTCTACATCCGCACCGCGGACCGTCTGGAACGCACCGCGACCTGGCTGGAGCGGATCGAGGGCGGCCTCGATCACGTCCGCGATGTGGTGGTGCACGACTCGCTGGGCCTCTGCGACGAGTTGGAGGCGCTGATGGCGGCGCATGTCGCGAGCTACCGCGACGAGTGGGCCGAGACCGTCAACGACCCGGAGCGGCTGGCCCGCTTCGTCTCCTTCGTCAACGCGCCTGATGTGCCCGACCCCACGATTAAGTTCCTTTCGGAGCGGAATCAAATCAAGCCCGACCTCCCCCTGCTCTCCATCGGCCCCGTTCGAGCAGGTCAGAACGCATCTTTGGAAGGAGCCCCGACGTCATGACGACCGCACCTACCGCACCTACCGCACCCGCACCCGCCGCACCGAAGGCACAGGCGAGGACGATCACCCGCACCGCGGACCGCGGCAGCGCACGCACGGGAACGGTTCAGCTGCGTCTGCATAACGGGGACGAGGGCTGGTTCAACGTCTGCGACAGGGCGCTGCTCACTCCGGGGCGCGGAGTGGCGGTGCTGCTGCCCAACGGTCGCCAGGCGGCACTTTTCCAGGACCGGTCCGGCAGTTTGCACGCCCTCGACAACCGCGACCCGTTCACCGGTGCCTCGGTCCTCTCCCGCGGCCTGCTCGGCTCCGTCGCGAGCACTCCGTTCGTCGCCTCTCCTTTGCTGAAGCAGCGTTTCGCCCTGACGGACGGGCGGTGCCTCGACGACGACGGGGTGGCGGTGACGGTGTACGAGGTGAGGGTGGTCGCCCTCGGCGTTCGGAGTGACGACGGCGTACAACTGACGGGGACGCGAGTCGGGTAGGCAAAATCGCCGTACCGAGACGGATCCGGGGTCCGCATTTCCCAGGTGGGAATACGGACCCCGATTTTCCCTGACGGCGATACGGATTCCGTATCCCGGCTCAGTCGTCGATCCCCGACCGTTCCACCCCGGCCACGATCCACCGCTGGAAGAACAGGAAGACCACCAGCAGCGGCGCAATCGACACCGCCGCCGCGATGAACAGTTCGTGCAGCCGGATCACCTGCGACGTGGTGAACGACGAGAGCGCCACCTGCACCGTCCACGTTGCACGGTCCTGCCCGATGACCAGCGGCCATAGGAACGCGTTCCAGGCGCCGATGAACACGATCGTGGCGACGGCGGCGAAGACGGGCCGCGCGTTCGGCACCACGATCAGCCAGTACGTGCGCCAGTAGCCGAGTCCGTCGACCCGCGCCGCGTCTTCGAGTTCCTGCGGAAATCCCAGGAAATACTGACGGAAGATAAAACAGGCGAAGGCCGAGAACAGTGTCGGAATAATCAGCCCGCGCAGGGTGGATATCCAGCCGAGGGTCGACACCAGGACAAAGGTCGGCACGAAGGTGACCGTCGCCGGAACCATCAGGGTGCCGAGGATCGCGTAGAAGACCTTGTTCGCGTGCCGGTACGGAATGCGGGCGAGCCCGTAGCCCGCGAGCGAAGCCAGCAGCAGCGTGCCGAGTGTGGTGAGGACGGCGATCAGCGCCGAGTTGAGCAACGAGCGTGCGAACGGCACAGAAGAATCGTTGAAGAGCTCGGAGAGGTTCGACCAGTGCAGGGTCGTCGGGAAGAACGTCCACTCGGGTGCGGTGATGTCCGCCTCGCTGGACAGGCCGTTGCGCAGCAGCAGGTAGAACGGCACCAGGAAGAGCACGGCGAGCGCGATCAGCAACGCCATGCGCACCGCACGCCCGGCCCGTACCAGGGCGTCATCGGTATGCCGCGGCCCGCCGCCGGCCGAACGGACGCGAGGGCCGGACCGGCGGACGCTACCGTGCGCCGCAGCGCCCGATCGGACTTCAGCGGGGGCCGGTGCGGGAGCCGGCAAGGCGCCCGTTGTGTTCAGGTCTTCCGTCATCGCGCTTCAGTCCTCCTTCCTGCCCAGGCCGAACCAGCGTGCCTGGACGACCGTCACCACCGCGATGATCAGCGCGAGGATCACCGCGCCCGCGCTGCCGTAGCCGAGGTTCTGCCCCTCCCCTAGGGCGGTGATGTAGAGATAGACGAGGGGTGGGCGGGCGTAGGGCGGGTAGCCGCGGGCGTCTGAGAGCAGGTTGTAGAACTCGTCGAAGGCCTGGAAGGCGTTGATGACCAGCAGCAGGATGACGGCGACCGAGGTGGCGCGCAGCTGCGGAAGGGTGATGTGCCGCAGGACCTGCCAGCCGGGACGCGCGCCGTCCACCGCCGACGCCTCGTAGAGCACCGGGCTGATCCGCTGCAGCCCGGCCAGGAAGAGGATCATGTAGAAACCGACTTGAAGCCAGAGCCGTACCGTGACGATCACCAGCCAGTACCAGGGTGGCCGGGTCGTCGACAGCCAGGCGATCTGGTCGGCGCCGAACCAGTCGAGCAGGGTGTTGGCGAGCCCGAACCGCACTCCGTTGAAGACCGACATCTTCCAGATCAGGGCCGCGACGACATACGAGCAGGCCGCGGGCAGGAAGAACACCGACCGGAAGAACGCCTGCGCACGCCGGACCCGGTTGACCATCAGCGCGAGCGCGAGGGCGAGCAGGTAGGTGGTGGGCACGATGAACGCCGAGAACGCGACGAACGTGATGAGGCTGCTGGTGAAGGCGTCGTCGCGCAGCATCGACGTGTAGTTGCCGAGCCCGATGAAGTGGTCAGGGGTGACCGTGTTGTGCGCGTCGAAGAGGCTGAGGTAGACGCTCCAGGCGAGCGGAATGTACGTGAAGACGCCAAGGCCGAGCGCGAAGGGGCCGACGAAAAGCCAGAACCAGAGGGTGTTGCGGCCCTGGGTACGCAGTTTCACTTCTGAACCCGATCAAGCTCCCCCGACGCCTTCCGCACCACCGCTCTCAATTCACTTTCCGGATGCGCACCATCCCTGATGATCCGGTTCAGGGCATCCTGGTAGGCGGTCCGGCTCGCCTGGGCCCACAGCAGCGGATCGGCGAACCCGTGGTCCGTGGCGAAGGTGACCGCGTCCGCCGCCGCTCCCGTGCGCAGCTTGCCGGCTTTCTTCGCGAGCGAGATACGCGCCGGGATGTGGAAACCGTAGGAGAGCGCGAAGTCGGTCTGGTCGGCGGTGTTGTCGATCCACAGCCACTTCACGAAGGCCTTCGCGGCGTCCTGGTGCTTGCTGCGTGCGCTGACCGCCGCCCCGTACGCGCCGACCGGTACCGACGGCGCGCCCTGCGTGCCGTCCTTGGGGAACGGCAGCACTCCGAAGTCGTCGCCGAGCGCCTTCTGGATCTGCGGAACCGCCCACAGCCCCGTCCACTGCATGGCCGTCAGCCCCTGGATGAACGCGGACGGATCGGACCAGTCCGCGGGCGCGCCCAGCAGCAGGGACTTGTCCGCGTAGAGGCGGTGCAGCTTGCCGAGGGTACGGGCGGCGGCCGGGTCGTCGAAGCCGACCTTGCCGTCCTTGGTGACCAGTTCAAGACCGGCCGCGTACAAGGGCGTGCCGCCGAGCACGCCTGCGCCGCCGTCGTTGCCGAGAAACAGGCCCTTGGTCTTCTTCGACGTCAGGGCTTTAGCGGCGTCGATGAGTCCGTCGAGGGTGGTGGGCGGCTCGATGTGGGCGTCGGCGAGCAGGCTCTTGCGGTAGAAGAGCATCTGCATATCAATGACCTGCGGGATCCCCCAGATCTTGTCCTGGTACGTCTTCGGCCCAAGCACGGCGGGATTGAAGTCGTCCTTGACGTCCGCAATCAGGTCGGTGAGGTCGATGACCTGGCCGCCCTGAATCTGGTCGAGCGTGGGACTGCCCTCGAAGACATCGGGGCCCGAGTCGGTGAGCAGGGCGGCGGCGGTCTGCTGGTCGTAGTTGCCGGGCCGCCACTCGACGGAGACCTGCGCCTTGTCGTAGTCGGCCGCGTACCGCTTGACCGCGTCCTCGGTGCCCTCCTCGCCGTACTCGTGGTACCACTGCTTCAGCTTCGGCCCCTTGCCGCCGGAATCCGAGTCGTCGCGGCCGGTGTTCGAGCCGCAGGCGCCGAGCGTCGCGCCCGCTGCCGCAACGCCTGTGGCGGCGAGGAGAGTTCTCCGGCTGACGGTCATGCTGTCCCCCTGTGTCTGCGCAACCCGCTGGGTGCACATCATGCTGTGTGAACGTCCCAGAGCGTGAACGTCCGGTTGTCTGGTCGGCCAACGCGACCAACGATCAACCATGCAGGCTGTTTACGACAGAGGTGTTGCAGCGGAATGTCGCCGCGCCGATGGACCGGGCGGGTGGCGGTCCGCTGCGAAAGCGGCGGCCCGCCACCCGCGTTCAGGCGGCCGCTTCCCCGCCACAGGCCCGGGCCGCCTCAAGTCGCGCGACCGGGATACGGAACGGGGAGCAGGAGACGTAGTCCAGGCCCACCTGGTGGAAGAAGTGCACCGACTCCGGGTCTCCGCCGTGTTCGCCGCAGACGCCGAGTTTGAGGTCGGGGCGGGTGGCGCGGCCCGCGCGGACCGCGTCCTCGACGAGTTTGCCCACGCCGTCCCGGTCGATCGTCTCGAACGGTGAGACGCCGAAGATGCCCTTCTCCAGGTAGGCCGTGAAGAAGCTGGCCTCCACATCGTCGCGGCTGAAGCCCCACACGGTCTGGGTCAGATCGTTCGTTCCGAACGAGAAGAACTCCGCGGCCTGGGCGATCTCGCCGGCGGTGAGCGCGGCGCGGGGCAGTTCGATCATCGTGCCGAGGGTGAGGCCCAGGCTGGTGCCGGTGGCGGCCTCCACTTCGGCGATGACGCCGGTGGCCTCGTCGCACACGATTTCCAGTTCCTGGACGGTGCCGACCAGCGGGATCATGATCTCGACACGCGGGTCGCCCTTGGCGGTGCGCCGCTCGGCGGCGGCTTCCGCGATGGCCCGCACCTGCATGGCGAACAGGCCGGGAATGACGAGGCCGAGGCGTACGCCGCGCAGCCCCAGCATCGGATTCTGCTCGTGCAGCCGGTGCACGGCCTGCAGCAGCCGCAGATCGTTCTCGTGCGATTCCTTACGGGATTCGGCGAGGGCGACGCGCACGGAGAGTTCGGTGATGTCCGGAAGGAATTCATGCAGCGGCGGGTCGAGCAGCCGGACGGTGACGGGCAGCCCGTCCATCGCCTCGAAGAGCTCCACGAAGTCCCGGCGCTGCAACGGCAGCAGTTCCGTGAGGGCGTCGTCGCGCTCGATGGGGGTGTCCGCGAGGATCAGCCGCTCGACGTATGCACGCCGCTCACCGAGGAACATGTGTTCGGTTCGGCACAGGCCGATGCCCTGGGCGCCGAACCGGCGGGCGCGCAGGGCGTCCTCGGCGTTGTCGGCGTTGGCCCGCACGCGCAGCCGTCGCACCCGGTCCGCGTAGGCCATCATGCGGTGCACGGCGGCGACGAGTTCGTCCGCCTCGTCGGCGCCCGCGTGCATGCGGCCCTCGAAGTACTCGACGACCGGAGAGGGCACGACGGGCACCTCGCCGACGTACACCTTGCCGTTGGAGCCGTCGATGGAGACCGTGTCGCCCTCCTCGATCACCACCGTGCCCTTGCCGTCGGGGTCCGGCGCGGTCAGGCGGCGGCGCTTGGTGTCGACTTCCAGGTCCTCCGCGCCGCACACACACGTCTTGCCCATGCCTCGTGCGACGACGGCGGCGTGCGAGGTCTTGCCGCCGCGTGAGGTGAGGATGCCCTCGGCGGCGATCATGCCGTCCAGGTCGTCCGGATTGGTCTCGCGGCGGATGAGGATGACCTTCTCGCCGGAGCGGGACCACTTGATCGCGGTGTACGAGTCGAAGACGGCCTTGCCCGCGGCTGCGCCCGGCGAGGCGGCGATCCCGCGGGCGATCTTCCGCACTCCGGCGACGCCGTTGGCGGGCAGCCGGTCGTCGAAGCGCGGGAACATCAGCTGCGCGAGCTGGCCGCCGGTGACCCTCTGCAGCGCCTGGGCCTCACTGATCAGGCCCTGGTCGACGAGCTGGATGGCGATCCGGAAGGCCGCCGCCGCGGTGCGCTTGCCGACCCTGGTCTGGAGCATCCACAGCTTGCCGCGTTCGATGGTGAACTCGATGTCGCAGAGGTCCTTGTAGTGGTTCTCCAGGCTCTCCATGATGCGCAGGAGTTCGTCGTAAGAGGCCTTGTCTAGGTGTTCGAGTTCGGCGAGCGGCACCGTGTTGCGGATGCCGGCGACCACGTCCTCGCCCTGGGCGTTGGCCAGGTAGTCGCCGTAGACGCCCTGCTGGCCGCTGGCCGGGTCGCGGGTGAAGGCGACGCCGGTACCGGAGTCGTCGCCGAGGTTGCCGAAGACCATCGAGCAGACGGTGACGGCGGTGCCGAGGTCGTGCGGGATGCGCTCCTGGCGGCGGTAGAGGCGGGCGCGGTCGCCGTTCCAGGATGCGAAGACCGCCTTGACGGCAAGTTCCATCTGCTCGCGCGGCTCCTGCGGGAAGTCCCGGCCCGCCTCGTCCTTGACGATCTTCTTGAACCGTTTGACCAGTTTCTTCAGGTCGGCGGCGGTGAGGTCGGTGTCGGCCTTGACCTGCTGGGCCAGCCGGGCGGCGTCGAGCTCCTGCTCGAAGAGCTCGCCGTCGATGCCGAGCACCGTCTTGCCGAACATCTGGATGAGCCTGCGGTACGAGTCCCAGGCGAACCGTTCGTCGCCCGCCTGTGCGGCCAGGCCCTCGACGGAGGAGTCGGAGAGGCCGATGTTGAGGACGGTGTCCATCATGCCGGGCATCGAGAACTTCGCACCCGAACGCACCGACACCAGCAGTGGATCGGTGGGCGCGCCGAGTTTCCTGCCCATCTTCTCTTCGAGGTCGCCGAGGTGCGCACTCACCTCGGCACGCAGTGCCTCCGGTACATCGCCGCTGGCCAGGTAGACCTTGCAGGCTTCTGTGGTGATGGTGAAGCCGGGTGGCACCGGGAGGCCGAGGTTGGTCATCTCGGCGAGATTGGCGCCTTTGCCGCCGAGGAGGTCCTTGAGATCTTTGTTTCCCTCCGTGAAGTCATAAACGTACTTCGTGGCACGGCTCGCTACGTTTTCCGACACGGCTCTCGACTCCTGACGTTTAAGCAGTGCGGACGCAGTCCGCTCCGTTGAGGGCGGCGATGGGCGACGTGGCTGCCCTGACTGCGGGGAACATACCCAGATCAAAGGCGTCTTGGTACGTCCACATGTGCGTCATACGGCCGCAACCACCCGTCCGCCAGAAGATCGAAAGTCGGGGCAGTGCGGATATCGGGGCCGTCTTTTCTTTATTTCTTGAAGACAACAGGGCCGAGCGACTCCGCCTATCGCTCATGTGAGCGACTATAGCGGCATTTGATTTCAGCGGCCGAAGATCGACGTGGTGGCACTGAGTGCCGCGCCTTGGAGAGTCGCAGTCGCGCATGAGTCCGCTCATACGAGCGATGCAGCAAGAAAAGTGACGAGGATCACATCGGCCACTCAGCCCAGTGTCACCATCCGGACGCCTTCATTCCGCCATCGCCATCCGGAATCTCTCCGAACGGCACCACGGACCACCGCCCGGCACCTTCTCGCGACCCGACCGGGCACCCTAGTCTGGGAGCGCTCCCATGCGTCGCTTCCGTGCACTGCCCCAGCTCTCACGCTTGTCCTGCTCCAGCTCCAGCTCCCTGCGCACCGCGCGCGTGCTGCTGGTGCGCGCGCTGCTCGTGCCCTGGTCGCGCGCACCACTCGCGCGCACCACTCGCGCATACCGCCGCGCCATGCCCCCGCTGCTGCCACGTCCCCGCTGCTGTCATAGCGGCCCTCGTCGTTTGACCACCGGAAGGAGCCCGCTCTCATGCCCTTACCGTCACTCCGCCTCACCCGCCCGCGCCGTCCAAGACCCCGTACCGCCGCCGCGTTCACCTGCACCGCCGCCCTACTCACCACCTTGCTCACCGCCCTGGCCACACCCGCGACCGGACAACCCACCACCGCCCGCGTCGACAACCCCTACCTGGGCGCCGCCCTCTACGTGAACCCCGAATGGTCCGCCCACGCCGCCGCGGAACCCGGCGGCACAACCGTGGCCAACGAGCCCACCGCCGTATGGCTGGACAACATCGCCGCCATTGAAGGCGCCGGCGGCAAAATGGGCCTGCGCGCCCACCTGAACGCGGCACTGGCACAAGGCGCGAGCCTCGTCCAGCTGGTCCTCCGCGATGTGCCGGGCCGCGACTGCGCTCGCCTCAGCACCTCGGACGGCGAGCTGGGCCCCGATGAACTCGACCGCTACAAAACGGAGTTCATCGACCCGATCACCGAGATCATCAGCGACCCCGCCTACAGTTCCCTGCACGTCGTCACGATCGTCGAACCCAACGCGCTGGAGGACCTGGTCCTGCACACCGGCGCCCGGGAGACGGCCACTCCCGAGTGCGACACGATGAAGGCCAACGGCAACTACCTCAAGAGCATCGGCTACGCCCTGGCCACCCTCGGCGCCCTCCCCCGTGTCTACGCCTATCTCGACGCCGGCTACCACGGCACCATCGGCTGGCCGGACAATGCGGGGTCGATGATCGACATGCTCTCCTCCGCCGCCAACACCGAAGGCAGCACGCCGCAGAACGTGGCCGGGTTCATCGTCAACACCTCTGACTACGGTGTGCTTGAGGAGGAGTACTTCAAGGTCACCGATGTGGTGAACGGCGCTTCGGTCCAGCAGAGCAAGTGGGTGGACTTCAATCCGTTCATTGACGAGCTACCGTTCGCCGCGTCGCTGCGCCAGAGGGCGGTTGCGTCCGGATTCGACGCCGGGACCGGGATACTGATCGACACCTCGCGCAACGGCTGGGGCGGGCCGGGACGACCGATCGGACCCGGACCGCTGACCGATGTGAACACATACGTCGACCGCAGCCGCCTGGACCGCAGGCCCACACTTGCGGCGTGGTGCAACGAGGACGGCGCAGGGCTCGGTGCGCGCCCGGTGGCCGAGCCGGAACCAGGCGTCGACGCCTACGTCTGGGCCAAGCCGCCGGGCGAGTCCGACGGGTCGTCGGACTCGCCCGTGAACAGCAGCGGTTTCGGTAATCCCTGCGATCCGGACGGCGTGATCGGCTGGCCGCACGGGGCGCGCCCCTTGGAGACCTGTCAACGACACGAAGAGTTGTCCACTTGGTGGATATAGCTGTGCGAAAAGCCTGTGACAACAGCGTCGTGGCTGGTCGCGCCCGCGCGGCGCACCGCATCATGGCGCAGCCCTGTGCCCCTTACGGGCCGCGGGCGCATGCCGCGTCAGCCGCCCGAGATGTCGGACTCCGCGTCGGCACCGAGACCCGTGCAGTCGTACGGGTCGGTCAGCCAGCCGTCCGGCAGGACCACGCGGTTCTTCCCCGAGGTGCGCCCGCGCGGGCCGTCCGCGCCGGGCGGCCAGGGCTGGTCCAGGTCGAGTTCGTCCAGGCCGTCGGCGAGTTCGGCGAGCGAGGAGGTGATGGCGAGCCTCTTGCGCATTTCGGAGCCCACCGAGAACCCCTTCAGATACCAGGCCACGTGCTTGCGGAAGTCGATGACACCGCGTGCCTCGTCGCCGAGCCACTCCCCGAGCAACGTGGCGTGCCGGAGCATCACGGCGGCGACCTCCCGCAGCGCCGGTGTGGCGAACGCCCCGTCGCCCCCGGAGCCCTCCCCCGCCAGGCCGCCGCTCTCGAAAGCCGCAACAAGGTCGCTGAAGAGCCACGGGCGGCCCAGGCAGCCCCGGCCCACCACCACCCCGTCGCAGCCGGTGGCCCGCATCATCCGGACTGCGTCCGCCGCACACCAGATGTCGCCGTTGCCGAGCACCGGGATCTCCGGGACGTGTTCCTTGAGACGAGCGATGGCGTCCCAGTCGGCGGTGCCGCCGTAGTGCTGGGCGGCGGTGCGGCCGTGCAGGGCGATGGCGCTCACGCCCTCCTCGACGGCGATCCGGCCCGCGTCAAGATGGGTGAGATGGTCGTCGTCGATGCCCTTGCGCATCTTCATGGTGACCGGCAGGTCACCGGCCGCGCCGACCGCCTCGCGCAGGATCGCGCGCAGCAGGGGCCGCTTGAACGGCAGCGCGCTGCCACCGCCCTTGCGAGTGACTTTCGGCACAGGGCAGCCGAAATTGAGGTCGATGTGATCGGCCAGGTCCTCTTCGGCGATCATGCGGACCGCCTTGCCGACGGTCACCGGATCGACGCCGTATAGCTGGATCGAGCGGGGCCGCTCGTCCGCGCCGAAGCGGATCAGCTGCATGGTCTTCTCGTTCCGCTCGACCAGGGCGCGGGTCGTGATCATCTCGCTCACGAACAGCGCCTTGTCCCCGGCCGCCTGCCCCCCGGGATACCCTCCAGCCCCCCAGCCGCCGCCCTCGGCGAACTCCCGGCAGAGCGTGCGGAACGGCGCGTTGGTGATGCCCGCCATGGGCGCCAGCACGACGGGCGTACGCATGGTGTGCGGGCCGATCGTGAGGCCACCGGAGCCCGGGAGGTCGGCCGCCGCCGTACCCGGGAAGTCAGCCGCCGCGGCCGTCGCTCCGGCGGTTGCGGCGGGCCTGTCGGCCATGTCGGTCGGCTCGGTCATCGTCATGGGCGTCCTGGACATCTGTCCATTGTCGGCCACGCGGAAGGTTGCCCTGCCACCGGTTGCCTGGCACCGATTGCCTGTCACCGGTTGTCCAGCGCTGGTTGCCGCCCGGCGACGCACGATCCTCCGTGCGGAGCGGGAACCGAACATATAACTTCATTAGTTAGGCGTACTATTCAACGCATGTCGGATCTCAGCCCGAGACGACGGACGCTGGTTCTTGCCATTTGCTGCATGAGCCTGCTGATCGTCAGCCTCGACACCACCGTTTTGAACGTAGCCCTGCCCGCCATCCAGCGTGATCTGCACGCCGGGGTGGCCGGGCTGCAGTGGACGATCGACGCCTACACACTGGTGATCGCGACGCTGCTGATGCTGTCGGGTTCCACCGCCGACCGGATCGGACGACGCCGTGTCTTCCAGACCGGTCTTGTGATCTTCACCGTCGCATCGCTGCTCTGCTCGCTGGCGAACAGTCTTCCGCTGCTGATCGCCTTCCGCATGGTGCAGGCGGTGGGCGGTTCGATGCTCAACCCGGTCGCCATGTCCATCATCACCAACACGTTCACGGAGCCGCGCGAGCGGGCTCGCGCGATCGGCGTGTGGGGCGGGGTCGTCGGTATCTCCATGGCGGCCGGGCCGCTGGTCGGCGGGCTGCTGGTGGACTCGGTCGGCTGGCGCTCGATCTTCTGGCTCAATCTGCCGGTGGGCCTTGCCGCGCTCCTGCTGACCATGCGTTTCGTGCCCGAGTCACGCGCTCCGAAGGCGCGCCGCCCCGATCCCGTCGGGCAGCTGCTGGTCATCGTCCTGCTCGGCTCGCTCACCTACGCGATCATCAACGCACCGGACGCCGGGCTGCTCTCGCCGAAGATCGTCGGCCTGTTGGTGGCCGCCGTCGCCGCGCTTGTCGCGCTGATCCGCTACGAGTCGCGGCGCACAGAGCCGCTGATCGACATCCGGTTCTTCCACAGCGCGCCGTTCAGCGGGGCGACGGCGATAGCCGTGAGCGCGTTCGCGGCACTCGGCGGTTTCCTCTTCCTGAGCACGCTCTACTTGCAGGACGCACGAGGCCTGAACGCGCTGCATGCCGGTCTGTGGATGCTGCCGATGGCGATCCCGACGTTCATCTGCGCACCGCTGTCGGGGCGGATCGTGGGCAGCCGGGGGCCGCGGTTCTCACTGCTGGTGGCGGGCACCGCGATGACGATCAGCGGAGTGCTGTTCGCCGCGTTCGACATCGAGAAGTCGAACGCCACGCTGCTGATCGGTTATGTCCTCTTCGGCCTTGGCTTCGGCTTCGTGAACGCGCCGATCACCAACACCGCGGTGTCCGGAATGCCGCGCGCCCAGGCCGGGGTGGCGGCGGCGGTGGCGTCCACCAGCCGCCAGATCGGTGCGACGCTCGGCGTCGCCGTGCTCGGCGCGGTGCTCGCCTCCGGCGTGCACGGCGGTTCGTACGGCGCCTCGTTCGCCACCGCGAGCCGCCCCGCGTGGTGGATCCTCACCGGGTGCGGTCTTGTGGTCCTGATCCTCGGCGCCGTGACGACGGGCCGGTGGGCCCGCGGCACCGCCCACAGGACGGCCGAACTGCTGGCCGAGCCGGAGGAGATGGCAGCGAAGGCGACGGTGAGCACCGCCTGACGGCTTGCGCGGCCCGTGCCGCCCGTGGCTATTCACAGCGGGCACGGGTGCCGGCCGGCCACCGCGCCGCGTGGACGCGGGCCGTCACACAGACTGGCCCGCGCAACGCACTTCCCACGTTTTGATCAAGTCAGACGAACTGCCCGAATGGGCCGGGCCGGTAGCCGGTGGAGGCGTTCCCTTAGCAGACAGGCCCAGCCGGACCAGACTGCTGGCTGATGCGGATGTGCACAGATGGCATACGGTCGTGACCGTGGCAGACTTCAGGGATGTTGGGAAATACGCTGCCCTTGCGGGACAGTCCTTAACTCAGAGGTGGTCACACCATGCTCGCCCGGCGGGTGGCGTCTGGCACGCACTCCCTCACTGCCCAAAAGAGCGTGGGAGGTGACCCCAACGGTGTTGTCGAAACGGCCTCGTAGCGCCTTCCTCAACCCTCTTAGGCAGGCATAAGGCGCTGCCCGTACGTCTGAAGGGATTCTCGTTGTGCCTCGCCCGTATGTTCTGCTGAGCGTCGCGACATCCGTGGACGGCTATATCGACGACACAAGCCCGGCAAGGCTCCTGCTGAGCAACAGCGACGACTTCGACCGCGTCGACCAGTTGCGCGCCGAGGCGGACGCCATCCTCATTGGGGCCGGCACGATGCGTGCGGACAATCCGAGATTGCTCGTGAACAGTCCCGAGCGGTGCCGCGAGCGGATCGCCGCCGGCAAGCCTGAATATCCGCTGAAGGTCACCCTGACCAGGAGCGGTGACCTGCACGCCGCATCGAAGTTCTGGCAGCACAGTGGCGACAAGGTTGCGTACACGACGGATGCTGCGGCAGAGAAACTACGCGAGCGGCTGGCAGGCCTTGCCGACGTCGTCTCAACAGGTCCTGAGATCGATTTCTGTACCATGTTGGACGATCTGGGCGAGCGGGGCATCAGACGCCTGATGGTTGAGGGCGGCGGCCAGATTCACACGACGTTTCTTTCGCAGGGCCTCGCCGATGAAATACACCTTGCCATAGCGCCTCTGCTGGTCGGCGAAGCCGATGCCCCGCGCTTCCTCGGCACGGCTTCCTATCCGGGAGGCTCGACAAGGCGCATGCGACTGGTGGAGTCTCGCACCATCGGGGACATGGTATTCCTCCGCTACCTGCCGAAAGAGGAGAGTGACGGGTGAGTCACGAAGACGACCTGCGTTGGATGAGAAAGGCCATCGAGCTCTCTCGGCTCTGCCCACAGAGTGACACGGCCTTCTCGGTGGGCGCGGTCATCGTGGGCGCCGATGGCGAGGAGATCGCCACGGGATACTCGCGTGAGACGGATAGCCGTGTCCACGCCGAGGAATCCGCTCTGGCCAAGGTTTCCGCCGGCGATCCTCGCCTGTCCGGTGCAACGATCTACAGCACGCTGGAGCCGTGTACACAGCGGAAGAGTCGACCGTTGGCCTGTACTCAGCTGATCTTGCGCGCAGGTGTGCGGCGAGTGGTCATCGCGTGGCGAGAGCCGGATCTGTTCGTCTCCCATTGCACCGGTGTCGAGACACTGCGTGATGCAGGCGTGGAACTGACGGAAATACCAGAACTGGCGCAGGAAGCCCGGTCCTGCAACCAGCACCTGGTGTGAACTATCCGTTGCCCCGGAACTCAAAGCGTGCCATTTAAGGGTGTAAGTGATCGCTGCGCATCCAAGAGGTACGCACGAGGATCAACCGGACAGCTCTCGGATGTCGGACAGGATTTTGGTCACCTGGACCGAGAACGCCGAGTCGGATCTGATGACGCCAGGCCGGTTCCGGGTTGCATCGGTGAAATAGCGGATCGCATTGGAAAGCGGCGGAGCGCCTGTCGGACGAAGCAGCGTGAGGGAGCTGCGGGGGCCAAGAGGGGTGGGCGGGCCTGCGTGTTGGAGTGGCACGTGTGGATCGTGCTGTGCCCCGAAGAGTTGACCGTCCCGCCACACGTATTCTCTGCCGGTCTCGGTGCTGACACGTATTTCTTTGGCGCGTGATGCCGCTGTCCTGTCGATCGCTATCTCGGCCGTTTGGCCCTCCGGGTAGGTCAGCGTCACGCTCGACCTGTGGCATTGACGGTCGGACGGGTCCGTGGTGACTTCAATGTTCTGGGGGACATCGCGAAACAGGGCCAAGGAGATCGCGATGTCATGGGGGAACAGGGACCACAGCATGGGTTCCTCGAATGTTCCCCACTTGGCCCAGCTCATCGAGACCTGCCGAGGGGCGTCGTGCCGCAGCACATCCGCGAGAACGGTCATGTTCGCATCGAACAAGAAGGTGTGATCCGTCATCAGTATCCCGGTCGACACGCCGGCCAGCCGGTGCAGTTCATCGGCCGTCGCTCGGTCGGTTGCGAAGGGTTTTTCGACGAATACGTGCTTGCCGCCGGACAGGGCACGCTCGGCGAAGGACGCATGAGTCGACAGCGGCGTCGCGATCGCGACCGCGTCCACCTGGCCGGAAGCGATGAGTTCATCGGGGTCAGCTGTCCATGGAACATCAGGCAGGTTGGCCAGTGCCCACTCCCTGCCCTGTCCGTCCGCTGTGCTGCAGCACAGCGAAAGGTGCCCTTCCCGCTCCAGGACCGCTGCCAAGCGCCGACCCCAGCGGCCGAGCCCGATCAATCCGAACCGAGTCACCTGCCGGGATTCCATCGGGCCTTGGATAGAGCCCCGAGGCTGGTCGTCGGTACGCCCTTCGGGCTGCCCCACCGATCCCGGCATGACGTTAATCGGCATACCAGTACGACTGGTAGAGCCGAATCGTCGTGTGTGACGACTTCTTGCCATTGATCAGGAAAGTGCCGGGGCCTGCAGCGCGCGATGCTGCGTGGACGGCTTCGTCTTCGCCGCTGGGCCACCTGGTCTCCGCTGTCCATTTTGCCTCGTTCAGGAGAGCCCCCTCCAGATTGGCTCCTCGGAGATCGGCTCCGCTCAGATCCGCTTCGCGCAGGTCGGCACCGGCCAGGTTCGACTCCCGCAGGTCCGCTCCGCTCAGGTCTGCGTCGCCGAAATACGTTCCGCAGAGTTCGGCGCCGTTCAGGAAGGCGGTATTGAGCTTTGCCTCACGGAAGTCGGCACCCCGTACGTAGGCCCCGCTCAGATCGGCTCCGATCAGCAGAGTCCACCCCAGGAAAGCACCACCCAAAAAGGACATACTGAGGTCGGCTTCCCGGAGATCCGCCGAGCTCAGGAACGCCCCGTTGAGATTAGCCTCGCGCAGGTTCGCGCCGATGAGGTTGGCCTCGCACAGGTCCGCCCCGCGCAGCAGCACCCGGCCGAGATCCTTGCCGCTCAGATCCATTTCCTTCATGTGTGCACCCGGCAGTTGGCTTCCCCGTCCGATCTCTTCGGCGGCGACCCCCGCCGCGTTCGCAAGATCAGCTGAAGCCGAGTGTTGATTCCTGCCCTCGGATGCCGTCGCTCCAGGCGGACTATCTGGCACCTCGGTGGAAACAGGCTTCGGGGAAAAACGCATTTCTGCCTCCGGTTGCAGCTTTCGTGTCCGCAGCTCTTGCTGGCTATCGCTGATCGGGCTCACCCCGCCGACAGGGCAAGCTTTTTAACGAAGGATCTGACCGGATCCTGTACTTCCCGGCGAACAGGGTGGATAAAGTAGGCGTCCGGGTGACGTTCCGCCAGCTCGATATCGTATGCGCTTAGATAGGGCCGGTAACGGTTGAAGATCGCGACGTCGTCCGGATACGGACGCGCCGAAAGTCCGAACCGGTCAACCAGGGTAGGGAGGATCAGCTCCTGCAATGTGAAGGAGCGGTCCGGCCGCTGGTTTCTCTCCACAAACGCACGGATGTCGGCGTATATCTCACTCGACGTCAGCGTGCGGAAGTACGTGTGGCTGAAGACTTGGCCTGGATTGAAGCAACGGTTGGTGTGACTCATTCCCAGGATGGTGAGCAGCTCCGGAAGTTCGGCACGTAGGCTGCGGTAAGCGGGCCACTCCGAGATGTCCGGGATGTGTGTCCGGAATCCCGGCGCGATATAGTCGACGTCCTTCAGCTGTTCTTCTACGAATTTCTCAAAACCCGGCTTGATGAACGCCATATCGCTTTCCACGTTCATCACCCAGGCATAGTCCTGGTCGGCCGCCCATTCCAGCATGTCGAAGAGGGAAGGCGTGATCTTCGCGTACTTCAGTGGCCGGCTATGGGGTATCGCGATCACACCTGGTGGTGCGGGCTGCCGCCTTCCCGAGTTGTACCAGGCGACATCGACCGAGGGGCAGAAGGTTCGCAGCCCGCTCAGCAGATCTTGAAAACAGTCGTCGATGCGGTCACTGATGATGACGAAGCAGCTTTTCTTCACAGGCATTCAACCTACTCAGTATGGCGAGGGGGTCAACTGTGCACATCACCGCTGGTCTTGCAGGAGTTGCTGCCGGGCCGCTCTGGATCTGCCTGCGGCTCCATTTGGATCAGGATCCGACCCTTGGCGACGCTCGCGCAAACGCGTCTTTTCGTTGCCCCGCCGGCTCCGTTGCGATAGGACCGCCGAAACCCGACCACAGGGCTGCATGGGCCTTCTCCGACTCAAGGAGAATATCGCCCTGACTGCCGATCAATGCAGGTGAACACGGGGGGAGGCCCCACACCTCCAGCTGCCGACGCCGACCTTGCACGAGGTCATGGGCGGGAGGCGCAGGGCACGGGCGGGCGCCCAGGTGTTCAAGTGGGGAATTTCCCTGCTTGCACAGCGGGCTGAGCCACCGGGTGAGGCCGGCTCTCAGCACAATACTGCCGGGCCCTCAACGTGGCCGAAGAAGGCGGATCATGCGCACGGATTGCGGTCCTGCGGCAGTAGCTCAATCAAGATGCATTCGACAAAATCGAAGATCCGCACTTCATACCGTGCACATTGGCGGCCTGGCACGCCCTGTGGCAGGGTCTTCATCACGCCCCGTTGCATGAGACGGCGTTTCTGTGAGCCGGGTGTATCACGCCGTTCGCAGTCGATTGACTGGCTGTGAAACTCTGCGCTTACATGTTGAGAAAGCACGAGGGGTGAGCGATATCGAATACGCATCTCCACGTGTTTCATTTTTCCTGGGCAAAGACATCACGCCCCGCCAACCCCAGCCAACTGTCCGACTACGGAAACGGATTGGTATGGAAGTCGAGCCGCGCCCCACTGAAGAAGTCCGGGTACGTGCGAAGATTCGCATTCCTTTGATCACAGCGACCGATAGGGAGGTGATGGGGGACGTTTACACGTTCCATGGACTGAGCGACGGCCAGGAGCACCTCGCCATAGGTCTGGGGAATTATTCGACGGCCTCCCGTCCGTTGGTGCGCATCCATTCGGAGTGCCTGACGGGCGATGTATTCGGATCTGCGCGCTGTGATTGCGGCCCACAGCTCCAGGAGTCGCTGAAGCGAATCTCGGAGCGAGGCGGCGTGTTGCTCTACATGCGCCAGGAAGGTCGCGGAATCGGCCTGTACAACAAGCTCGACACCTACGCGCTGCAAGACCTGGGATACGACACCTTCGAAGCCAATCGGAAGCTGGACTTCGCAGACGACGAGCGTGACTACCGGGCAGCGGCAGAAATGCTCACCGTGCTTGGGAAGACCGAAGTCGATGTGCTGACCAACAATCCGGACAAGGTGCTGCAACTCAAAAGCTACGGAATCCAGGTGCATGAAGTCGAGCGGACTGGAGTATTCATGTCCGCTCACAACAAGCGCTACCTCGAAGCAAAGGCAGAGATCGGCCAGCACGCACTGGCCATGCACGTCTAGCCATTTCTGCGACAACATGGCGAAAATCCCAAGAAGGAGTCCTGTGTTTCCCATCGATGTTGCGCACCGGCCGACGGAATCGAGCGAACACGACGCGGCCGCACACGCCTCTCCGCAGACCTCGGTCGCCTTCAGCCCGAGCGGCGAATTCTATGCCAGCGGTGGCTACGACGGCCGGGTGGTGATGTGGGAGCGGGCCGGGCATCGCCGGCTGTGGACTGCCCACCACGACCGCCTGGTCAACGGCCTCCGGTTCTCCCCGTCCGGGAAGCTGCTGGCAAGCGTCTCTGCGGACAAGACCTGCCGTCTGTGGGACAGCGCCACCGGCGCGCTGGTCCAGGTACTGGCCCGGCAGCCCGATGACCTCAACTCGCTCGCCTGGGTCGACGACACGACGCTGGTGACGGTCTCCCAGGACGGCACCGGGCGCATCTGGAACACGTCCACGGGTCACCTGGACGAGCGCGTCCTGTTCCACAGCGACCACTGCATGTCCGTGGACGCTTCGCCCGACGGAACCCTGGCGACCTGCGGCGAAGACGCGGTGATCCGCATATGGGGCTCCGACGGCCGACTGCGCCGAGCCCTGCAGCAGGTGGGGCACGCCGAGATGTGCCGTTGGTCTCCCTCCGGCGACCGGCTCGCGGTGAGCTGCGACGACGGCTACGTACACCTGCTCACCCCCGAGGGAGAGCTGCTGGCCAAGCTGGGCCCGTACACCGCGGCGGTGAAGTCGGTGGCCTGGTCACCCGACGGAAGCAGCGTGGCTGTAGGCGCCTATGACAGCACGGTGTCGCTGTGGGCAACCGAATCGGGGCAGCGTCTGATCCGCTGGTACGGCAGCCAGCTGTGGCCGCGCTCCCTGGATTTCTCCTCCGACGGCACCGCGCTGATCAGCGGGACCATCTCGACCCGCCCGGCGTTCCTGGACCTCCCGGCGGCCCTGGAGGACGAACCGTTCGACAGCCGCCGCACCGTCGAGGCGACGTCCCCCACCTATGGGGTCAACCACCTGAGCGTCGGCGGTGGCCTGCTGGCGGCCGGTTGCGACGACAGCGTCGTACGCCTCTGGCGTGATCTGGATGAACCCGCGCAGGAGTTCAGCGTGGGCAACGGGAGCCTGGTCAACACCGTGGCGCTGCCGGCCACGGCGGCACCAGAAGTCGTCGCCTACGGAACGTTCTCCGGTCAGATCGGTGTGCTGGGCCTCGGCGACGGCCGCCCGTTGGCCATCATTCAGCGCGAGCACCCGGTGAACCGCGTCTCCTGGTCCCCGTCCGGTGACCAGCTGGCGGTCGCCGATTACGAGGGAACCCTGGACCTCTACGACTGGGACGGCGCCACTCTGAACGAGGCTTCCGCCTTCCGGGGCCACCACGGCGCGATCAAGGACGTCGTCTGGCTCACCGACAACCGGCTGGCCACCGTCTCCACGGACCGCACGTCCTGTGTGGTGACCCGCGAAGGACACACCGAGCGCGTCCTGACCGGACACGGCGAACTCATCAACGACGGCTCGGTGACCACCATCGGCGGCCGAACCGTGCTCGCCACCGTCTCACGGGACCGCACCGCGCGACTGTACGACGTGGACACGGGCGAACTGCTGACCGTGCTGGTGGGCCACGACGAGTCCGTGAAGGCCGTTGCCTGGCAACCGGGCGGGGAACCGGTCCTGCTGACCGGCTCGTACGACTTCACCGGGCGCCTTTGGCGGCTGGACCCGCAGACATGGCAGGTCAAGAGGGTCGAACGGCTGGAAGGACACGGCAACGCCGTCAGTTCGGTCGGCTGGGTCGGCGACACCCCGCTCACCGGCAGCTGGGACGCTCGGGTACACGCCTGGCCACAAGGCGCGACACCGGACGCCCCCAGAAGGCCCCGACTGGTCCGTACCGCCCTGGCAATCGGTGAAGGCAATCAGCTATGAGCGTGGCAGTGGAAGTGCATCCGAAGGTCACCGTCGTGACGATGGGCGCGGATGAGTCCGCCTCGATCGGCCGCATCGCTCAGAATCTGCGCGATCACGCGGGCGGTCGAGTGGACGACGCCGACTGGATCTCCGCAGCCGGCGAGTCCTGGGAAGAGACCCCCGCGGCTCTGCGGCGCGCAGTGCGCGCATTCCGTCGCGACTCCGGCCCGTGCGGTGTCCTGCTGCTGCGGGGGCTGCCGCTGGGCAGCGACCCGTTGCCGATGACACCGGGCGTCAACAACTCCGTGCAGCGCGCCGCGACCTGCCCGGCCGCCGTCCTCATGATGGTGGCCAGTGGTCTCGGTGATCCCGCGGCCTTCCGGGCGGAGAAGTCCGGCGCCCTCGTTCAGGACGTGGTTCCGGTGCGCGGCAAGGAGACCTCGCAGTCCAATGCCGGCTCCGTCTCCCTGCTGTTCCACACGGAGAACGCGTTCCACCCGCACCGGCCGGATTATGTGCTGCTGAACTGTCTGCGTGCCGACCAGTTCGGCGTCGCCGGGCTGCTCGTCGTGTCGGTAAGGGCGTTGCTGCCGAGCCTCAGCGCTCCCACCAGCGAAGCGCTGTGGGCCGAAGAGTTCAGCACCGAGCCGCCGCCGTCCTTCCAGGCCGGCACCGGCGCCAGCCGGGCGCCTCACGCGATCCTCCACGGCCACCGGGAGGACCCCGAGATCCGAGTCGATCTGGGAGCCACCAGGCCGCTGACCCGGCGTGCCGAAGAGGCCTTCGCTGAGCTGCGGAGCCGCTGCGAGACGTCGGCTCAATCGCTGCACCTCAGCCCCGGCGACCTCGCCGTAGTGGACAACCGCACCGTGCTGCACGGCCGTTCCGCGTTCACGGCACGATACGACGGCTACGACCGGTGGCTCCAGCGCACCTTCGTCCTCTCCGACCTGCGGCGCTCACGGACCTACCGCCCCCAGGACGGCCACGTCCTGAGCAGCTAGGAGCGCGCTGAAGACCTAGGCCCCGTCCTGCCGAGCCGTCTGCTCTCCCGGCTCGGCCTCGGCTCTCGACGCCCTTGCGGCCAGTGCCCCTCGCGGAAAGCGACTTCGCACAGGTGCCGCGGCCAGGTCTTCCCAGGAGAGCACCCATTTCGACACGCACACACCGCCGATGCCGCCCCGGCTGTCGGCCCGACTGATGCGGATACGCGAATACGCGCATACGCAAAAAAGTGGAGGTAGCGTGAGTGTGCACCGCATCGCCGTCGTCGGCGGCGGCATCTTCGGGGTGACGGCAGCAGTGCAACTCGGCCGGCTCGGACACCGCGTGGTGCTCTTCGAGCAGGCCAACGAACTGCTGTCGGCGGCCAGCAGGGCCAACCAGCGCCGACTCCACCGCGGATACCACTATCCGCGGGGCTTGGAGACCGCCACGGCCGTCCTCGGGTCGGTCAAGAGCTTCAGGGACGAATACCGCTCGGCCATGTGCAGCGGCTACGCCCACTACGTGGCGATCGCCCGGCAGGACAGCCTCGTCACCGCCGATCAGTACCTGGCCTTCTGCGACACCGCCGGGCTGCGGTATCGGGAGGAGTATCCACCGTTTCTACGACGGTCGTCGGTCGATGTGTCGTTGCGTGTCGAGGAGTCGCTCATCGACATCGACGAGCTCCGCCGGGTCTGCGCCGCCCACCTTCGTGCCGCCGGCGTCCAGGTGCGGTTGCGGGCCCGGGCCGGCCCGCGCGAGCTCCAGGACTTCGACCGGGTCGTACTGGCCACCTACTCTTCCCTCAACGAGCTGCACACTGAGGCCGCCGGCCGCCGGCCCTACCAGTTCGAGGTCTGCGAAAAGCCGCTGGTGCACCTCCCCGCCATGTACCGCGGATCAAGTCTGGTGGTGATGGACGGCCCGTTCATGTGCCTGGACCCCGTCGTCGGCAGCGAGACGTTCCTGCTGGGCAATGTGGACCACGGCATCCACTCCACCACCATCGGGCCCTATCCCCTGGTGCCCCGGGCCCTGGCGGGATACATCAACAGCGGTCTGGTGACCAGCCCTCCGGTGACCCGCATCGGCGAATTCACCGCCTCCGCCCGCAGGTTCCTGATGGATTTCGACCAGCTGCGGCACGTCGGCTCGTACTTCACCGTCCGCGCGGTACTGCCCGATCTGGAAGCCACCGACGACCGTCCTTCGCTGGTCCGCAGAGTGGACGAGCGGACCTTCGTCCTGTTCGGAGGCAAGATCACCACCTGTGTCGATGCCGCGCATGAACTCGTGACCCTGCTCACCTCCTCCCCTCGCGAAAGCAGTGTCCTGAAAGGACCACTCCATGCTCGAATCGCTGACGATTCCGCTGCCGTCCCCCTCCGGTGATCTACCCGACCTCGTCTTCATCGGGACCGGTTATCTGGGGGCCACGCACGCCATCTGTTTCGCGGCTTTGGGCCATCAGGTGCTGGGGCTCGAAAAGGACGAGGCGAAAGTCGCCAAACTGAACGGCGGGGAACTCCCCTTCAGCGAACCGCACCTAGAGGAACTGCTGCACACCGCGCTGGCGTCCGGCAGGCTGCGGTTCACCTCCTCCTACCAGGAGGCCGCCGACTTCGGCGACGTGCACTTCCTCTGCGTTGGCACACCCCAGCAGCGTCACGGGCGGGCGGCCGATCTCCGCTATCTGCACGAGGCCACCCGTGCACTCGCTCCGCTGCTGCAGCGCAAGGCTCTGATCGTGGGGAAGTCGACCGTTCCGGTGGGCACCGCCGCCCAGATCGGCCGCTCGATCGCCGAACTGAGCCCACACCCCGATCTGGTGGACGTCGCCTGGAGTCCGGAGTTCCTCCGCGAAGGCTTCGCGGTCCAGGATGTGCTCAGGCCAGATCGACTCGTCTTCGGCACCCGCAGCGAGCCGGCCCTGACCAGGCTACGCGGCGCTTATCAGGCGCTTTACGACCTTGCCGCGCACGAAGGCCGGGAACTGCCCACCATCGTCACTTCACCCGAGACGGCGGAGCTCACCAAGCTTGCCGCCAACTCGTTCCTCGCCACCAAGATCTCGTTCATCAACGCGATGGCCGACGTGTGTGACGCCTCGGGTGGCGACGTGACCGCCCTGGCGGCGGGTCTCGGTCTCGATCCGCGTATCGGTCCCGGCTTCCTGAGGGCGGGGATCGGCTTCGGCGGCGGCTGCCTTCCCAAGGACATCCGTGCCTTCCAGGCGAGCGCTGCTGCTCTGGGTGTCGGTGAGTCGCTACGGTTCCTGGAGGAGATCGACCTGGTCAACCAGCGTCGTTGCTCGAAGGTGCTGGAACTGGCGAGGCGTGCGACAGACGGGCTCAAGGACCGGCGGATCGCCGTGCTGGGCGCCACTTTCAAACCCGACTCCGACGACATCCGGGACTCGCCCGCGCTCCTGCTCATCGGTGAGCTCGCCGCCGCGGGCGCCTCGGTACGGGTGTACGACCCAGCCGGTATGGACAACGCGCGCCGCGCGGTACCCGGGGTGCACTACGCGCCGACCATGATGGACGCCGTGCAGGACGCCGAGCTGGTCTGCCTCTTCACCGAATGGGATGAGTTTCGCACCGCCGACCCACACGCACTGGCCGAGGCGGTCCACTCCCGGCGCATCATCGACGGACGTAACTGCCTGGACCCCGAACGGTGGCGCGCGGCCGGCTGGACGTACCTGGCCCTCGGCCGGCCGGCTACCGCCGCCGCGGGAAACACCATCTGATCGGCGGCGCGTGCGCTCCGCTCCCGCAGGAGACGGATTCCCGCGGAAACTCTGCCTTCGTGCAGTGTCGGCCGCCCATGTGGCGTAGCGCCACGCGGGAAGCATCGCTTCGGGTGTAGCACGCTGCAGATCACTCCTGATCGACCGAACCCATGTGCCCGCATGACTGGGAGGCAAACCCGTGTCCTGGCTCCGCCCGACCGCTCCGCCCGACCTCGCCCGACTCGTCGCCGATGCCCTCGTCATCGCAGCCGATCCCGACGCCCGTGGTGCGAATCCGTTCTACTGGCACCGGCTTGAGCCGCTCACCGCCGCTGTCTCCGATCTCGCGCGCACCTCGCGGGACGGCGCTACAGCGGCTGCCGCCGTCCGTCTTCAGGACCACCCGACGAACCCGGAACACCACCGTGCACTGGTACGCCTGTTGGTTGAACGGCTGGCAAGGGACAAGGAGTGCGAGCGCGAACTGATCGACAAGGCGTGGTCGGCGGCCCACCGGGGACGCATCGGCCACTACCTCGGGGACGCGGCGGGCCACCCTGCCATGTCTGACACGGACCGTGCCGACCCCGCTCCGCCGCCGGCCCCGGTACGCACCGCGCCGCCCGGCTCCGCCGCACAGATCATCATCCCCTTCCGGGACACCACCGCTTCCCGGTATCGGCTGAAGAACCTGCTTTCCTGCCTGCACAGCCTGCGGGACCAGGAACCGGTCGAAGGCGGGTACACGGTCACCGTCGTGGAGACCGACGACATCCCACGCTGGCGCCGGGAGGTGGAGGAGGCCGCTGACGAATACCTCTTCGCGCGCTACGCAGGGCCCTTCAACAGGTCCTGGGCCACCAACGTCGGCGCCATGCACACATCGGTGCGCGCCGACACGGTGTGCGTGCTGGACGCGGACCTCCTCGTCGACCGCCGGTTCGTCGCACGCAACGTGGACCGCTTCAAGACGCCCGGCGTCGGCGCCGTCCTGGCCCATCGCGATCTGCTCTACCTGGACGCGGTGTCCAGCGCACGAGCCGTCCACGCGCGCTGCGCCGCAGGCGTGGCAGAACCCGACCTGGCCGATCTGCGCGGGTTCACCGTGCGCTGCGCCGTGGGTGCCTGCATGTGGATGCTGCGTGAGGTGTTCGACCGTATCCACGGCATGGACGAACGTTACGAAGGCTGGGGAGGAGAGGACATGGAACTCGCGCTGCGCCTGCAGCTTGCCGCGGGCCTGCGTTCCTGCGACGACACAGCGCTGCACCTGCACCACCCCGTGAACGTCGATCTGGTCGACGGGGAAACGGTCAACGCCCCGATTCCGTGGTTTTCGTGGCAGCCGCAGGAGCCGATCGGACAGCTCGACCGGTACGGCGCCCTGGTGCGCTGACGGCTACGGGGGACGTCCACCTGCCGCCGTCGGGCCTGCGGACCGGTCGGGCAGTGCCTGGCCAGGCCCCCTAAAGCCGGCATCACGCCTCGGGGTCGGTGCGCTGCCGCCACGCCGCGTGCAGCTCTGCGTACGTTCCAGGCTGGGAGACGAGTGCCGCGTGCGGGCCCCGCTGGATGATCCCGCCTTCCGACATGACCACCACCTCGTCGGCCTTTTCCGCGATCGACAGGCGGTGCGCGACGGCAACGGTGGTCCGACCGCGCGACACCACCTCGATGGCCGCTGCCGTTCGTGCCTCTGTCAGCGGGTCCAGGTGGGAGGTGGCCTCATCCAGCAGCAGAACGGGCGGATCGGCCGCGTAGGCGCGGGCCAGTGCGATGAGTTGGCGTTCACCCGCGGACAGCGAGCGGCCCCCCTCACCGACTTCGGTGTGGATGCCTTCCGGCAGGCTGTTCAGCCAGTCACCGAGGCCGAGCCGGAGAAAGACCGTCAGCACGCCCTCGTCGTCCAGCCAGGGGATGGCCTGGCGGACATTGGCCGCAATCGTCCGCCCGAAGAGGTAGCCGTCCTGGGGCACGAGATGCATGGCCGCGCGCAGGTCGGACGTGCGCAGCCGGGGCAGGCCGACGCCACCCAGAGTGACGTGCCCCTCGGTGGGGTCGGCGGCCCGGGTGAGGAGCGTGAGCAGGGTCGACTTACCTGATCCGGTCTCGCCGACCACGGCCACCTTGCGGCCCGGCGCGATATCCAGCGAGACACCCTTCAGGGCGCGACGCTCCGCTTCCGGATAGGTGAAAGCAACCCCCTCCAGCGTGATGCCCAACGGCCCTTGAGGCAGTTCGCGGGCGTGCTCCCCCGGGTCGCTGACGCTCGGCACCAACCGCAGCAGCCCCTGGATACGGGCGAAGGCGGCCACTGCGTTTTGCACATCGTTGAGGTTTTCGGCTATGGCTTGCAGCGGCTGGATGAACAGCGTCATGAGGAAGAGGAACGCCGTCAGCTCGCCCAGGGTCAGGTGGCCGCCGACGCCGAGTATCACGCCGCTCACCAGCACCGCGGAGGTGATCACGGCGACCGTGGCCTCACCGATGACGAAGGCAAAGGCGGCAACGCGCTGAGCCTGCTGCTGCGCCGAATACTGCGCCTTCACGGCCTTGTCGAGTCGTTCGGCGAGGCGTCGCTGCACTCCGAAGGCGCGCACGACAGCGGCTCCGGCGACGGTCTCCGCCGCAAGGGCCAGTACGGAGCTGCCCAGTTCCTGCACCCGGGTGTAGCGGCGGGCGAGCCTGCGCTGCACAGTCGGCAGGATGCGCGCCAGCGGAACGAGCAGGACGAGGACCACTAGAGCCAGCGTCCATGAGTAATAGAGCATCAGGCCGGCGGTGAGCACGAGTTGCGCGGCGTTGAGCGGGATGTAGACGCCACCGCGTTGCAGGAAGCCGCTGATCTGGTCGACGTCGGAGGTCAGCCTGGAGACGAGGGCTCCACGCCGCAGGCCGCGCCGGTCGAGATCGGTCAGGACATGGACATGGGACAGCATGCGGCCACGGAGGCTGACGAGCGCGGTCTCCACCGCCCGGTTGAGGACATAGCCCATCGCTGAGCCGCATACCGTGGCGCAGGCGAGTACGGCTGTGGCGGTACCCACCAGCGCGGCGAGCGACCCCGGGCTCGGACCCGTCCCCGTTGCGGTGACCGAGTCGGTCACACGTTGCACGGTGAACGGGACGACGATCCGGCCGACGGCGGCGAGAAGGGCGAGCAGTGCGCCTGCCGCGACAGCGCGCCGCAGGGCAGGCGGCAGCACGGCGGGGGATGCGGCGGCGCTCATACGCGCACTCCATGGGCGTGCACGAGGCGTGCGTACTCGGGCTCGACAGTGAGCAGGTCGTGGTGGTTTCCGCGGGCCACCAGACGTCCCGCGTCGAGGAAGGCGACCTCGTCGGCCAGGGCGAGGCTCTCGTGCCGGTCAGTGATCACCACGGTGGTGGTGGATGTCTCCCGCAGTTCACGCACGATGGCCGTCTCCACTCTCGGGTCCAGGCCCGAGGTGGCATCGTCGAGCACCAGCAGTCGGGGGCGGCGAACAAAGGCTCGGGCGATGGCCAGACGCTGGCGCTGTCCGCCGGAGAGCGTGCCGCCCCGCTCGCCGATCACCGCGTCGAGTCCGCCGGGAAGCGCGGCGACGAACTCCTCCGCCTGTGCCACCCGCAACGCGTTCCACAACTCCGCGTCCGGCATCTCGTGTTCGAGGTCCAGTGCGATGTTGCCGCGGACCGTGTCGGCGAAGAGGAACGTCTCCTGGGGCACATAGCCAATCTGAACCGGCCTTTCGTCATCGGCGAGGGTGCGGATGTCCACACCGTCGAGGAGGACGGCGCCGGAGTCCGGTATGAGCAGCCCGGCGATCAAACGGGCCAGTGTGGACTTCCCGGAGCCGGTCGTTCCGGCGACAGCGAGTGTGCTTCCGGAGTGGACGGTGAAGTGTGCGCCGTCGAGGGCGGCGCGTCTGCCGTCGTACCGGTAGACGGCGTCGTGCACGTCGAGCCGGGCCGGCCCGGTCTCAAGGCGTGGCCCGGGGGCGCCGTGCGGCACGGTTGGCGTCTCGCCGGGGCCCGCCGGGTGCCCGGTGGTAGGGGTCGCGAGGATCCGCTGCATCCGCTCCCAACCCACCACGCTGTTCGGAACGAGTCCGAGCATCCAGCCGAGACCGGCGAGCGGAAAGGCCACTCCGGAGAAGAGGAACGTGGCCGACAGCAACTGCTCGATTCCGATGACGCCCTGGCGCAGCCGCAGTGCGCCCGCCAACAACAGCGCAAGCGAACCGAGAGACGGCAGTCCGTCGATGAACGGATTGAACAGAGCACGCACCCGCGCTGCCCCGACGGACGAGTCCCGCAATCGCTGTGCAGCCGCCGTGAACCGGTCGACTTCAGCGTCCGCGCGTCCCAACGCCCGCACCACATGCGCCCCGTCGATATTCTCCCCGGCGATCCCCGACAGCTCGGCACGCAGTTCCTGCCCCGCGGTCAGATAGGGGACCAACTGACGCGAACAGAACACGTTTATCAGCACCAGGACAGGGAAAACGGACACTCCGACAACGGCGAGGACAGGATCGGTGAGCAGCAGTGCACCGGTGGCCAGTACGCAGATCGTCAAGGCGCCGACAGCCAACGGGAGCGCGGACACGGAGAACCATGCGGCATCCACATCGCTGCCTGCCGTGGACAGCAGACCGCCCGGTGACTGCCTCAGATGCCAGGAGTACGGAAGATCGAGATACCGCCGCAGCACACGTCGCCGGTAGTCCGCGACAAGGCCGAACTGCTGGCGGCCCACCGCTATCCGGCGCACCAGAATTCCGCCGATCTTCAACGCCGCGACACAGAGCATGACCGCGACGGCGACGGCAGTCGCCCCCACGGACACCCGGCGTGCCTCCCAGGCGGGTGCGGCCACCCGGGCGATCACCGCGCTGAGCACGTACGCGGCGCCGACCGTCGCGGCGGCGAACACCGTGCTGCCCACGACCCCGGCCGTGAACGTCCTGGGCTGCTCCCTGGCCGCGGTCGACACGATCCGCATCCCACGCCGAAGCACCGACCAACCGCTGTCCGAAGCCCGCGCGCGAATCTTCACGAGGCAGTATATTCCTGGCCCGCACGGCAGGGACCGGTAACTGGTGGTGCTCCATGCGACGCGGACGACCTCGCTGCCACGCCGAGGCGGGCGTCATCATGCCGGCCGCTGTTGCCACTCATACGAAAGACCCCCTGGACGCGTGGATTCACTGACCGGTGAGGGCGCGCTTCCGCATGCCGACGACAGGGGCTGGTTTCCGGATGCGCTGCCTCGTCAGATCTTCTGCCTCGTCGCGGGGTTCGACCAGTCGTGTCAGTTGACGACTTGACGTGCAAGCGAAGAGGGGGTGCTCGAACTGTGCTGCCGACGTTGTCCCGGCCTGACACCTTGGTGCCGACCGGGCGCGGTGCATCCGGTCGGTCCGAAGGGAACGGGTCGGGAGCAATTCAGAATCGGCAGAGAGAACCATTCGCTGTGACCATCAGCTACAGAAGGATTCCATGATTCCCCTTTCCTCTCACTCAAGCAGCGGGCCTGAGCGGCATAGCGCCCTCGGTGAACTCGCGGATGTCGAACGCTGGGCCAGGCGCACCAGGGCTGCGGGCTGTCAGCGCTCGTTCGTCTCCGAAGAGGTCCTGGACGGGACGGTATTCAGCGTCCACACCTCGACCAGCAACGGTATGCACCACGTCTTAGACATCTCCTCGGGAACTGCGGTGGACAGCCGGCAGCCCGTCGTCGCGCCGCCGACCGAAGCCGAACGGGCCATGCTGCGTTCGGTGGTCAGAGCGGTGCTCGACCTGGTGGGCCGCGATTCAGGCACCGCCCGCGCCGACGTCACGCTCACCGCACAGGGTCCGCGTATTGCCACCTTCCAGCTCGGTGACGCCCCGCCTGGCGCGGCCGAGTGACCTGCACGGCGGCAGCCGTTCCCGGCGCCGGGTAACGCGGAGGGAACGGTTCGGGAAGGGGCTTGACCAGCATTGGTGTTGACAGCAGCGGACACCACAAGAAGGGCCCGACATGGGACGCAAGCAGGCTGGACTGGTCGGAGTCATCACCGCGGCGCTGGTTTTCGGTCTCGCTCTGGAGGTCGGAACAGGAGACTCCCCGACGCAACCCGGCGGGCATCATGCGATTGCCGAGGGCAAGGGCCCGACGAGTGCGACGGTCAGCACACCGCAGTGACCGGAACGGCACGCCGGCGTTTCGACTCGGCAGCGCACCGCGGGCACCGTCAGCTTCGGCGAAGGTGCTCGGGCACACCCATGGCAGCGAACAGTTCCTCACAGGCCGCCCGGTGTGTGGCGGCTACCTGGGTGTCGCCAAGGGCCTCGGCGGCCCGGGCCATGCCGAGGCGCGCATACGCCTCCTCAGGGCGGTACTGGAATCTTGAGGAGAGTTCGTATGCCTCTTCGTGAAGTTCGAGGGCCGTCTTGTTCTCCCCCTGATGGTGGAACACCCGCCCGATCGTGTTCTTGACCTTGGCGGAACGCAGCGGTGACACGCTCGATGCGATGCACTCCAGTGACGTCCGGGCATGTGCGAGGGCCCGCTCCTCGTCTCCGAGGCGGTGGGCGATGTCCGCCGACAGTGCCAAGGCCAGGGCGACGATGCCCGGCTCCCGGGTGTCGTCGCACAGCTCCCGTGCCTGAGCCAGGGCGGCTTCCGCCTCCGCGTACTCACCCAGGCCGATGTGCGCGAAGCCCAGATCGACGAGTGCCGTGAGCTTGTTCTCGTGCTGTCCGAGCCGTCGGCACAACTTAACCGCCCGCTGCGCGGCCTCAGCGGCCTCCCGGTACCGGCCCCACTGCTCGTACAACGTGCTGAGGACGGTGAGGCTCTCCGCCTCAGCCCGGCTCAGTCCCAGCTCCCGCTCGTGGGCGATGGCCTTCTCCAGGTGGGCGAGGGCTTCGGGAAACTGTCCCAGCAGACTCTTGTAGAGGCCGAGCGTGCTGTCGCTGTGGGCCTCGGTAGCGCGGTCACCGAGGCGGGCCGCCAAGTCGTGGCTCTCCTGTGTGACTTCGACTCCCTCGGCGAAGAAACCCAGTTCCCAGGAGGCAACTCCCATGTTGGCCAGACTCACTCCCAGCAGCGCGTAGTCGCCCAGCCGGCGTGCGGCTGACACCGCCGTACGAGCCGATTCCCCGGACTCGTGGAGAGATCCCTGTGCGTTGAGGTGGAAGACGAGGTTGCGCGAGAGACACACGGCGTGCCGGTCATACCCGTGGTCCACGGCCAGCCTGACCGCGGACATCAAGGTGTTCTGCTCGCGAGCGAACCATGCTCGGGCGGGCAGGTCGCACTTCACGTCGGGCAGTTCGAAAGCAGAGTCCGGGATGCCCGTGGGGATGTCGCGCCGCCCTGGGAAGAGGGTCTTGCAGGCGGCCTCAGTAACGGCAAGGTAGTAGGTGAGCAAACGTTCAACCGCCGCCCCGTCGGCACCATTCGAGTCACCGCTGTGCAGTCCGCGGGCGAAGCTGCTCACCAGCTCATGGAAGATGTAGCGGCCCATTTCCGGCTGCTCGACGAGATGCACGTCGAGCAGGAGTTCCAGCACATCTTCACTGAGCCGGGCACTGGTACCGAGCAGTGCGCCTGCGGCGTACGCGTCGACACCGCCGCCCGGGTGCAGGGCGAGCATCCGGAAGGCGGTACGACTCTTCTCGTCCAGCGCCTGATACGAGAGCCGCAGGGTCGCTGCGACGCTGCGCTCGCCGATGCTGAGCTCGTCCAGCCGCAGAGTCTCATCGCGGAGCCGGTCGGCCATGTACTGCAGGGTCCAGCGGGGGCGGTTGCCCAGCCGGGCGGTGGCGATGCGCAGGGCGAGCGGGAGGTGGTCGCACAGGCGCGCCAGTTCGGCCGCGGCTTCGGGTTCGGCGGCGACGCGCCGCTCGCCGAGCGTCTGGCCGATCAGGGCGAAGCTCTCCTCGGCCGTCATCACATCCAGGGAGAGCCAGTGGGCGCCGTCCAGATCGATGAGGCGGGCCCGGCTGGTGACCAGTACGAGGCATCCGGGATCGGTCGGCAGGAGCTGGCGGACATCGGTGGCGTCCGACGCGTTGTCGAGGAGAACCAGGACCCGTTTGCCGGTGAGCATCGTCCGCCACAGAGAGGTCCGGGTGGCAAGGTCGTCGGGTATGCGCTCGTCCGGCAGTCCCAGCGCCCGCAGCAGGGTGCCGAGTGCGCTGACCGGACTGACGGGCTGCTGGTGCGGGGAGTGTCCGCGCAGGTCGATGTGGAGCTGTCCGTCCGGGAACGAGTCGGTCAGCCGATGCGCCGCCCGCACTGCCAACGATGTCTTTCCGCTGCCGCCCATCCCGTCGACGGCCACGATCCGCGTGCCCCGCTCCGATGCCGGCCGTGCCCGGTCCAGGAGCTCCCGCAGCTCACGCTCGCGGCCGGAGAAGTCAGACATGTCGTAGGGCAGGGTGCACGGTGAGTCGATGACGACCGTGGAGGTCGAAGGCGGCGCCGGCCGCGCAGGCTCGGGTGCCGACAGCTCCAGGCTCTCTTGGAGGATGTTCTCGTACAGCTTGGTGAGCTTGCGTCCCGGATCGACGCCGAGTTCCTCCACGAGCAACTCGCGTACCCTGCCGTATTCCTCCAGGGCCTCCGCTTGGCGCCCCGACCTGTACAAGGCAAGCATCAGCTGGCCTCGCAGGGGCTCCCGCAGCGGGTTCTGGCCGACCATCTCACGCAGGTCGGCCACGAGATCAGCGGCCTCTCCGAAGGCGAGCCGCAGTTCGAAGAGTTGCTCGGCCGCCGCCAGCCGGCGCTCTTCCAGCGCGGTGGCGGCCGCAGTGATCACCGGTCCGCCTTCGCCAGCCAGCACCAGGCCGCGCCACAGGCCGAGCGCATCTTTCAGCGCCTTGATGGCCTCCGCTGTACGGCCAAGCGCGGCAGCCTCCCGCGCTCTGGCGACCAGCGCGCTGAACTCGCTCAGGTCGAGCTGGTCGGGTGACAGTTGCACGCGGTATCCCGGACCGTCGGTGACCAGCACCGCACTGCCCTGGGGTATTCGGCGGCGTAGTTCGGCTATGGCCTTGCGTACCTGGTGGGCCGAGGTGGCGGGGGGATCATCGGCCCAGGCGGCAGCCACCAGCCGGGATACGGGAAGCGTCTTGCCAGGTTCGAGCAGCAGGGTGGCGATCACGCGCTCTTGGATCACACCGCCCAGCCGCAACCGCTCGTCACCGACCCACCCCTCCAGTGAACCCAGTAGATTGAAGCGGAGTCTTCCGTTGGATTTTGTCCCCATTCGTTCCCCACCCCAGCGGCCTTTGGGTCCCTTCCTAAGGGAACTCAATTCATCGATCTTAAGTGGTTTTCCGCTGGTCAACCATCGACATTTCGTTGAATTCTCACCTTCGCGCCTGGGTATCGTCGATCCCGATGGGCCATTGGCGGGTGTTGCAGCGCACCCCGCGCCGCACCGAACTCCGCCGCACCTTCGCCTCCCCCCACCTGCGGCTTCATCTCCAGGGGCGACTCACGAAACACCGACAGTGATCGTGTGACGAGGTCGTAGGGCCCAGGGGCCTCAGGTATGCGATCGGGATCGGATCGGGAAGCGCGGCACCGACGCTTGCCGAACGACGCCAAACCCGCGACGTCCGAGACCGCGTTCCGTACATGGAGCTGGCAACCGTCGATCATGCGTGCCTCCTAGCCGACCCCCACAGCACACAGTGCGCAGGAGTACGCGGAGTTGCCGTCACCACGGCCGAGGCAGTCCAAGATCCGGAAGATGCAAAGGACCAGATGAATACAGGCCTCACCATCGCGCCCACGACCCGCCCGTCCGACCACTCGTCCGAACAAGGAGCGAGGCTCTCCCCACGAGAGAGGGAGGTGCTCGCCCATATAGCCGCAGGCTTCACCCATCTCCAGACCTCCCGAAGGCTGTGCATCAGTCAGAGTTCCGTAGAGACATACTTGCAACGCATCCGCCTGAAGTTGGACGTACCGACTCGGGCCCATCTCATCCGCGCGGCGATCGAACTCGGCTTGTGAGAGACGTTTTCGTGGCCGGTCCCGACTGGATCACATGGGAGGTCAGCGCCGCTGATGTCGACTTCGTCCGCCGCATCGAAGGGTGGCACGTCCGACCCCGCGCGAGAACGTTCACCTGATGGTTTTGGGCGCCTGCTCACAGGCCCCCGAGGCTGCGTTGCTCTGATAGGTCTCAGGCGGCGTGCACAGGCAACCGTGCACGCCGCCCGCAGGGGCGGTCATCCGAGGAATGGGGCCTGGTCACGGCGCCTGAGTCCGTCACATGATTTTCCGGACGGCCGGGGTACCGGCCTCCTCATCCCTCTCCTCCAACTGTTGGGCGAACCTGTCCCACGCCTGCGAGCAGTGCCGTGCGACCTCCGCGACGACGTTGGTGCAGTGCGGGGGCACGGAATCCGTGTAGCGCCGCCACTGCTCTGCGTCCAACGCAGCGGCATCCAGCAGGCGGAGGATCTCCCGGCCTATCTCGTTGAAACGCAGGGACGGGTCGCGTTTCAGCTGACCGAGACTGGGGGTGCGCCACGGACGCGGTAGGGCCTCCTGGCCGGCGTCCTGGGAATGCCGGGTGACACTGTGCGGGGTGATGGCGTGCGGGACGTCTTTCATCTTCTGCTCGACCTGGCGCTGCCGCAGCGGCACCGGGTCACTGCCGTCGCGCAGTCGCCGCCGGACATCGCGCACGGTACCCACGGAGACGCCTGCCTCCCGCGCGACCTCACGCAGGCTGGCATCCGGCCGTTCAGCGAACAACTCACCGACACGGCGACGCGCTTCAGCCGAGCTGAGAGGGCGTACGCGGCCGTCCCTGCCTATCCGCGCGACCGGCGGTGTGTCGTCACCGCCCGTGCGCTGTCGCAAGGTGGCGACCGTCTTGCTGGAGAGGCCGGTCACCGCTGCGATGGCACGATTCGACCACGCCGAATGGCTGGCTATGATCCGCTGCGCGGCGGCACTCCGCTCGGCTCGCGAGAGGGGCAGGCCGTGCGCGGCGTTGAGGCGGACCGCGAGCACGAAGGCATCCTCGTCACTCCCCTCGAAGAAGAGAACCGCGATATGGGTGTCTCCGCGTGACATGGCCGCCCGAAGCCGGTGCACACCGTCGATCACTCGCATGGTGGAGCGGTGCACGACGATGGCGGGCAGCCCGTCCTCCACTTCGACCAACGCCCGAATGTGATCGGTATTTTCACCGGTGATGCGTGGCGAATCGGAGAACATCAATGTTTCGATCGGCACGGTAGCTCGCGCACACCGCGCCAGTTCCGCATCAATATTAAAGGTGGCGAGCCAGTCGCCGTCAGCCAGCTTCCGTAGCGCCACGGAATTCTCGTTAGTCGACATCCTGAAGCTCCACAGTGTCTCTTGATCCTGATCAAGTTTCCTGAAGGCGCGTGACTCGTTGAGTGGGACATGGATCGATGTGTCGAATACAGCGGCGCTTTACGTGAGTTGACAACCCGGGCCTGTCGTCGCCCGGCCTCATGACCGCGTTCGCTGGCTCACGGGAACGCCGGCGGCTCGTTGACCTCCAGGATCACAGCGCCGTTCCGATGGTCCAGGTGTCGGCGCTCTTCGACGTTCACAGTCGGGCCCGACATTCGGGCTCTGCTCAAGAATAGACACGACGGTTTTCTCAAACCAGTCGGAAAACGCACGACTTGACGGTGCCCGAAAGCAGGTATAGGGGCGGATTGGCCGTGTTCCTTTTGCAAGGAAAAGGACCGGCCTGCTTCGCGAAGGACAGCGATCGGTGACCGATGTCTACCGGGTCCTGACCGACGAGATCGGCGTCTTCTGCGCTCTGCCGATAGACCGAGCCATGCACAAGAGCGGGAAACAAAATCCCCGATCTCCAGGTGCGCTGGACGACGCGCAGGCTGCCGGGACAGGGCCAGCCTTCAGGGTGACGTCCGGGGGCACAGCTGGTCATCCGGGACCGCGCGGGTCGACAGCAGCGCCCGGACCGCCGCCCCGTGATCTCGTGACGTGAACGCGACGTGGAGAAACTCCCGTTGATATTCGGCTTGCTGCACACTCCTTGCTGCACCATGGCGTGGCCGCACGGCCGCACCACAGGAAGGAGAAGGCATGTCGGGGACGGATTCGAGCAGAGTCAGCCGCCAGGACGGGGACGGCCGCGAACACACTGTGCGGGTGCAACACACGGGTGCCCGGCGCGTCATCAAGTGCGATACGTGCGGCTGGCACAAGCCCGCGCAGTTCCTGCCCTGGCTGAAGGCCGAGGAACACCTGGCCGAGGCACACCGGGCGACGGTGGATGCCGCCTCTAGCAAGACGGGACAGAACAGGCAGGACGGATAGCACGGGCGGTACGGGCAGTGCAGGTAATGCAGGCAGTGCAGGTAATGCGGATAAAATAGATAATAAGGGCAGGGCGGAGAATGGTCGGGCCGGAGAGTGACCAGGGCCGAAAAGGCCGGGCAGGCTCATCCGAGACCCGACTTGAGCCCCCTGACCAGCAGTTCCGTCAGTGCCTCGAAGGCGTCATCGATGCCGGAGTGGGTCCATTCGTGGGCGCGGGCCGGGTCGTGGAAGCGGTCGGTGGCGTCGAAGAGCGCGCGGGCCGTGGCCGCGGTGCCACCCCGCAGCGCGCTGAACTCGCCGTGCGCGATGCCCGTTTCGACGATGATGGCGAGCTGTCCGACGAGGTCGGCCACGTGCTCGGCGACGACACCGCTGCTCTCCTCAAGCAGCACCCCGTACGTGGCGAAGAGCTCCGGGTCGCCGCCCGCCTTCTTCCGCTTCGCAGCGAACAGCGCCGCGCACCATTCACGCAGGGTCACATCCGGGGGCTGGTCGGTACGGTCGGCGATGCGCCGCAGCTCCTGCGTCGTCCGGTCGAGCCAGCGCTTGGTGACCGCCTCACGCAGCGCCGCCTTGGTGCGGAAGTGGCGATAGACGCTGCCGTGGCTGACACCGAGCGCACGGGCCACGTCGACCACGGTCGCCTTGCCGGGGCCGTGGCGGCGCAGCACCTCCTCAGTGACTTCGAGGATGCGCTCGGTGGTCAGGGGCACGGACGTCATGTCGAAACGGTACCCGGGCGGCGGTCAGCGCTCGCTGTCCAGGGCGGCCATCTCCCTGGTCGCGTACCGGTCGCCCTTGGCTGCGTCGGCGGGAACGGCGCGCTCGATGGCGGCGAGATCACCCTCCTCCAGGGTCACATCGAGGGCGCCGAGAGCCTCGGTCAGCCGGTCGCGGCGGCGGGCGCCGATGAGCGGCACGATGTCGTCACCGCGCGAGGCGACCCAGGCGATGGCGATCTGCGCGACGGTGACGCCCTTCTGCTCGGCGATCTTCTGGAGTGCTTCGACGAGGCTCAGATTGTGCTCCAGGTTCTCGCCCTGGAAGCGGGGCGAGCGGGTCCGGAAGTCGTCCGCGGCGAGCTGCCTGTCGCGTGTGAAGTGGCCGGAGAGCAGACCGCGCGAGAGCACCCCGTAGGCGGTGATGGAGATGCCCAGCTCACGGGTGGCGGGCAGGATCGACTTCTCGACACTGCGGGAGATCAGCGCGTACTCGATCTGCAGATCGGCGATCGGCGCGGTGGCGGCGGCCCTGCGGATGGTCTCGGCGCCGACCTCGGAGAGGCCGATGTGCCGTACGTAACCGGCGTCGACCAGCTCGGAAATGGCGCCGACGGTCTCCTCGATCGGCACCTGCGGGTCGAGCCGGGCCGGACGGTAGACGTCGATGTGGTCCACGCCGAGGCGCTGGAGGGTGTACGCGGCGAAGTTCTTGACCGCGGCCGGCCGGGCGTCGTACCCGACGAAACTGCCGCCGGGCTCTCGCATGCCGCCGAACTTCACGCTGATCAGCGCCTGCTCACGCCGTGCGGCGGGCGCACTGCGCAGCGCCTCGGCGATCAGCAGTTCATTGTGGCCCTGGCCGTAGAAGTCACCTGTGTCCAGCAGGGTCACACCGGCTTCCAGCGCGGCGTGGATGGTCGCGATCGACTCGTCCCGGTCGGCTTCACCGTAGGCCCAGGACATGCCCATGCAGCCGAGCCCGAGGGCGGAGACCTGGGGGCCGGTGCTACCAAGGGGCAAAGTGCGCATGACAGATACTCCTCATATGCCGAATATGCCGAGTGCAGGGGTCTCAGGGATGCCTACCTCTTCACCATGACATGACAGCTGACAGATTTCAATATCTGTCAGCTGTCATGCGTCACGGCCTCACACCCCCTCACGCACTCCATGGCTCCGCTCCATCGCGCATCACTCCATCGCGCACTCCATGGCATTTCTGGTCCAGACCTATTGACGGCAGGTCTGGACCACTGCACTGTCATGGCTAGGGTTGTCATGCCTCGGACAGGAATCTGTTTCTTTCGGAGCGGAACTAATTCGGAACCCGCAACGCGCACAGGCCCAGGAACCCCACCCCCACCGGGAGGCCCCGCATGATCCGCTGGAAGTCACTGCTGCCGGGAGCGACGCGTTCGCGGCGCACCGGACGTCTGCTGGGGGCCGCGCTCGCGTCGGCCTGCCTCGCACCGCTGCTGATCGCCGGCGCCCCCACCGCCTCCGCCGCGGACACCTGTGCCGTCAAGTCCCGACCGGCCGGCAAGGTGCTCCAGGGCTACTGGGAGAACTGGGACGGCTCGTCGAACGGCGTGCACCCGCCCTACGGCTGGCAGCCGATCGACGACTCCGACTTCGCCGCGCACGGCTACAACGTGATCAACGCCGCGTTCCCCGTCATCCTCTCGGACGGCACCGCCGAGTGGCAGGACGGTATGGACGCCACGGTGAAGGTCCCGACGCCGGCTGAGATGTGCGCCGCGAAGGCCGCCGGGCAGACGGTCCTGATGTCCATCGGCGGCGCGGCAGCCGGTATCGACCTCAGCTCGTCCACCGTGGCGGACCGTTTCATCGCCACCATCGTGCCGATCCTGAAGCAGTACAACTTCGACGGGATCGACATCGACATCGAGACCGGCCTGGTCAACAGCGGCAACATCAACACACTCTCGACCTCGCAGTCCAACCTGATCCGCATCATCGACGGCATCCTGGCCCAGATGCCATCGGGCTTCGGCCTGACTATGGCCCCGGAGACCGCGTACGTCACCGGCGGCAGCATCACCTACGGCTCCATCTGGGGCGCCTATCTGCCGATCATCAAGAAGTACGCGGACAACGGCCGCCTGTGGTGGCTGAACATGCAGTACTACAACGGCAGCATGTACGGCTGCTCCGGCGACTCGTACTCGGCGGGCACCGTCGACGGTTTCGTCGCGCAGACCGACTGCCTCAACCAGGGCCTCACCATCCAGGGCACCACCGTCAAGGTGCCCTACGACAAGCAGGTCCCGGGGCTTCCCGCCCAGTCGGGCGCGGGCGGCGGCTACATGTCACCGAGCCTGGTCTCGCAGGCCTGGCAGCACTACGGCAGCAGCCTGAAGGGCCTGATGACCTGGTCCATCAACTGGGACGGTTCGAAGAGCTGGACCTTCGGGAACAACGTCAAGTCGCTGCAAGGGCGCTGACCCGGCGGCCCTGCGGTCCTGCCCGGCTCAGCGCCCCGCGAGGCGCCCGGAGCTGGGCGGAACCACAGGGCCGCGGACCCTCTACAGCCCGGGGAACTGCGGGAAGAAGTCCCCGTACGCCAGTTGTCCGCCGGCCCAGGCGACACGGGAGTCGAGGTTCCGGGTGAGACGGTACTGCGCGGGCACGAAGCCGTGGCCGCGCCAGAAGGCGTCGCTGACCAGGTTCGCCGAAGTCCACCCGGCGCCGCAGAGAGTGAAGCCCTGCCGCCCGGCCCAGTCCAGCGTCCTGGACAGCAGCAGCCCGCCCACGCCCTGGGACCTGGCGGCGGCCGAGACCACGGTGATACCGATCGTCACGGCACCGCGGTAGTGCTTGTCCGGGTCGGCCGTCAGCAGCCCGATGAGGCGGCCCTGGTCCTCCGCGACGAGCACCAGGCGGCGTTCGTCGCCGAAGGCGGCCCAGAAACCCTCCTCGATCTTCGGGATGTCGAGCAGCGCGGGACGGTGCATCGGCGGGCCGGCGTGGTACCGCTGAAGCTCCAGGGTGAGCCGCAGCATGTCCGGGATGTCGTCCGCGCGGGCCTCGCGCAGCCGGACGTCCGGCGCGCTGCGCACGGTCACGGCCGGCTCCGTCAGTCCCCGCAGGCCTTTGATCAGGTCGATGCCGAAGCCGAGTTCCACGAAGGAGGCGAGAACGGCACGCTGCGCGGCCAAGACCAGGACCACGTGCTCGAAGGCGCCGAGGGCGGTGAGCCGACCGGACAGGCCCGCATACAGGCGACGGTAGGTGCCGCGCACGTCCTGCCCGGCCGCCGCGTGCTGCTGGAGGAGGCACGCGGCGCTCTGGTGCCCGGGGAAGGACGGCGCACCGGCCGCCAGGAACCCGACCAGCGTCCCGCCGTCCAGCGCGGCCACAGCCGGCCCGGTGCCCTGCCACGCCGCCACCAGCCCACGCGCCACGTCCACGTCCCGCAGGTCCAGGGCGCTCGCGGCCCCCGTCGCGGACGCGTGGCAGCGCGCGAGCAACTCCGCGGCGTCCGCCTCGAATCGGACATCGAACGGCACAACATCCACACTCATCCCGCTGTCCCCTCGCGTCCGCTGTCCGCCATGTCACGCACCTGCGCAGCCTGCGCGCGGCCGCGTGGCCGGACGATCGGCCCCGTTACGCCCACCACTCCCGCCGCACAGCCGTGCGCCCCGGCCGACGCGCGTGTTCGCGCGCGGCCGGGGCGCATCAGCCCACGGGTTTCGGGGTCGTCAGCAGCCGATCAGGCGTGCCGCGAGGTAGCCCTCGATCTGGTCGAGCGACACCCGCTCCTGCTTCATCGAGTCGCGCTCGCGCACGGTCACCGCGTTGTCGTCGAGCGTGTCGAAGTCCACGGTGACGCAGAACGGCGTACCGATCTCGTCCTGGCGCCGGTAGCGGCGGCCGATGGCGCCCGCGTCGTCGAACTCGATGTTCCAGTGCTGGCGCAGCGCCGCGGCGAGCCCCTTCGCCTTCGGCGACAGCTCCGGGTTGCGGGACAGCGGCAGCACCGCGACCTTGACCGGCGAGAGCCGCGGGTCGAGCCGGAGCGAGACGCGCTTTTCCATCTTGCCCTTGGCGTTCGGCGCCTCGTCCTCCACATAGGCGTCGAGCAGGAAGGCGAGCATGGTGCGGCCGACACCGGCGGCGGGCTCGATCACATACGGGGTCCAGCGCTCCCCGGCCTCCTGGTCGAAGTAGGAGAGATCCTGGCCCGAGCCCTTGGAGTGCGCGTTCAGGTCGTAGTCGGTGCGGTTGGCCACACCCTCAAGCTCGCCCCACTCACCGCCGCCGAACTGGAAGCGGTACTCAATGTCGGCGGTGCGCTTGGCGTAGTGCGAGAGCTTCTCCTTCGGGTGCTCGAACCACCGCATGTTCTCCTCGCGCATGCCCAGGCCGGTGTACCAGGACCAGCGCTGCTCCATCCAGTACTCGTGCCACTTCTCGTCCTCGCCCGGCTTGACGAAGAACTCCATCTCCATCTGCTCGAACTCGCGGGTGCGGAAGATGAAGTTGCCGGGCGTGATCTCGTTCCGGAACGACTTACCCATCTGGGCGATGCCGAACGGCGGCTTCTTGCGCGAGGTCTGCTGCACCTGCGCGAAGTTGGTGAAGATGCCCTGCGCCGTCTCCGGGCGCAGGTAGGCGACGGAACCGGTGTCCTGCGTCGGGCCGAGGTGCGTGGCGAGCAGTCCTGAGAACTGCTTGGGCTCGGTGAACTGGCCCTTGTTGCCGCAGTTGGGGCAGTTGACGTCGGTGAGACCGTGCTCGGGCAGGCGGTTGTGCTTGGCCTCGTACGCCTCTTCCAGGTGGTCCGCGCGGAACCGCTTGTGGCAGGACGTGCACTCGGTGAGCGGGTCGGTGAACGTGGCGACGTGGCCCGAAGCCTCCCAGACCTCGGTGGCCAGGATCACCGACGAGTCGATGCCGACGACGTCCTCGCGGGAGGTGACCATGTAGCGCCACCACTGGCGCTTGATGTTCTCCTTGAGCTCGGTGCCCAGCGGGCCGTAGTCCCAGGCGGCGCGCTGACCACCGTAGATCTCGCTGCACGGGTACACGAAGCCACGGCGCTTGCTCAGGCTGACGATGGTGTCGATCTTGTCGGCGGCCACGGTGCTCTCTTCATTTACGACGACGAACGATGGACGGGTGCTGCGCGCTGGGCGCCCTGACGGGCGGGCAAGGCGAATGCTTCAGATTACCGGCGCGTGGGGTGCCGGGATCAAATCGGTTCCGTCGCGCCGCACCCAGGGGGACGTAACGGACATCTCATGGGACGTGCGGGACGCTTGTTGACAATGATTTCCAGTTCTGTTGAAAATGACTGTCATGAGCAGACGAGGGCAGCGTCCGATACCCGGCACCGTCCGGGACACCGCCCCGGGCCGGATAGGCGGCCATGCCCTGGCGGCGGTCCTGGGCCTGGTGGTCCTGGGGGTGAGCACGCTCTCGGGCTGCTCCGTCTTCAGCTCCGGCGACGACGGCCACCCCAGCGGAAAGGGCGGACGGCTCGCGGTGGTGGCCTCGTTCTATCCGTTGCAGTTCCTCGCCGAGCAGATCGGCGGGGACCGCGTGCAGGTCACGGATCTGACCGAGCCGGGTCAGGAGCCGCACGACCTGGAGATCAGTGCCCGGCAGACCGCCCGCCTGGAGAAGTCCGACGTGGCGCTCTACCTCAAGGGGCTCCAGCCCTCCGTGGACGAGGCGATCCAGCAGTCCACGATCCCGGTGAAGATCGACGTCACCACCCTGGTCCCGTTGAAGGAGCACGGCACCGAGGTCGGCGGGCACGCGACGGCCCACGACGACCAGCCGGACGAAGACGACGACACCATGGCGCTTGACCCGCACATCTGGCTGGATCCGGTCCAGTACTCCCACATCGCCCGGCTCATCGCGAGCGTCTTCGAGAAGACCGATCCGCCGCACGCGGCCACCTACCGTGCGAACACCGAGGCGCTGACCAAGCGTCTCGACACCCTGAACGCCCACTACGTCCAGGGCCTCAAGCACACCGACCGCAAGGTGTTCCTCACCACCCACGCCGCCTTCGGCTACCTCGCCGAGCGCTACGGCCTCACCGAGGAGGCCATCGGCGGTCTCGACCCGGAGAGCGAGCCCAGCGCAGACCGGGTCAGAAGGCTCCAGGACATGGCGAAGGCCGACGGGGTGACCACGGTCTTCTACGAGACGCTGGTCTCCGACAAGACGGCGCGGACCCTGGCCGGGGACACCGGCCTGAAGACCGACGTGCTCGATCCGATCGAGGGCATCACCCGCCGGTCCCGGGGCGACGACTACCTCCAGGTCATGGAGTCGAACCTGAAGGCACTCCAGCGGGCGCTCGGCGCCCCTACGCAAGCCGGTTCTGCCGGGGCCGCCGGGTCCGGGGCAGGCACGACGGCGAACGGCTCGGCGGGCTCCGGCGCGCCGCGGAAGGGAACACGATGAAGCCCGGCTGTGAAACCGCGGCGGCCACGGCGGTGCCCGCCGAAACCGTCGCACCGCCCGTCGTCGCACTCCGCGGGGTCACCGCCGACCTCGGCGCCCGCCAGGTGCTGTGCGGTATCGACCTCACCGTCGGGCGCGGCGAAGTGGTCGCACTCCTCGGCGCCAACGGCTCCGGCAAGTCGACCACCATCCGCACGATCATCGGCCAGACCGCGGTGACCGGCGGCGGTATCGAGCTCTTCGGCGTCCCGCAGCGCCAGTTCCGCGACTGGGCCCGCCTCGGCTATGTGCCGCAGCGCACCACGGCGGCGGGTGGCGTTCCGGCGACCGTCACCGAGGTCGTGTCGTCCGGCCGTCTTTCCCGCGCCCGGTTCGGAGTGCTGCGCAGGCAGGACCGGGCGGCGGTGCGGTGGGCACTCGATCTGGTCGGGCTCGCCGACCACGCGAAGGCCCCGGTCGGCGCCCTCTCCGGCGGGCAGCACCAGCGCGTCCTGATCGCCCGTGCGCTCGCCGCGGAACCGGAACTCCTGATCATGGACGAGCCGATGGCCGGCGTCGACCTGACCGCCCAGCACGTCCTGGCCACCACCTTGCGCAGGCTGGTCGCCGACGGCGCCTCCGTGCTGCTCGTCCTGCACGAGCTCGGCCCGCTGGCCCCTCTCATCGACCGCTCGATCACCCTGCGCGACGGCCGTGTGGTGCAGGTGCACACCGCCTCGCCGCCCGCCACCGACACCCCCGTGCCGCCCGCTCCCCGGCGGTCCGGCACCCCGAAAAGGCCCTGACATGGACATACTCGACTACGCCTTCATGCAGCGCGCCCTGCTCGCCGCCGTCCTCGTCGGCATCACCGCGCCCGCCGTCGGGATCTACCTCGTCCAGCGCCGCCAGGCCCTGATGGGCGACGGCATCGGACATGTGGCGATGACCGGGGTCGGACTCGGATTCCTGCTGTCGACGTCGCCCGTGTGGATGGCGACGGCGGTCTCCGTGGTCGGTGCGATCCTCATGGAACTGATCCGCTGGTACGGCAGGACACGCGGCGACATCGCGCTGGCGATGCTCTTCTACGGGGGCATGGCGGGCGGCGTGATGTTCATCAACCTCGCGCCGGGCGGCTCCAACGCCAACCTCAGCTCGTACCTCTTCGGCTCGCTGTCCACCGTCTCCCCCGCCGATGTGCGCGCGATCTGCCTGCTGGCCGCCTTCGTGGTCGCCGTGACGCTCGGACTGCGGCGGCAGCTCTTCGCGGTCAGCCAGGACGAGGAGTTCGCACGGGTCACCGGGCTTCCGGTGCGGGCCCTGAATCTGCTGACCGCCATCACCGCGGCGCTGACGGTCACCGTGGCCATGCGGGTGGTCGGACTGCTGCTGGTCAGCGCGCTGATGGTGGTGCCGGTGGCGGCGGCGCAACAGCTCGGCCGAAGCTTCGCGGCCACCTTCGCGATCGCGGTGGCGGTCGGCGTCACCGTGACCATCGGCGGGACGGCCACCTCGTTCTACGAGGACGTGCCGCCCGGCGCGACGATCGTGCTGCTGACCATTGCCGTGTTCATCGTCCTCACGGTCCTCGCGACACCGCTCGCGCGGCGCCGGGCGGCCCGGGGCACGACGGTCGCGCTCACGGCTGCCAGCGGGTGCGAGGCCGCCGCACGGTGCGACAAGGGCACGGGACTCGACGCCGGTGGCCGCATCATGGAAACAGGGCCTGGCACCGCAGAACCGGACGGCAGGACCGGCGCCGTGGACAGCGGCCTGCCGCCGGACACCGCCCGCGCCGGGGGTCTCCCCCAGGTCCTTTAGCGGTCCTTTAGCGGCCCTTCAGAGATAGTGAGGTCTGCCGCCGTGCACTCACCGGCTGGCACAATGACGTTCGCAAGCGTAGGTGAGGAGGCAATCGTGGCAGCCCCGGTACGAGGCAGGTCGACCCGGCAGCGTGCGGCCGTGGCGGCGGCTCTCGACGATGTGGACGAGTTCCGCAGCGCGCAGGAGCTGCATGACATGCTCCGGCACAAGGGCGACTCGGTGGGCCTGACCACCGTCTACCGCACCCTGCAGTCACTCGCCGACGCGGGCGAGGTCGACGTACTGCGCACCCGGAGGGCGAGGCGGTGTACCGCCGCTGCTCCACCGGTGCCCACCACCATCATCTGGTCTGCCGCTGCTGCGGCAAGGCGGTCGAGGTCGAGGGCCCGGCCGTCGAGAAGTGGGCCGAGGCGATCGCCGCGGAGCACGGCTTTGTGAACGTCGCGCACACCGTCGAGGTCTTCGGCACCTGCGCGGACTGCTCCGCGCCCCGAAGAGGCGCGGAGAACTGCACGCACGACCACTCGCCGGCCAGTGGCCCGGGCACGCCGGGAGCAGCCCCTGCCGTCCGGTGACGGCCCGCGCGTGTACGCCTCGGTCGAGCACCCTCGCCGTGGCACATCGCGCGATTCCCGCGCCTCCTGAAGCGCTCTTGCGTGCCCTGTGAAGCGCTCTCCTGGGCCCGTCAGGACGCCTGGCCGTCAGAGGACACCTGGGCGCCTCCGAAGCGGCGATCGCGCGAGGCGTACTCGACGCAGGCACGCCACAGGTCGCGCCGGTCGAAGTCCGGCCAGAGCACGTCCTGGAAGACCATCTCCGCGTAACTGCTCTGCCAGATCAGGTAGTTGGACGTGCGCTGCTCGCCGCTGGGCCGCAGGAAGAGGTCCACGTCCGGCATGTCCGGGTAGTAGAGGTGCTTCGCGATGGTCTTCTCGTTGACCTTCGCCGGGTTGAGCCGGCCGGCGGCGACCTCCTCGGCGATGGCCCGCGCCGCGTCGGCGAGCTCGGCGCGCCCGCCGTAGTTGACGCAGAAGTACAGCGTCATCGCGTCATTGCTCTTCGTCTGTTCCTGCGCGACCTGGAGTTCCTGGACGACCGACTTCCACATCTTGGGCATCCGTCCCACCCAGCGGATGCGGATGCCGAGCTCGTCCATCTCGTCGCGGCGGCGGCGGATGACATCGCGGTTGAAGTTCATCAGGAAGCGGACCTCGTCGGGCGAACGCTTCCAGTTCTCCGTGGAGAAGGCGTACAGGGAGAGGTTCTTGACGCCCAGCTCAAGGCAGCCCTTGAGCACGTCGAGGACGACACCCTCACCGACCTTGTGACCCTCGGTGCGAGGCAGGCCGCGCTCCTTGGCCCAGCGGCCGTTGCCGTCCATCACGACCGCGACATGCCGCGGCACCAGCTCACCTGGGATCTTCGGCGGGCGCGCGCCCGACGGGTGCGGCTCGGGGATCTGGTACTCGCGGCGGGCCGCCCAGGATTCCGCGTCGTGCCATGGGGGCCACTCCCGTTCTTGCTGCGGGTGCGTGGAGCGTGCAGGGGCTCCATCCCACTGCGTCCACGTCCCGCCTGCCGCGTCTGCGCCTGTCCGCGCTTGTTCTTCTGCGCCTGGTAGCGCTTTCTCCCGTTGCGCCGGGCGCGCTGAACTCTCCACATAGCGTAGTGACCGCAGGCCGCGCTCCAGGTGCCAGTGCAGATATGCGGACACCAGACCGCTGCCCTCCCTGACGTGCCGCGGCTCGGCCGCGTCCGCCGTCTCCCAGTCGCCGGTCAGCAGCGCGCCGAGCAGGTCCAGGGTCTCCGCCGAGGGTACGACGCTGCCGGGCACCCGGCAGTCGCCGCAGACGAACCGCCCGCGGCGACCGAGAAGAACCGGTTCGGGCCCGGCATGCCGCATTTCGCGCAGTCGCCGAAACTGGGCGCGTAGCCGTTGACGGCGAGGGAGCGGAGCAGGAACGCGTCGAGGACGAGATGCGCGGCGTGCTCACCGCGGGCGAGCGTGCGCAGGCCGCCGACCAGCAGCAGGTACTGCTGCACCGCGGGCTCGCCCTCGTGGTCGGTGAACCGCTCGGCGGTCTCCAGCATGGCCGTGCCCGCGGTGTAGCGGGCGTAGTCGCTGACGATGGCGCCACCGTACGGGGCGATGGTCTCACTCTGTGTGCACAGCGGCAGGCCGCGTCCGATCGAGGTCGCTGCCACGGGCGAAGAACTGCACGTCGACATGGGAGAACGGTTCGAGCCGCGCCCCGAACTTCGACTTGGTCCGCCGCACCCCGCGGGCGACGGCACGCACCCGCCCGTGCCCGCGGGTCAGAAGCGTGATGATCCGGTCGGCCTCACCGAGCTTCTGGGTCCGCAGCACCACGCCGTCGTCGCGGAAGAGACTCATGAGGGCCCATTGTCGCGTACGGGGATGCGGGGGCGGGGCGGGCCCTGGCGGCGGGGCGATCGCCGGGCCGGGCCGGGCGCCCCGGGCCCGATCCGGTGCGGCAGCGGTGTGGCGCGGCGGCCAGGGGCCACCGCGCCACAGGTGTGCTGTCAGATGCCGTGCTCCGGGTGTTCTGCCGGCGTCAGCTGGCGCTGCAGGAGACCGTCGGCCAGGTCGTGCTGCCGTTGCTTCTTGATGGTGACACCGAAGTTGTTGCCGTTGCCGTTGGGCTTGGCGGTCATCACCTGACCGCTGGAGTCCCAGCTGGCGCTGATGTTCCAGGTGAGCTGATCTTCTCGGGGGACGGGACGTTCATCGTCACGGTCCAGTTGCTGGAACCGCTGACCGCGACGTTGAGGTTGTACCGGTCGCTCCACTGGTGGCCCGCGGACAGCGTCGCGGTGCAACCACCGCCGCCGCCTCCGCCGCCGGTGCCACCGCCGCCGGTACCGGTAGAGGAGTCCAGCGTGATGTTGGAGCTACCGCTGCTCTGGTAACCCTCTGTCGCCAGGATCATGTAGTAGTTGAAGCTGCCCATGTTCATTCCATGACTGGCCCAGGCGTCAAAGTGGTTGCCCGTGGTGATGGTGCCACCCGTCCTCTTCGACTGCCGGACGCTCCAGTACTGGTTGAAGGTCTTGGTGCCTTCGACGGAGGGAGCGTTGGTCCGCGTCGTCTCATAGATGTCGTACGTGCCGCCGTCGCTGGTGACGGTGCCCTTGTACGTGCCCGTGGGCCGGTAGCTGCCCCAGTTGTCGACGATGTAGTACTCGACGAGCGGGTTGGAGGTCCATCCGTAGAGGGACAGGTAGCCGTTACCGGACGGGTTGAAGGTGCCGGAGTAGTTCACGGCCCTGCGTCCGCCGTTGCTCCAGCCCTTGCCGGCGACGAAGTTGCCGGTGTTGCTCCACGAGGTGCTGTAGTTGCCGCCGGACCCCAGGTTCATGGAGACCGAGCCGCTGCTGTCGGTCCAGAACGAGTAGTAGTAGCCGTTGTTGGTGCCGGTCTGGTTCGACGTGACGGTCGTGTCGGCGCTGGCGCTGCCGGGCAGGATCATCGCGGCCAGCGCCAGCGCCAGGACGCAGGCACGGCCGATGAAGGATCTTCGCCCCTGTCTGCGGCGCTTCAGTTGAGCGAGTGCGTTGTTCATGTGCGTGCTTCCTCCTCGTCGAGGCCGACAGAGAGGCCGGGCAGCGTGATACGACCCGGCGAGCCCCTGTCGACGGTCAGGGGTGACGGCTGACCGCGCGTCAGCGTCGTGCAACGCGTGGGGGGTTGGCCGGTTGTCTGTCGTGCGGCTCGACGACCGGAGGACCAGGGTCGCGCGGGTGACCCGGATCGACAGGGGTGCAGGTCTGTCGATGCCGACAGTGTTGGTCCGGCCCCGTCCAGTGTCAACGGTTCCCGCAAGCATTTCGAAAACCCTTGTCCGGTAGAGGATTTCTAAAAAATGCATCATGGCTGATCACTCGCCCTGTCCGGTCGGTTGGGTTCGAGATCGGCTACGGGAATCCGCGATCTGGAGACAGAGGGTCGAGTCAACATCGTCGAAAGTTTCGTAGAACTTTCGGATCATGTCGCCAGAACGTGAGGAAGGCAGAACGTGACCATGTCCGGCCGCATCGGCAGCGTTCACGAATAAATGGCTGATTCCCGACATATATACCGGCCTCGATTTCGGCCTGCGGCACCAACGATCCAGCGCACGGAAAACCGGAGAGTTCGCCTCTGTGCATGGACGAGGTCACGCCGAGTGAGGGACAGAGCCCGTCCTGACACGGTTTGCGAAGATGGGACAATACTCTGCGGTAGAACCGCGCGACCTGAAAGAAGGACCAGCACAGTGAAGATCGCGATAGACGACCTCTCCGGGCCGGAGATCGCCGGGTTCCTCCATGAGCACGTTCAGCAGATGCGGGCCACCTCGCCCCCGGGGAGCTGTCACGCTCTCGATCTCGATGCCCTCCGCAAGCCCGAGGTCACGTTCTGGTCGGTACAGGACGGGGTCACTCTGGTGGGCTGCGCTGCGATCAAGAAACTGGACGCGGGCCACGCCGAACTGAAGTCGATGCGCACCATGCCGGCGCGCAAGCGGAGCGGAATCGCGTCCCTGCTGCTGGAGCACATCATCACCGAGGCCAAGGTCATGGGTTTCACACGGTTGAGCCTGGAGACCGGCTCCGATGATTTCTTCCTGCCCGCCAGGGCGCTGTACACGAAATTCGGGTTCACTTACTGCGAGCCGTTTGCGGAATACCGTCCAGATCCGAACAGCGCATTCCTGACCCGGGAGATCTGACAACCAGTCCCTTTGAGTGCGCCCGCCGTCCAGCGCGTTTTTCCCCCGTTGTCCCGGCCGGTTCGTACCCGGGGTCGTCCTCGGTTACGAGACCTCGCCGCGGCTGCGGGCGTTGGCGTGGGACGTGGCGGCGTGCAGACGTTCAGCCTGGGTTGCCGGGCGTACCGTTTCCGGGACGCAGTCCCATTCCCGGCCGCAGCCGATGGGGCGCAGCCGGACATAGCCGCCGTCATGGCCCATGACCTGGCCTACCCGGCCTGACGTCGTGTCGAGTACGTAGCTGCCGCGGGGCGGGACGGGTTTCATGACGGGTTTCATGCGGTGTCGCTCCCCGAGGCCGTGCGGGCGCTTCCGGTTTCCGTTCCGGCGTTCTGGCCGCGCTGCAGGGCCGCGATGAGGTGCCGGGCGACGTCCGGTGTGCAGCGGCCCAGTTCCACCAGCGGGATCGGCTCCTCCCGCGCCATCATGACGGGGTCCAGGCACAGGGACGGCAGTTTCACCCCTACCTGCGCGAGCACGGTACGCAATTCCCGAACCGTGTCGTCCGCGTCCACCAGGGCCTTCATGGACGGCTTCGCCTGCCATTCTTTCCGCATTGGCCTCACCCGTGTTCTCTTTCGTATTACTTTTCCGTGCGTTTCATCCATGATGACAAAGCGTGCTTACAGTAGGGAAGCGTTCTCGCACAGCAATGGACAGGCTGGCAGAGGGAGTTCAATCCATGGCCAACGCATTCCCGAACTTCAACGGCTCGCAGCAGGCCGCATGGGAGTTCTTCGGTACGGAACTCAAGCGGCACAGGGAGGAGTCCGGTCTCACTCAGGCGGAGTTAGGGGCACAGGTATTCGTCTCGGGCGGCTATATCGGGCAGTTCGAGCAGGCCGTCCGCAAGCCGCAGCTCGACATCGCCCGGCAGATCGACGAGATCCTACAAACCGGAGGTTTTTTCGGACGGCTCTGCAAGAAGCTGATCGACGGCAACGGGCACGCCGCGTACTTCCGGGCGGCGGCCGAGCTTGAGTCGCTGGCCACGCAGATCTGTGACTTCGCCCCGGCCGTCGTACCCGGGCTGCTCCAGACGCCCGGCTATGCACGTGCCCTCATGGTCGCGGAGAACCCGTACGCCCCGGAAGAGTTCGTCGAGGGCCTGATCCGGGCGCGCATCGACCGGGCGCAGATCCTCAAGAGCGACAAGAAGCCGCTGTACTGGGTGATTCTGCACGAGTGCGTGCTGCGGGTCCCGGTGGGCGGTCCTGCCGCGATGGCCAAGCAGTTGGACCACATCATCGGCCTCATCCGCGAGCGGACCGCGGTGGTGCAGGTCATCCCGTTCTCGGCAGGCGCCCATGCCGCCCTGGGCAGGATGATGACGCTTATGGAGTTCGAGGACGCGCCGCCAACGGCCTATACAGAGGCGGTGTATTCGGGGAATCTGCTGGACGATCCGGCCGTGGTGAAGCGTGCCCAGGCGTTCTACGATCTCCTCAGGGCCACCGCACTGTCTCCAGAGGCGTCCCTGAAACTGATCGAATCAGCAGCGGAGGACCACAAACGATGCGCGAGTACGAACTGAGCACCGCACAGTGGCGTAAAAGCAGCTACAGCGACGGCAGCGGCGGCGAATGCGTCGAGATCGGCCACGCCTTCCCGGGCGCCGCCCACTGGCGCAAAAGCAGCTACAGCGACGGCAGTGGCGGCTCCTGCGTAGAAATAGCCGACAACTACCCGGGAATCGTCCCCGTACGGGACAGCAAGGTCCCCGAAGGACCGGTCGTCGTCATAGGCGCCCCCGCCTGGGCCGCGTTCGTCGCGGACGTGGCGGGCGCGGCGGTGGCGTGACCCGGCGGCCATGAACCGCTGAGTGGTCGGCTCCGGAAGTCCTTCGGAGGTCGGCTCCGGAGCCGATGGCGTGCCTGGCGTCACCATGAAAGCTTTGCCCCCAAAGGACCAAGCCCGTCAAGCACGCACCTCGGACAGCCCGCCACGCGGGCTGCCCTCCGATGGCCATTTCCACCCACCGGCATCCCGGCCCGATCAGGGAGCCGGTCGGCACCGCACACGTATGGTGAGTGAGTGAGTACTTATCCGTGAAAGCGACTCCGGCTTGCAACGCAACACACCGCCTGAGGCTCTGTACGTGTGCTGGGGAGCGGTTCCCCTGTGACAGGAGTGCAAGGTGTCGTTCAAGCGCACATCAGTGGTGGGTCTTGCCGCGGTCGGGATGACGGCCGTGTTGGCGAACGGGCCGGTGTGGGCCGCCTCCGGTGCCGGCGGAAGCTGGACGGAGACCTCGACGGGCCAGGTGTCGATCATGAGTCTGGCGCCCTACGGGCCCTCGGTGACCTGGGCCGGGGGCGCCGTCATCGGGACGGACCCGGCGAAGGGCGGCGGACAGTTCACGCCGACTCTGTACCGCCGCGACAACGCGCAGGGCACGGCATGGCAGCAGGTCCCGCTCGGGGCCGACGGCTGGGACAGCCGGATCAACGACATCGCCACCGCACGCGACGGAGCCGCCTTCCTGGTGGGCGACCAGGACGCGGACCAAGCAGGCATCCTGGTGGGACGGTACGCCGGAGGCCACTGGCAGGTGTCCGCCGACACCGCGCTGCCCGCCGACGCACACGACGGCACCCTGCTGTCGGTGAGTGCGCTGTCGGGCAAGGACGCCTGGGCGGTGGGCTTCGTCTACGTGGGCGAGGACTACACCGAGGTCCCCCTTGTACAGCACTGGGACGGAAAGGCCTGGCAGCAGGTAAGCATTCCGGGTTCGGACCAGTGGGGTCTTTACCAGGTCCAGGAGGTGGCGCCCGACGACGTCTGGGCGGTCGGCGTCGACTACGCCACCGGGCAGTCGGTGGCTGTGCACTGGGACGGTGCCACGTGGACGCGCACGGCGACGCCCGCCTTCCCGGACTCGGCCGTGCTGTTCGACGTCGTCGCCCGCAGCTCGTCCGACGTCTGGGCCGTGGGCTGGTCCCGCGACACCGACAAGCAGCGGCCCGCCGGGCTCGCCCTGCACTGGGACGGCACGGCTTGGCAGCAGGTAGCGCTGCCCGACGGCACCTTCGCGCTGAACTCGGCGGCGCTGCTGCCCCACGGCGGCCTCGCCGTCGTGGGCGGCAACGACGACGCCGCGGTCGGCCTGACATGGTCGCCGTCGGCCGGCTGGACGTCGCTCGGCCTGCCCGAGAACGACCCCGACCACCCGCTGGGCGCCTCGACCGTGGTGGCATCCGGCAACCACCTGACGGTCAGCGGCTGGCACTACGTGTCCAGTGACGGCGGCGACACGTTCTACAACGGGGCGATCCTCACGAAGTAGGCACCGGCGCGACGGACCGGCAAGGGCGGGCCGGGCCGGAGGCTTCGCCACCGAAGCAGAAGCCGACGGTGGCGAAGCGGCCGTCGGCTTTGGGGCAGTGTCGGCTCAGCCGCCGATGCGGTCGGTGACGAGTGCGGCCGGTCCTGCGACGGCCAGGACGAGGCCGATGGTGAGGGCGAGCCATCGGTGCTCGATGAGGTCCAAGGCGCCCCACTTCAGGACGCCGGCTGCCTGTGCGTCCTCCGGGTCGGCCGGATCGTAGACGACGGTGGTGTGCACGTATCCGTCGTCGTCAGGCCGGCCACTCGGCACATAGAGCGTGTGCGCAAGGCTGGGCTCCGCGGTGAACTGCGGGAGGCCTTTGGCGTCGTGGAAGCTGAGCCACACCTTGCTCGGGGAGCACCCGCCGCCACGGCCTGAGGAGCACGCCCAGTCGATGGAGGCGTGCCCTGGGGCCCGGCTCCCGTGCGCGCGCAACTCGGAGATCTGGCTGTCGCCCTGCACCACCTCCACGATGGTGGCCGCAAGCACGCCCACACCGACCAGCGCCATCAGCACGGCAGCCACGGTGTAGCTCCATCTCCTCGTACGCATGTTCTTAGGCACGTCCGTACGCTACCGGCCTGGCCGGTCATGGCCTCGCCCCGGTCACACCGCCAGGGCAGGGCATCGCGGCAGCCGCACCGGACGGGAGTGCGGTGCACCGGGGTCAGCCTTCGTGGTTGGGGATCGAGCAGTTCGACGACGGTGGCTTTCCCTCGGGCCAGGCGAGGCCGGCGAACTTTATTTTGACGTGATCCTTGCCGTCGGGGACCAGCTCCACCACGGACACCGCCTTGTCGTACGGATTGCCGTAGTTGTCGAGACAGATCCAGCCGCTGGCGCCGTTGACGCGATTGGTGCCGTGCAGGCGGTTCCAGCTGTTGCCCAGCTGCTCCAGGCTGGGCATCTTCACATGGGTCTCGCCACCGGTCTGGTGCCGCAGACCGGAGATCGCGGTCCAGGCGGAGTCGTACGCCGATATGGTGCGCGAATCGTCGAGATTCGACTCGCCGATCGGGCCGACGGGACCTGCGGCGCCACGTTTCACCAAGTCCTTGAGGACGTCGACGTCCTTCGCGGAGCCGCCCGTGGACGGCGCGCCGGGCGAGTTCCAGGCATCCGGGTGCCCGACCGACGCGTACTGCACATGCACTCCTCTGCGCAGTGCCTGCGGCTTCAGGCCCTTGTCCAGGGCCAGAGTGGAGGCGCCGGACCCGGTCAGCACGGTGTACTGCCGGTTCTGGCAGGGGCGGGTGCCGAGCTCGTTCACGAACTGCCGCATGTGGACCGGACGCCCGGCGAAATAGATCACCTTGATTTCGGGGTTCTGGCAGATGTCGGTGGCCATCTGATGGAAGTCGTTGGAGAGGGTGCCTTCTTCTCCGAGACCGGTGGATTCGTACGTTTCCGGCTCCAGTGGAGCATTCTCCGTGCGCTCGTGAAAGGCACGTTTGAGCGTGTTCACGTAGTCGTCGTTCCGGCGGTCCTCCACCACCAGGGAATTCTGTGCCTTCCATTTGCTGAACGTGGCCAGTGCCTTGGCCTGGTCGCCATTGGTCGGCACCACACGGGCCAGGCCGTCGAAACGGTCCGGGTGTTCCTTGGTATTGGCGAAGGTGTCGGAGGTGATGGGGCCGCCCACCACCGGAATATGACGGTGATTGGTCAGGTCGGCGATGGCTGCCTTGGTCTGACTGGTGCTGAGGTCGAAACCCACCACAGCGCGCAGATTGACGCCGGAATCCCTGGACAGTGCACCGAGACGCCGGTCGACGACGGGCCAGTCGTTCTGGTCGCGGCCCGGATTGGCCAGGAGCAGCCGGACCAGCGGGCGCTCACCGCCGGATTCGTGATTGGCGCGGTAGACGGCGAGATAGGCGCCCTGCACCTCGTGCCTGATCTGTTCCCTGACCACCGGATCGTTCATGGTGAGCGGCACCATCATCGCGATGCTGGCGTGCGGACCGGGTTGTCCCTCGACCCAGGTGTTCTGGGTGTGAATGCGGTCCGACACCTGGGCGAGTGACGGGTCGAACACGTAGGAACCGTCGGAGACCGCGATGCACTGGCCCTCGTGCATCTCACCGTGCGAGGCGCAGGAATCGGGTCCCAGACGCGACGATATTCCCCAGGTGACGCCTCCGGCGATCAGCACCAGGACGAGTGCCCCGATGGCCGCCTTGGTCCTCGGCAGCGGCTCGTAGCGAAGCCGACGCCAGAGCCATCCCATGGGCCGGCGCACCTTCATGACTCTCCCCCTTGCACCGCACGCTCGTGGCCTGCGGTGTCTGCCGTGCGTACCGTCAGATCAGGAACCCGTACGCCCTGGCCGAGCTCCGCCGGCCAGACCTGCACCGCGCTGTCGTAGGCCCTGTCACCCGGTTTCCAGGCGCGCAGGTCCGTGAGGCCGCGGGTGACACGGTCGCGGGACGCCGCAAAGGCCTGGCCGAACGGGGTGACGAGGCGCAGTTCCGCCATCAGCCGGGTCAGCGCGTCATGGACGATCTGGTCGTCCCTGTCGTGGCACCACGGACAGGCGGCCGGGTCCCACGGGCAGTCGGCCGGGTCCTCGCGCGGCGGGTCGAATCCCACGGGAGGCGGGGGCGCGGCGCAGATCAGCTGGAGGGCGTCGAGCCAGGCGGCGCCGGTGGCCTCCAGGAAGTAGCCGTGCAGCCACTGCTGGGCCGCCGCCACCCCGCCGAGGGCGACACGGTGGTGGAGCGCGCGGATACTGCTGTGCGGGGCGGTGTCGGCAAGCTGCGGGGCGGTGTCAGCGGGCTGCGGGGCGGGTGATCGTAAGACGTAGCCCGCCGCCGCTTTGCGGTGCAGCGTCAGCCATCCGGTGCTGCCCTGCTCGGAGCGCAGGATGTCCAGCAGCAACGTGCGCAGCGTGCGGTCCTGGACGAACGGCATCCGCTCCGCGCCGCCCGGGAACCCCTCGTAGGGTTCGCGGCCGTCGGCGGGCCAGCCGGGGCCGTGCTGCCAGTGTTCCTGGTGTGCGAAGGCGTGGACGGCCTCCACACGGTCGTTGATCCGGCTGCCCGGCGTCCACGGCCGGTCCAGGACGCGGCCCGCGGCCTTCAGGTCCAGTGCGATGGAGGTCAAAGCCAGGTCCTTGCGGAGTCTGGTGCCGTCGTCCGGCACCAGGTGGTCGAGGAGCTGCTGGCGTACGCCGGGCAGGCCGAGCAGCCCGACGGCAGAAACCGGACGCCCGGCGTCCAGCTCCTTTCGCACGGCCGCCACCAGGATGCACACACTGCCGGCGCGGCCAGAGCAGAGCCCGGGGATGGCTTGGAGCACGTCCTCTCCTGGCCCGCCCGCACTGGGGAACATGCTGCTGACGTGGGACCTGGTCAGTGCGGGCGCGCTGAGTCGCAGGGACTGCGCGGCGCCGCTCGGTGCGGCGGGTCCCGGCGGCTGGCCGGTCGGGTTCCGGCGGCTCTTCAGGGCCCTGTCGCGCACCTGGGGCAGCCCGATCGCGCTGCCGAGCTCCGTGGCGACCACCACGGGCCGAGTGGCCCTGGCGCCCGCGGCCTGCCGCCCAGCTCCCGGTTCGTACTGCGACTCAAGGGTCGCCATGAACCGTTTCCCCAGCGTGGTGTGCACGTTGTCGAGCAGGATCAACGGCCGGCTCTGCGGCCGCAGCGCGAGGGCCGAGACGTTGTAGTGCTCGCTGATGTCCGCGAAGAACGCCGCCATCAGCGACTCCTCCACCTCCGGCGGCACGGTGGTGGACAGCGGCTGTTCCAAAATGAAGTGGAAGAGCGGCTGCTCCAGATGACCGGGCCGGTCCGACAGCTCCTTCTCCCACCACAGCAGCGCCTTGCGTACCTCGCCGCCCATCCGCGGCTTCGCCAGCCTGCGGCGTGCGACACCGAGGGCGATCCGCAGCATCGACGTCACAGGGGCGGTCACGGCGACGTCGGGTAACTGGCGGTCCACCTCGTCGAGCCAGTCGCGCAGTTCCCTGCCGAAGGTGTTGCGGTCCATGGCGGCGTTCAGGACCGCCTCGCGGAAGCCCGCCTCCGCACGGTTGAGATCGGTGAAGGCGTCCGCACCGTCCGGGCGCCAGCGGACCGCGGCGAGCAGCCCCAGCTCGAAACGGAGGAAGTCCAGCGTGTGGTGCCGGGTCCTGATCCCCAGGTAGTGGCTGAGGTCGCACAGGACCGCCGTAACGGGCGACGGACTGTTGGTGAGCGCCCGGCCCGCCAGGTCGTGGTAGGCCAGCGGAATCCGGTCCTGGTAGTGGCGTTGCAGGTCCTTGAGGGGAGCGGTCTTGCCGACGCCCCGGCCGCCCACGACGCGGGTCAGCGGCGGCACGGCAGGCGGCAGAGTGTCCGTGCTGCGCTTCTCGGTGTACATGAGCCCGAGCAACTCCGGAACGTGCTCTTCGAGAAGAGGCTGGTACCCATAGAGATACGGAAGATCCACGCTGCCCCCGTCGGCCTACGCTTCCCCGCCGGCGACCATCGCCGTCGGCTCCTCGCCGACTGCCGGTTCGGCCGATTGCCCAGAGATTAGAGCAACCTGGTTCGGCGGGGCGACAGTTACGGAGGGTGTGAGGAGCGTCATGCGTCTTTGCCGGCACGGACGGGCATGGGCGGGCGCGGGCTGCGGGCGTGGTGGGGGCACGGGCGTGGTGGGGGCACGGGCGTGGTGGGCGTTTGTTCCGCTGCGAGAGGAAGTAACCCCGGCTCTTCAGCGGAATTGGTCGATCTGACGCCCTGACAGCAGAAAGGTGCCGCCGACCTGCAAGGATGCGAGTGTCTAGATCGAATCCGGCACAGGAGTCAGGGCACCTTTCTGGTGAGTGAGCGTACAGGGTGGGACCGCGGTCTGTCTGTGACGGCTGACGGGAAAGGGCTGGTCGGGCATGCCGGGGCGGTGCTGTTGCGCAGGCTCGCCGACCGCGTCGGCCTGACCGACGCACTGGCGGGAGTGCTTCCATCGGGCACGACCTCGTCGTGGCGGGACCGGGCCACCGCGCTCGTCGGCCTCGTCGTCGCGATCGCGCTCGGCGCCACGAATCTGCTGGAGGCCGAGCAACTCCAGCTCCACCACGGCCTCCTGTTCGGACCGGCAGTGTCGGACTCCACGCTGCACCGGCTGCTGTCCACGACGGACGAGACGAGGCGCGCACAGATCGCGAAGGTACGACAGCGGGTGCGTCGCCACGTCTGGACGCTGCTGCACCTGCGGCCCGGCGGCTTCCCGTATCTGACCGTCGCGGGGCGGCATCTGAAGGGCTGGATCGTGCTCGACATGGACGCCACGGTCATCACCGCGGCCTCCAGGAAACAGGGCGCCGCCGGCACGTTCAAGGGCACCTTCGGCTTCCACCCATTGGCCGCATGGCTGGCCAACACCGACGAGTGCCTGGCGATGGAACTGAGGGAAGGCAACGCCGGCGCGAACACCGTCGCCGATCACCTGCGGGTGCTGGATGCCGCACTCGCGCAGATACCCTGCTCCTCCCAGGCCAAGATCCTGGTGCGGGTCGACGGCGCCGGTGCCACACACGGCCTGCTCAAACGCCTTCAGGCGCTGAACACCACGCGGCGCACGGTCCGCTACACCGTCGGCTGGACGATCACGCCCGAGGACGAACGCGCCATCGCCCGCCTCCCCGAAGCCGCCTGGGAAACCTCCCTGCGACAGGACGGCGAGGTCCAAGAGGGCTACTTCGTCGCCGAGTTGACCGGACTGAGCACTCGTGAGGGCTGGCCCAAGGGCATGCGGCTGATCGTCCGCCGCGTCAAGCCCTCCCGCCGCCACCTGGGGAAGCTGACCGCGTTCGAGCAGAAGACCGGCTGGCGCTACTCGATCACCGCAACAAACATCCGGCACATGAGCCACATCGCCGGCACCCACCAGGTGCAGTTCCTCGACGTCCTTCACCGCGATCACGCCGAGGTCGAAGACCGCGTGCGCACCAACAAGGCGATGGGGCTGGCGAACCTGCCGTCCAAGTCCTGGCAAACGAACGCGAGCTGGATGCTCACCGCGAACCTCGCCGCCGATCTCGACGCCTGGCTGCGGCTGCTGACCCTCCACGACCAAGCGGACCTCGCCGACGCCGAGCCGGACACGATGCGCTTCCGCCTCTACCACCTGCCCGCCCGCCTCGCCCACCACGCACGCCGCCACCACCTGCGCATCGAACGGACCTGGCCCTGGGCCCAGACATTCACGACCAGCTGGAAGCGGATCAACAACCTGACGGCCGCCACCTGACGACCAGCCTCTGCCCCAACACACACCGAGAGGAGGAAGGCCAGCAGCCTCCGGGCCCGTGGAACCCGGCGCACCCCGCAGCGACACGCGACGGCCCGCCCTCACACGGCGAGGGACATTACGGGCGAACCACCAGACCACTCAACGACCAAACCCCACCGAAGAATCGAGGGTAACGTACCGAGTTTCTTCCGCTCCGAGCGGAAATAATGCACGGAATTTCTTCCGCTCCGAGAGAAACCAACCCAGGGCAGGACCCTCCAGAGCCCCTCAGCCCTTCCGCACCTCAGCCCCTCAGAACCCAGAATTAGTTCCGCTGCGAAAGGAAATAAAAAGCAGAACCGAAACCCAGCACCAGCCCGCCCCTGCCTCTACCCCCACCCCACCGCCCCACCTCGCCCTTTATCCACCCGCCCCCATCCATCCCATCCCTCGCCCCATCCCTCACTCCACCCCGCGCATCTCCTGTGCCGCCCGTGACTCGATGCCGCGGAAGTGGTCGCTCATGGCGCGCTGGGCGCTCTCGACATCGCGGTCGCGCAGTGCCGTCAGGATGTCGCGGTGGCGGCGGGCCGTGATCTCGGGGGCCGGGTCGTCGGTCCAGCCGCGGACTCCGGCGACGCGGTGGAAGACGTTCCAGAATGCGCCGAGGAGCTGCGGGACGAGTTCGTTGCCAAGGGCGCGGTAGAGGGTTTCGTGGAATTCGCGGTCGAGTGCCGGTGAACGGCTGGCGGTCCCGGCCTGCGGCCTCCATGCGGACCACGATCTCCTCCAGCGCGTCGAGGTCGGCGTCGGTGAGGGGGGGCGTGATACGGCGTATCAACCCTTCCTCCAGGACCTCGCGGACCTGCAGGATCTCGCCAAGTGCGTGCGCGTCGTCGCCGAGCAGAGCGAGGGTGCGGAAGGTGAGGCCGTCGACCAGCGGGGTCAGGGATGCCTGGCCGACATATGTGCCGTAGCCGTGTCGGATCTCGACGATGTCGAGGGCCTGGAGGGCCTTGAGCGCCTCGCGCACGGAATTGCGGCTGACGCCGAGATCTTCCATCAGCTCGGCCTCGGTGGGCAGCGGTGCGCCGGGCTTCAGCTTGCGGTCCAGGATCAGCTGTGTGACCTCGCGCTGGATCTGGCTGTTCCCCGCCCTGGCGGGACGGCCGTGAGGTGGAGCGCGCTTGGGTTTGGCTCCTCAGACATGCGCTCCATCGTAGTCCCGCATGACGTCCCACGTCCCATGTCCAGTGGGACACATCTTCCAGAGGACCACGAGACGGCTGCCGTATTCCTGTCGTTCACTTTTATCGCATGTGCCACCCCGTGTGCACCTCGTCCTCCGCCCGGCCGAGCATCTCGCCTTCCCGGAGCCGAGCACCTGACCTGCCCGGAGGACACCGCACCACCGCCCGGCACCCTCGACCGCCCGGCACCCTCACCCGCCGCGAACCCTCGCTCGCCCCGAACCCTCGCCTGTCCGGAACCACACGAAACAGCACGTCCGCACCCCGATGGCCGGGATCGTCCAAGATCCGCGCGCCGCGGGCGGAAAGCGACCACTCAGCGGTGCGCTTATCCATGCGCGACCTCTTGACCACCCACCGGGCCCGCTTTATGGTCGCGCGGAAAGACGTAGGACGTCCTATCTCCCGATATCGCCCCGACGTGACATATCGAGATCTCTTGGAGATCTTCTTGGAGGCACAGTGAGCGACGCGACCCCGAGCCGGACTGCACCGCCGGTCCTTCCTCAAGTACACCGGCGCGCTGGGCGCGGCAACCGCCATCTCCACGACCCTTTCGGCCTGCTCGTCGGGGCCGAAGTCCACCAACGACACCGGCGGCAGCAAGGGCGGCGGACCATCTCGACCGCGGTCATCGGCTACGGCAACGACAGAAGCTGGGACCCGACGCAGACCGCGTCGGCGTTCGCCATGGCGGCCAACCACCACATCTACGAGGGGCTGCTCGACACCGACCCGATCACCCGCGAGCCGTACGCGGCGCTCGCCACCGAGGTGCCGAAGGACCTTACGGCCACCACCTGGAGTTCACGCTGCGCGAGGGCGCCAAGTGGCACGACGGGCAAGCCCGTCACCGTCGGACGACGTGGTCTTCATCTTCGACCGGATCCTCGACCCGGGCACGCAGTCGCTGGCCAAGGGCTTCTTCGAGCAGCTGGCTGAAGGAGGTGCGAAAGGTCGACGTGACGACGCCGTCGAGCTGGTCCTCAAGTTCCCGTTCCCGGACGGCGCTCCGCGGCTCACCCTCGCCAAGATCATGCCGAAGCACGTGTTTCGAGCCGGGCGGCTGGGACGACGCGACCAAGGGCAAGGCCGTCGGCTCGGGCCCGTACAGGCAGACCGCGCACCAGCCGAAGTCGAACACCACCTTCGAGGCGTTCGCGGACTACAACGGCCCGCGCAAGGCGCCGTTCAAGAAGATGAACTGGCTGTCCATCGTGGACGCGGCGCCCCGCGTCGCGAAGATCTCCGGTGGCAGCGCGGACGCGCAGATCGCCGACAACATCCCGTACGCCAACATCGACGCAGCTGAAGAAGGGCGGCCTGACCGTCGAGGGCGGCGCCGGGCATGAACAACATGTTCCTGATGTTCAACACCGCGCCACAAGCCGTTCGACGACGTGCGGGTGCGCCAGGCGCTGCACTACGCCATCGACACGCAGAAGATGATCGAGGTGGCGCCTCAAGGGGCACGGCAGGGGCGCGAGTCTCGTTCCTGAACGCGCGGCAACCCGACGTACCGCCGGCGAAGACGGTCTACGACTACGACCCGGACAAGGCGAAGAAGCTGCTCGGCGGCGCCGGGGTGCAGCGGGCCTCGGTCGCCCTGATGGCGGTCAACGTCAGCTGGATCATGGACTGCCTGCCGACGATCAAGGCGTCCTGGGACGCCATCGGCGTCAAGACCACGCTCGACCCGCAGGAGACCACGGCCGTCTTCACGAAGATGGACCAGAAGAAGGACTACCAGGTCGTCGCGGCCGCCTCGAACCCCAACCAGTTCGGCCTCGACGCCGACCTGATCATGCGTTACAACTACGCGCCCGTCGAACCTGTGGATGGGCTACGCGCGCTGGGACGGGCAGCTCCGACGGCCAAGCACCTCTTCACGCTGATGGACCAGGCCACCGCGCGAGCCGGACCAGGCAAGAAGAAGACGATGACGCAGGAGTACATCGACATCGTCGCCGAGCAGGCCGTGCTCTACCCGGTCGTGCACAACGAGCTGATGACCGCCTGGGACCCGAAGAAGATCACCGGTGTCCAGGCGCAGCCCTATCCCGGGATCAACGTGCTCCAGGCCAAGCCCGCGTAACGCGGCTTTCTCGCAAGGGCAGTTCGTGCTCCACGTGGTCGTGATCGCCAGAATTCTGGCCCGCCGCCTCGTCCTGCTCGTCCCGCTGCTGCTCGGCATCGTCCTGTTCGTGCTTCTCGTCATGCGGTTCTCGGACAGCGATCCGGCGTCGGCGTATCTTCCAGGGCGCCAATCCGACGCCGCAGCAGCTGCACCAGTTCCGGGTGCAGAACGGGCTGCTCGATCCGCTGCCCGTGCGGTACGTGCACTTCGTCGGTGATCTGCGTCCATGGCGACATGGGCATCAGCGTCCTGACCCGGCAGCCGGTGGTCGACCAGGTGACCACCGCGCTGCCGCTGACCCTCCAGCTGACGTTCCTCGGCCTGGTCGGTCGCGGTCGTGCTGGCGCTGCTGCTCGGCGTCACCGCGGCCATCTACCGCGACCGGGCTCGCCGACCAGATCATCCGGGTCGTGTCGCTGACCGGCGTCGCGGCGCCCGGCTTCTGGCTGGCGCTGCTGATGATCCAGTATCTGGCGGTCGAGGCCGGGCTGGTTCCCGACCAGCGGATACATCAACCCGGCGGACTCGTTCACCGGCTGGCTGAAGCGCATGACGCTGCCCGGCGCTCTCGCTGTCGCTGCCGTCGCGGCGCAGCTGACCCGCATCGTGCGCACGGCGGTGGTCGAGGAACTCGACAAGGACTACGTCCGTACGGCGATCGGCAGCGGGCTGCCGCCGGTCGTCGTGGTCGGGCGCAACGTGCTGCGCAACGCCCTGATCAACCCGCTGACCGTGCTGGGACTGCGGGTCGGCTATCTGCTGGGCGGCGCGGTCGTCACCGAGACGATCTTCTCCCTGCCCGGGATGGGCAAGCTGATGATCGACGCGGTGAAGAACGGCGACCCGGCCGTGGTCCAGGGCGTCGTGCTGACCACCGCCGTCGGGTTCGTCGTCGTCAACCTCGTCATCGACATCCTGTATCTGATGGTCAACCCGCGGCTCAGGGGGGCGCAGAGCTGATGGTCACCTCCCGTAAAGCGCTCACCGAGGCGCTGTCCCGGCCGGGCATCCGGCTGCGCTCCCTGCGGCGGCTGCCCGTCCTGTCCCGGATCGCGGTCGCCGTCGTCGCGGTCGTCGTCCTCATGGCGCTGCTCGCGCCGCTGCTCGCACCCGCACGACCCGCTCGACCAGCAGTGCGCAGAGCGACGGCACCGGGCGGGCCCGTCCGGCAGTCCACTGGATGGGCCAGGACAGCCTCGGCCGCGACATCCTCAGCCGGCTGATGTACGGGGCGCGCTGGTCGCTGGCCATCGGTCTCGGCGCGACGCGCGCTCGCGCTGGTCGCGGGCGCGCGTGCTCGGCGCGATCGCGGCGACCTCCCGCAAGGCCGTCGACGAGACGCTGATGCGCTGCCTCGACATCGTCATGGCGTTCCCCGGCATCGCGCTCGCCGCGGTCCTGGTCGCCGTCTTCGGCGGCGGCATCCCCGTACTGATCTGCGCGATCGCGTTCCTCTTCACACCGCCCGTCGCCCGAGTCGTGCGGGCGAACGTACTCGCCCAGTACGGCGAGGACTACGTCGACGCCGAGCGGGTCATCGGCGCCCGCACGCCGCACATCATGCTGCGGCACGTCGCGATCAACTGCGCCGCGCCGGTCCTGGTGTTCTGCACCGTGCAGGTCGCCGAGGCCATCGTCTTCGAGGCGTCGCTGTCGTTCATCGGCGCGGGAGTGCGGCCGCCGGACCCGTCCTGGGGCAGCGTCATCGCCGACGGCAAGAACATGGTGCTGCACCGGCGGCTGGTGGGCGACGGTCTTCCCCGGCCTGCTGATGCTGATCACCGTGCTCGCGCTGAACGTCCTCGCCGAGGGCGTGTCCGACGCGTGGGCGGCGCCCGCCGCGCGCGACGTGCCGAGACCGCGGACGGCGGACCGGCTCGAAGCGCCGAAGCCCGCGCAGCGGCACGGTCCGTCGAGCTGCCCGGCCTCGCCGAGGCCGCCGCGCGGCTGCGGGACCGCGCCCGGCCGCTGCCGCAGGGCGAACCGGTGCTGCGGGTCAGCGACCTGGCGATCGGCTTCGACGCGACGGCACGGTGGCGTGGACATCGTCGACGGCATCACGCTTCGACGTGCGGCCCGGCGAAGTCCTCGGCCTGGTCGGCGAGTCGGGCTGCGGCAAGTCGCTGACCGCGCTGACGGTGATGGGGCTCGAGCCCAAGGGCGCCCGGGTCCGCGGCCGGGTCGGCTTCGACGGCCAGGAGCTGCATCAGCATGCCGATGGGCGCCCGGCGGCGGCTGCTCGGCCACGACATGGCGATGATCTACCAGGACGCGCTGTCGTCGCTGAACCCGGCGATGACCGTGCGCGCGCAGCTCAAGCAGGTCGTCCGCCGGGGCGGCCGGCGCACCCCGGCCGAGCTGCTGCGTCTCGTCGGCCTCGACCCGGACGCGCACGCTGCGCAGCTATCCGCACGAGCTGTCCGGCGGCCAGCGCCAGCGCGTGCTGATCGCCATGGCGCTGTCCCGCAACCCGAAACTGATCGTCGCCGACGAGCCGACGACCGCGCTCGACGTGACCGTGCAGGCGCAGGTCATCGAGCTGCTGCTGCGGCTGCGCGAGGAGCTGGGCTTCGCGCTGATCCTCGTCTCGCACGACCTGGCGCTGGTCGCGGACGTCACGGACCGGGTCGTCGTGATGTACGGCGGGCAGATCGTCGAGACGGGCGTGACGCGCCGACCTCGTCGAGGCGCCCGCCCACCACTACACGCGCGGACTGCTCGGCTCGGTGCTCTCGCTGGAGTCGGCCGCGGAGCGGCTGACGCAGATCAGGGGCGTCGTGCCGTCGCCGGCCGACTTCCCGGCGGGCTGCCGGTTCGCCGACCGGTGCCCGATGGCGAGCGAGGTCTGCCGGACGACGGCGCCCGGCTGCTCGGCGACGAGGGCGCGAACGACCGCGCACGCGGTGGCCTGCCACCATCCGGCGGTGGTCCCGCCGCCCACGGTCCGGCTCGCCCGGGGAAGCGAGGCCTGAAGTGACGGATCCGCGTCGGTCGAGTGAGGCGATGCCCATGTGGTGCACCGGGCGCGCTCCGGCGGCCTGTTCGCCCGCGACCGCGTGTACGCGCTGACCGGCGCCGACCTGACCGTCGCGCCCGGCGAGACGGTCGGCGTCGTCGGCGAGTCGGGCTGCGGCAAGTCGACGCTCGCCAAGGTGCTGGTGGGCGTGCAGCGGCCGACGTCCGGCACGGTCGTCCTTCCACGGCCGCGACCTGTGGACGATGGCGCCCGTCGAGCGCCGCCGTCTGGTCGGCAGCGACATCGGCATGGTCTTCCAGGATCCGTCGACCGCCCTGAACCGCCGGCTGACCGATCCGGCAGATCCTGCGCGACCCGCTCGACGTGCACCGGCACGGCACGCCCGCACGAGCGCGACGAACGGGTACGGGAGCTGATGGGCCTGGTCGGGCTGCCGAAGCGTGCTCGCCGACGCGCTGCCCGGGCAGCTGTCGGGCGGGCAGCGCCAGCGCGTCGCGATCGCCCGCGCGCTCGCCCTGCGAACCGGAGCTGCGTCGTCGCGGACGAGCCGACCAGCGCGCTGGACGTGTCGGTGCGCGCGCAGATCCTCAACCTGCTGCTCGACCTCAAGGAACGCCTCGGCCTCGCCCTGGTGTTCGTCTCGCACGACATCCAGACGGTGCGGCGGATGAGCGACCGCGTCATCACGATGTATCTGGGCCGGATCGTGGAGGAGTCGCCGGCCGCCGAGGTGCACCGACCGGGCCCGGCACCCGTACACCCGCGCGCTGTTCTCGGCGACGCCCGGGCTGCTCGACCCGATCGACCCGATCCCGCTGGTCGGGCCCGGTGCCGTCGGCGACGCATCCGCCGAGCGGCTGCCCGTTCCGTACGCGCTGCTGGCGCGCGGACCACTCCTGCGCGGCCACCATGCCGGACGTGACCCAGACGGGTGCGCACCGCTTCCGGTGCCATCACCCGGTGGGCGCGGACGAGTCGATCCACGACTTGGTTCTCCAGGCGACGGCCCCGCAGGAGGGTGGCGCGGGATAGGAGTAGGAGATCGGGGCGGTTCTGGGCCGGGGGGATTACTTCCGCTCGGAGCGGAAGTAATCCACCTGATCAACTCCCCGCTCTCACACCCCCAGTTCGCTCACCGCGAAGCGGCGGAACTCGATCTTCTCGTACGTCCCCACGGTGCCCGTCTCGTAGAGGATGCCCACCGTCCGGGAGTCCGGCTGGACGAGGTCCGAGTACGCGGCGGGCAGCTCGGAGAGCGTGGTGGCGCGGGTGAAGGTGGCGCCGGCGTCGAGGCTGCTGAAGATTGCCATGGCGGCCCTGGAGGTGGGCTCAGAGGGCCCCGAGAAGAGCAACGGGGCGTGGTCCCCCGTGGCCTGCAGCACGCCGCCCTGGACCACCGGCACATCGTTCAGCGAGGGCTGCACCGCGTAGGGGCGGTCCAGGCTCTGGCCGCCGTCGCTGGAGTACGCGTCGAGGCGGTTGCCGTCGCTGGTGCCGTTCTGGTCGCGGGCGCTGAAGTAGATCCGGCCGTCGGGGAGCTGGGCGGCGCTCGACTCGTTGGCGTTGATCACGCCGTCGTACGTCGCGTCGACGAAGCCGAGGTGCCAGTGCCGGCCACCGTCATCGCTGTACAAGGCGTGCGCACCGTAGTACTTGGCCTCCTGCCCGGTGTCCGTGGAACCCTCGGGCGGGGCGGCGGAGTAGTTCGCGGGGACGACGAGACGGCCTTTGTGCGGGCCGTGGGTGAGGGCGATGGCGTGTCCCGGTCCGGTGGCGTACCAGCGCCAGCCGGGGCGTTTGACGTCGGAGGTGATCTCTCGCGGCGGCGAGAAGGTGCGGCCGTCATCCGTGCTGGTCTGCACGAACACTCGGCGGCTCTGCTCGGGCGTGACCTCGCCGCGCATGATCTGCGCTTCCGTCACATCGCCGCTGTTGTAGCAGGTCACGAGCACGATGTTGCCGGTGCGCGGGTCGAGTACCGGGGCGGGGTTGCCACGGGTGTCGCCGTCGCCCGCGGCCACCACGTCGAGCGGCCCCCAGGTGCAGCCGCCGTCGGTGGAACGCCTGCTCACCACATCGATGTTGCCCGAGTCGCCCGCCGACCCGACCCGGCCCTCCGCGAAGGCCAGCAGAGCGCCGTCACGGGCCCGAACAGCGGCCGGGATGCGGTAGGTGTCGTATCCGCCCTCCCCCGCGGTGAACGGCACCGAGGAGGCGCAGGACCCCGCGGAGTTATTTCCGCTCGGAGCGGAAGCAATGGGCGCACGGTTCCTTCCGCTCCCAGCGGAACCAAACGCGGTCCCAGCCGTGGCAATCAGCGCCGCTCCCGCGACAGCCAGACAGGTGATCACGCGGCTCTGGACGGTCATCGCTCCCCTTAGCGCCAGAACACAGGACATGGGACGTAGGACGTCCCTCATGCAACCTAATGCGGGCGGGAAGGCTCGGCAATACCGGCGAACGTGCGCATCGCGCATCGGAGCAGTACCCGGGCTGCCCTACTGTCGGGGGCGGGTACCGCAGGAGGGCGTCGGCCCTCCTGCGGCTTGTCGAGCTCTGCTTGACGTGCCGTTCGGCAGGAGATCAGACGGGGTAAGGCAGCAACTGCTCGTTCGTCCGCTCCCAGGCCGACTTCAGCTCGGCGAGCAGCGCGGGCTCGTCCGACGCCCGGTCGGCCTGCTCCCGCTGGTCCTGTGCAAGGTTGAAGAGCTGGTCGCCGCCGCCCTTGCCCTGGTAGTACTTCCAGTCCCCGCGCCGCAGCGCCCGCTCCCCGCGCACCCGCCAGAACAGATCCCGCTCCGCGAGCTGTTCGCCCTCCAGGAGGTAGGGGGCGAGGCTCGTGCCATCCAGCGGGTAGGCGGGGTGGGGGCGGGCTCCGGCGATCTCCAGCAGGGTCGCCGTCCAGTCGGGCGTGAAGACGGGCTCGTGACTGACCTGCCCGCCGTCCAGCCGCGTGGGCCAGCGCACGATGGTCGGCACGCGGATGCCGCCCTCCAGCACCGAGGCCTTGTTGCCGGACAGGGGCCAGTTGTAGGAGAAGCGCTCGCCGCCGTTGTCGGAGGCGAAGAAGACGAGAGTGTCCTGTTCCTGGCCCGACTTCTCCAGCGCGCGGAGCACCTCACCGATCGACCGGTCCAGGTCCTCGACCATCTCTGTGTACTTCTCGACGGATCCACCGTCCGCATGGAAGAGCGCGTTCGGCTGCCCGGCCTTGATCTTGCGTACGACCTCGGCGCTCTCCTCTTCGTCGCCGTCCGCGATCCACGGCCAGTGCGGAGTGGTGAAGTTGAGGTTGAGCAGCCATGGCTTGTCTCCATGGTCGCGCAGCAGGTAGTCGCTGGCGCGCTCGGTCAGGATCCGCGTGTAGTACCGCAGATCCTTGTACTCGGCGTCGCCTTCCCGTACGTCCCCCGCATACAGGTCGTACTCGCCGGCAAGACCCAGCTTCGAGTAGTACTCCAGGGCGCCGCCGAAGTTACCGAAGAACTCGTCCCACCCGGACTTGGTGGGCGAGTAGTCCGGCAGATAGCCGCAGTGCCATTTACCGATCAGAGCGGTCGAGTAACCGGCGTCACGCAGCAGCGAGGCGAGCGTGGGATGCGTGGGATCGAGACCGACCGAATGGTCCCCGATCGGCTCCGCGAGCCCGCCCTTCGTCCGGCCGGGGAAACGCCCCGTGTAGAGGCTGAAGCGGGTGGGCGAGCAGGTCGCGGAGCCGGCGTAGGCGTTGGTGAACCGCACGCCCTGGCGGGCAAGACGGTCCAGGTTGGGGGTCTTGATGTGCGGGGCGCCGTACGAGGACAAATCGGCCCAGCCCAGGTCGTCACCGAGGATGAAGAGGATGTTGGGCCGCTTGGCGTGACGGCGCGGGGCTGCTCTGAACGGTCTTTCGTGCGGGCTCTGCTGAGGTTCGGCGGCGCTCGCCTCGCCGGCCGTTACCCCGACAGCCGCCGCGGCACCGGCGCCGACGACCCCTGCGAAGGCACGACGGGACAGCTTCGAGGAGGCCGAGAACGATTTCGATGAGGACGAGGACGATGAAGACATGGGTGCGCTCCTGAGCGGGGCACGGCGCACCGAGGCGTCACGTACCCGCGGAAGAAAAGGAATGAAAGAAAGATGAGAAACAGAGGAAGAGAAGAAAAAGAGAAAGGCAGCGCTCAGGCTGCGCAACAACAGATGGCGCTCGCGACACGGACCAAGTCGACGTGGCGGCGCTCTACAAGGGTGGCTGTCTGACCACGGCGGGGCTGCACGATACGAAAGCCTGATCCAGCAGCCGCGTACTGTCAATGCACGTCCGCACTCCGGACTGGCTATGTTCACGAGAGTTCGAACAGCGCGTCCGCGCGGCGGGGCAGGCAGGAGTAGAACTCAGCTCGGAAGCGTGACAGTTCCGCGAATGGTTCGCGTCGGACAGCATCATGATGCAACAGACTCATCTCACGGCCTTCATGCTGAGCATGTGTGTTCCTTGGTCGGAGCACATGATCAGCCGGAGGCCGTCCTCATGAGTGGCGGTTACCGAGGCGAGTGATCAAGGTTCGACTCACCGTTCGACACCCGAGGTAAAAGATCAAGTTAGGCCAGCCGAGACCTGCACTCCCAGCCTCGGCTGCGTCATCCATCGACGCGACCGCCTCAGCGGCATCCTCATCATTCCGGACACCTGGGCGGTTCAGAAAATTTCTGGCTTGGCGAGGTGGCCGGCGGTGCCACCGCACCACTCGACCAGGAAGAGGCTCGCGTCATCGGTTGTGGTCCCGCCCCTCTCTCGCATCAGTGTGTGGGACAGGCCCCGCACCATCTCCTGCACGTCCCCAGTGGTGGGCCCGACGCGCTCGATGGTGTCGATCAGGCGTTCCTCACCGAACTGCTCCCCGCCGGTCTCATGTTCCTCGACGACGCCGTCGGTGTAGAACAGCACCCGGTCGCCACGCCGGAGCTTCCACATGCTGATCAGCGGAGTATCACCGCCGAAGCCGACCGGCAGGGTTCCCGGGCTGTCCAGTGCCTGGATGACCCGGTGGTCGCGGATCAGCAGTGGTGATGGGTGGCCGGCGTTGACCCATTGCAAATGGCCCGTTCCGATGTCCATGCGCATCATCTGTGCCGTGACGAAGTGGTCAGGGCCGAACTGTTCATGGATGGCGACATCCATGAACTCATACAGCTCGGCGAGCCCGACATCGGCGCGCCTGGCGTGCCGGTAGGCACCCACAGCAACCGTCGCCAGTACGGCAGCGTTCAGGCCGTGGCCCATCGCGTCAATGACGGCCAGATGCAAGACGTCGTCATTGAGGGCGTAGTCCAAACTGTCGCCTGCAACATCGTAGGCGGGCTCCAGGATCCCGGCGACTGCGACCTGCGGGGTCTTCATCGACAGCGGAGGCAGCAACGACCACTGGATCTCCGCAGCCACGCTCATCGGTTCGCGACGCCTGGCCTGGAAGAACCGGTCCGTGTAACCGCCTTTGGTGACCAGCATGTCGGCGACCAGGCCAGCGAGTCGTCGAAGCAGCCGGCGGTCATCGTCATCGATGGTGTCGAGGGTGAGGGCCATCACCCCGACCTCGTCGCTGCCGTCCAGTAGCGGCAGGAACACCCGCATGCCGTCAGCCTGCGGGTGCTCGACTGCGGTCGCCTGGAGGAAAGCCTTGCCGGCCCGGGATTCAAAAGGCTGCGGATCGCCGACTTCGAGCCCCCTGCCCGGCAGCGGCACCAGCATGAGCTGGGCATAGTCCTGCAGGAAGATCGAAACATTCCGGCCACCGATGATGCGTACCTCTTCCGCCACCAGCGGCGCGATGAGCTGGGGCGGCATCTCGTGAGCCCGATCCAGCAGCTGCCCCAGCAGCCGCTCGCCGAATCCTTCCGACCGGTCCACCGAAAACCTGCGGTTCGCCTGCACAAATTTCGTCATGGGCACCTCAATTTTGGCCCGCAGACATGCAGCTTTCCTCTTCTGCCGGCTCCCTGCTTTGCTGCCGTGCAGACGGCCAGCGCCGCACCGGCGTCCTCTCCAGCATCGCACCACCTCACACGCCGCGACATTCGCGACGGGATGGATCTTGCGAAACGCGGGTTCCACCCTGACCGGCCTACCGCGCGAGCCTGCCAGGCCGGCGCGCGGGTCGCTTGCTGGCCAGGACTGACGGGACGACGGGATCGGCATGGCGCCGTACGCGGTGGCCGAGTCTGTGCCCACGAACGACAAGCACCGGCCGGCTGGCGACCACCTCCCGGCGCCGTACCACCACCGTCCAGGCGAGACGACGTCCCAGTCTCCGCCTCGTCACGCTCCGTGTGCGCATCCGCCGCCTGGCCGAGCGCTACCGCTGCGGGGGTACGTACAGTCAACGGCCCTGTCCGGCGTTCGGCGGTGACTGGCTTTGTCCACGAGATCGGGTTCTGGCTCAATTTCTGCTTCTGTGGCGCGGTCAGGCTGCGTGACCGGCTGCCATGGCGTCGGCGAGCTTGATGATGGGATCGTCGGCAATCTGCCGTTGGGACCGCTCCGTCGGCCAGGTTGAGAACCCGTCATCAACCCATCGGGGAACCACATGGAAGTGCAGATGGGGCACCGACTGCTCTGAGCCGGGGCCGCTCGCACTGAGGATGTTCACGCCCCCGGCCCCCAATGCAGTCCGCATCTTCCCAGAAAGGCGCTGGGCCAGCGCCATGGTCTCCGCCAGTACCTCCGGCGGCGTATCGAAGATGTCCACGTAGTGGGATGTCGGAATCACCAGGGCATGACCTGGCGCGAGCGGATCAAGTGGAGCAAAGGCAGATACGGTGGGCCCGCGGAATATCCAACGAGCCGAGCCTTCGCTGATCAAGCAGCAGAACACACAGGTCATACGGCCTGACGTTGCCAGCGCCGGGCGGCGCTCACCAGTCAATTTCTTGATCGGCTGAGCTCTCACGGGCCGTGTGCGATCGCTTCGCAGAAGTTGAGCCAGAACCCGTTCTCGTGAACAAAGCCACGCTCGCCCGTCGCCATCAGGACCGCGCCGAGTTGAGCAGGTTCTGCCGGACGGGAGCACGGTCGGCGGGTCCGGGCCCGTCGGGGACGCGGTGGCGGATCGCCGCAGTGATCGCGGGCCTCAGCCCGCCCAGGCTGAGGCCCGTGAGGAAGCGCAGGGCCGTGAGTTCCCGGACATCGGTCGCCGCGGCCTGGGCGGCGGTGACGGCGGTGATACGCGACCCGGGGGCCGGTGGCGCAAGGCGGGGGATTGTGAGTGCCTGGCGGCGATCATCGGCGCGGCCACCTCGGGCTGCTCCGGGCGGCAACCGTCAGTGTCCGGGCCGGCCCGGACCACCGTCTACCGCCGCTTCGCCCACTGATCCAAGGACCGAGTCCGAAACATGGTTGCTGCATCGATTTCACAGACCACGCATAACTTTACGAACTGCTCGGCGTTCGCACCGCAGCCTCGAACCCAGTCGGGGAGCCGGGGCGAACGGCGGTTGCGTTCCCCACTCAGCTCACCAGTAAGGCTCTGACGTGTTCCACCTCATTCGGCGCGCGAGACCCATCGCCGCAGTGTTGGCCCTCGCCTGCCTGCCTGCCACCGTCGGCTACGCCAGTGCCTCGGCGACCCCCGCCGGTGCGGCCTCGCCCGCATCTCACACCCCCTGGTCCGTCACACGTGTCGCGGGCGGCTTCAAGGTCACCCTCCACCTCGACAAACAACTGCCGGTCACCGCCAGCGCCCCGACCCTTACTGCCGACGGCATCAACCTCGGCCCCGCCACGGAGTCCGCCGGCGGCACCTCCCTGTCGCTGGTCACCACCGATCCCGCGGTCGCGCACGCCACTTCGGTGACCACCGACGCCACCGCGCGGGCCACCACCGGCAGCGCGACGCCGTCCTCAGCCCAGCCCGCCGTACCCGGCGACGACCCCGCGGTGCTGGCGGCCGACCCCGCCACAACCGGGCCCCACAAGGTTGCCGAAGCCGTGTACGACTTCGGGGACCAGGCGATCCCGCTGCTCAACATCGGCGGCATCCGCGGCGAGATGGAAGGCAAGATCTACCTTCCGGACGGCCGCGGCCCCAAGCCCGTCGTCGTCTTCCTACACGGCCGCCACTCCTCCTGCTACGGCCCGGGCGCGGCCAACCCGGCCGGCTGGCCGTGCACGACCTCGCCGGCCAGCATCGAGCAGCGCTCACCGATACCCAGCTTCCTCGGTTACGACGCCCCGGCCCGCGCGCTGGCGAGCAACGGCTACGCCGTGGTCTCCATCTCGGCCAACGCGATCAACGCCAACGACAACCAGCGCGCCGCCGACTACGGCGCCCAGGCCCGCGGGGAACTCATCCTCGACACCCTGCGGATGCTGGAGAAGGCCGACGCCGGCAAGAGCGTCGTCTACCACGACGCATTCACCGACCGGGACGTCAGCCTCGGAAAAGCCCTCACCGGCGACGTGACTCCTGCCGATCTGGTCGGCCGGTTCAACCTCCGGGACGTCGGGATCATGGGCCACTCCCGTGGCGGCGAGGGCGTGGTGGCCGCCTCGACCCTCAACGACGCGCTGCCGGTCAGCCAGCAGTTCGGCATCAAGGCGGTACTCCCGCTCGCGCCTGTCGACTACGACCGGATCTCCCTGCCGAACGTGGCGACGGCGACGATCCTGCCGTACTGCGACGGCGACGTGGAGAACCTGATGGGCCAGCACTTCGTCGACGACTCGCGGCACAGCTTCGACGACAACGTGCTGCGGTCCGCGGTCCTGGTGATGGGCACCAACCACAACTTCTTCAACACCATATGGACGCCCGGCGGCTGGTCCTCGGGCACCTCGGACGACTGGGCGTCGCTGGCCACCGGCGCCGACGACCCGGTATGCGCCCCGGACTCCGCCGACACGACCCGGCTCACCCCGTCCCAGCAGGTCTCGGTCGGGACCGCCTACGTCGCGGGCTTCTTCCGGCTCACGCTCGGCGACGAGCGGCAGTTCCAGCCGCTGTTCGACGGCTCGGACGTGATCGCGCCCTCCACCGCGTCCTTCGCGCACATCAGTGTGACCGCGACGCAGCCCTCGGCGTCCCGCAAGGACATCCAGACCTTCGAGCGCACCGACCCCGCCGTCCGGGTCACCGGCGACGCCACCGCCGCGGTGTGCGCCAGCATGGGCGGCGCCGGCGGCACGGCCCTGCCGCAGTCGCTGCCGTACTGCTCCACCACGCTCAACGAGGCGGCCGTACCGCACTGGTCGCCCGCGCAGTGGGCCTGGAACATACCGGCCTCGCCGATGCTGCACATGACGTGGAACGCGCCGAGCGGACAGGTGCGGGTCGCCGTCCCGTCCGCGGACCGCGACATCAAGGGCTTCCAGCAGCTGTCGGTGAAGATGGCCGCCGACGAGTCCGTCTCCGCCAGGACCGACGTCACGATCAGCGTCGTCGACGGCTCCGGCCGCACCTGGTCCTCGCCGGTGTCCCGGCTGAAGCCGTCAGCAGTCACCCGCATGCCGGGCGTCAGCTCCCCGTGGCTGCGCAAAGTGATCCTGCAGCAGGTGACGATCCCGACGTCGGCACTGCGCGGGCTCGACCTGCACGACATCCGTGAAGTGCGGTTCACCGGGGCCAAGGACGCCGACGGCACCGCCGCGGGTGGTGTCTACCTCTCCGACCTGTCGGCCGAGAACCGGGCCGTCGGTGCGCGGGTCCCCGTGCAGCAGGCGACCGTCGACCTGGTGCCCGCACGCGTCGACGAAGGCTCGGGTCCGGGCGCGGCCCAGGTGGCCGCGGTACTCTCGCGACCGCTCGGCCACCCCGTGACCACCTACGTCAGCCTCTTCGGCTCCGCCACCGGTACCGCCGGGTCGGCGATGCAGAAGGTGACGTTCGCCCCTGGCACCACCTGTGTGGCGGTGCCCGTGCCGACCTACGGGGACGCGCTGCCCAGCGCGACGGCGTCGACCTCGTTCAAGGTCTCGGCGACCGACGTGTCCGGAGCGGTGATGGGCGACAGCGGCTTCGGCACCCTGACCGTCCGCGAGGACGACGGCGTCACCGGCGGCCTCCCAGCGCCCGAAGTCGGGACTGTGGGCAACGTCTGCGCCGAGTACGCCGACTCCCAAAAGCCGGGCCGGCTGCACGTCGAGGGCGCGGTCGCCGCCGGGTCGACGGTCACTGTGCATGCGAGCGGCTACCGGGCCGGGGAGAGCGTCGACGTCCGCCTCGGGTCCCTCTCGCTCGGCCAGGCCGTCACCGACGGCAGCGGCAACCTGTCCTTCACCGCGGTGCTCCCCGCCGGGACGCCGGCCGACAAGGCGACCCTGAGCGCCCTGGGCGCGGGTTCCGCCTACAGCACCGAGGCGGAGGTGAGGGTCCGCCAGGCGTACTGACCGGTGCGCACGCGGTCGCGGGCGTCAGTCGACTCCGAATGGCACGGCCACACCTGGGACCCGACCTGCTCCGGTCTCGGGTGTGGTCTCGTTCAGTCGCGTCCAGCACTGCTGTTGGTTAAGACCGCCCGGCAAATGGGCACCGTCACGGGCGAGAAGCAGCGGTAGTAGGCCAGTTCGCCGGTGCTGCGGTTACGGCGGATCAGCAGCTGGCGAATTCCGGCCCCCCGCCGTGACCGTCTCGATGACCACACGCGGCGCCGACCGGAACCGTCCGCGGACGGTCGGTGACCGTTCGGCGACGACCGTGAGGGCGTTGCCGTTCACAAGTGCACCGGAGAACGACACCTCCGGTTCGGCGAGCCCGCTGCCGCACAGGCCCGCGGGAAGCGCGTAGCCGCCCGCGTACGGGACGCCGAACCTGGTGTCGTCGAAGGGATCTGCACCGGCGGGGACCAGGTCCGCGCGGTCCAGATAGCCCCTCATGTCGCCCTCGGTGGTGCGAAACGACACGGTGACGCTGGTCCCCTTCGTCAGATAGTGCACGTCGGTTGCGCCCCGCGGGATCGGGACGCCGCCCGGCGCGATCACGGACGACAGCTCCGTATCGCTGCCCGCGCAGGCGCGCGGGTCCCCGAAGGGGTACAGCAAGTCGTCGCGGAAGAGCCACAGGAAGGCCACGGCCGGGATCGCCAGAAAGAACGCCGCGAGGGCCAGCAGGGGCACCCACCTGCGTATGCCGGAGGCGTACGGGTCCGGATAGTCGTCCGGGTCGGCCGACAACTCGTAGGGCTGGTCAGACAGTTCGTACGGCTCGTCCGGCAGTCCGTAGGACTCGCGCGGCAGCTTGGCCCACGTACCCGGCTTACCTGGCAGTTCGTACGCCCCACGTCCGTCCGGCCCGCCGATCGCCCCATCCGGACCGTCCGGCAACCCGCCCTGCCCGTCCGGAAAGTGGCCGGGTCTGTCCTCGTCGACCGTCTCCGCCATCGCGCACCCTCCCCACCCACCCCTGTACGCGGACGTGCGCATCGTACGCCGCGCGGGGCCGGCGGATCAGGGCCGGAGCCGGGCTGCCAAAAGACCCCGGACCTGTCAGGACGACGTGGTCCGCGCCGCCGCCAGCAGCCGGGACACGTCGTCGGCGCACATGGTCAGCGCACTGCCCACCGTGCCCAGAACCTCACGCTCCGCGGGCGTGTACGGCCCGTCGGCGAGGGCGATTCGCGCGCCCTGCACCAGGATCGACTCCCGCCCGGCGGGTGCGAGGTGCGAGGTCAGCGGGTCGAGTGCCTCGTGCAGCTCTATGGCGAGTCCGGTGAGCCCGGACCCGCACTGCTGGGGCAGCCGTCCGGTGTCCGCGGCCAACGCTTCGATGAGCGTGGCCAGTTGCTCCTCGGTGCACTGGTCGAACCCGGCGGAACGCACCACGCCGACGGCCGTCTCCAGGGCGGCCCGCTCGCAGGTGCCGTCGGCGGCGAGCACGGCGAGGGCGACGGTGTGCACGGCGTCGCGGAGCATCGCGGAGAAGCGGTGCGTGGTCGGGTGGTCGAGGACCTCCGTGCCGAAGTGGTCGTGGCAGGCGGCGCACTCGACGATGGGACCCGCGGTACCGCGCGGCACCAGCGGAACGCCGAGCACGGCGAACCTGCGGCGCCCCGTGCGGCGCTGGTAGTTGCGGTCACCGCCGCAGCCGGGACAGAAGAACTCGCCGTCGCCGACGGTCGTCCAAGCGGTACGCGTCCCCACGAGGGCCGGCATCCGGGAGGTATGGCCACGACGCGTAGCCCTACCGTTTCGTCCCCATCCTGGCAGCACGTGGCACCCTCCATAACGGCGCGGCAACGCTTCGTTGCGTTTCACTCTGCTTGTCAGAAAGTCCGCTTCTGCTCCTCCAAGATGAACCCGGATGCAGAGCTGCCGCGCTGGCGTGATGTTAGCCACATTGTTACGTCGGCGTCAGTACCCCCCACGGGAGCTTGGCCGAGATCATGACAAGGCCCCGCGCGCCCTGAAGGCACGCGGGGCCGAAGAAGCGCCGGTCAGACCGTCTAACGGGCCGCTCGGTTGACCGCGGAGACAACAGCCTTCAGTGAGGCACGTGTCGTATTCGCGTCGATGCCGATTCCCCAAAGGACCGTGTCGCCGATGGCGCACTCGATGTACGAGGCGGCCTGCGCCGAGGCGCCTTCGCTCATGGTGTGCTCCTGGTAGTCCAGCAGCCGTACGTCGAGGCCGAGGGTGCCCAGGGCGTCGAAGAAGGCGGAGATCGGCCCGTTGCCGGAGCCGGTCAGCACGGCGTCCTCGCCGTCCACCTCGGCCTCGACGGTGAGTCGATCGACGCCGTCCTTGGTGTCGGTGCTGCTCTTGCCCGCCTTGACCTGGATACGGCCCCAGGGGTTCTCGGGGTTCGGCAGGTACTCGTCGCGGAAGATGTCCCAGATGTCCGCAGGAGTGACCTCGCCGCCCTCGGCGTCGGTCTTGGCCTGGATGATCTTCGAGAACTCGATCTGCATCCGGCGCGGCAGGTCCAGCTTGTGGTCGTTCTTGAGGACGTAGGCGATGCCGCCCTTGCCGGACTGCGAGTTGACGCGGATCACGGCCTCGTAGGAGCGGCCCACGTCCTTGGGGTCGATGGGCAGGTACGGCACGGCCCAGATGATCTCGTCAACGGTCTTGCCCGCCGCTTCGGCGCGCACTCCCATCGATTCGAAGCCCTTCTTGATGGCGTCCTGGTGGGAGCCGGAGAAGGCGGTGTAGACGAGGTCGCCCGCGTAGGGGTGGCGGGGGTGGACCTCCATCTGGGTGCAGTACTGGGCGGTGCGGCGGATCTCGTCGATGTCGGAGAAGTCGATCTGCGGGTCGACGCCCTGGCTGAACAAGTTCATGCCCAGGGTGACCAGGTCGACGTTGCCGGTGCGCTCGCCCTGGCCGAACAGGCAGCCCTCGATGCGGTCCGCGCCCGCCATCAGAGCCAGCTCGGCGGCGGCGACGGCGGTGCCGCGGTCGTTGTGCGGGTGCACGGACAGGCAGATGTACTCGCGGCGGGAGAGGTTGCGCGACATCCACTCGAAGCGGTCGGCGTGCGTGGAGGGGGTGGAGCGCTCGACGGTGGCGGGCAGGTTGAGGATGATCTCGCGGCCCTCACTCGGCTGCCAGACGTCCATGACGCCCTCGCAGACCTCCAGCGCGAAGTCGAGTTCGGTGTCGGTGAAGATCTCCGGCGAGTACTGGTAGCCGAAGGTGGTCCGGTCGTCGAGCAGCTTGTCCGCGTACTCCATGACCAGCCGGGTGCCGTCCACCGCGATCTGCTTGACCTGCTCGCGGGAGCCGCGGAAGACGACCTCGCGCCAGACCGGGGCGGTGGCGTTGTACAGGTGCACGGTGGCGCGGTGGGCGCCCTTCAGGGACTCGACGGTGCGCTCGATGAGCTCCGCGCGCGCCTGGGTCAGGACGGAGATCGTGACGTCCTCGGGGATGGCGTCGTCCTCGATGATGGAGCGCACGAAGTCGAAATCGGTCTGTCCCGAGGACGGGAAGCCGACCTCGATCTCCTTGTATCCCATGCGGACCAGCAGGTCGAACATCTCGCGCTTGCGGGCCGGGGACATGGGGTCGATCAGGGCCTGGTTGCCGTCGCGCAGGTCGGTGGAGAGCCAGCGGGGGGCCTGCGTGATGCGCTGCTCGGGCCAGCTGCGGCCGGGGAGGTCTACCTGCTCGTACCCGGCGTACTTGTGGACCGGCATCCTGCTTTGCCGCTGGAAGTGGGCGGCGGTGGTGATCGGGGTGGGCCTGCTGATCATGTGCGGGGGCTCCTCAGGGTCCGCGAGGGACGGCCGACGGTCGTAGCGCAACCTCGAACTCCGCGGGGAGGGGGTCGGCCTATCGACTACAGACCCTCGCCGCGGCAGCTAAGGAGAAGCAGCCCGAAACGCATGATGCCCGGCAGCCTAGCCGAGACCATTGGGATACGGGTGCCCGTATCAGTATGCGGGACCCACGCACCGAGGAAGTCGGCGTCGGCGCAGGTCAGGCAGGGCACACGGCAGCCCGAGCCGCGCCCCTGAGAGCACGGGAACCGCGCGAACAATCACCGCCGACCACCGTCGGCCGACGACTCCCCGTACAGCGGGACAACCCCCTGGAAGCCGGAACCCCCAGCAGCAACCAGCAGGCCAAAACGGTCCCTTCAAGCAGGTCGAGCCGCCCACCGGCCCCGCCAAGGCCGACCACGTCCGCACGGTGCGGCCACGCGATGACCGCCCCGCGTCCATGACGGGCGCACCCCGGATGCGATGATCCATGACACTTCCCGGATGACGGCTAAGGTCACGGTGAGGTGAGCGTTTTCACTCTATTTCAGCAATCGCTGTTGCAGTTGGTGACAGCCGAGTAACCGAATGCCACCATTTTGGGGTATGACCGCAAACTCACCCCGCGCACGCGCGAGCCATCAGCCCGTCTTCTGCTCCATCGTGCCGCCCCACCTGCTCGACGCCCTGGCCCGGCACGAGGACCCCGCGCTCTCCGAGCCCGCCCGCCGCACCCTGGACCGGGACGCGCTGGAGCGCGGCCGCCGGCACGCGGCCACCCTCACCGGTGTGCCCGCCGTACCGCAGCCCGCCCGGACCGCCGCCGACAAGCCGCAGCGCACCGTCCATGACGCCAGGCACGGCACCGACCTGCCCGGGCGCGCGGTGCGCGACGAAGGCGACCCGGCCACCCACGACACCACGGTCAACCGCGCCTACGCCGGACTCGGCGCCACCTTCGAGCTGTACCTGAAGGCCTACCAGCGCAACTCCATCGACGACAGCGGCCTGCCGCTGATCGCCAGCGTCCACTACGACCGGGACTACAACAACGCCTTCTGGAACGGCGAGCAGATGGTGTTCGGCGACGGCGACGGCGAGATCTTCCTCGACTTCACCATCCCCGTCGACGTCATCGGCCATGAACTCACCCACGGCGTCACCCAGTACACCGCCAACCTGGCGTACTCCGGACAGTCCGGCGCGCTCAACGAATCGGTGTCCGACGTCTTCGGCTCGCTGATCAAGCAGTACGCGCTCGGGCAGAGTGCGGCCGAGGCGGACTGGCTGATCGGCGCTGGACTGCTCGCCCCGCGGGTCACCGGCAAGGCCCTGCGCTCCATGAAGGAGCCCGGCACGGCCTACGACGACGATGTGCTCGGCAAGGACCCGCAGCCCGCCACCATGGCCGGCTACGTCGACACCGCCGACGACAACGGCGGCGTCCACCTCAACTCCGGCATCCCCAACCACGCCTTCTACCTGTTCGCGAAGGAACTCGGCGGATACGCCTGGGAGCGGGCGGGACAGGTCTGGTACGACGTCCTGACCGGCGGCGACCTCGCCACCGACGCGCAGTTCACGGACTTCGCCCGGCTGACGGTGGCGGCGGCGCGCAGCCGCTACGGAGCGCGGGCCGCGGGCAGCAGCAGCACCGAAGAGGACGCCGTGGTGAAGGCGTGGACACAGGTCGGCGTGGAAACGTCCTAGGCCGCCCGGTCCGGGTGTAGGACAGAAGGTATGCGTATCCAGGTGAAGCGGACCGGAGGGTTCGCGGGCATCGCACGCGACGCCGATGTGGACATCGCGGGGCGCGCCGACGCCGACGAGTGGCAGGCCCTCGCAGAACAGGCCCTCGCCGACGGCAGGGCCACACCGCCGGTCGGGGTACCGGACGGCTTCCGCTATCAGCTCACGGTCGGCGAGCAGACGGTCTACTGCGCTGATCCGCGCCTCACCGACGCCCAGCGGAAGCTGATCTCGAAGGTGCTGAAGGAAGGCGCGTAGCCCGTACGCAGGACCTTAAGGCGGGCCTCGCGGCGTCAGGTGCGTGCTCTCGGCGTGCCGGGTGCAAGCCCTCGTACGTGGGTGTACGTGGACTTACGCCCGGTGCGGCGAGAGTGCGCGCATGGCGTCACGAGGCAGCCAGGAACAACGGGAACAGAACTGCAGGTCCCTAGAACCCCAGCTTCCGCAGCTGCCTGGGGTCCCGCTGCCAGTCCTTCGCGACCTTCACATGCAGGTCGAGGAAGACCGGCGTACCGAGCAGGGCCTCGATCTGCTGGCGGGACTTGGTGCCGACGTCCTTGAGGCGCTTGCCCTTGGGGCCGATGACGATGCCCTTCTGGCTGGGGCGTTCGATGTAGACGTTGGCGTGGATGTCGAGGAGGGGGCGGTCGGCGGGGCGGTCCGGCCGGGGTTCCATCTCCTCTACGACGACCGCGATGGAGTGCGGCAGTTCGTCCCGCACGCCTTCGAGGGCCGCCTCGCGGATCAGCTCGGCGACCATGACCTGCTCGGGCTCGTCGGTCAGGTCGCCCTCGGGGTAGAGCGCGGGGCCTTCGGGGAGCATCGGGACCAGCAAGTCGGCGAGGAGATCCACCTGGCCGACCACGCTGCGCCGGGCGCCGTCGGCCTGGGCGGCCTGGGCGTCGTCCGCGTCCGGTCCTGAGTGCCGTCCGCCGGACGGGTCGTGCGTCACCGCCGAGACCGGGATGATCTCGGCCCACTCCATGCCGAGCTCCATGCCGAGCTGGTCGATGGCGATCAGCTGCTCGGCGAGGGTCTTGGAGTCGACCAGGTCGGTCTTGGTGACGATGGCGATCTTGGGGGTCTTCTTGATCCCGGCCAGTTCCTTGGCGATGAAACGGTCACCGGGGCCGAGCTTCTGGTCGGCGGGCAGGCAGAAGCCGATCACGTCGACCTCGGCCCAGGTGGCGCGCACGATGTCGTTCAGCCGCTCGCCGAGCAGGGTGCGCGGTTTGTGCAGGCCAGGGGTGTCGACGAGGATGAGCTGGGCGTCCGGGCGGTGCACGATGCCGCGTACCGTGTGCCGGGTGGTCTGGGGCCGGGTGGAGGTGATCGCCACCTTCTTGCCGACCAGAGCGTTCGTCAGGGTGGACTTGCCCGCATTGGGGCGGCCGACGAAACAGGCGAAGCCTGCCCGGTGGGGCTGCTGAGCCGGTTCTCCCGGCTGAGTACGCACGCTCATGCCGCCCATTCTCCCTGATCGTCAGCCGTGCCCCGCACCTCGTCGCGGCGGGGCCCGCCGCCGGGGCCGCCGAGGACTGCCGCCAGAGGCTCCGCCGGGCCCGCCGTGAGCACTCAGAAACGCCCCGGCAATACGAAACGTCAGCGAAACACTCACGTCCCCGGAGTGAAACGCACAGAAGCGACGCTCTCCAGAAGCCGCCCCCCAGCAGCTCCATGCTGCCCGCCCCAGGAGAGCCCGCGCGGAGCCCACAGGAAGGCGTCGCCCCAAGGGTCCACCGGAGGAGAGAGCCCGTGCAGACCGTGACGACCCTCACCCCGCACCTGGCACCGCTGGGTGCGCGAGCAGCCGCGGCGACCACACACATCGACAGCGGCGACACCGCCTGGCTGCTGGTCGCCACCGCCCTGGTGCTGCTGATGACCCCCGGTCTCGCCATCTTCTACGGCGGCATGGTGCGCACGAAGAGCGTGCTCAACACCCTGCTGATGAGCTTTGTCGCCATCGCGCTGGTCGCCGTCGCCTGGCTGGTCGCGGGCTACTCGCTCGCCTTCGGGGACGACGTGTTCGCCGGGCTCATCGGTGGTGTCGATCATCTCGGCATGGCGGGTATCGGGCCCGACAGCGTCACCGGCAGTGTTCCGACCCTGCTGTTCAGTACGTTCCAGCTCACGTTCGCGATGATCACCGCGGCCTTGATCAGCGGCGCCATCGCGGACCGCACCCGGTTCACCGCCTGGCTGGTCTTCGTGCCCGTGTGGACCATGCTCGTATACGTTCCGGTGGCGCACTGGGTGTGGGGTCCGGGCGGCTGGATCGCGCACTCGCTGGGCGCTCTGGACTTCGCGGGCGGCCTGGTCGTGGAGATCGCCTCCGGCGCCTCGGGGCTCGCCGTCGCGTTGGTGCTCGGGCCGCGTATCGGGTTCAAGAAGGACGCGATGCGCCCGCACAATCTGCCGCTGGTGATGCTGGGCGCGGGACTGCTCTGGTTCGGCTGGCTCGGCTTCAACGGCGGCTCCGCCTTCGCCGCCGACGGTCTCGCCGCGGCCTCGCTGCTCAACACCATCGTCGCGGGCTGCACGGGCCTGCTGGGCTGGCTCTTCGCGGAGCACCGGCGCGACGGCCATCCGACCACGTTCGGCGCGGCCTCCGGCGCGGTCGCCGGGCTCGTCGCGATCACTCCGGCGTGCGGCACGGTGGCGCTGGTGGGCGCCGCGGTGGTCGGGCTCGCCGCGGGCGTCGTCTGCTCGTACGCCGTGGCGTGGAAGTTCCGCCTGGACTACGACGACTCGCTCGACGTGGTGGGCGTCCACTTCGTCGGCGGTGTCATCGGCACCTTCCTCATCGGCTTCTTCGCGACGGCCACGATGACCGGCGGCAAGGAGGGCCTGCTCTACGGAGGCGGGCTCGGCCAACTGGGCAGACAGGCCGTGGCCATCGTCTCCGTGGCGGCCTATACGTTCCTGGTCAGCTACGGCATCGCCAAGGTGATCGACAAGCTGATGGGCTTCCGTGCCAGCGCCGAGGAGGAAATGACGGGACTTGACCAGACGCTGCACGCGGAGACCGCCTACGATCACGGCGTGCTCAGCCACGGCGCCGCCCAGTCCCCGACCTTCGCGCCTGGCCTTATGACGAAGGACAGGAGCCCCGGCGCATGAAACTGATCACCGCGGTCATCAAGCCGCACCGCCTCGACGAGGTCAAGACCGCGCTCCAGTCACTCGGTGTCCACGGACTCACCGTCACGGAGGCCAGCGGCTACGGCCGCCAGCGCGGACACACCGAGGTCTACCGGGGTGCCGAGTACCGTGTCGACCTCGTTCCCAAGGTGCGCATAGAGATCGTCGTCGAGGACTCCGACGCGGAGCCCGTGACCGATGCGATCGTGCGGGCCGCGTGGACCGGCAAGATCGGCGACGGGAAGGTGTGGGCCACGCCCGTGGACTCGGTGATCCGGGTGCGGACGGGCGAGCGGGGGCCCGACGCGCTGTAACGCGTCCAGCCGACCGCCGCCGCCCTCGCGGCCGTGCAGGGCGTGTCAGCCCGCCGTGATCGTGGTGCGGACCGTCCCGTCGGGTGCCGCGAGGAGAATGGGCGTGTCGGGGCCGCCCAGGTCCCGTACGGCGGCGCGGTCGGTGTCGGGAGCGGCATCCGCCTCGGTCACCACTGCCGCCGCCTCCAGCGACTTCGCACCGGACGCCACCGCCATGGCGACCGCGGTCTGCAACGCACTCAGCCGCAGCGAGTCGAGCGCCACCGTCCCGGCCACATACGTACGACCGGTCTCGTCCCGCACCGCCGCCCCCTCGGGCACGGCGTTACGGGCCCGCGCGGAACGGGCCAGAGTGACGATCTTGCGGTCCTCGGGGTCAAGCGCGCTGCTGTCGGTCATGCCTTGAGGATACGGAGCAGACCGGACGAGCCGGCCAGGGGGCACGGAACCTGGCCATCGAGTGCCTACCCGCTCACGGCCGGTCGAGCCGTAGCCGCTCCGCGCGTGGCAGACCGGCGACCACCAGGTCGTACGAGTCCTCGATCAGCTCCCGGACGAACGAGTCGGGGAGCGGATCGCCGGGGCCGTCCAGCGTCACCGTGTTCCAGTGGCGTTTGTTCATGTGGTAGCCGGGGGCGATCGCGTCGTACTGGGCACGCAGCCGGACCGCGTTGTCCGGGTCGCACTTCAGGTTGACGGTGAGCGGCTGGCCGTCGAGGCTGCTGAGGGCGAAGAGCCGGCCGCAGACCTTGAAGACCGATGTCTCGGGGCCGAACGGGAAGTCCTCCACGGCCGCGTTGCAGGACAGGCAGAAGTGGCGCAGCTCGTCAGGGGTCATGCCGTTCCGGCCTCCTCGCGGCCCGCGGTGGCCCGGGCCGCGGTCACGGGCTCCACCAGCACGGTAAGGATCTTGTTGCGCCGTCCGGCGGTGGACTCCGCGGTAAGCCTGAGGGCCCGTCCGTCGGGCAGGTCCACGATCGCGCAGGCGCCGGCGATCGGCACCCTGCCGAGGGCCTTGGCGAGCAGGCCGCCGACGGTTTCCACGTCCTCGTCGTCGTAGGACTCAAGGCCGTACAACTCGCCGAGGTCGCCGATGTCGAGACGGGCCGTGACGCGGTAGCGGGTGCCGCCCAGGTCCTTGACGGACGGCGGTTCGCGGTCGTACTCGTCGGTGATCTCGCCGACGATCTCCTCCAGGATGTCCTCGATGGTGACGAGGCCCGCCGTGCCGCCGTACTCGTCGATGACGACGGCCACGTGGGTGCGCTGCTGCTGCATCTCGCGGAGCAGGTCGCCCGCGTTCTTGGTGTCGGGGACGAAGGTGGCGGGGCGCATCGCGGTGGAGACCGGCTCGGACTCCGCCTCACGGCTGATGTGGGTGCGGCGCGCGAGGTCCTTGAGGTACACCATGCCGACGATGTCGTCCTCGCTCTCGCCGGTCACCGGGATTCGGGAGAAGCCGGAGCGCAGAGCGAGCGTGAGGGCCTGGCGGATGGTCTTGTAGCGCTCGATGACGATCAGGTCGGTGCGGGGCACCATGACCTCTCGTACGAGGGTGTCGCCGAGCTCGAAGACGGAGTGCACCATGCGGCGCTCCTCGTCCTCGATCAGCGACTCCTTCTCGGCGAGGTCGACCATGGCGCGCAGCTCCGCCTCGGAGGCGAACGGGCCGCGCCGGAAGCCCTTGCCCGGGGTGAGTGCGTTGCCGATGAGGATCAGCAGCGGCGGGATGGGGCCCATGACACGGGCCAGCGGCAGCAGCACGTAGGCGGCGGCGGTGGCCGTGTTCAAGGGGTGCTGGCGGCCGATGGTGCGCGGGGAGACACCGACGGCGACATAGCTGACCAGCACCATCACACCGATGGCGAGCAGCAGCGCCTGCCAGGTCGTGTCGAACTCCTGGAGGCAGGCGTACGTCACCAGTGCCGCGGCGGCCATCTCGCAGGCCACCCGCACCAGCAACGCCACATTGAGGTAGCGCGTGGGATCGGCGGCCACCTGGGCCAGCCTGGAGCTGCCGCGGCGGGCGGAGCGCACCGCCTCTTCGGCTCGGAAACTGGAGATCCTGGCGAGGCCGGCCTCGGCGCAGGCCGCCAACCAGGCGATCACGATCAGCAAGATGGCGCCGAGGATCAGCTCGATAGTCACGGCCGCACCTCACCCGGTCCGTTCTCGCCCGGCGCACTGCGGCTCACCCGGAACATGACGACGCACCACCCGCCCGCTACGAGACGGTGGGCGCCGGCGACGGGCCCTCGATGCCGTGCTCGGCACGCCAGCCGTCCACGATGGCCTGCTGGAGACCGAACATCTCGGCCTTCTCATCGGGTTCCTCGTGGTCGTAGCCGAGCAGGTGCAGCACTCCATGGACGGTGAGCAGCTGGAGCTCCTCGTCCATGGAGTGCCCCGTGGCAGCCTCCTTGGCCTGCTTGGTGGCGACCTCGGGGCAGAGCACGATATCGCCGAGGAGGCCCTGCGGCGGCTCGTCGTCGTCCTTGGAGGGCGGGCGCAGCTCGTCCATAGGGAAGGACATCACGTCCGTGGGTCCTGGCAGGTCCATCCACTGCATGTGCAGCTGCTCCATGGCGGCGGCATCCACGACGATCACCGAGAGTTCGCTGAGCGGGTGGATGCGCATCCGGGTGAGGGCGTAGCGGGCGATGTCGAGGATCGCTTGCTCATCGACCTCGGTGCCGGATTCGTTGTTGACGTCGATCGACATGGCTGGTGCTGGGTTCACTTTCCGTCACTGGCTCACTTGGTGCCGCGGCCGCCCTGGCTGCCGCCCGCGGACCCGTTGCGGTTGTCGTACTCCTCGTATGCGTCGACGATACGGCCGACGAGCTTGTGGCGTACGACGTCGTGCGAGGTGAGCAGGGAGAAATGGACGTCGTCGACGCCGTCCAGGATCTCCCGGACCTGGCGCAGGCCGCTCTTGGTGCCGCTGGGCAGGTCGACCTGGGTGACGTCGCCGGTGATCACGATCTTCGAGTCGAAGCCGAGGCGGGTGAGGAACATCTTCATCTGCTCGGCGCTCGTGTTCTGCGCCTCGTCCAGGATGATGAAGGCGTCGTTGAGAGTGCGTCCGCGCATATAGGCGAGAGGGGCGACCTCGATGGTCCCGGCGGCCATCAGCCGCGGGATGGAGTCGGGGTCGAGCATGTCGTGCAGGGCGTCGTACAGCGGGCGCAGGTAGGGGTCGATCTTCTCGTAGAGAGTGCCGGGCAGGAAGCCGAGGCGCTCGCCGGCCTCCACCGCGGGCCTGGTCAAGATAATGCGGTTGACCTGCTTGGACTGCAGGGCCTGCACTGCCTTGGCCATGGCCAGGTAGGTCTTGCCGGTACCCGCGGGGCCGATGCCGAAGACGACGGTGTGCTTGTCGATGGCGTCGACGTACCGCTTCTGGTTGAGGGTCTTGGGGCGGATGGTGCGCCCGCGAGAGGAGAGGATGTTCTGCGTGAGGACCTGGGCGGGGGTCTCCTCGGTCTCACTGTCGCCGTTCTCGCTGGCTCTGAGCATGGCGATCGAGCGTTCCACCGCATCCTCCGTCATCGGCTGTCCGGTGCGGAGCACCAGCATCATCTCGTCGAACAGGCGCTGGACGAGGGCGACTTCGCCCGGGTCACCGACCGCGCTGATCTCATTGCCCCGGACATGGATATCGGCGGCCGGGAAGGCCTCCTCGATCACGCGCAGCAGGGAGTCTCCGGAACCGAGAACGGTCACCATGGGGTGCTTGGCCGGGACGGTGAAGTGCGCTCGCGCCTGCCCCTGCTCCTGTGCAGGGTTGTGAGCTGTTCGTGTCTGAGTCATGGGCCGGCTCTTTGGCCTGCGTTTCCTCCGTCTTTGCGGGGCGGCTGTGGATGTGTGGAACGGCCACAGCCTGCAGCTCTGTGGTGTCGCTTCGCCGGATGGACCGGCAGTGTCCAGAGTACGACGGGGTGCTGACAACGCAGAGGGCTTTTACGCGGCGGTCTGCGCCGATCATCCGCGGTACTGGCCGGAGGTCAGGGCTCCTCGGTCCTGCCGGCCCCTTCAGCACCTCTCGGGCAGCACCTCTCGGCCCGTCCTCACGCTCTGCCCGCGGCGCTCCCCAAAGGGGTCGGATCTAACTGCGCCCGGCCGAAGCCGATGGTGGGCACGGCGCGACGCAGGGGCCAGGAGCGGGCCGTGGCGGGCAGCAGGGCGTCCAGGAAGGCGTAGCGCCGCAAGGCCGTGGGGTTCTGGTCGTCGTACTGCTGGACGTGCCGCCACCAGGCGGCGATCTCCGACCATCCGGGGGCGGAGAGCGAGCCGCCGAACTCCTGCACCGACAGCGCCGCCGTAAGCCCCGCGAAGGCGAGCCGGTCGGCGAGCGGCCAGCCCGCGAGGGTGCCGGTCACGTAGCCGGCGACGAAGACATCGCCCGCGCCGGTGGTGTCCATCGCCTCGACGTCGATCGCGGGCACCTCCGCGGTCTCTCCGGTGGCGCCGTCCACGGCGTACGCGCCCTCGGCGCCCAGCGTGACCACGGCCAGCGGGACCCGGTCGGCGAGCGCGTGGGCGGCGGCGCGCGGGCAGTGGGTGCGGGTGTAGCGCATGGCCTCTTCGGCGTTCGGCAGGAACGCCTCGCAGTGCCGCAGGTCGACGAGGCCGTCGAGGTCCCACTGTCCGGTGTCGTCCCAGCCGACGTCGGCGAAGATACGGGTGCCGCGGCGGGCGGCCTCGGCGATCCAGCCGGCGGCGGAGGCGCCGGGCGTGAGCGCGGCGATGGCGGCACGGGCGCGCGGCGGGCAGCTGGGCGCCGGTTCCTCCGGCGGCGGTTCGTGGCCGTGCGAGACCATGGTGCGCTCGCCCTCGTAGGCCATGGAGACGGTGACGGGCGAGTGCCAGCCGGGCACGGTGCGTGACGGCGCCAGGTCGATGCCCTCGCCGCACTCCAGGGTGTCCCAGCAGTACTCGCCGTAGAGGTCGTCGCCGAACGCCGCGGCCAGCGAGGTGCGCAGGCCGAGCCGGGCCAGCGCGGTGGCCATGTTCGCGACTCCGCCGGGGCTCGACCCCATGCCGCGCGCCCATGACTCGGTGCCGCGCACCGGCGCGCTGTCGAGCCCGGTGAAGATGATGTCCAGGAAGACCGTCCCCGTGAGGTACACGTCGATCGCGGGATCCTCCGGGGCACGCATCCCGGTAAGCGGGTCGACCGGGGTCGGACGCTGCAATCGCTCTCCCTTGGCTTTAGCCACGATGTGCTCCCCTGGTGGTGCGGATCAGCCAGTGTGCCCGAAAGCCTCGCGCGGGATGGTCGGTGCGCAGGTTCTTGCCGGCAGATGATCACTGAGTGTGATGCGCGTTGCCGGCACTGGTCAGAAATCTCCGGAGGTGTCGGTGCGGGCGGGGCCGCCGGGGTGTGAGCGGGACGATCATGTCGTGTGTGGGATGGGGTACGTTCCGCGTCATGAGGCTGACGATTCTCGGCGGCGGAGGTTTCCGCGTTCCGCTGGTGTACCGGGCCCTGGCCGGCGGCGATGTGTCGGAACTGGTGCTGTACGACACGGATCAGGCGCGGCTCGGCGTGGTGCGTTCCGTGCTGGAGCAGCTGGGCGGCGGGGCGGGTGCGGGTCTGCCTGCCGTGCGGGTCGCGGACGGGCTCGACGACGCGCTGCGCGGCGCGGACTTCGTGTTCTCCGCGATCCGGGTGGGCGGCACCGCGGGCCGGGTGCGCGACGAGCGGATGCCGCTGGCCGAGGGCGTGCTCGGCCAGGAGACGGTCGGCGCGGGCGGGGTGCTGTACGGACTGCGCACGGTGCCGGTGGCGCTGCACATCGCGGAGCGGGTGGCGGCGCTCGCGCCGCGCGCCTGGGTCATCAACTTCACCAATCCGGCGGGCATGGTGACCGAGGCGATGTCCACGGTGCTGGGCGAGCGGGTGATCGGCATCTGCGACTCGCCGGTGGGCCTGGTGCGGCGCGCGGCGCGTGCCGCCGGTGCGCAACCCGACCTGTTCCTCGGCACGGCGGCCGGCCCGGCAGCGGGCTGGGCCGCGACGTCGGCGCCCGCCCCCTCGTTCGACTACGTGGGCCTCAACCACCTCGGCTGGCTGCGGACGCTACACGACGGCACCCGCGATCTGCTGCCGGGGCTGCTCGCCGACACGGACGCGCTCGCGGGCTTCGAGGAGGGCAGGCTGTTCGGGGCCGACTGGCTCCAGGCGCTCGGCTCGCTGCCGAACGAGTACCTGCACTACTACTACTTCCGCCGCGAGACCCTGGCCGCGGTGCGGGCGGCGGACGAGACCCGGGGCGCGTTCCTGGACCGCCAGCAGGGCGAGTTCTTCGCGCCGGGCGGCCAAAGATCCCGCGCGGGCGTACGAGCTGTGGGAGGCGACGCGGCGCAGCCGCGAGGAGACCTACATGGCGGACAGCCGCGCGGCGACCGGTGGCTGGCAGCGTGACACCTGCGACCTGGACGGCGGCGGCTACGACCAGGTGGCGCTGGCGCTGATGCGGGCCCTCGCGAGCGGCGAGCCGGGCCCGGCTGATCCTGAACGTGCGCAACGCCGCCACCGTCTCCGCGCTGCCGCCCGACGCGATCATCGAGACGGTCTGCGAGGTGGACGCGGACGGCGCCCGCCCGCTGCCCACGGCCCCGCTGGGCGCGGCCGAGCTGGGGCTGATGCTCCAGCTGAAGGCGGTGGAGCGGGCGACGATCGACGCGGCCCTGTTCAAGGACCGCACCGCAGCCCTGCGCGCCCTCGCCCTGCACCCGCTGGTCGACTCCCCCGCGGTCGCCGCCCGCATCCTGGAGCGGGCGGCGCGGTGATCACGTGGGCGTGGCGTGTGCGGCCGTTCTAGCGTTGTGCCGCGTACGACACGAAGCGGTGCCACGCGGTGGGCGCCAGGGTGAGCTGGGGGCCCTGCTTGTCCTTGGAGTCCCGGACATGGACGGCGGCGGGGCAGGCGGCGACCTCGACGCAGGCATCGCCATCGGAACCGCTGTAGCTGCTCTTGAACCAGGAGAGAGCCACCTCGACGCAGGCGCCCCCGTCGGTACCGCTGTAGCTGCTCTTGAACCAGGTCAGTTCTGACATGCTCATAGCGCTCCTCGCAGTCGCTTCAACAGGTCCCGAGAATCTTGCGAGTTGAGAGCCTGTGACCGCATTTTTGCATAACGCTGGATGAGAATGCTGACTTCGTTCGCAGGCGTGACCAGAAGTCCGCCGCGCTGTCCCTCCGCGTATCCGAACCATTTGTTCTCTGAGGTTTCGAGCAGCATCAGTGGCCCGTCCAGTCCCGCGTGATCCGGACTGCGCTGCGGCATGACCTGGACTTCCACGTTGAACTGAGTGGACCAGTGCAGCAGGTGGTCGATCTGCTCCCGGGTGACCTCCACACCACCCGTGCACCGCTCGATCACGGCTTGTTCCACGATGAAGCTGAACGTAATGGCAGGCCTGCGGTCAAGCAGTGCCTGGCGCTCCAGCCGTGCGGCTACCTGCTGATCCACCTGCTCGTTGTCCTTGATCGGGGGGACACTCGCGGTCACCGCGCGGATGTACGCCTCGGTCTGGAGAAATCCAGGAATCACCCGGCAGTCATACGTCCAGAGCGTGATCGCTCGCGCCTCCAGCCGCGCCCACTGCCGGAACCACGCCGCCAGCCCCACCTGCCGCGTCAGATGCGGCATCGCCCTCCGCAGCGCACCCGTGTTGCCGAGCGCCGCTTCCGCCGCCTCCACGAAGTCGGGGTCGGGCATTCGCCGCCCCAACTCGACGGAGGTCACCGTGTGTTTGGAGAACCGCACCAGGCCGGCGAACTCCTCCCGGCTCAGGCCCGCGTGTTCACGCAGTCCGTGCACCACCGCGCCGAACGTCCGCAGGCTGTCCGACGGTTCCGGTTCTCCGGTTCCCGCGCTGCCGGTACTCGCGGTGTCCATACCAGACATATCCGACGTACCCGTATCGACCGTGTCCTCGGCCATCTCTGGCCCCCTCCCGCGTCATCGGGTGTTGACTCTGGTGTGATCAACACCCGATGCGCGTCCAGGGTTACGGCTCCGCGCACGTACCGGCACACCGCGGGCCGCGTACACACGGGCCGCGTACACGGCCCAGGGCTACCAGCGCGGCACTGCCGGAGCGGTCCAGCCCGGCTCGGTGACCCGCATCGCGGCGGCGTCGTCGCGGTCGTGCATGGTGCCGTCGTCGTCCAGCCAGCGCTGGTGCAGGAAGGCGAGGCGGTCGCGGTCCACCTCGATGCCGAGGCCCGGCGCGTCGGACACCGTGACCTTGCCGTCCGCGAAGGTGATGCGTTCGGTGAGGATGTCCTCGGACTGCCAGGGGTAGTGCGAGTCGCAGGCGTGGTGCAGGTTCGGCACGGTGGCCGCGACATGGGTCATGGCAGCGAGGCTGATGCCCAGGTGGGTGTTGGAGTGCATGGAGACGCCGACACCGAAGGTGCGGCAGATGGCGGCGAGCTGCTGGGTGTTGCGCAGACCGCCCCAGTAGTGGTGGTCGGAGAGGACCACCTGAACGGCGCCCTTGGTGAAGGCCTCCTGGATCTCCGCGAAGGTCGTCACACACATGTTGGTGGCCAGCGGAACGTCCGTGTGCGCGGCGACCTCGGCCATGTTGGGGGTGCCGAGGGTGGGGTCCTCCAGGTATTCGAGGACGCTGCCGAGTTCCTTAGCGACCTTCAGCGAGGTCTCCACGGACCAGGCGCCGTTCGGGTCGAGCCGCAGCGGGTGGCCGGGGAAGGCCTCGGCGAGCGCGCGGACGGCGGCGATCTCCTCGTCCGGCGTGAACACACCGCCCTTGAGCTTGAACGAGGTGAAGCCGTGCCGCTCGGTGAACTTCCTGGCCTGCTCGACGATGCCGGCCGCGTCGATCGCCGCGCCCCAGTCGTCGGTCTCGCTCGGCACGCCCTCGGGGTGGGCGGCGTACTTGTAGAACAGGTAGGCGCTGTACTCGACCTTGTCACGAAGCTTGCCGCCGAGCAGGGCGTGCACGGGCAGCCCCAGCGCCTTGCCGAGCGCGTCCAGGCAGGCCACCTCGAAGCCGGAGACGATCGAGAGCCGCAGCTTGTCGGCGGTCTGCACACCGCGCAGGCCACCGACGTCGACGGCGTTCTCGACCCTGGCCTTGTCCACGGCGACCTCGTCGGCGACGGTGAACAGCGCGTTCAGGTCGCTCACCTGCCGCCCCGCGAGGCGCTCGGCGAAGGGCCTGGCCAGCTCCAGGTACTTGCTGTCGCCGTAGGTCTCGCCGAAGCCCGAGATGCCGTCGGCCGTGACCACCTCGATGATCAGGCGCGGCGTGTAGGGCTGGTGGACGCCCTGCGTGTTCAGCAGCGGCGGGTCGGCGACGAGGATCGGCGTCAGACGCACCTCGGCGATGGTCAGGTCACGGGTCACAGAGCGGCTCCTCGGTTGGTCACACATGGCTCCCGGCTCGGTCACGGCCCGGCCTGCGGCGTGATCCGCGCCCGCCGTGATCTCTTCCGCAAGTTGATCTCTCCATGTAGATTCCATCTACATACGAAGATGAGATTAGATATTCGCATGGTCGCCGTCAACGGTGCCGGTCAGCCCCGGCAAACGGCTCCCTTACGATCGCCCCATGCGGGAGCGGGAGACGAACGGCGGCGAGACCGGCATGACCGGGGGCGGGGTGCGCGAGGTGAAGTCCGCCGCGCGCACCGTCGAACTGCTGGAGGTGCTGGCCGCTCGCGGTGACCGACCGGCCCGGCTACAGGAGCTCGCCGACGGGCTCGGGGTGCCGCGCAGTTCCATGTACGCGCTGCTGCAGACCCTGATCACCCGCGGCTGGGTGCGCACGGACGCCACCGGATCGCTGTACGGCATCGGCATCCACGCCCTGCTCACCGGCACCAGCTACCTCGACTCCGACCCGCGGGTGCGGGCCGTGCGGCCCTTTCTCGACGAGGCCTCTCAGGCGGTCGGCGAGACCCTGCACCTCGGCCGTCTCGACGGGATGAGGGTCGTATATCTGGCCACCCGCGAGTCACACGAGTACCTGCGCACCATCAGCCGGGTGGGACGGCGGCTGCCCGCACACGTCGGTGCGCTGGGCAAGGCGCTGCTGGCCGAGCGTGACGACGGAGAACTGCCCGAGGGGCCCTACGAACGGTTCACGCCGAACACGCTGACCGAGCGGGACGCACTGCTGGCGGATCTCGCGGTGACGCGGGAGCGGGGGTACGCGGTGGACCAGGAGGAGGGGGTGCCGGGCCTCGTCGGCTTCGGGTTCGCGCTGCGGTACGACGTGCCCGCGCAGGACGCGATCAGTTGCTCCGTGCCGGTCGCGCGGCTCACGGCGCGGCATGAGGAGCGGATCGTCGGGGTGATGCGGGCGATCCGCAGGCAGATCGAAGGAGCCGTGCCCGGCGGGCGTACGGGAACCCACTGGCAGTGAGCCGGCCGCTAGTGCTGCGGCCGGGCCCCCGTCCCGGCCTTCGCGGCACTGGCCGCGGGCCTCAGGCGCCGGTGGGGCCGGCTCTCCTCTTGGGCACGGGAATGCGCGTCAAGTCCTCTGCCACCGTCAACTCCCCCTCGAATCCCGCAGCTCTCGCGCCCCGTTCGAAAGCGGCGGGATCGGTGTAGCGCTGGCTGAAGTGGGTGAGGACCAGGTGGCGCACGCCCGACTCACGGGCCACCCGGGCTGCCTGATGAGCCGTCAGATGGCCGTACTCCTCGGCGAGTGCGGCATCCTCGTCGAGGAACGTCGACTCGATGACCAGCAGGTCGCAGCCCTCGGCCAGGGCGTACACACCGTCGCACAGACGGGTGTCCATGATGAACGCGAACCGCTGACCGTGCCGTTCCTCGCTCACCTCGTCCAGGCTGACGCCGCGCAGCGCACCCTCGCGCTGGAGCCTGCCGATGTCGGGCCCCGTGATGCCGTGCGCGGCCAGCCGCTCGGGCAGCATGCGGCGGCCGTCGGGCTCCACCAGGCGGTAGCCGAAGGACTCGACGGGATGCGACAGGCGGCGGGTCTCCAGCCGGTACGCGGGCGTGCTGGCGAGCACGCCGTCCGCCTCGGCCGGGACCTCGGTGAGCCGCACCGTCTCGCGGTACGCCGTCGCGTACCGCAGACGGTCGAAGAAGGGCTTGCCGCTCGCCGGATAGTGAGCGGTGATCTCGTGCGGCACCCGGTCCAGGTTGATGCGCTGGATCACGCCGGCGAGCCCGAGCGAGTGGTCGCCGTGGAAGTGGGTGACGCAGACGCGGTGCAGGTCGTGCGCGGCGACCCCGGCGCGCAGCATCTGCCGCTGAGTGCCCTCGCCGGGGTCGAAGAGGATGCCTTCGCCGTCCCAGCGGAGCACATAGCCGTTCTGGTTGCGCTGCCGGGTGGGAACCTGGCTCGCGGTGCCGAGCACCACCAGCTCACGTGCGGACACGGCGCCCCGCCCGGAACGCGCAGTCCGCCCGGGCTACCCGGGAGGCCACTGCAGCCCGCGCCCGCCCAGGATGTGCGCATGGGTGTGGAAGACGGTCTGGCCCGCGCCCGCACCGGTGTTGAAGACGACGCGGTAACCGGTGGCGTCGATCTTCTCCTCGGCGGCGACCTCGGCGGCCTCGCGCAGTATGTCCGCGACGATCTGCGGCTCCGCGCCGGCGAGCGCCGCCGCGTCGGGGTAGTGCACTCGCGGGATGATCAGGACATGGGTCGGCGCCTGGGGATTGATGTCGCGGAACGCGACGGTGGTCTCGGTCGAACGGACCACCGTCGCCGGAACCTCCCCCGCCACGATCTTGCAGAACAGGCAGTCGGCCTGCCGCTCTCCGGCCACGTGCACTCCTCCTCGACGATGGTTCACTGACAGCGCTGCACCTGCGCGGTGCCCGGCTGGTGTTGCCCGCCTGCCACTTCGGCACCGGAGCGCACACCGGGTGCACGCGCACCCGTCGCGCCTGTAGTACCACACGGGCACCCGAGTTCAGTACCGTCGCATGGTATCCACAGCGGCGCACCCGCCTCCTCCGCCACCGCCCCGGCCAGAGTTCTTCGTTCGGATCAGGCCGGACCAGGAAGCGGAGACGGCCGGACGGCGGGCCGCCCCCCGCAGGAGCAGCCCGCCGTAAGTGCCCCGGGCGCCTACGTCAGCGGCGGCAGCCCCGGAGGCCGCTTCGCCGGTGTCCGGGCAAGCTCGGCCAGCGCGATGCGGATCGCCTCGTCGAGCTGCGGGTCACGTCCCGCTGCTTGGTCCTGCGGCGTGGCGACCACCTCGACATCCGGATCGACGCCGTAGTTCTCCACGCCCCACCCGTACCCCTCGGCCCAGAAGGCGTACTTGGGCTGGGTGACGAGCGTGCCGTCGACCAGGCGGTAGCGGCTGTCGACGCCGATGACGCCGCCCCAGGTGCGGGTGCCGACCACGGGCCCGATGCCGAGGGCCTTGATCGCGGCGTTGACGATGTCGCCGTCGGAGCCGGAGAACTCGTTGGCGACGGCGACGACGGGACCGCGGGGCGCGTTCTCGGGATAGCTGGTGGGCTGCCTGCCGCGCGGCGCGTCCCAGCCGACGATGCGCCGAGCGAGCTTTTCCACCACCAGCTCCGAGGTGTGCCCGCCGCGGTTCTCGCGCACATCCACGACCAGGCCCTCATGGGCCACCTCCACGCGCAGATCGCGGTGGATCTGCGCCCAGCCCGGGGCCTGCATGTCCGGTACGTGGAGGTAGCCGAGCCGGCCGCCGGACTTCTCGTGGACGTAGGCTCGGCGGTCGGCGACCCACGCGTGGTAGCGCAGCGGCTCCTCGTCGTCGAGCGGGACGACGACCGCGTGCCGCGACTCACCGCCGCCGGACGGCGAGATGGTCAGCTCCACCGGTTTGCCCGCGGTGCCCACGAGCAGCGGTCCAGGACCGGTGACCGGGTCGACGGCCTGGCCCGCCACCGCGATGACCGCGTCCCCGGCGCGCACCGCGACACCGGGCGCGGCCAGCGGGGAGCGGGCCCTGGGGTCGGAGGTCTCCGAGGGCAGGACGCGGTCGATGTGCCACAGACCGTCGGCGTGCCGCGACAGGTCGGCGCCGAGCAGGCCCTGCCGCGCGGCGGAGCCGCCCCAGCCGCCGTTGCCCATCACGTAGGCGTGCGAGGTGCCCAGTTCGCCGTGCACCTCCCACAGCAGGTCGACCAGGTCGTCATGGGTGGCGAGGCGCTCCAGCAGCGGGCGGTAGCGGTCGAGCACACCGTCCCAGTCGACGCCGCCGAGGTCGGCGCGCCAGAAGTTGTCGCGCATCAGGCGACCCGTCTCGTCGTACATCTGGCGCCACTCGGCGACCGGGTCGATCCGCTGGCGGACCCGGGAGAGGTCGACGGTGATGTTGGTGTCGCTGTCGTCGTCGTGCGAGGCACGCCGGTCGCTGGGCACCACCTTCAGCTTACTGTCCGTCCACAGCAGCAGCCGCTTGCCGTCCCCGCTCACCGCGAAGTGGTCGGCGCCCGAGGCCAGGTGCTCGACGCTCTGCTGCTGGAGGTCGTAACGCTCCAGGTCGGACTTGGGGTCCTGGTCGTCGGGCTTGGCGCGCGAGGAGCCGAGCACGCCGAGCACCGGATGGCGCAGCCACAGCAGCCCGTCCTTGGCGGCCCGCAGCGTCGAGTAGCGGCCCGCCTCGACGGGGAACGGCACGATGCGGTCGGCCAGGCCCTCCAGGTCGATACGGGTGGCGGGGGCGCCCTCACTGTCGGGGGTCTCGTCCTTGTCGGGCGCTTCGAAGGGACGGCCGTGCCGCTGCGGCCCGAACGGCGCGGGCGTGGTCGCCAGGAGAGTGATCAGATGCGGCCGTGAGCCGTCGACGAAGGCCAGGTCGAAGACGTGCTCGTCGTAGATCGGGTCGAACGAGCGCTCCGAGAGGAACGCCAGGTGCTTGCCGTCGAGCGTGAACGCGGGCGCGTAGTCGTGGAACCTGAGCGGGGTCGCCTCGCTGACCGTCAGATCCGCGGTGCCCGCCAGTTTGAGCTGGCGCAGCGGCCGCGGACCCGGATGCGACCAGGCGAGCCAGGCCGAGTCGGGCGAGAAGACGAGGCCGGTGGCCTCACCGTGTTCGCTCGTGTCGACCTCGCGCACCTCGCCGGTCTCCCGCTCCACCAGCAGCACCCGCCCGTCGTGCGAGGCGACGGCGGCGCGGCTGCCGTCGGGCGCCATGGCCAGGCCAAGGACCCGGCCCAGCTGCCCGGCGGCGAGCCTGCGCGGCGTGGCGCCGGGCGTGAGGCCGGTGGCCGGCGCGAACTCCAGCGCGTCGTCGCCCGCCGCGTCCGTCACCCACACCACGTACTCCTCGCCTTCGGCGCGGAAGGTGCGCGGCAGCCTCGCCCGCACGCCTGGCGTGGCGGCCAGTGCGCGGGTGGGGCCTTCGCGGTGGGTGACCCAGTGGATGGTGCCGCGCACCGACAGGGCGCTGCCGCGTCCGGTGTGGTCGGGTGCGGCGGCGCCGAACCAGCGGGCCGCGTTCAGTGGGAAGGGCGTCAGGTCGCTGCGCTGGCCGCCGAGCCTGATGTCGAGCCGCCGCGGCTGAGCGCCGTCGAGATCGTCCAGGAGCCACAGCTCGCCCGCGCGGGAGTAGACGACCCGGGTGCCGTCGGTCGCGGCGTGTCGGGCGTAGAAGCCGTGCACACGAGCCTTGACCGGCACCGCCGGCTCCGCCTGTGCCTCTGTCGCGCTCTTCGACGCGGACTCGGGGGCGGTGTCCTGCGGGGCCACGGTGTCAGGAACCGGGTCCGAAGCCGTGTCGGGCGGCGTGTCCGAAGCCGTGTCCGGTGCCGGCTGCGAGTCCGGTTCCGGGTCCGGCTGCGAGTCCGGTTCCGGGTCCGGCTGCGCGTCCGCGGTGGCCGCGGGTGCCGTGTCCGGGGTGGGTGGGGCGTCGGCGGACGTCTTCGTGTCCGGTGCGCCGGCCGGGCGGATGTCGGTGTGCCGCCGCAGGTCGGAGCCGTCCGGCAGGGACGAGTAGACGGCGCCGGTGCCCTCGTGGTCGGACAGGAACGCGATCCGGTCGCCGACCCACATCGGGTACTCGATGTTGCCCCCGAGCTCCTCGTGGACGCGGACGAACGTGCCGTCACCCTCGCGGTCGATCCACAGCTTGCCGGTGCTGCCGCCTCGGTACCGCTTCCAGTACGCGGCTTCGCGGCTCATGGTCACGGACAGCAGCAGCACCTGCCCCGCCGGGCCGTAGGCGAGTGAGCCGACCGGACCGTAGGGCAGGGCCTCGGCGGGGCCGCCGTCGAGCGGGACGGCGCGGGCCCAGGTGCGGCGGAAGGACGCCTGGCCGTGGGCGCTGATGGCGAGGACCCGGCCGTCGGGGGTCCAGCCGCGCACACCGGTGCGGGCGCTGCCCCAGTGCGTCAGCCGTCGCGACGGGCCGCCGTCGACGGGAGCGACCAGGACCTCGGCCGCCCCGTCACGGGTGGATGTCCATGCCACGGTGGTGCCGTCCGGCGCGATCCTGGGGTGGTTGACGGGCATGTTGTCCGCGCTGACCCGCCAGGCTCGACCGCCGTCGAGAGGCGCAATCCAGACGTCGTCCTCTGCGGTGAAGGCGATGAATTCGCCGTGAAGATGTGGATACCGAAGGTACGCAGACTGTGTCACACGATCAGCCTAGGCAGGGTGACGGGCCCCGGTCAGCGGTTTGGATCACTTCTGCGGCGGGCACGGCGTCCGGTCATCGGAAAATCCGGTCCCTGGCGCCGGTCCGATGCGGTGAAGGGCACGCAGGTCAAGGGGTGCGGGCGGGGAGATTATGCGACTTCGCCGCGCGGGCGCGACCCGTCACGACAAGACCTGCAAATCGCCGCCGCCCCGGCACGGCCGCGTCACGTCTCGTCTCGTCATGGCCCGGCTGTCGGAGCCGCATCGTCCGGTGGGGCGAAGCGCCCCGCCCGCCCCGGCGGCGCCCACGCCGCCGTCCTCGCGTCGTCGAGCTCCGCGGCGAGCACCTCGACGAGTTCGGCGGCGGGCAGTTCGCGGACCATCCGGTGGCCCTGGCCCGCCCACAGCGCCATGCCCTGCGGATCGCCCGCCTGGGCGGCGGCGCGGCGCAGCGGGCTGGTGAGGTAGTGAATCTGCGGGTAGGCGGCGGGCGCGTAGGGGCCGTGTTCGCGCAGGAAGCGGTTGACCAGGCCGCGGGCTGGGCGGCCTGTGAAGGCCCGGGTCAGTTCGGTGCGGGCGAAGATCGAGCTGGTCAGGGCCTCTTTGTGCAGGGCGTGGGCGCCTGATTCCGGGGTGGCGAGGAAGGCCGTGCCGAGCTGTCCCGCGACCGCGCCGGCGGCGAGCACCGCGGCGATCTGGGTGCCGCGCATCAGGCCACCGCTGGCCACCACCGGGATGCCGACGCTCTCCCGGACCTGGGTGACCAGGCTGAGCAGCCCGAATCCGGTGCCGTCCCGGTCGATCATGTCCCGGTGGGTGCTCTGGTGGCCGCCCGCCTCGATGCCCTGCGCACACACCATGTCGGCGCCCGCGCCCTCCGCGGCCCTGGCCTCCTCGGGCGTGGTCACGGTGACGACGGTGAGCGTGCCGGCGCGCGCGAGTGCGGCCAGTACGTCCTGGTGCGGACAGCCGAAGGTGAACGAGACGACCGCCACCGGATCGTCGAGCAGAACGGCGAGTTTGGCGTCGTAGCCGTCGTCCCGGCCACTGTCGGGGTCGCCGAGCTCCGTCTCGTACCAGGAGGCCTCACCCGCGAGCTGGCTGCGGTAGACATCGACGACGGCCGGGTCCGCGTAGGCGGGCTGGGGCATGAAGAGGTTCACGCCGAACGGACGGGACGTGAGCCCCCGCAACTGCTTGATCTCGTGGTACATCCCGTCCGCCGTCTTGTACCCGGCGGCGAGGAATCCCAGCCCTCCGGCCTCGGACACAGCAGCGGCCAGTTGCGGACACGAAGCGCCGCCCGCCATGGGTGCCTGCACGATCGGGAGGGGGAACAGATCGGCCAGTGCGGAGGACATGACAGGCATGTTGTCACGTCCCCCGCGCAAGTCCGAAACCAGCCTTACACGCGGCATATGCCCCGGTCACTGATTGCTACCGAGCCCCGGTCACCGGCCGTTGAACGCGTCCTTCAGCCGGGAGAACAGGCCCTGCTGACCTGGCTGGAACTGACCGGTCGGACGCTCTTCACCACGCAGCTTGGCGAACTCCCTGAGGAGTCGCTCCTGCTCCGGATCGAGCTTGGCCGGCGTCAGCACCTCTACGTGCACGATCAGATCACCGCGTCCACCGCCGCGCAGATGCGTAATGCCCCGACCGTGCAGCGGAATCGACTGACCGGACTGGGTACCTGGCCGGATATCGACGTCCTCAAGGCCGTCCAGAGTCTCCAGCGGCACCTTGGTGCCGAGCGAAGCGGCCGTCATCGGGATGGTGACCGTGCAGTGCAGGTCGTCGCCGCGGCGCTGGAAGACCTGGTGCGGCAGCTCGTGGATCTCCACGTAGAGATCGCCGGCGGGGCCGCCGCCGGGGCCGACCTCGCCCTCGCCGGCGAGCTGGATGCGCGTGCCGTTGTCGACGCCCGCGGGAATCTTGACGGTCAGGGTGCGGCGCGAACGGATCCGGCCGTCACCCGCGCACTCGGGGCACGGGGTGGGCACCACGGTGCCGAAGCCCTGGCACTGCGGGCACGGTCGCGAGGTCATGACCTGACCCAGGAAGGACCGGGTGACCTGCGAGACCTCGCCACGGCCGCGGCACATGTCACAGGTCTGCGCGCTGGTGCCGGGCGCCGCACCCTCACCGTTGCAGGTCGCGCAGACGACCGCGGTGTCGACCTGGAGGTCCTTGGTGGTGCCGAAGGCCGCCTCGTCGAGCTCGATCTCCAGCCTTATCATCGCGTCCTGGCCGCGCCGCGTACGCGACCTCGGCCCACGCTGGGACGCCGTACCGAAGAACGCGTCCATGATGTCCGAGAAGTTCCCGAAACCGCCCGCGCCGAAGCCCGCCGCACCGGCGCCGGACTGCGACAGCGGATCGCCGCCGAGGTCGTAGACCTGCTTCTTCTGCGGGTCCGACAACACCTCGTAGGCGGCGTTGATCTCCTTGAACCGCTCCTGCGTCTTCGGATCGGGATTGACGTCCGGGTGCAGCTCGCGGGCGAGCCGCCGGAACGCCTTCTTGATCTCGTCCTGGGACGCGTCGCGGCGCACGCCGAGTACGGCGTAGTAGTCCGTGGCCACTTACGACTCCGCCAGGATCTGTCCGACGTAACGTGCCACTGCGCGTACTGCTCCCATCGTTCCCGGATAGTCCATGCGGGTCGGTCCGACCACGCCGAGCTTGGCGACTGCCTCGCCGCCCGAACCGTAGCCGACCGAGACGACGGACGTGGAGTTGAGTCCCTCGTGGGCATTCTCGTGACCGATGCGTACGGTCATGCCCGAATCCGTCGACTCACCAAGCAACTTGAGGAGCACGACCTGCTCCTCAAGGGCTTCGAGAACCGGCCGGATAGTGAGGGGAAAATCATGTCCGAAGCGGGTGAGATTGGCGGTACCGCCGATCATCAGCCGCTCCTCGGTCTCCTCGACCAGTGTCTCCAGCAGGGTGGAGAGCACAGTGGCAACGGTACCGCGATCCTCCGTCCCGAAGGCCTCTGGCAGGTCCTGCACCAGCTGGGGGACGTCCGCGAACCGACGGCCGCCGATCCGGCTGTTCAGTCGGGCCCGCAGATCGGCGAGCGAGGTCTCGCCGAACGGTGCGGGACAGTCGACCATGCGCTGCTCGACCCGCCCGGTGTCCGTGATCAGCACCAGCATCAGCCGGGCCGGGGCCATCGCCAGCAGCTCCACATGCCGCACCGTGGAACGGGTCAGCGACGGATATTGCACGACGGCGACCTGCCGAGTCAGCTGCGCGAGCAGCCGCACCGTACGGGCCACGACATCGTCCAGGTCGACGGCACCGTCCAGGAAGTTCTGGATGGCGCGGCGCTCGGGCGCCGTCATCGGCTTGACGCCCGCCAGCTTGTCGACGAAGAGCCGGTAGCCCTTGTCAGTGGGGATGCGCCCGGCGCTGGTGTGCGGCTGGGCGATGAACCCCTCGTCCTCAAGGACCGCCATGTCATTGCGCACGGTGGCGGGAGAGACACCGAGCTGATGGCGCTCGGTGAGCGCCTTGGAGCCGACCGGCTCCTCGGTGCCGACGTAGTCCTGAACGATGGCGCGCAGCACTTCGAGCCTGCGTTCGCTGAGCATCGCGCACACCTCCAGCACAGTCCGTCCGTCTGTCGTTGCTTGGTACTGCCTTGGCACTGCCTTGGCACTCGCAGCATACGAGTGCCAACCCTACTCACCAGTGTACGGCCGGGGGGTACGGCCGCGGCAAGAGTGCCCACACCTCGGGGCCGGTCATGCCCCTTGGAGGATTCCGCAGCACGGTTACGGCACGCTGACGCGCCTCTGAAGGGGCGCACCCGACGGCGCGCGGCGCCCGGTCACACGCTGGTGGAGCGGACGCGGGCGGGGCCGGTGAGGGGAGGATGGGGTGGGGTGCGGGGGTGCGGACGATCACATCAGGATCGGGGAATGCGATGGGTGCGGGTGACGAGGCGGACGGGCGCCAGGATGCGGCGCGGGTGACGGGCGACCGGGGTGCATCGGTCGCGTGGGCCGCCGAGGGGTGGGAGCGGCTCGGGCCTGGAGTGGGCCGGTGCCGGCTGCCGGGCCTGGACTGCACCGTCGGCCTGGTCGCCGGGCGGCATGCGGCGCTGCTGATCGACGCGGGCGGCACCCTGCCCGAGGGCGAGCGGCTGCGCGCCGCGGCCGGCCGGCTGCTCGACGGCGCCCAGGTGACCCATCTCGCGCTCACCCATCCGCACTTCGATCATGTACTGGGCGCGGCGGCGTTTGCGGATGCGGAGACCTACGCGGCGGCCGGTACCGGAGCACAGCTCGCGGCGGACCGTGCCGGGCTGCGGGCGGACGCGGAGCACCACGGTGTCACCCCGCAGGACGCGGCCGACGCCGTGCACGCCCTCGTCCCACCGCGGCACGAGGTCGACGAGGAGCGGTCGCTGGATCTGGGCGGCGGGGTGCGGGTAAGCCTGGTGAACGCCGGGCCTGGGCACACCGCGCACGATCTGGCGGTCCTGGTTCACGGCGCCGCGGACGGCCCTGATGTCGTCTTCTGCGGCGATCTCGTGGAGGAGTCCGGCGAGCCGCAGGCGGGTCCGGACGCGCTGCCCGCACGCTGGCCCGCGGCACTGGACCGGCTGCTGACACTCGGCGGCGCGGACGCGGTGTACGTGCCGGGGCACGGGGCGGCGGTGGACGCGGGGTTCGTGCGCCGGCAGCGGGACCAACTCGCCCTGCGCTTCGGGGCGTCGTAGCCGGCCGGCGGCGCGGCGTGTCGCGGCCGGCGGCATCCACGGCATTCCGCCGGGCCGCTATCGTCGGCCGAATGCGCCAGTACTCGCCGGATCTGACTCCGCCCTGGAAGAAGCAGCAGCCCGCGCCCGAGGTGCCCGCGGAGCCCGGTCTGGTGGTGGAGGAGCCGGGCACCGGCTTCTGCGGGGCTGTGATCGGCTGCGAGGCCGGCACCGTCACGCTGGAGGACCGCTTCGGCAAGCACCGTGTGTTCCCTTTGCAACCGCGCGGTTTCCTCCTGGAGGGCAGGCCGGTCACTCTGGTCCGCCCGGCCGCCAACGCTCCGGCACGTCCGGCGCGCACCGCGTCCGGCTCCATCGCGGTGCCGGGCGCCCGCGCCCGGGTGGCCCGCGCGGGCCGTATCTATGTGGAGGGCCGCCATGACGCCGAACTGGTCGAGAAGGTGTGGGGCGACGACCTGCGCATCGAAGGTGTGGTGGTCGAGTACCTGGAGGGTGTGGACGATCTTCCGGCGATCGTCGACGCCTTCGCGCCGGGCCCCGACGCCCGGCTCGGTGTCCTGGTCGACCACTTGGTGGACGGCTCCAAGGAGTCCCGCATCGCCGCCGCGGTCACCAGCGCGCACACCCTGATCGTCGGGCACCCGTACATCGACATCTGGGAGGCGGTGAAGCCCGCGTCCCTGGGCATCGCGGGCTGGCCGCGCGTCCCGCGCGGTCAGGACTGGAAGACGGGGGTGTGCCGGGGGCTGGGTTGGCCGGAGAACACCGGTGCCGCCTGGCAGCGCATCCTCTCCCGCGTCCGCTCCTACCGGGACCTGGAGCCGGAGCTCCTGGGCAGGGTGGAGGAGCTGATCGACTTCGTCACGGCGCCGGAGTGACGGTGCCGCCGCGGCGGCGGATGCGGGCCCGCCGCCGGTGCCCTTTGACGTCGGCGGTCCCCTCGTAGCCGGTCGGCCGCCGCTGCCCGTCGAACCACAGCTCCGGCGCCCACCGCTGGCAGCCCGCCGCCGCTGTGTGCCGCGCTACAGCGGGCCACAGGGAGATGCGGTAACGCAGCCGGGGCAGGTCCGGCCTCAGCGGCTCGTCGTCACGCACGAACCCCCACAGCATCGGGTCGTCGCAGTCGATCTCGTCCTTCGGACAGAGTTCCAGAGTGTGCAGTGACGATGAGGCCCAGACGCCGACACCGGCGAGCGAGTCCCAGCGCACGGTCTTGGACCGGCCACGCTGAGTGACGCGGATACCGGCCGCGTTCATGGTGACCCGCCGGTTCCAGATCCCGTACACGCCTCGGATGATCAGCACGAGGGCCCAGCCGGACAGCAGCACCAGCACGGCGGCGATCACTTCTGATACGACCCCGGACGTCCCGTGCCCGCCGCCGAGCGCCCACACGGCCCACGCACAGATCGCCACCATCACCGACGCAACGACCAGCCGGCGTCGTATCAGGACGCCGCTGTCATGGACGAGGACCGAGTTCCCGATCTCAACGGAGTCGAACACCAGCGGCTGGCCCACGCCGCGTCCCGCCTCGCCGGCCTGCCCATCCGTACGCTCCCGATGGCCCTCGTGGTCCGGCTCGCCCGGGTACGACAACGGCTGTTCCTTGCGTCCGAACCACAGCTCGGGCGCCCACTGCAGGAGGGCCTTCTCGTACATCTTGTGGGAGTCGGACACATCGATGCGGTACCGCAGCCGGGGCAGGTCCGGCCTCAGCGGGTCCGTGTCGCGGACGAACTTCCACAGCAACGGGTCGTCGCGGTCGATCTCGTCCTTCGGGCAGAGCTCGATCGTGAAGACCGCGCTCCTGTCGCCCCGGGCCCAGTAGATGCCCGCTCCCGCCAGCGAGTCCCAGCGGATCAGCGCGGCTTCCTCGCCGCCCATCCACCAGAAGCCGCTGGCGTCGAAGACGGTGGTCCAGTGCCGGTCCCGCCACCGTGAGCCGAAGAAGAAGACGCCGACGACGCCGGTGAACAGCAGGAGACTCGTACAGACCCAGGCAGCGGCACCGTCGGGTTTCGCGTACGCCAGCCACCCGCCGACGCCACCCATGCCGACCAGCACCACGACGATGGGAAGCGCGAAGAGCAGCCGCCTTGATCCGTATCTCAGGACAGTCGCGTCCCGATCCGGGCGTATCCCCCGTATGGCAGAGTCCATAACCGGACTTTAGCGGCCTGATCGCTCAGTCGACGAGGTCCCTGACCACCGCATCGGCGAGCAGTCGGCCGCGCAGGGTGAGAACGGCACGGCCGTCGTCGTACGGGCCGGGTTCGAGGAGTCCGTCGGACAGCGCACGGCGGGACGCGGCGAGTCCGTCGGGGCGCAGCAGGGACAGCGGGCAACCGTCGCGCAGCCGCAGCTCCAGGAGGATCCGCTCGACACGGCGGTCCTCCTCGGAGAGGAGTTCGCGGCCGGCGCCCGGAGAGCGCCCGGCGGCCAGTGCAGCCGCGTACGCCCCCGGGTGCTTCACGTTCCACCAGCGCACGCCGCCGACATGGCTGTGGGCGCCGGGACCGGCGCCCCACCAGTCGGCGCCGCGCCAGTACAGCTCATTGTGGAGGCAGCGGCCGGCGTGTGACGTGGCCCAGTTGGAGACCTCGTACCAGTCGAAGCCGGCCGCCGAGAGGACCTCGTCGGCGATGAGGTAGCGGTCGGCGTGCACGTCGTCGTCGGTCATCGGGACCTCACCGCGGCGGATGCGGCGGGCGAGCTGGGTGCCCTCCTCGACGATCAGGGCGTACGCGGAGACATGGTCGCAACCGGCACCGAGGGCCGCGTCCAGCGAGGCGCGCCAGTCGTCGTCGGACTCGCCCGGCGTGCCGTAGATCAGGTCGAGGTTCACGTGGTCGAACCCGGCGGCGCGGGCCTCGGCGACGCAGGCCTCGGGACGGCCGGGGGTGTGCGTGCGGTCGAGCACCTTCAGTACGTGCCGGCGGGCACTTTGCATGCCGAAGGAGATCCGGTTGAAGCCGCCTTCGCGCAGGGCGGCCAGATACGCGGGGTCGACCGACTCCGGGTTGGCCTCCGTGGTGATCTCCGCGTCGTCCGCCAGAGCGAACTCGCTTCGGATCGCGTCCAGCATTCGTACGAGGTCGTGCGCGGCGAGCAGCGTCGGAGTGCCGCCGCCGACGAAGACGGTGCGCACCGGGCGCGGGTCGTCGCCGAGAACCTTGCGGGCCAGGCGGACCTCGTCGGTCAAAGTGGCCGCGTAGTTGTCCTGGGAGGCGAGCACTCCGCCGGTGCCGCGCAGCTCGGTTGCGGTGTAGGTGTTGAAGTCGCAGTAGCCGCAACGGGTGGCGCAGTACGGGACGTGCAGGTAGAAGCCGAGAGGGCGCTCGGTGATTCCCGTCAGGGCGTACGCGGGCAGCGCGCCGTCGCTGGGGACGGGCTCCCCTTCGGGCAGTACAGAAGGCATACGGTCCAGTGTCCCGTATGCGCCGACGTTCCCTTAAGTCACCCTGACGGCTCGCGGTGACCGCACCGGAACGCGGGGACTGCGCGCGGCAGGTCGAGGCCGGCCGCGCGCAGTCCCCGCGTCTTCTCGGGGCGCTACGCCTCGCGCGTACCCGCGTACATCTCGTCGATCAGATGCTGGTACTCCCGCTCCACCACCGGCCGCTTCAGCTTCAGGCTGGGCGTGAGCTCACCGTGCTCGATGTCCAGGTCCCGCGGCAGCAGCCGGAACTTCTTGATCGTCTGCCAGCGCTGCAGTCCCTCGTTGAGCCGCTGCACATAGCCGTCGATGAGGGCGACGGTGACCGGCGCGGCCACGATGTCGGCGTACGGCTTGCCCGCGAGGTCGTGCTCCGCGGCCCAGTCCAGGATCGAGGGTTCGTCGAGCGAGATCAGGGCGGTGCAGAAGTTCCGGTCGGCACCGTGCACCAGGATGTTCGAGACGAACGGGCAGACCGCCTTGAAGTGGCCCTCGACCTCGGCAGGCGCGATGTACTTGCCGCCGGAAGTTTTGATCAGGTCTTTCTTGCGGTCCGTGATCCGCAGATAACCGTCCGCGGACAGCTCGCCGATGTCGCCGGTGTGGAACCAGCCGTCGGCCTCCAGTACCTCGGCCGTCTTCTCGGGCAGGCCGTGGTAGCCCTGCATGATGCCGGGGCTACGCAGCAGGATCTCGCCGTCGTCCGCGATGCGCACCTCCGTACCGGGCAGCGGCTTACCGACGGTGCCGGTGCGGTAGGCCTCACCCGGGTTGACGAAGGACGCCGCGGACGACTCCGTCAGGCCGTAGCCCTCCAGGATGTGCACCCCGGCACCGGCGAAGAAGTAGCCGATCTCGGGCGCGAGCGCGGCGGAGCCGGAGACGCAGGCGCGCATCCGCCCGCCGAAGGCCTCGCGCAGCTTGCCGTAGACGAGCTTGTCGGCGATCTTGTGCTTGGCGGTCAGGCCCGCGGGCGCCGAGGCGGTGCCGGTGCGGCGGAAGTTGTCCTGGGTGGCCTTGGCGTAGTCGCGGGCCACTTCCGCGGCCCACAGGAAGATCTTGTACTTGGCACCGCCAGCGGCTCGCGCCTTGGCCGCGACACCGTTGTAGACCTTCTCGAAGATGCGCGGCACGGCCGCCATATAGGTGGGCTGCACCACCGGCAGATTCTCGATGATCTTGTCGACCCGGCCGTCGACCGCGGTGATGTGCCCGACCTCGACCTGGCCGCTGGTGAGCACCTTGCCGAAGACATGGGCGAGCGGCAGCCACAGGTACTGCACATCGTCGGCGGCGACCAGGCCGGTGGCGGCGATGGCCTTCGCCATGTACGACCAGGCGTCGTGCGGCAGCCGTACGCCCTTGGGGCGGCCGGTGGTGCCGGAGGTGTAGATCAGGGTGGCGAGCTGGTCGGCGGTGATCGCGGCGACCCGCTCCTTGATCAGACCGGGCTCCACCTCCAGACGGGCGGCGCCGCGGGCCTCAAGCTCGTCGAGGGTGAGCACCCAGCCCTCGGGCTCGTCGCCGGAGCCCTGGATGGTGGCGCCGCGCGGGTCGATCACCACGACATGGGCGAGCCCTGGCAGCTCGGCGCGCCGCTCGCGGGCCTTCGCCAGCTGTGCGGCGTCCTCGGCGATCAGCACCTTGCTCTCGGAGTCGGCGAGGATGAAGGCCGACTCCTCGGCGTTGGTCTGCGGGTACACGGTGGTGGTGGCGGCACCGGCACACAGGATGGCGAAGTCGGCGAGGACCCACTCGATCCGGGTGGCGGAGGCCAGCGCGACCCGTTCCTCGGCCGCCACACCCAGCTCTATCAACCCGGCAGCTATGGCATAGACCCGCTCGGCCGCCTGGGACCAGGTCAGTGTCCTCCAGTCGTCGGGCCCGATACCGGAGGCCGACGGCACCGGATACCGGTACGCAGGCTTGTCGGGTGTGGCCGACACGCGCTCTAGGAAGAGCGTCGCCACAGACGGCGGGCGGTTATCGATCTGGGTCTTTGTGTCGCTCACGACTTCCTCCGGGCCCGCGACAGTGTGCGTCGGCGCACGTCGATGTGTGTCGGCCACGTCTGCTGCGGCTTCGCTGTGCGGCTGTTGCGCGGCTGGCTGCTTGAGACGGTTGGTTAACTCACGAGTAACTATGAAGTAGTGATCAGACTAGAGCTCAGCCGGGCCGCATGTAAGAGGCTGTGGACAGAGTCTTTACATGGCGGCACGTCTCTTTGCACACAACTCCGTTTTTGTGCACACCAGCGGTCCCGCATATTGCCTATGCCTGTTTTCCCGCATCCGTCCGCCTTGCGGAGCCCGCACATCCCGTCGGGGCCACCCGGGTGCCATTAGGGATGAGCAGGCAGGTCTTTGCAGGTGACTCGGCTTGCGTTCTGCTTCGGTTCCGCTTCCGTTGTGCTTGGTCGCCGGCGCCGGCACCGTTCCTGTTCCGTGACGTCTTCTCCGCGCAATCGAAAGGAACGGGCCCGCCGCGCTACTGCGGGCGGGCCCTGGAAACGACCGAAGGACGGAACGAACGAGGCGTGCGACACGGACCTGGTGCCCGGACTCCGGCGGTGCGGCCCCTGCGGGCCGTGTGCCGCCGGGGGTGCGGGACGCGGGGCGTGCGAGCGCCGGGCCGACCGCGCCCGGCGCCGTGCCGCTACTTCTTCGCTTTCGTCTTTCCGTTGTCGTCACTGGAGAGGACGGCGATGAAGGCCTCCTGCGGCACCTCCACCGCGCCGACCATCTTCATCCGCTTCTTGCCTTCCTTCTGCTTCTCCAGCAGCTTCCGCTTACGGGAGATGTCACCGCCGTAACACTTGGCGAGGACGTCCTTGCGGATGGCGCGGATGGTCTCGCGGGCGATCACCCGGGCACCGATGGCGGCCTGGATGGGCACCTCGAAGTTCTGCCGCGGAATGAGTTCCCTGAGCTTGGCGACGAGCCGCACTCCGTAGGCGTATGCCTGGTCCTTGTGGGTGATCGCGGAGAACGCGTCGACCTTGTCGCCGTGCAGCAGGATGTCGACCTTGACGAGTTCGGCCTGCTGCTCGCCGGTGGGCTCGTAGTCCAACGACGCGTATCCGCGGGTCTTGGACTTCAGCTGGTCGAAGAAGTCGAAGACGATCTCAGCGAGCGGCAGCGTGTACCTGATCTCCACACGGTCCTCGGAGAGGTAGTCCATGCCGAGCATGACGCCGCGACGGCTCTGGCAGAGCTCCATGATCGCGCCGATGAACTCGCTCGGCGCAAGGACCGTGGCCCGCACAACCGGCTCGTGGACCTCTGCGAGCTTTCCCTCGGGAAACTCACTCGGATTGGTGACGATGTGCTCGGTGCCGTCCTCCATGAGGACGCGGTAGACCACGTTCGGCGCGGTGGCGATCAGGTCGAGGCCGAATTCGCGCTCCAGGCGCTCACGGACCACGTCCAGGTGGAGCAGACCGAGGAACCCGACGCGGAAACCGAAGCCGAGCGCGGCGGAGGTCTCCGGCTCGTAGACCAGCGCGGCATCGTTGAGCTGGAGCTTCTCCAGGGCGTCGCGCAGTTCGGGGTAGTCGGAGCCGTCCAGCGGATACAGGCCGGAGAAGACCATGGGCTTGGGTTCCTTGTAACCGCCCAGCGGCTCCGTCGCACCCTTGACCAGTCTGGTGATGGTGTCACCGACCTTGGACTGGCGCACGTCCTTCACACCGGTGATCAGATAGCCCACCTCGCCGACACCGAGGCCGTCGGCCGCCAGCATCTCCGGGGAGTTGGTACCGATCTCCAGCAGCTCGTGGGTGGCGCCGGTGGACATCATCCGGATCCGCTCACGCTTGTTGAGCTGCCCGTCGATGACACGTACGTACGTCACCACGCCGCGGTACGAGTCGTAGACCGAGTCGAAGATCATCGCCCGGGCTGGCGCGTCGGCCACGCCGACCGGGGCGGGGATCTCGGCAACCGCCTTGTCGAGCAGCACGTCCACGCCGAGACCGGTCTTCGCGGAGACCCTGAGAACGTCGCTGGGCTCACAGCCGACGAGATTGGCCAGCTCCTCGGCGAACTTCTCCGGCTGCGCGGCCGGCAGGTCGATCTTGTTGAGGACCGGGATGATGGTGAGGTCGTTCTCCATCGCCAGATAGAGGTTGGCCAGGGTCTGCGCCTCGATGCCCTGGGCCGCGTCGACCAGCAGGATCGTGCCCTCGCAGGCGGCCAGCGAACGCGACACCTCGTAGGTGAAGTCCACGTGGCCCGGCGTGTCGATCATGTTGAGGATGTGGGTCCTGCCCGACCCCTCGCCGGTGGTCGGCGCCCAGGGCAGCCGGACCGCCTGGGACTTGATCGTGATGCCGCGCTCGCGCTCGATGTCCATCCGGTCGAGGTACTGGGCGCGCATCTGCCGCTGGTCGACCACGCCCGTCAGCTGGAGCATCCGGTCGGCCAGGGTGGACTTGCCGTGGTCGATGTGCGCGATGATGCAGAAATTGCGGATCAGAGCCGGGTCGGTACGGCTCGGCTCGGGCACGTGGTCAGTGGTCGCGGGCACGCAGGGTCCTGTCTCTTGAGGCTGCTCACGCCTCTGTCGGGATCTGTGGATCGATACGCAGCCTCCATCGTCCCACGGGCCGGGGACTGCGACCGGTTTGGGCCGCTCGGGCGCCGACTGCTAGATTGGGCAGCTGTGTCTTCGGACCCTCTTCGGACTTTCGGTTCCCATGGGGCTTCTCGAGGATTCTCCGGAACTTCCGGGGGCCGTCGCAAGGCCCTTCCGAGCTCCTGACTAGGCCTTTCGGGGCATTTTCGGGGCGCTTGGGGTTCCTGGGGACCGCCTCGGGGTTTCCTCAGGGTCTCCTTGCGGTTCCGGGGCCTCCTCGCGGTCGCCTCGATCACCCGCCGGGACCGTTGCGAGGATTCCGGTCGCCGCGGTACGGGTTTCATGCCGCGGTGGTGCCGGAATCCGGGCGGAGAACCGGTGCGGGACACGACGCAAGACCAACCCGTAGCTGAACCTGCTTACCTGAAAAGGCTCTTTCGTGGCGAACATTAAGTCCCAGATCAAGCGGATCAAGACCAACGAGAAGGCTCGGCAGCGCAACAAGGCCGTCAAGTCTGCTCTGAAGACCGCGATCCGTCACACCCGTGAGGCTGTCGCCGAGGGTGATGTCGAGAAGGCCACGGCCGCCGCGCGCGAGGCCTCGCGCAAGCTGGACAAGGCCGTATCGAAGGGCGTCATCCACAAGAACCAGGCCGCCAACAAGAAGTCGGCTCTGGCCTCCAAGGTCGCCTCCCTCAACAGCTGAGGCGCCCCTCACGGTCGCTTCAGGGCCGGTCGCCTTCGGGCGGGTGGCCCAACGGTTGTCTGCTTCCATCCGGTCGACTACTAACGGTCGGCCGGTCGCACGGCCAGCCGTCGGCTTGCGGCTTGCGGCTTGCGGCTTGCGGCTTGCGGCTTGCGGCTTGCGGCTTGCGGCTTGCGGCTTGCGGCTTGCGGCAAGAATGTACGGCCGTGGCAGCGGCCAAGCGATACGAGTGTCCTTTTTGAACACCTGACCTGACAGCCGAAGGGAACCAGAGCGGGCCCTCTCATCCGCTCCCCGACGGCACCCCGGATTCCGCACACACCCCGCGTTCGCCACGACGCAGGGGCGGGATCCTCCATAGCAGTCCCAAAGCCCCCTTCCCGCCCTTTCCCCGGGGCGACGGAGGGGGTTTCGGCGTGTGACGGAGATACGACGGCGGCGAGGGGCGAGGGTGCTCGGCGTTTTGGATCATTGACGCTTGCAGATCATTGATGCTTCCGGAGCGCTGGCACTTGAGGAACGCTGACGTTTGCGGGTCGACGGTTGCCTGGTGTCCGGTCCGCGAAGGCCGTGTCCGCGCTATGCGGCTACCGCCGGGCATACGGGGCCGCTGGGCTCGCGATCACGCAGTCACAAGCGAACGTGGCCATCCGCCCGCCCGGCCCGGCCCCGTCCGACCGGGTCCTGTCTCCGGGTCCTGTCTCCGGGTCCTGGCCCTGGTCCTGGATCGTGCTCCAGGGCTTGCCCTAGCCTCGCCGCGAACGCGCCGCCCGGGCGATGATGACGACCGCCTTCTCCAGCGCGTACTCCGGGTCGTCTCCGCCTCCCTTGACTCCGGCATCCGCCGCCGCGACAGCACGCAACGCCGTCGCCACCCCGTCCGGTGTCCAACCGCGCATCTGCTGGCGCACCCGGTCGATCTTCCAGGGCGGCATCCCCAGCTCCCGGGCAAGATCCGCGGGCCGCCCGCCCCGCGCCGTCGACAGCTTCCCGATGGCCCGTACGCCCTGTGCCAGCGCACTGGTGATCAGGACCGGCGCGACACCCGTCGCCAGGGACCAGCGGAGCGCCTCCAGAGCCTCGGCCGCGCGACCCTCCACCGCACGGTCGGCCACTGTGAAGCTGGATGCCTCGGCCCGTCCCGTGTAGTAGCGCCCCACCACGGCCTCGTCGATGGTGCCCGCCACATCCGCGGTGAGCTGGGACGCAGCGGACGCGAGCTCGCGCAGGTCGCTGCCGACCGCATCGACCAGCACCTGGCACGCCTCCGGCGTCGCCGATCGGCCCAGCGCCCGAAACTCTCCGCGTACGAACGCCAGCCGGTCCGCGGGCTTGGTCATCTTGGGACAGGCGACCTCACGCGCGCCTGCCTTGCGCGCAGCATCCAGCAGGCCCTTGCCCTTGGCGCCACCTGCGTGCAGCAGAATCAGAGTGATCTCCTCGACGGGCGCGGCCAGATACGCCTTGACGTCCTTGATCGTGTCCGCGGAGAGATCCTGGGCCTGGCGGACCACGACGACCTTCCGCTCGGCGAAGAGCGAAGGACTCGTCAGCTCGGCCAGCGTGCCGGGGCCGAGCTGATCCGGGGCGAGGTCCCGGACATCGGTGTCCGCGTCGGCGGCGCGGGCCGCGGCCACCACCTCCTGCACGGCACGGTCAAGCAGCAGGTCCTCCTGCCCCACGGCGAGCGTGAGGGGGGCGAGGGGATCGGATGCGCCGGGCCTGCCCCTGCCGGTGCTCGCGGTACGTTCACTGTTCCTGGCCATCGCTCACCAGCATTCCATGCGCCACTGACATTGACGGCGGCAGACAGGTCCGGGGTTCTGGCGGGCGCGGCTCTGCCATGACCGGCGCCCTGCTGGGCTGTCCCATATGCGCTGTCCTTTGTGGGCTGCCCGGCCACTGGCTGCGCTCTCCGGCCACCGAGCCCATTCATCCAGCGTCCGCCAGTCGGGCCGCGCGGTCGGTGCAGCGCGGTCGGTGCCACGGCGACGGGCCCGGAGACGGCCAGTCTCCCGCCGTCGCCGTCACGGCTCCTCGCGCCAGCCGTCCCACTCGGACGCGAACTCATCAAGCTCCCGCGGGTCGAGCCGCTCCTCGGTGTCCTCGACGATCAGCAGCCACTGGGCGTCCTCCGCGTCGTCCTCGCCGGCGAGCGCGTCCCGTACGACCTGAGGCTCTTCCGCAAGGCCAAACCGCTCGCCCAGCGCCTCGGCCGCCTCCTCCGCGGCATCACGATCGGGCAGCACCAGCACATGCCTGGCCTCGCTCATGTTGTCCACACCCACGTCGTTCACGGATACCGCAGCCATCCCGTACCGTCCCACCGTTCACATCTCCCGGAGATCTCCCGATCTCTCGGTGAGCATTTTCCGGCACCGCGCCGCCCGGCCCCGACCGGGCCCCTCATTAGCGGCCCGGACCGCTGCGGCGCGCCCACACCGAGCGCCATCGCGGCCCGGTCGGACGGCTCGGGCCGATCCGGTGCAGAAGCCGGTCCGGCCCAGCCCTACTGCCTCGGGACGATCTGTACGTCGAGACTGATGGTGATGCTCGGGCCCACGACCGCGATGCCCCGGGCCAGCATGGTCTGCCAGCTGACCGTGAAGTCGTCGCGGTGGAGCTCGGCGGTGGCCCGACAGGCGGCGCGCGTCTCGCCCTCCATGCCGTTGCCCAGGCCCTGGTACTCGGCGTCGAGCGTGACCGTACGGGTCACGCCGTGCAGCGTCAGCGCACCGGTGATCGCCCAGTGATTGCCGCCCCGGTGCACGAAACGGTCGCTGTAGTACTCCAGCGTCGGAAAGCGCGCCACATCGAGGAAATCGGCCGATCGCAAGTGGTTGTCCCGCATCGGCACGTTGGTGTCGATCGACGACGCGTCGATCACGACATGCATGGCGGAGTCTTCCATGCGGTCTGTGATTCTTATCGCACCAGCAAAGGTATTGAACCGTCCATGAATACGTGCAAGGCCGATATGGCGAGCCATGAAGCCGATCGACGTATGCGTGGGCTCGATCTCCCAGTCGCCGGGCTGAGGCAGCACGGGAGGCGGTGAGACCTGAAGCGTCACATCGCCGAGCGAGGCGAACGCGTCCTCCGTGACGATGGCGTTCGCACGATAGGGCAGATAACCGTCGGCATTGACCGACAGGCGGTACTCACCTGCCGGCACGGTCGCCACGAACGTGCCGTAAGGGTCCGTGCTGCCTGCGACGACGGCGCGCCCCAGCTGATCGTTAATAATCAACTCGGCGTGGCGCACAGGCTCGTTGACGGGATCGAGCACCCGGCAACTGAGTACCCCCGCGTCGGGCGGCATCGACACCGCCGGGTGAAGCCCTCTTCGAAGTCCCCGGTTCGTGCGGTTTCCCAGCAGGCGGCCGAACATCTGCGAACACTCCAGTGCAATGTGAGGACGTGTCAGAAAAAGCGAAGTTGAGGCGCGGCGAGCAACTAACAGCAATCAACTTTTGCGAAGACACATTCGACCACCATCGATGCATTCGAGGCAACACGCGGTCACATGTCAGGATTCAAGCATCTGTGCTGGTTACCGCATGGCAAGGCCTGAATTGATCGCGATGATTACCAAGTGGATCATTGTTCGGTGCACCCATAAACCCTCCCAAGGGTGTGACTCATGGCACGGATCACCAAGGTGAAGCCGGAGATTCGGCCACGCCCAGCCCCTTCGCCGCCGTGCCGGTGACTGCTAGCGATCCGTCCCTGTCCGTCCGCAGGACCCTGGCACCACCCGATCGCAGAGCCGCGACTGTGCGCGCCGACGGGTGGCCGTACGGGTTGTCCGTGCCGCACGAGATCAGCGCGAGCCGTGGCGCGACCGTCCGCAACAGCTGCGGGTCCTGATAAGCCGAGCCGTGGTGCGCCACCTTCAGCACATCCACCCGTGCCAGTTCGGCCCCCGCGGGACTGCGCAGCAGCGCCTGCTGTGCCGGAGGTTCGAGGTCGCCGAGCAGTAGGAACCGCAGTCCGCCGGTGCGCACCAGCAGCGCGACACTGGCGTCATTCGGATCGTCAGGACCAGGTGACGGGCCCGCTGGCGGCCACAGCACCTGCCAGTCCAGATCCCCGGCGCGCCGCCGCTCCCCCGCCACCGCGCGCGTCACCGGAATGTGCCGGGCAGCGGCGATTCGGCGCACGAACGCCGCCTGATCCGCGGGCTCCCCGAACCCTGTCGTCTCGATCCCTCCGACCTGCCGGCCCCGCAGTACACCGATGAGCCCGGCCACATGGTCGGCGTGGAAGTGGGTGAGCAGCACCAGGCGGACGCGAGTGATGCCCAGCGAGCGCAGGCAGTGGTCAGCCAGCGCGGGATCAGGACCGGCGTCGACGACCACCCCGCTGCCGTCGCCCGCCGCCAGCACCAAGGCATCGCCCTGTCCCACGTCGCACATCACAAGCCGCCAGCCGGGCGGCGGCCAGCCCGTCAGTATCCGGGGCAGCGGCGCCGGCTGAAGGACGAAGAGCAGCAGACCGCACACACAGACCAGGCAGACCCATGGATGTCGCACCAACCGCCGGCCCGCCACAACCACCACCGCTGTAGCGGCCGCCAGCAGCAGACCGCCCCGCCAACCGCCCGGCCAGTCCACACCGCTGCCCGGCAGGGCGGCACCGGTGCGGGCGATCGCCGCCAGCCAACCCGCGGGCCAGCCCGCGCACCAGGCGAACACTCTGGCGAGCGGCATCACCACCGGCGCCGTCACCAGCGCTCCGAACCCCAGCACGGTGGCCGGGCCGATCGCGAACTCCGCCAGCAGATTGCACGGCACCGCCACCAAGCTCACCCGCGACGCCAGCACCACGACGACCGGCGCACACACCACCTGAGCGGCAGCCGCGGCGGCAAGCGGCTCCGCGAGCCGGGGCGGCAGACCACGTGCCCGCAGCGCGATGCCCCACCGCGGAGCGAGGGTGAGCAGGGCTCCGGTCGCCAGTACGGAGAGCAGGAATCCATAGCTGCGTGACAGCCATGGGTCGTACAGCACCAGCAGCAATACCACCGCGGCAAGGGCCGGAACCAGCGATCTGCGGCGGCCGGTGGCGATCGCGAGCAGCACGATCCCGCCGCAGGCCGCAGCACGCAGCACACTGGGCCCCGGCCGGCAGACCAGGACGAACCCGAGGGTGAGCGCGCCACCGAGCAGTGCGGTGGTGCGCAGCCCGATCCCCAGGCGGGGTGCGAGCCCGCGCCGCTCGGCCCGGTGCGCGAGGCCGGGCGGCCCGATCAGCAGGGCCAGCAGAATCGTGAAGTTGGCCCCGCTGACCGCCAGGACATGGGTGAGGTCGGTGGCGTCGAACGCGTCGTCGAGATCGGACGGCACCCGTGAGGTGTCCCCCACGACAAGGCCCGGCAACAGCGCCCGCGCGTCCGGTGCCAGGTGCTGCGTGGCCGTACGCAGTCCGTCACGCAGCCTCCCGGCGAGCCGCTGCGGCCCCGACGGAGCCCGGACCACCCTCGGCGTCTCGTCACCCGTCACCCGGACCACCGCGGCGATCCGGCCATCGCCCGAGAACGGCGGCGCGAGACGGGCCCGTACCCGTAGGCGGGTGCCAGGCACCATGCCCTCCCAGGAGGAGACGGCAGGTGCGTCACCCTCGGCGGGGCGGCTCCTGCCCATGGGCGCGTCCCCGTTCCTGTCCCTGCCTCCGTCGCCATCGTTGTCCCCGGTGGCGTCGCCGGCCTGCGTAGGGGCACTGGCGGATACAGGGGCGCTGGCGGGTGCGTCGGCGATCACCAGGACCGGGGCCCGGGTCGTCCAGGTGGTCGTATGCGTGGACGGGTACGGGGACTTGCGCATGGCTGTACGTGTCGCCGTGTCCGTCGTGGTGAGCCGTACGACCGTGGCGTCAAGGACCAGGGCAGTCGGGGCCATATGGTCACCGGTGACGCGGGGCCGTGTTCTGCGGGGGTCCGAGGTGACGTCCAAGTCCAGGGTCACTTGGGCGTATTGCCGCGCCAGCGTGGGCACAGGACCGCGGTGCAGATCGGCGCCGTGCAGCGCGGCGGAGGCGCCGGACGCGGCCACGCACAGCAGCACCGCCGCCGCGCCGCCCCTGCCCCACCGCAACCGTCCCGCAGTCCCGCTCGATGCGGTCCGAACGGCTCTCGGCGCCCCTCGCCCGGCCCTCGATGTCACGAGAAGGGCCACTGCCATCAGCAAGGATGCCGCCACGACCCCAATCGCCCAGCCCTTCGGCGCGTCCAGCATCAGAGCCGCCGTGCCCCACACCGCGAGGGCGGGCGGTACGAGCCGTAGATCTGCCGGACCCTCCTGCCGGGGGTGCGACGCGCCGAGGGGATTGGCCGCATCGCGGTGCACGGCGGCACGGGTCCCAGTACCAGGGTCGGGACCGAGACCGGGATCGGGACCGGAGATAGGGGCCGGGGTCGCCGCCTCGGGGTCGGTCTCCGTCGGACCGGTCTCCGTTAGGACGGTCTCCGGCGAGGCGACCTGGGCCGGGAGAGTGGCCTGGGCCGTGTCCTGGGCCGGGACAGAGATCCTGGGCGTCCCGCCGTCCTGGGCCGTCCCTACACCGCGGACGAGATCTGCGCGATGGGCCGGCCGTGCGCCCTGGACCGTCCCCGTACGACGAGCGGGCCCCACGCTCCAGACCGTCCCTCTGCGACGCACCGGGCCCGTGCTCCCGGCCGAACGGGCTCGCCGGGCGTTCCGCGCACGCTGCGGGGACGGCATGCCTTTGGCTTTGCGGGCGCTCATGGCCTTACGAGATTCTGCAGGTCGGAGAAGCGACGGTCGCCGATGCCATGAACTTCTCGGAGTTCGTCGACGGAGCGGAAACCACCGTGCTGGGTGCGGTAGTCGACAATGTGCTGGGCCAGGACCGGGCCGACACCCGGCAGCGCGTCCAGCTGCTCCAGCGTGGCGCTGCTCAGGCTGATCGGAGCCGCCGGTCCCCCCGCACTCGCGCCACCGCTCCCCGGCGCCCCTGGCACACCCTGCCCCGCGCCCGTCACCGCTGACGACCTGCCCACGATGACCTGCTCGCCGTCGACGAGGAGCTGGGCGCGGTTGAGACCGTCGGTGGAGACGCCCGGACGGACCCCGCCAGCCGCCCGCAGCGCGTCAGCCACCCGCGAGCCCGCGGGCAGCCGCTGGAGCCCTGGCTTGCGCACCTTGCCGGTGACGTCCACGACGATCACGGCCGCGCCCGATGGTGACGGACTCCCGGTGACCGGCACGGCGGGCCGCTCCGCCATGCTGTCCTGCCGGCTCTCGGAAGCCGCGATGTGTACCTGCTCCGGTGCCCGTACCGGCTGGACGCGACCGCTCCAGAAGTACTGCACCGCGAAGACCACCGCGGCGATCAGGACGACCACCAGAGCGACCACACTGCGCCGCTCTAGGCCGCACCGCGCCTGCAGGGCCTGTGCCCACAGCGGCAATCGCTCCCGCACGGCCGCGCCCGCCCGGACCCGATACGAACCCCCGGGGTCGCCCGGTACGGCATCCGATGCGCCAGGCACAGCGGCATCAGAAGCACCGCCGGGGAAGGTGCCCGACGCGCCGTCGGACACCGCTTCAAGCGTCGACTGTCCACGCGCGCCGGTCTCCGTCACGACACCCGCACGAACACGAACACCCGCACCCGCACCCGCACCCGCACCCGCACCGATCCTGGTATCGGCTCCACCGCCCACAACAGCCGCCGTATACAGGGCTTCCAAGCCCCCTGCGCTCAGACCACCCGGGCTCCGCATGCCCAGGCCCGGACCACTCGCGCCCGCGGCCCCAGGGCTCGGTCCCCCGTGCCAGAGGGCGTGCCTCGGTCCGCTCGGTGATCTCGGCCGCTTGGCAAAGACCGCCTCTGTGCGTAACTGCATGGCCTGCGCCATCGCCCTGCTGTGCCGCGCGCGGGCGGCGCGCAGCCGTACACGGTGGTGGCGGACCTGGCCGACGGAGGCCGGAGCGCGGCCCGGGCCGCTGGTCGCCGAGGGTGTCCTACGCGGGAGAAGTCCTGATCGGATCGGCATGCACAAGACGTTAGGCAGCCCGACGGAACGATGTGGATCTTGGTCAATTTCCGTGGATTACCCGGCAGTTGTGGATAACTCCGTCACCCACACGTGTTCCCCACACGTGTTCCCCACACGTGTTCCTCCGGACCAGGAATCAGAATCGACAGGCTGCCCGCGCCGCCCGCAACTCTCACCCGGTCACCGGACACTCACCGCCCTTGTCACCCCGCGAGCGCACCGCAACTCCGCAGATGCGCTCCGGCACCGCGCACAGGCGGGCTGCTCACCGCGGCGACACCACGGCGCCGAGCAGCCCCGGTCCCGTGTGCGCCCCGATGACCGCACCGACCTCGCTGACATGCAGGTCGACCAGGCCCGGGACGCGTTCGCGCAGCCGGTCGGAGAGGAGTGCGGCGCGCTCAGGGGCGGCGAGGTGGTGTACGGCGATGTCCACCCGGCCCGTGCCCGACCTGGCGGCCACGATTTCCTCCAGCCGCGCAATGGCCCTGGACGCGGTCCGCACCTTCTCCAGCAGTTCGATACGGCCGCCGTCGAGCTGGAGCAGCGGCTTCACCGCGAGGGCGGAGCCCAGCAGAGCCTGTGCGGCGCCGATCCGGCCACCCCGGCGCAGGTAGTCAAGCGTGTCGACGTAGAAGTACGCGGCTGTGGCCGCGGCCCTCTTCTCCGCAGCCGCGACCGCCTCGTCGACGGTGCCGTCCGCTTCCGCGATCTCCACGGCGGCCAGAGCGCAGAAGCCGAGGGCCATCGCGACCATGCCGGTGTCCACGACCCGTACCGGGACAGGTGCCTCCCGGGCCGCGAGTACCGCCGCGTCATAGGTTCCGGAGAACTCCGCGGACAGATGGAGCGAGACGATGCCTTTCGCACCCGCCTGGGCGGCCTTGCGGTAGGTCTCGGCGAAGACGGCCGGGCTGGGCCTGGACGTGGTCACCGGCCGCCGCTTCTGCAGGGCCTGGGCCAGCGAGCGGGCCGAGATCTCGGTGCCCTCCTCCAGCGCTCTGCCGCCCATGACGACGGTGAGGGGTACGGAGATGATGCCGTGCCGCTCCATCGTCCGCTGCGGCAGGTAGGCCGTGGAATCGGTGACGATAGCGACATGGCGGGACATGAGCTGGAGATTACCCGCAGGTGCCGGTGGTCGGCAGCCCGGCCCCGCCCGGCCGGACGGCGGTCATGTGGTGCTCTCGGGGCGGGGCTTCTTCTGCCACGGGTAGGTGGGCTGCCCGGCCGTGGGGGCGATCGCGGGGCGTGTGACGTCCTGCGCGCCCGGTGGCGGCGCTCCCGGCGAAGAGTCGGGCCAGGTCTGCTCGGTGGTCGCGGCGTCCGGTGCCGCCGAGGGCCTCGGCCAGGACGCCGAAGGGGCACCGGTCCGCTCGTCCGCAGGCCGCCCGCGGGTGGTCCTGCCGTCTGCCGGCGGTGCGGTGCGCCGGGGCTGCTGCTCGGGCTCCGGTTCATGCGCCCAGTGCCGCAGCGCGCCCGCTTCGACGTCGATCTGCGCGCTGAGCGTGTCCAGGTCATCGTCGGCGAACCGGTGGGCACGGTCGCGGGCCGCCCAGCGCAGCGAGTCCGCGGATTCCGTGATCCGCTGGATGCGTGCCCGCAGCTCGGGGAGGCGGCCGGCGAGCGCGGTGCGGTCCGGCTCGCTCTCCAGGCGCTTCAGCTCATCGTCCAGCTCGTGGCCGTGGACGCTCAGCCGCTCGAACAGGCCGAGCGACTCCCGCAGGGACTCGTCCGCCGCCACCTTCGCGCGCAGCGCATCCTGAGTCGCGCGCATGGTGGTGCGCAGGCGCAGCCGCAGCTGGGCCAGCTCGCCCACCGGGCCGGGCTGTGCGTACGACTTGGCGCGCAGGGTGGAGTCCTCCACGGTGCGCCTGGCCTGGCTGATGGTGCGGTCCACGCCGCGCTTGGCTACGCCCACGACCTTCACGGCCGCGTAGATGCCGACCGCCACGAACAGCACGAACAGCAGCGCCACGACGGCGATCACGGTTTCCATGACGCTCCTTAGGGTGCTCACGGCTTGCGGTCCTGCGGCGGCAGGTCCTGCTCCGCGGGCGCCGACCTGCTCGCCTCGGCCGCTGCGCCTCGACTGCTGGGCGGTGGGCCGTGAGCGGACGGGTCCTGGGCCGGTCCTGCACGGTTCGAGTGGTGGGTGAGGCTCGGGTGATTCGAAATTCAACTTCAACGGCATCCGGAAGACAGGGCTTTAGACCCTCATGGACCCGGGATTCTACGGACACGGCCTCTTCCAGCCTGCCCCTGCGCCCCCGGCCCATGCCGACTGCCTGCTCTTCCACCGTAAACGGAAAACAAGGGTAGGGAGTTCCGCCGGAACCCGGAACATGCCCGTAGGGGGAGTCCCCGATGCACCTCAAGGGACGTGTTCGGTGACCGTGCCCAGGCCCGACGTTCGCCCGGGCGCACCTCAGGGCGTGGCTTCGCCTTCGCCTCGCGCGGGCGAGACCCTCACGAAAACAACGAAGGCGAGAAGATCTGCGCTTTCCGCAGACACTTCTCGCCTTTGCTTTCGTGGAGCTAAGGAGAATTGAACTCCTGACCTCCTGCATGCCATGCAGGCGCTCTACCAACTGAGCTATAGCCCCGAGTAACGACCGCCCGACTTCTCGGCGGCGACGCCTACAGTACACGCTCCCCCTGCTAGATCACCAAATCGTTTAGGGAGGCCGACGGTCGGCGGAAACTTGTCGGCGGATACCCACCGGACGGCCGCGCGGCCACCTGCATCGACGGCGCACCACCTCACGCAGTAGCGAAGGAGTAGAACCGTTTGAGCGCGCAGTGCTCGTCCAGGAGCCTGCCGTAGATCGGCTCGCCCTCCAGTTCCCGGTACGTCTCGATCGGGTCGCCTTTTATGATCAGCGCCCGTGCGCATTCCTCGCACCAGTACTGGTAATCGGGGTTGACCGGTTCCATGTCGCGGACGATCGGGGTGCCGCCGCCGCACCAATCGCACTTCCGCCTGTGTGCACCCATCTCCTCAGCTCCAGCTGTGGCCGCAGGCCGTGCACACGTAGGAGATCCCGCCGTTGTCACCGAGCATCTGGACGATATGGGTGGAGCCGCAAGACGGGCAGATGAGGCGGGTCTTGATGAGCGTGCCCGAGGTCGGCACACCGGGACGGCCGCCACCGTACCGGGTGGTGAGGAGGGTCCTGGAAGGGGTTTTCGGGCTCCGTCTCATCACCGGTTCGAAGAGGTCGCCAGCCTCCCCGAGGATGCGCGCAGGCATCGTGTCTCCCTCCCGTCGGGTGTCCCCTTCCGGCCGTTTGATTCTGCCACGGAGGAACCTGGGGGGTCATCGACGCAGCCAATACCAGTCCGAACACGGAGCACGAACCGGCGGCCCTGGACGACCACGGCAACGCGCTCATGCGCCCCCCATACCTACCCACCGCAAGCCCGTCCACCCCGCCGCACGCCCAGGGGTTGCGGGTGGCGGTGGCCGACGGCAGGCGATCACCCCGGCCCAGTCCGGAGGGCGCGAGTGGCTTCACTCCTGCCCCGCGCGGCAAGGGCCGAGCGAACGCAACGAAGGCGAGATGCCTCCGCGCTTTCGCGCGGTACACCTCGCCTTCGCCTTCGTGGAGCTAAGGAGAATTGAACTCCTGACCTCCTGCATGCCATGCAGGCGCTCTACCAACTGAGCTATAGCCCCTCGTGTCCGTCCCACTCCGTGGGGCGAACAAGGAGCACTTTAGCCTGCGAGCTGCTGGAAAGCGAAATCCGGCCCGTGCTTCTCTGCCGGCCTCCCGTGACCAGCCGGAGCGCTCCCCGGGCAGCCCCGGTGGCACCCGACGACGACAGCACACCGGCAGATCCGTGCGCTCAGTCGTCGTCTCCCAGCACCGGTTCGGGCAGGGTGCCGGCATTGTGTTCCAGCAGTCGCCAGCCTCGTGCGCCCTCGCCGAGCACCGACCAGCAGCAGTTGGAGAGCCCGCCCAGGCTCTCCCAGTGCTGGGGCCGGAGCCCGAGCAGCCGCCCGATGGTCGTGCGGATGGTGCCGCCGTGGCTGACGACCACCAGGGTGCCGTTGTCCGGCAGCTTCTCGGCGTGGCGCAGCACTACGGGCGCGGCGCGGTCGGCGACCTCGCTCTCCAGCTCGCCGCCGCCCCTGCGGACCGGCTCACCGCGCTTCCACGCCGCGTACTGGTCGCCGTACGAGGCGATGATCTCTTCGTGCGTCAGGCCCTGCCACACGCCCGCGTAGGTCTCGCGCAGGTTCTCGTCGTACGTGACGTCGAGGCCGGTGACACTGGCCAGCTCGGCGGCCGTGCGCACCGCCCTGCTGAGGTCGGAGGCGAGGATCGCGGCGGGCTGCAGCGAGGCGAGCAGCCGGGCGGAGCGGCGCGCCTGGGCGATTCCTTCCTCGGTCAGCTCGACGTCCCTGGTGCCCTGGAAACGGCGCTCAAGGTTCCATGCCGTCTGACCGTGCCGCCACAGGATGACGCGCCGGTCCCGGCTCCCCGCGCGCTCTGCGGTCACCGCAGCTCACCGCCGAGCTCGCGCAGCTCCTGAGCCTCCTCTGCGGCCTGCTCCCGCTGTGCGTACTGCTTGCCCTTGCCGCGAGTGGCCTTCGCGTCGGCGGGCAACTCGATCTCCGGGCAGTCCTTCCACAGCCGCTCCAGGGCGTAGAAGACGCGCTCCTCGCTGTGCTGCACGTGCACGACGATGTCGACGTAGTCGAGCAGGACCCAGCGGGCCTCGCGGTCGCCTTCGCGGCGTACCGGCTTGACGTCGAGCACCTTGGTCAGCCGCTCCTCGATCTCGTCGACGATCGACTTGACCTGGCGGTCGTTCGGGGCGGAGGCCAGCAGGAAGGCATCCGTGATCGCCAGCACGTCGCTGACGTCGTAGGCGATGATGTCGTGCGCGAGCTTGTCGGCGGCTGCCTGGGCGGCGGCGGTGATGAGCTCGAACGAGCGGTGCGTTGCGGTCACTACACGGCTTTCGGTCGGAATGTGGCGCACGGGCTCGGGAGCATCGGAAGCGTCCCATGGCCCCGGTGCACCGGTGGTCAATACGTCCCAGGGTCTCACGGACCACCGAGGGCCCCTCAAACGATTACTCCAGCTTCGAACGCGCGCCGTACACGCTCCGGAGCCACCCGCGCTTCTGGAGTGACGTGCACCAGCGTGCTCCCCGGGAAGGCGCCCCGGGGCGATGCCCCCGGGATGCCTCCCCGGCTGTTATCCGCTGCCTGTATCCGTCGCCTGCCGCGCGGTGCCGGCCCGCCTGCGTGCCGCCGGCTCGCCTACTGCCCAGTCGTCCCGGTTGTCCCAGTCGACTGCTGGTAGTCGTAGTCCTCGCCGAGCAGCACGGAGACGTCGGCATTCGCCGCGATCTTGTCCTTCTTGACGGCGCTCGCGGGCAGGCCGAGGGTCTTGGCGACCTCGGACGCGTCCTGCTTCTCGCTGTCGTCGGCATAAGTGACCCGCGAAGACAGCTGCACGGTCGCGGTCGGGCCGTCGACGAAGGTGTAGCCGCCGTTCACCAGAGCGACCCGTGCGGCCTTGGTGGCCGCCTTGGCGCCGGTGGCGTTCTTCACGCCGACCCGGACGGCAGCGCCCTTCTCAGGGGCCTTGACGGTGCCACCCAGCTCGTTCCTGACGACGCTGTCGGTGGCCTGCTCGCTGACCGAACCGTCCTGCTGGACCGGCAGCAGCGTGGTCTTGTAGTCGCCTTCCTTGGCGTGGTCGCCCAGCTTGGCCAGAAAGGCGCCGAGGTCCTTGTCGGTGAGCGACGGGTCCAGGATCTGCGCCAGCGTCTGGACGGTGACCGTGGCGGACTGCGGGTCGGACGACATCTTGCGGAGCACTCCCCGCATGACCTGCCCGAACCTGTTCAGCTGGGCGTTCTCGGGCTCCCCAGGCGCACGGTAGGTGGCGTAGGCCACGGCCATCGCGCCGCTGAGGGTCTGGTTCTCGCCCTTCTTCACCAGCGGCTCGGGCGTGCCCTTGGAGCTCTTCTTGGCGCCCGGGGCGGGGACATCGGTGTCGGTGGTGACGTCGATGTTGCCGACCAGCTCGACGAGGTTTTCCAGGTACGGGGTGTCGAGCCGCCAGGTGCCCTGGATCTGCGTGCCGAGGAGGGTGTCGAGCGACTCACGGGTGCCGCTCGAACCGTCGTCGGCAACCGACTTGCCCAGAGTGGTCGGCGTGCCGTCGTCGTCCGTCAAGGTGAGCGCGTTGGGCAGCAGGATGGTGATGCCGTGCTTGGTGGTGGTGTTGTTGACGAGCAGCGCCGTGGAGGTGCCGCCGCCCTTGGTGTTGTGCAGGTGGACGACGATCACGTCGCGGTTCTGCGGACCGCTGTCGTGGGCTGCGCCGGCCGTGGCACCGCTCCCCGGGAGGGCGGGCAGCTTTCCCGCGTACCAGAGGTAGCCGACACCGCCGCCGAGGGCCAGCGCCAGGACGACGACCAGCGCGACGACACGGTTGCGGGCGCGCCGCCTGGCCTCCTCACGGCGCTCGGTACGCGACTCGGTGAACTTGAGCCAGTCGATGACGTCCTCGGAGTCCTCGTTGGGCTCCTCCACGAACGAGAACTGCTCGGTCTGGTACTCATCGCCGGACGGCGCGCCAGGCCCCGGCGTCGGGCCCGGTCCGCGCTCGCGCGAAGGCTGCGGCTGCGCACCGGTGTCCGTCGTCGGCCCCTGGGGGTGCCACCCATGCCCTTCGGGCGGTGGCGGAGCGTCGTACGGGGCCTGGGGCGGTACACCGGGACCGCGCCCTGTGCCGTACGTGTCCTGGAGCGGCGCCGCTGCCGGACCGGACGGCCGTTGGCCGGTGCCGTACGCCTGCGGCGGCGCCCCCGCGCCGACGGAGTGCTGGCCCGCGGTCTGCGGGTCGTACGGAGGGACGACGGGCTGCTGTGCGGTGCCGTACGGGTCCGCAGGCACCACGGGCTGCTGCGCGGTGCCGTAGGCGTCCTGCGGCGTCCCCGCGGGGCCGGGCTGTTGCCTCGTGCCGTACGGGTCGTCGTAGCCGTACGGGTCCTGGGCGCCGTACGCCGGGGCCGTGCCGTAGGGGTCGTATCCGCCGCCGTACTGCTGCTGTGCGGGACGGTGTCCCGGCTGGACGGCCTGGCCGCCGCCGCTCTGCGGGGCGCGCTGCTGAGGCACCTGCCGGTACATCGGCTGGCCGTTCGCGTCGTAGCCGATGAGCTCGTACTGGTCCCCCGCGTATCCGTCATATCGATCGTTCACAGGTGGCCTCCCGGCTCATGTGCCGTCATTTGCCTCGGTACAGGTTGCGCTTGGCGATGTAGCGCACCACGCCGTCCGGGACGAGGTACCAGACGGGGTCACCCGCCGCGACCCTGGCACGGCAGTCGGTGGAAGAGATGGCCAGGGCCGGGACCTCCACGAGCGTGACGCCGCCCGCGGGCAGACCCGGATCGGTGAGCGTGTGCCCGGGGCGGGTGACGCCGATGAAGTGGGACAGGGAGAACAGCTCGTCGGTGTAGCGCCAGGTGAGGATCTGACCGAGAGCGTCGGCGCCGGTGATGAAGAACAGATCCGTGTCCGGATTCAGATGGCGCAACTCGCGCAGCGTGTCCGTGGTGTACGTGGGACCGCCGCGGTCGATGTCGATCCGGCTGACCGAGAACTGCGGGTTCTCCGCGGTGGCGATGACCGTCATCAGGTAGCGGTCCTCGGCCCGGGAGACGTCGGCCTCGGTCTTCTGCCAGGGCTGTCCGGTGGGTACGAACACGACCTCGTCGAGCTGGAACTGCGCGGCGACCTCACTGGCCGCCACGAGGTGCCCGTGGTGGATCGGGTCAAACGTTCCGCCCATGACGCCCAGACGGCGCCTGCCGGTGCTCGCCGGACCAGCCGGGACGGGCCGGCCGGCGGCGGCTGGTCCGGGCTGACCGGTAGGCATGTCCTGCTCTCCCATGCGTGCAGACCCTACCGGCCGTCTCGCGCAACCCTGGTGGGCCCCACCCGGCGGCGACCGGAGCGGGGCCGCAGCTCAGCGGTCCCGGTTGAAACGAGTGGTGATCCAGAGCAGCAGGAGCAGCACGAAGAACGCGCCGCCACCGGTGAGGTAAGGGCTGAGGCTTTCATGGTTGCCGCCGTGCTCGCCCTCGGCGGCGAGGGTGACCAGCTGGGCAGCGGTGCTTGGAAGGCTCATCGTCGGCAGGACCTATCCGGTGGTTCGGGCAGTGGGCTGAAGACTTCCCGGCCATCGTATGCGGGCCGCTCCTTGGCACTCACGCCGACTCGGATGTTGGGCCCTCACCCTGGGTCACGGTGGCTGCCACGTCCCCAGAGTGACTTTTCCCACTGCCGGTGTCCCCAGGGTGGTCGCCGGATTCTTTGGAACGCTCCCCGGCGGCCGTCTCCCCGGCACCGCCGTCCTGGTCGTCCTCCGCAGCGCCGGCCCCTCGGTAGCCGCGCAGCAGGAACCAGGCCATCAGGGCGGCGCCGACCAGCAGCACGACCAGCACGATGCGCAGCAGGTTGCCGGGGCCCTGCTGCTGCGCCGCGAAGGCGGCCGCGGCGAGGGCGGTGTGCGAGGTGTGCTCCATGACGAAACTGCTCCTGACGACTCCTGCGATGCGCACATGTAATGGAATGTGCACAGCTGCTGCGGTGCGCTGCTCCGTCACGGTAACCCCGCATAGGCTGGTGCCGCCTTGGGGGACTCGACATCGCATGGGGGATGGCATGACCGACATTCACGAGCCGCAGGACCGCGTGCCCAGCAGGTCGCGCACGCGCTTCCCGGGGATCTCCTCTCAAGCATACGAGCATCCCGCGGACCGCTCGGCACTGGTGGCGCTGCGCAAACTGAGCGGGATCGACACCGTCTTCAAGGTACTCAGCGGGCTGCTGCCGGAGCGCAGTCTGCGGCTGCTGTTCCTGTCCGATTCTGTGCGGGTCTCCGACGCGCAGTTCGTGCACCTCAACGACATGCTGCGGGACGCCTGCTACATCCTGGACCTGGAGAAGGTCCCTCCGATGTACGTCACCCAAAACCCCCGGCCGAACGCCATGTGCATCGGCCTGGACGAGCCGATCATCGTCCTCAACACGGGTCTGGTGGAGCTGCTGGACGAGGAGGAGATGCGGGCGGTGATCGGCCACGAGGTGGGTCACGCGCTCTCCGGGCACGCCGTCTACCGCACGGTGCTGCTGTTCCTGACCAATCTCGCGCTGCGGATGTCCGGGATTCCGCTCGGCGGTATCGCCATCACGGCGATCGTGACCGCACTGCGCGAGTGGTTCCGCAAGTCGGAGCTGTCCGCGGACCGCGCGGGGCTGCTGGCCGGACAGGGCCCGCAGGCATCCATGCGCGGCCTGATGAAGCTCGCCGGCGGCAACCACCTCCACGAGATGAACGTGGACGCGTTCCTGGAGCAGGCCGAGGAGTACGAGGCCGGAGGCGATCTCCGCGACTCGGTATTGAAGATCATCAACGTCCTGCCGCGCAGCCACCCGTTCGCGGCGGTGCGGGCCGCGGAGCTGAAGGCGTGGTCCGAGTCGCGCGACTACCAGCGCATCCTCGACGGCCACTACCCGCACCGCGACGAGGACAAGAGCACCTCGGTCTCGGACTCGTTCCGCCAGTCGGCGTCGGCGTACGCCAGTGACGTGCGCAACTCGAAGGACCCGTTGATGAAGCTGGTGACGGATCTCGCGGGCGGCGCCACCGACCTCGGCGGCCGGGTGCGCAGCAAGTTCGGCGGCTCGGGGCAGGGAGCGCAGGACAAGGCTGCGGGCGGCACACCGGGGCCCGCCGACAAGCGCGGCCCGTTCGACGGCCCGGCACCCGAGACGGCCTGACCGGACCCGATCAGGCCGACCGTGCCACCGCCGGCGCCTGCCGGAGCGTCTGCCGGGTGCCTTCTGGCGCCTGCCAGGGCTGTCTGCCGGGTGAGTGACACGGCGACCGGCTCCAAGCCTTGACGCAGCGCCAGGAGGCCTCCTGCGGGGCTCTGGAGGACCGCTCAGCGCTTCCGTCTGTCGACGCCGGCCCGCATCCGCGCCCCCAGACAGCATCCCGTCCGAAGGCCGCTAGTGCCGCGGCACTAGCCGCCCGGTGTCGGCTCGGCGCGTGGTGACAGTGTTCCGCAGAGCTCCGCGGCTCGGCCCGTCGCATACGGATCGGTGCCCGCGTGCGGACCGCCCGGCTTGGCCTTCTGCCCGGCGAGCAGCGGTCGCAACCGGTCGGCCGAGTCGGCGGAGCAGGACAGCGGCCCGGCCTGCACATAGGCGCCGAGCACGTCGGCCTGGCGGAGCCGCAGATCGTCGCGGTCGAACCGGAACACCAGCTGGCGGCGGACGGTGAAAAGCGACACCTTGCCGTGGCCGTGGGCGCCGTCGACAGAGGCGGCCCGCAGGGCGTAGACGAAGGTGTGGTCGGAGGTGATCTCCAGGGTCTGCGGGCTGATCTCCGTGACGCGCAGAGTGCCCTGGACGCGGACCTCCGGGTCGGCGAGCTCGGTCACCGCGGGGTCGAAGCGGACCAGCCAGCCGGTGGGTGCGTGCCGGCCGTCCGCAGCCGGGTGGTCAAAGCTCCGGTCGAACTGGTCGAGCTGCTGCGGGTCTATCAGCAGCCGCACCGGCCGCACGGCCCTGCCGCGCAGCACGTCCGGGTTGAGCGAGGACTTGACCAGGTATTCCTTGGCGGTAGTCAGCGCGGCCATCACCTGGCTGTCGGAGAAGTGACTGGTGCTGCGTGAGATGGGGAGGGTGATGCCCGCGGCACCGATCCTGAACTGTGCCGCGGGACTGTGCGAGAAGAGTGCCGGGGCATTGTCGGCCCCGGGCACCGGATGCACCGGGGCGAGCGGGATGACGGTCATCCTCAAGGGTTCGGCGTGCGGCTGCTGAGGATGCTGGTACGGGCGGTGTATGCCCATGTAGACCGCGGTGCCGAAGGCGAAGGCGATGAGCAGCACCAATATGAGGGCCTGCCGCGACAGGCCGCGGTGCAGCGGATGGCGGTGGCGCACGGCGGACGCGTGGTCGGCCATCCGCTCCTGCGCGGAGAGCTCCTGGAGCCGGGCAGCACGAATGAACGACTCGTCGAAGACGACGGATCGGTATTCGTCCTCGCCGCCACCGGGCGCGCCCTCGGGCACCCCATCCGGTGGGGGTCCTCCTGGCCCGCCCATACTTTCAGGGTAGGTCTCTGGACAGTCGGGTAAACGCACTGGTGCGCCTCAAGTTCAGTCAGCTTTCCCCTGGACAACAGGCTGGTTTCCGCCGGTTCGCAGGGTTGACAGACGCGCGGTCGGCGGCGTTGCGGCGGCGGGTGCGGTTCCTGCGGTGCGCGGGTGGCCCGGGGCGTCCTCAGCGGCTGGTCCTGGGGTGCGTTGCGCGGGCGGCTGCCGGGTGGGTGCGCTCTTGTCGCTGCCGGGCCCGGCCTCTCCGGGTGGGCGGTGCAGGGGGCACGCCCACCCGGGCGGCGGGTTCATGGACTGTGCGGGGCGGCGGGCACCGGGAGTCCCAAGTCGCGTACGCCGTCCGGGAAGATCTCGGGGCCCGAGTCCGCCGAGGCGCGGGTGCTCGGGGTGGCGGTGGCGGTGACGCCCGGGACGTCGTGGCCGGAGCCGTCCGCCGGGGCCGCGGAGTCGCTGTCGGGCCGCTCCGGGGATTTCTTGACTTCGGTCGACGCGGGCGCCGGCACCCGGTCGTGGCGGCCCGAGGAGGCACCCCGGTAGACCGCGGTGAAGGCCAGGGCGACCATGCCGACGCCCATCACCAAGGCCAGCAGCCAAGCCACGGGGCGGTGCCAGCGAGCGGGTGCGCCGTACGGGCGACGGCCGTACCCGTCCTCCAGGAGGTCGGGGTCGTAGAGGTCGTCGTCGTACTCCTGGTCGTGGCCGCGGGAGCCGTCCGGGTCGTACGGGTCGTCGTAGAAGTCGTCGTCGGAGCGGGCGCGGCGGGTACGGGCGCGGCGGGCTTCGGCCTCGGAGGCCTCGGCGCGGGCTTCGGCGGCGGCGAGCAGCCGCTCCACGGCCGTGGGCTCATGGACAGGCGCCGACCGGACGAAGTCCTCGTCGAAGACCACGGCGGCGAACTCTTCGTCCGCACTTCCGTGGTGGTCGTCGTCGGGCTCGCTGCCGTCGGGAAACGGCGTGCCCCCCACGTCCTCCGGCACAGAACCAGCGTAGACCTGAGGGATCAATTTGGGCAGACCGCAAGGAAATTCTCCCAGTGGTCGAGACGCCTGCCTGAACGCCTCCCGAGACGCTTGCCAGGTCGCTGCCCAGAGGGCCGCGGCGGGGTGCGGGCCGGTACGCGGCCGGCCGGCGCGGGGCCAGACGACTGCGCGCCGGCCGGCCGCGTACCGGCCCGCACCGTCCTCGGGGACGGTACCTGCCCAGGTCAGCCCCGGATGTGGCCGTCGCCCGTGACGATGTACTTGGTGCTGGTCAGCTCGGGCAGGCCCATGGGCCCGCGGGCGTGCAGCTTCTGCGTGGAGATGCCGATCTCGGCGCCGAAGCCGAACTGGCTGCCGTCGGTGAACCGCGTGGACGCGTTCACGACGACGGTGGTGGAGTCGACCACCTGGGTGAACTTCCGGGCGGCCTGCTGCGAGGTGGTGACGATGGCCTCGGTGTGGCCGGACGACCAGAGCCTGATGTGCTCGATCGCCTTGTCCATGGAGTCGACGACACAGGCCGCGATGTCATACGACAGGTACTCGGTCTCCCAGTCCTCCACGGTCGCCTCGACGACGGTCGCCTTGGAGTGCTCGGCGTAGCTCAGGACGCGCGGATCGGCGTGCACGGTCACGCCCGCCTCGGCGAGTGCGTCCAGGGCGCGCGGCAGGAAGGCGTCGGCGACGTCCTGGTGGACGAGCAGCGTCTCGGCGGAGTTGCAGACGCTGGGCCGCTGGGCCTTGGAGTTGATCAGGATGTCGACGGCCATGTCCAGGTCGGCCTGTGCGTCCACGTAGACGTGGCAGTTGCCGGTGCCGGTCTCGATGACGGGGACGGTGGACTCTTCGACGACGGTGCGGATCAGGGAGGCGCCGCCGCGCGGGATGAGCACGTCGACGAGGCCACGGGCGCGCATCAGGTCCCGTACCGACTCACGGCTGTCGCCGGGGACCAGCTGGATGGCGTCGGCGGGCAGCCCCGCACCGCCGACCGCGTCGCGCAGCACCCGCACCAGAGCGGTGTTCGACTGGTAGGCGGAGGACGAGCCGCGCAGCAGGACCGCGTTGCCCGACTTCAGGCAGAGGACGGCGGCGTCGACGGTCACGTTGGGCCGGGCCTCGTAGATGATGCCGACGACGCCGAGCGGGACGCGGACCTGTCGCAGGTCGATTCCGTTCGGCAGGGTGGAGCCGCGGACCACCTCGCCGATCGGGTCGGGCAGGCCCGCGACGTCGCGCACGTCGGAGGCGATGGCGCGCATCCGGCCGGGAGTGAGGGTGAGCCGGTCGACGATCGCCTCGCTGATGCCTGCCTTGCGGGCGGCGGCGACGTCGAGCTGGTTGGCCTCGACGATCTCGCTGGTACGGACCTCCAGGGCGTCCGCGATGGCGAGCAGCACGTCGTCCTTGGTGGCGCGCGGCAGTGGTGCGATGACCGCGGCTGCCCCCCGGGCTCGGTAGGCGGCCTGTGCGACCGGGGTCATGGTGTCGTACGGAGAGCCCGTGAAGTTCTCAGAGAGCGACGTCATGCCCAGCAGCGTAGTGCGACGGAGGCGGGCGTCCGTGCGACATTCCACACCCCGAGACGGCGTCTTCACGGCCTGGCCTGTCCCGGGGCGGTGCGGGGTGGATCAGAAGGGGTGGACGCCGACCGGGGTCGCGGGCAGTGGGCCGTGTCCCGCGGCGATGCGCTGGTGATAGGTGTCGCGGTCGATGACCTCCAGGCCGACGATCTCCCAGGGCGGCAACTTCGCCGTCCGACGGTGTTCGCCCCATAGGCGCAGCGCGACGGCGGCTGCGTCGTGCAGGTCGCGCGCCTCCTCCCAGTAGCGGATCTCCGCGTGGTCGTTGGCGTATCTGCTGGTCAGCAGGAACGGATGGTCGTGGGCGAGTTGTTCGAGTGCCTGTCTGACGTCTTTCAGGGGTGCTTCGTCGCCGGAGACGCTGAGGGTGATGTGCCAGAGCCGGGGTGCTTCCCCGGTCGCGTCGCGCCGGGCCTCTCCCGCGGTGTCGGCGACGCTCATCAGGCTGCGCCCTTCCCGGTTCTCCCCCACCGCGGTCAAGGCGCGGGAGGCGGCGTCGCCGCGGGACGTGACCTCCGAGCGTGCTCGTCTCACGAGGGTCTCCTTTGCGCACGATGGGGGCACTCCCGGCCCGGGCACTCGGGGTGCTGGGCGAGGAGGGGCTTGCTCAAAGTTGACCAGGCCGGGACGTTCCGCGGGGTGATTTTGCGGAAGGTGCACCGGTGCGGGGCGTTCTGATGCCGCGTCTTCGTGGTGGTGTGAGGGGATTCGGGCGGGCGGCGGGTCCGGATCCCGGAGAGTCGGCCGGCCCGGCGGTCCACCGCGCCATGGCGGATCCGCCGGTCGCGTCATGGCGGGTCCGCCGGGGCTCCGTAGGGCATCACCTAAGCGATCGATACAGGATCTTCGCAGGTCAGGCCGGGTGGACCGGGATGTGCGGCGAGAGTCCACCGGCTTCGCCGATCACCCTGGATGCGCGCCGCGGCCGGGCGCTCTTAGGGCTGCAGCAGGACCAGATCGTCCCGGTGCACCACTTCGCGCTCGTAGGCCGGCCCGAGCTCCTGCGCCAGGTCGCGGGTGGAACGGCCGATCAGCAGAGGGATCTCCTTGGCGTCGAAGTTGACGAGGCCGCGGGCGACGGCGCGCCCCGAGATGTCGCACAGCTCGACCGGGTCGCCCGCCGCGAAATCGCCCTCGACGCCCATGAGGCCCGCGGGCAGCAGCGACTTGCGGCCCTGGACGACCGCGCGCACCGCCCCGTCGTCAAGCACCAGGGAGCCCTGCGGAGTGGAGGCGTGCTGGAGCCAGAGCAGCCGGTCGGCGAAGCGGCGGCCGGCGGGATGGAAGAAGGTGCCGGTGTCGCGGCCTGCGAGAGCGTCGGCGGCCTGGCTCGCGGAGGTGAGGACGACGGGAATGCCGGCCGCGGCGGCGATCCTGGCCGCCTCGACCTTGGTGGCCATGCCACCGGTGCCGACCCCCGCGCGGCCCGTGCTGCCGATAGGCACGCCGTCCAGGTCGGCGGGGCCGTGCACCTCGGCGATCCGCGCGCTGCCCGGCTCGTCCGGAGCACCGTCGTACACGCCGTCCACATCGGAGAGCAGCACCAGCAGGTCGGCGTGGACGAGGTGGGCGACCAGGGCGGCGAGGCGGTCGTTGTCGCCGAAGCGGATCTCGTCGGTGGCGACCGTGTCGTTCTCGTTGACCACGGGCAGCGCGCCCATGGCGAGCAGCTTGTCCAGGGTGCGGGAGGCGTTGCGGTGGTGGGCGCGGCGGCTGGTGTCGTCGGCGGTGAGCAGCACTTGGCCGACGCGTACTCCATAGCGTGCGAAGGACGCCGTGTAGCGGGCCATCAGCAGGCCCTGGCCGACGCTTGCGGCGGCCTGCTGGCGGGCGAGGTCCCTGGGGCGGCGGCGCAGTCCTAGCGGGGCCAGGCCGGCGGCGATGGCGCCGGAGGAGACCAGGACGATCTCGCGCTCTCCCGCGGCCCGCCGCCTGCCGCCCTCGGCGGGGGCCGCGGGGAGCGGACGGTTCTTGACGAGTACGTCGACGAGGGCGTCCACTCGGTCGGCGTCCAGGCCGCCCGCGGCGGTGGTCAGCGAGGAGGAGCCGACCTTGACCACGACCCTGCGGGCATGAGCCACCAAGGTCGCGCGGTCTGTCCCGTCGCCCAGTTTCACCCCTGAATCCCGTTTCACCCCTGCCACACGCTTCCCCATGGTTGTGCCGTCCTGCCCGGTCCGCGCAGGTGCCGGCAATCTACGGCAGGACGTGCGGGGGATGCCGGGACGGTCCAAACGGTGGACGGGGAGTCACCTTCCGATCACTCCACGATCCGTAACCGATCCCTCACGTATTGAATTCACAAAAAGGTTGTACTCAAGACGTATAGATATTGAACTTTTCGCAGTCTAAAAGTTGACTTATGACATCTATGCCTGGCGGTGTGCGCCGCATCCTCCTGCGATCCGGTAAGAGCCCCTTCACGGCCCTGTCGATCGAAGACGCTCTGCACCAGGATGTCATCGCCACCAACTCCGGAAACCTGATCTTCAGCGACGCATCTCACAAGATTCTCTCGACACCCCGCACCGAAGTCGTCTCCAACGGCATACGGACGGAGATCGCCGCCGCGCACCGCATCAATGACGAGTTCGACGCGTTCGTCATTCCGCTCGCCAATGCGTTCCGGCCGTCCTTCGAGCGCCAGCTGGTGCGGCTCACCCGGCTCATCTCGAAGCTGAAGATCCCGGTGGTGGTGCTGGGCGTGGGCGCACAGGCGGGCCTGAACTACAACGCGGAGCGGCTCGCCCCGATAGCACCGCTGGTCAAGAACTTCGTCTCCGCGGTGCTCGACCGCAGCGCCAGCATCGGGGTGCGCGGCGAGTTCACCGAGCAGTACCTCAAGGCCCTGGGCTTCCGCGACGTCGAGGTCATCGGCTGCCCCTCGCTATTCCTCCACGGCGACACACTCACCATCGACAAGGCCGACGCACTCACCCCCGACTCCCGCATCGCCGTCAACGGCTCGCACAGCGCGCTGCGCAACAAGCGCTTCGCGGGCCTGCTGGCGCGCACCTACGCGGAGTATCCGCAGGTCCGCTTCATCGGGCAGAACCTGAGCGAGGCCCGGCAGCTGCACTGGCGCGACCTGTCGGACCCGAACAGCAGCGTGACGTCGATCCCGACCCACCCCTCGCACCCGCTGTACCGGGACGACAAGGTCCGCGTCTACATCGACCCCAGCACATGGTTCCGCGAGCTGGCGGACTTCGACTTCTCCTTCGGCGCGCGCATCCACGGCAACATCGCCGCACTGCTCGCGGGCACCCCGAGCACCGTGCTCTGCGGCGACTCGCGCACCCTAGAGCTGGCCCGCTACTTCGACATCCCGCACCACAAGGTCACCGAACTGCCGGCCGACTGGAACGCGGCGGACTTGTACGCGGCGGCGGACTTCGGCCGGCTGACGAAGGGCCATAAGGAGCGTTTCCTGCGCTTCACGGGCTTCCTCGCCAGCAACGGCCTGGAGAACACCTTCGAGCACGGCGACGGCGGCGCCACGTTCGACGCCCAGCTGAGCAAGCTCGCCTTCCCGCCCGCGGTGCGCCCCTGGAACGTCGCCGACCTCGACTCGGTGAGCGACCGCTTCAACTGGCTGCACACCCGCCTAGAGGACGCCGACAAGCGCACCGACCAGCTGGAACGCGCCCTGGCCAAGGCCCGCGTCCCCGGCATCACAGCCGGCGGGAAGCCGTCGGTCTACCGCCGGGCCCGGCGCGTCGTGGGCGGCCCGATCAAGCGGGCGCTCCAGGCCAGGAGTTCCTGACGGCCGCCGCGGGCAGAGGGCGCCACCAGAGCAGCGAGGTCGTAGCAAGAGCCGACAAGGCCCAACAAGGGCACCGTAAAGGACAACACCTCATCAATCGCCCATAACCAAGCCGCACTCCTCCGCGTTGATCCAGGAGCCCGGACCGCACACAGTCCCGTCGCTCCGGGCCGCCCGAGGGTCGCGCGCTCCCCGTGCCGCCCCGGGGACCGTACGCGTACCGCTTGGGAGTGGCCCCTATGCCCGCCGCACGACGTCGCCGTCTGATCCCGCTGCTGCCGGGGCCCCTGCTGCTCGCAGCCTCGTTCGCCGCACAGGTGGTGGGGGCGCTGTGGCCGCATGTGCCACTGCTCGTCGTGTCGGTGGCGGCGGGGTTCGCCGCGGAGGCGGTCCTGTACGGGCGGCAGCGGCCGGTGGTGTCGGCGCTCGCGAAGGTCCGCGCGGATGCCGCGCTGCGCCAGGTACTGCGCGACGTCCTGCTCGTCGCGGGCCTGCTGAGCCTGGCGGGACGCGGCGACGGGCACACCCGGTACGTTCCGCTGGTGTACGGGCTGCTGTGCTTCTACGCCCTGCACTTCACCGGGCACGCGGTGGCACTGCTCGTACGACGCCACCGCACGCTGCCGGTGGTCACCCGGAACATCGACACCTCGGCGCTCGGACTCACCGCGGCGCCCCCGGCGCTGCTGATGCGCCGGCACGGGCAGCGGGTACTGCTCTTCGGGCTGCCCGCCACGGCAGGGCTGCTGGTGACGGCGGCCACCGACGCGCCGGGATATGCCGCAGCCGGGATCGCGCTGTCCGCCGGGTGCGCCCTGACGGGGCTGTGCATGCTGCTGCCGCGGCTGCTGCCGAGCCGCCGGCCGCCCGGCGAAGAAGAGGTGCTGGCGTGGTTCGACGGCTGGCTGGCCGCGTACCGGCCTACCGTCGGTATGTACTTCTCGGGCGGGGCGACCTCCGCGTACCAGGCCAACATGTGGCTCGAACCGATCGCCCAGCTCGACGGCCGCCCGGTCATCGTGCTGCGAGAGCGGTTCATGGTGCAGAAGATCGCCGCTACGGACCTCCCGATCGTGTGCATCCCCAAGGTCGCGCATCTCATGCGGCTCGAACACAGCACTCTGCGGATGCTGATCCATCCGGCGAACTCCGGCAAAACATCACATATTCTAAGGATTCCCACGCTCAAGCACGCCTTCGTCAACCACGGGGAGAGCGACAAGCTGTCGTCCTGCAATCCGTACGCGAAGGCCTACGACGAGGTGTGGGTGGCGGGACCCGCGGCTCGCGCCCGCTACGCCCTCGCCGATGTCGGCATCGACGACAAGGACGTCGTCGAGACCGGCCGCCCGCAGCTCGACGCCATCCGCCCGTACACACGCGGGAGAGGCGCGCCTGTGGTGCCGCAAGGCTTCCGCTCGGAGGAAACGGCCACTGAGAGCGGCGGCGGGAGGTGCGAGGGCCAGCCCGCCGGTGCTTACGTCACCGTGCTGTACGCGCCCACCTGGGAGGGCTGGGACGGCAATCCTGGCAATACGTCGGTGATCCTCGCCGGTGAGAACGTGGTGCGGGCGCTCCTCGCCGATCCGGGCGTACGGCTGCTCTACAAGCCGCATCCGCTGACCGGCTCGGTGGATCCCCGTGCGGCCGAAGCGAACCAGCGCATTCAGGCCATGATCCACACGGCAAACACAGCACACGCAACACGCGCAGCACAGGACGCCGCCGACGAGCCGGCGCGCCGCACCGCGGAGCTTGACCGGCTGACCATCTGCGCCTTCCGTCCGGCCGCGGACGACATGGAGCGGATGAGCGTGCAGGGCGCGCCGCAGCCGGGCCGGGCCGCCGCGGTCGCCGCCGCGACGCAGGCGTGGGAGACGGCGTACTGGGCGTCGCTGCCGGCCTGGCGGCACCAGGTCATCACCACGGCCCGGCCCGCCCTGTATTCCTGCTTCAACCAGGCAGACCTGCTGATCAGCGATGTGTCGAGCGTGATCTCCGACTTTCTCGCCAGCGGCAAGCCGTACGCGGTGGCGAACACCAGCGGCCTGAACGAGGACGCGTTCCGGGCGGCCTTCCCGACGGTCCGGGCGGCCACGGTGCTCACTCCGACCGCCGACGCCGCGCAAGTGCCGCTGCTGCTGGCAGCCGTGCGCAGTGCGGACCTCGACGAACTGGCCGGGGCGCGGGCGGATCTGAAGCGCGAGCTACTCGGCCCCTCGGACCCGCCGTCCGCGGTCCGGTTCGCCGAGGCGGCCCGTGCTCTGTGCCGGACGGCGGACGCCCACCGGGCACGCATGGCACGGCGGACGGCGGCCACTCTGCCGGGACAGGCCGGCGCCCGGGACTACGCGGACGTTCAGGAGCCCGTGGATGTCCAGGAGTCCGCGGACATCCCCGGCCAGCAGGGGTCCGCGTCGCCTCGGCGCGGTTGAGTCCGCCGTGCCGCTGCCGGGGCTCACCGCGCCGTCATGTGCCGTCCGCGGGCGAGCATACGCCGTGCGACACCGAGCGCGCGGTGCGGTGGGCGGAAGCCTTCGATGGCGGCCGTCTCGCGGTCCGAAGCGGCGTAGACGGAGTCCGGAACGCCGGCGGCAGCGTCACGGAAGTGTGGATAGGCCAGGTAGGCGCGGCGGCCACGGCGTTCCAGGACCGCCTGAGGGGTCTTCTTCTCCCTGAGGAACGTGAGGACGTCGGCGAGCAGATCGCCGCGGCCCTGCGCGACCAGGTGCAGCCGCAGCCGCTGCTCGACCTTGAGCTGGGCGGCGAGGCCCGCGGTCCAGTAGGCGTCCGTCAGCGGCTTTGCCAGCGCCAGCTTGCGGTTCAGGATCTTCTCGCCGCGGTCGAGTAAGGACGGGCCGAACTGCGGCAGGAGCGTGACGACGAAGGGCCGGACCATCAGCAGGTCACGCCGCGGCCCGGCGGGCACCCGCTCGGCGATCAGCCGCATCAGGGCGCGTGCGGAGTCGAAGCGCCGGACGTAACTGCCGCGCTTCGTGGCGTGCTTGCCGTCGTCGCGGCTCACCAGGTAGTAGCAGGTGTAGCTGGCGAGGATGGAGACGCCGTCGGCGCGCAGATAGGCGTCCAGGGTGAACAGAGCGTCCTCGCCGGTGATCAGGGACTCGTCGAAGCGCAGGGCAGGGCGGTGCGCCTCGGGCGAGGGTTCGAGCAGGGTGCGTCTGAAGAGCTTCTGGGCGCTGAGCGTGTACTTGATGGGGGACGAGAAGACGTCGGTACGGCCGCGGTCGCCGTCTCGCCACATCGACTTCGGTGCGCTGCGGCCCACGCCCTCGACCTTGCCGAGGACCACGTCGGTGCCGTGCCGGTCGGCCATCGCGACCATCCGCTCCAGGGCCTGTTCGCCCAGGTGGTCGTCGGCGTCGAGGAAGAAGACGTACCGGCCGCGGGCGAGGCCGAGGCCGACGTTCCGCGGTCCGCTGGGGCCGCCGGAGTTCTGCTGCCGGATCACCCGGGTCAAAATGGCGGTGCGGGCCGCGAACTTCTCCAGGTACTCCCCCGTCCCGTCCGTGGAGCCGTCGTCGATCGCGATGATCTCGATGCGGTCGGCGGATAACGTCTGCGCCTCCACCGACTCCAGGCATCGGACCAGATATGGCATCGCCTCGTATGCCCCGACAACGACACTCACATCAGGAACACTCATCACACGCCCCCCGTTTTCTGCTTTCCACTGCCGTTTTCCGTACATCGGTCAACAGCAAGACGAATGCGGGGGCACGGGCGTTGCGTTGGAGTTCGTTATCCACTCACGTGATATCTGTCACGCGGACAAACATACGAAAGCCCGGTCCCGGGGCAACTGAGGCCCGGGACCGGGCCGACGCTTGACCAGTGAATTCGGTGCGTTGAACCTGGTCGGTTTGAATTCCTTTTACCTACGGCCGCGGCCGGATTCGAAAGACTTCGACCCCGGCCGATTTTGGCCGACTGATTTCGGACGAACGGATCTGGCCGGGCGGGCGGACAGCGAGCGCGGGCGCCCGGGTCATCCGCGGAGTGTCCCGGGGCAGGTGCCCGGTGCCCGGATCAGGCGATCGGTGCCTCGCTCTCCGCGGGAGCGGACGCCTTGGCCTCGGATGCCGGTTCCTGCCCAGCAGGCACGGTCGCCTGGCCGCGCTGCGCCGGAATGCTCTCCGTCTCCCCCAGCGCGCCCTGCCCCTCGTTGCGCGCCTTGGCCTTGGCCTTGAGGGTGTGCACGGCGGCGTTGAACTGCTCGATCGACGTCGGCTCGTCGGGACCGAGCAGGTACTCCTTGAGCTCGGTCCTTGCGGCGGCGAGCGGGTCGACGTCGACGCTGCGGACGGCGGCCAGCAGCTCACCGAGCTCGGTGGCGCCGTTGGAGAGGATCACGGCGGCGCGCACCGCGGTGTTCTGCCGCTTGAACTCCTCGACACCGAGCTGCGCGGAGTCCGTGACCGCGTACGGCTTGCCGCTCGCGATGAAGTCGGAGACCACGCTGGAGATGTCCGAAACCATGCCGTCGGCTGACGTTGAAGCAGTCGTACAGACGCGGCTCGGCGCCGGCGATCGACCTGGTGCTCCCAGGCCGGGAAGGAGCGCCAGTACGCGGCGTTCCACTCCTCGCGCAGGTCTTGGCCAGCGCCTCGCGCTCCGGGTCCGCGACGCCGTCGCGGGAGGCCTCGGCCTCGTCGCGCTCGTCGTCGTGGCCGCGCCGCGAGCTCGGCGAGAGCTGGTCCTCGATCCGGGCGAGCTCGGCGCTGCGCCGCGGTCTCGGCGGCCTGCGTCGGCGCGGCGAAGCCGCTCTTGGTGGCGCGCCCGGCGGCGGCCTTCTCCACGCAGGTCGACGATCCGCGGCGTGCGCCGCCTTGGCCTCCTTGCTGCGGGTGCCGGTGAACGGGTGCGGCTTGTAGAGCACCCGTACCGCGGGCTCGGCCGTCAGCAGGCCGCGCACGATGTTCTCGCCCGCCAGCAGCAGCGAGGTGTTGCCGGGGTCGTCGTCCCAGCCCTCCCAGGTGGGCGCGTACAGCACCGTGGGGATACGGGCCTTCCGGTACTGCCGCGCCACGGCTGGATCGGCGCCAGCTGAGGGCGGCCCACCTCCACGATGTCGTCGTCGCGGACCCCGACGTCGGCCAGCGCGTAACGGTCGCGGCCGGCGCGGCCCGCGGTCCACACCTCGTCGTAGACCTTGCTGTACGGGTTGACGCTGGCGATCTTGTCGCTGTCGCCGTGGCCGATGAAGACGTGCTTCATGGTCGGCACGCGCAGCATGTGGATGTTCTTGCCGACGTTCGCCGCGTAGAGGGCGACACGGACGCTGGAGAGGTCCATGTTCATCAGGTGCACGCCGCCCGGCACGCAGATGACCGGCACGCTGGTGCGGGCGAGCTGCTTCAGGATGACGCGCTCCCGCAGGATCACCAGCGGGCGGGTGTCGAGCTGCTCCAGGGTCTCCAGCCACATGTTGACCTGGTAGGCGGAGTCCTTGGAGCCGGAGAAGTAGAGCACCGTCTGCGGCCGGTAGGCGCGCAGCCAGTCGTCCACCCGGGCCAGCACGGTCTCGGCCTTCGCCGGGACGCGCTTGCCGCGCACATAGGGCACCAGGGCGACGAGGTAGCCGAGGCCGAGCACCAGGGTGAGCGCGACGCCGGCGAAGCCCCACACCGGGCTGTCGGTCCCGGCGGCGACGAGCAGGCCCACGACGGCGGCGAGGTCGAGGTGGAGCATCTTCTCGGCGGCACGGGCAGGTGAGACCCCTCGGCGGGGCGTCCGGGATGCAGACCTTGGACAGGTCCACGTTGCGGGTGACCACGGGCAGCCTGCGGCGCAGCCTGATCAGCGTGGTCAGGGCACCGTGCGGGGCCTGGAGGCCGAAGAAGAGCGAGGAAGCAGGCGATCGCCCCGTAGAACACCGGGTCCGTGGAGAGACCGATCCGGGCCAGCAGCAGGATGAGCAGCAGCTCGCGCACGAGGAAGCGGATCGACAGGCCCGCACGGATCTTGCCGAGCCGGTTGATGAGGTAGCTGCCGCGGTGGTGGAGGTATCTGTCCGCCAGATACGTCACAGCACCGGCGGCCGCGAAGCCCCAGACGCTCGGTATCAGCGCGGTCACCGTGAGGACGGGATAGCCCAGCATCATCAGGACGGCTGCGGCGAGCTCGGCTGCGGCTGCCCACGCGGGCGACGCGGATGGCGGTGGATATCACGTAGGGACCTACTTTTTGGGGGTCATGCCGGCACTTGATTCAGAAGATGTCGGAGCCCGGGTGGGCGGGCCCGGCAGGGGTGCTGCTCTGCAGTGCTGAGCGGTCTCGTGCTGCGTGGACTCGTGCTCTGTGCTCTGTGCTCTCGTGCTGTGCTCACGTGCTGTCGTTCGCGTACTGCCGTGGACGCGGAGCGTACGCGGTCGTCCGGGGTGCTGGCGGCCGTGTACGGAGCGTGCGGGCCGTGCACGTCATGTGAAAATCCGGCCCTTACGGACACGGGCCCTCAAGACCGCTGCAACAGCGTTCTCAAAGGCCCGTATCCCTGATTGTCGAGAAATATTACATGGTGTGGTGACGGTCGAGGACAGCGGCCAGCGCCTGCTCGAACCCGGAGGCCTCGTGCGCGGGCTTGGTGGGGTCCTGCTGGCGTACGTCGATGACGTGGCCGGTGAGCTCGGACACGAGCACATCGAGCGAGGCGCGCGCCACGGCCTCGGAGGAGAGCAGCGTTCCGGCCGGCTCCTGGCCGAAGGCCTTCGTACGCATCGGGGTGGCGGTGCGCTCGGGGTTGATGCAGTTGACGCGGATGCCGTCGCCCGCCCACTCGTCGGAGAGCGCCTGGGTGAGATTGACCATGGCGGCCTTGGTCGACGAGTAGAGGCTGTACTCGGCCCGGCCGCGGGTGTAGCTGCTGGAGGTGTAGAGCAGCAGCTGGCCCTTGGTCTCGGCGAGGTACTTGTACGAGGCGCGGGCGATCTGCACCGGCGCGAGGTAGTTGACCTTGAGGGCTTCCTCGATGGTGGCGTTGTCGGTCTCGGCGAGCCGGCCGATGCGCAGCACACCCGCGGTGTTGATCACGTAGTCGATGCGGCCGGTCTCCGCGTATGCCTTGGAGAGGGCGTCGTCGACGTGCTCCGGGTTCTCGACGTGCGTACCGGTGGTGGAGCGGCCCAGCGCGAAGGCCTTGGCCCCGTAGCTCTCGGCGAGGTCCGCAATGTCCTTGCCGATGCCGTAGGAGCCGCCGAAGACCACCAGCGTCTTGCCGGTCAGCAGCTCGCGGTAGGCCTCCTCACCGGGCTGCTCGGGGGCCGCGCCGGAGGCGAGCTGGAAGAGCTTGTCGGCGATGAAGACGTCGACGGGCTGGGTGACCTTCATGTTGAACTCGTCACCCGCGACGACGTGGATCGGCACGTCCGGCAGGTACTTCAGGACGACCGAGCAGTCGTCGGTGGCCTGGAAGTTCGGGTCGTTCGCCGCTACCTCGTACGCCCTGCGGATGGTGGAGAGCTTGAAGGCCTGCGGGGTCTGGCCGCGGCGCAGCCGGGAGCGGTCGGGGATCTCGGTGATGAACTCACCGTCCTCGCCGTGTGTGCGGGTGACGATGATCGTGTCCGCGGACGGGATGGCGACATCGACCGCCTGGTAGCGCTCCAGGGCCCGCACACAGTCGTCGATCACACGCTGCGAGAGCAGCGGACGGACGGCGTCGTGGAAGAGGACATTGCGATCCTCGCCCTCGGCGAGGCCCTCGCCCAGTGCCTCGATCGCGCGCTCGGTGGTCTCGTTCCTGGTCGCGCCGCCTTCGATGACCTTGGAGACCTTCTGGAATCCGGCCTTGGCGACGATCTTCTCCACGTCCGGCACAAACCCAGGCGCCATGAGCACGATCACATCGTCGATGGAGTCGGCGGCCTCGAAGGTGGTGAGCGTGTGCTCGATGACGGCCTTTCCGGCGATCTTCAGCAACTGCTTCGGAATCGACAGACCCACGCGCTGACCGGTACCACCGGCCAGGATCACTGCGGTGGTACGGGGTTTGGCTATGAGCTGGGACACAGACTTACCTACCTCGGGGGAACTGGGATCCTGGCGATGGTCTCACTCAGCGTTTCCGACATGCAAGGTGAGCGACGCGTACCGCACATGTGCACGCCATCGATGGTTCACCATGGCGCGACAGGGCTGCACCGGGTGTGCCTCCCATGATCAATGTGACTGATAGCACATGGACTTGCGGGGCCGGAGCCTTCGGGTCCTTCCGGGACTCCGGCGCCCGTGTGACGGCGCCCGAGGACCGGGCGCCCGCAGAGCCGGGGGCTCAGAAGTCGAAGCCGGAACCGAGCCTGGCATTGGCCGCGACAGTACCGAGTGTGCCTGCACCGAAGGTGATCGAGCCAGTAGGGGTCACACCGGACGCGGTGGACTTGAAGACCCACACGGAGCCGGCGGCCGCGTTCTCCCCGTTCGCGCCGACGACCAGGTCGGCGGTGCCGTTGCCGTCGGTGTCGACGAGCTTGGTCGCCGAGCCGAACGTGTCGCCGGCCTCCGCCACGCCGGGCACGCCCGCGGTGTCCTGGCTGAAGACCTCGGCGCCGTTGCCGGTGAGGCCCATCGCACTGCCGTGCAGAGTGACGAAACTGCCCGCGTCGTGCTTGCCGTCGAAGTCCTCGTAGGGCACTCCGACCGACACGTCCGCGAACCCGTCGCCGTTGATGTCGCCGACCGAGACACCGGTGCCGAAGTTGTCGCTGCCGGTGGGGCTGCCGTATCCCTCGGCGACTCCGGGGATGCCCGCACTGTCCTGGTTGAAGGACTGCGCCTGGGAGATGTCGGGTCCGGTGGGGCTACCGGGCAGGTAGGTGATCATGCCGCCCTTGGCGAGCGGTATGTCCACGTCACTGTCGTAGCCGTCCAAGGCGCGGCCGAAGACGATGTCGTCGCAGCCGTCGCCGTTCACATCGCCGATGTCGAGGTTCTCGCCGCCCTGGAGCGTGCCGCCGTCGGCTTTCTTGATGATGCGGTAGGCGGCGGGGCCGCTGGTGGTGCCCTCCCAGTAGGCGACGCGGCGGGCGTCGTACTCGTCGCCGTCGTTGGCCACGCCGGCGATGTCGGTGATGCCGTCGCCGTTCAGGTCGCCGGCGGCCAGGTCGAGAATGCGGCTGTCGAAGTCGTCGGTCACATCGTGCACACCGCCGACCGTGGTGCCGTCACGCTCGAACGGGCCGGTCAGGACCCGCAGGTCGTTGAACCGGGCGACGGTCGCCACGTCCGGGACCTTGTCGCCGTCGAAGTCACCGGCGACCGTGTGAGCGCCGATCGTGTCGTTGGCTGCGGCGCCGTCGAGCAGTGTGGTGGAGCCGGCGAGGCCCTGCGCACTGCCCCAGATCACCGAGAGGGAGCCCGCGTTGGTGCCCGTCGTACCGACGTCCTCGCCCGGCGTGCCGACGATCAGGTCCGCGTAGCCGTCGTCATCGAGGTCGGCCGTGGTCACGGAGCCGCCGTAGGAGTCACCCTCCTCAGCGACACCCGGTATGCCGGGCTTGTCCTGGTCGAAGACCTGCTTGGAGGAGGTCTGCAGGCCACTGGCCGAGCCGTATACAACGGCGACGTAGCCCGCCCTGGTCTTGCCGCTCACGGTGGCGTCGGGAGCGGGGACGGCGACGTCGGAGTAACCGTCGCCGTTGAAATCGTCCGCGAGCTCGGGGCCGCCCACAGTGCGGTCGGCGGTGCCGGTGGTGCCCGCGAGGGCCGTGGGCGCGGTCACCGCGAGGCTGACCGCGATCGCCGCCATCAGACCGAAACTTCCAACCGCTCTGCGTGAGTTCATGATCCATCCTTCGGGACGTGGCCGTACGAGGTGCTGTCCGACGTCTCGCCCGAGGAGCGGTGGTCTGCGGTGCGCGCATGGCGGCGCACGCTGCTCTTCTTCGGCTCCCCGGAACACGCGGACAAGAACAAAGGGCGTGAAGCACTGTTGCGTGCTCCACGCCCTCACTCAGACCGCCGAGGTGCCGCGATGGTTGTACACCGGCACGTAACCCTCCGTGCAGCGAAAGGCAACGCGGGCATCAGACACGGCAGTTGCCAGCCGCCGTCCGATGGCCGCCTAAAGGCCGCAGGACGGCGCCTGGGGCCGTGCGGGGCGGTGTGCGGCCGGATCTCCGCACAACCGCGTGACAGCGCGTCACAGCGGCTCGGAACCCGCCGCAACCGCCCGGGTGCGGGCCGCCCCGAAAGTCCGGACCGTCAGAACGGCCCGTTCTCTCCGAACTCCCCGTACTCCCGCTCCGCCTCGTCCCGCTCCGCCTGGCGGTCCCTGCGGCGCTGAGTGGCGGGCCGGGGAGCTTCGAGGCGGTGGTCCTCGCCACGGCGGCCGAGCATTTCGGCACCGGCCAGCATGGTGGGCTCCCAGTCGAAGACGACCGCGTTCTCCTCGGGGCCGATGGCCACGCCGTCGCCCGCCCGGGCACCGATCTTCATCAGTTCCGCCTCGACGCCGAGGCGGTTGAGGCGGTCGGCGAGGTAGCCGACGGCTTCGTCGTTGTTGAAGTCGGTCTGGCGCACCCAGCGCTCGGGCTTGTCGCCGCGGACGCGGAACAGGCCGTCCTCCTCACGGACGACGGTGAAGCCCGCGTCGTCGACCGCCTTCGGACGGATGACGATCCGGGTGGCCTCCTCAAGCGGCTTCGCGGCGCGCGCCTGACCGACCAGCTCGGCGAGCGCGAAGGACAGCTCCCGCAGGCCGGTGTGCGCGACCGCGGAGACCGCAAAGACGCGGTAGCCGCGGGCTTCGAGATCGGGCCGGACCATCTCGGCGAGGTCCTTGCCGTCGGGCACGTCGATCTTGTTGAGGACGACGATGCGGGGCCGTCCGTCGAGGCCGCCGTACTGCGTCAGCTCTTCCTCGATGACATCGAGGTCGGTGATCGGGTCCCGCTCCGACTCCAGTGCCGCCGTGTCGAGCACGTGGACCAGGACGCTGCACCGCTCGACGTGCCGGAGGAACTCAAGGCCGAGGCCCTTGCCCTGGCTGGCGCCCGGGATCAGTCCTGGCACGTCGGCGATGGTGTAGACGGTGCTACCCGCGGTGACGACGCCCAGGTTCGGCACGAGGGTGGTGAACGGATAGTCGGCGATCTTCGGCTTGGCGGCGGAGAGCACCGAGATCAGCGACGACTTGCCCGCGCTGGGATAGCCGACGAGGGCCACGTCGGCGACGGTCTTCAGCTCCAGGACGACATCGCCGAAGCCGCCCGGCACACCGAGCAGCGCGAAGCCGGGTGCCTTGCGGCGCGCGGAAGCGAGGGCCGCGTTGCCGAGCCCGCCCCGGCCGCCCTGTGCGGCGACATACGTGGTGCCGTGCCCGACCAGGTCGGCGAGTACGGTGCCGTCCTTGTCGAGCACCACCGTGCCGTCCGGCACCGGCAGCACCAGGTCCTGCCCGTCCTTGCCGGAGCGGTGGTCGCCCTCGCCCGGCCGGCCGTTGGTGGCCTTGCGGTGCGGGCTGTGGTGGTAATCGAGCAGCGTCGTCACGGACTGGTCGACGACGAGGGTGACATCGCCGCCGCGTCCGCCGTTGCCGCCGTCGGGGCCGCCGAGCGGCTTGAACTTCTCACGGTGGACGGAGGCACAGCCGTGGCCTCCGCTACCCGCGGCGACGTGCAGCTCGACGCGGTCCACGAAGGTGGTCATGTGAGGTGCCTCCAGTGCGTACGAATGGTGGTGCTGGGGTGGTGCCGTCCGGATTCCGGGTGACCCGGGACTCCGGTGCTGTCAACATGCAGAAGGCGGACCCACTTCCCCGTACCGGGAGAAGGAAGGTCCGCCTTCGGCAGTGGCTGGTGTGCGCGCCCGTCAGCTGACGGGGCTCGTTCTCGTCAGGCGACGGGAACGATGTTCACGACCTTGCGGCCGCGGAACGTGCCGAAATTCACGGCTCCGGCCTGCAGCGCGAACAGCGTGTCGTCGCCGCCGCGGCCGACACCCGAACCCGGGTGGAAGTGCGTGCCACGCTGGCGGACCAGGATCTCACCGGCATTGACGACCTGACCACCGAAACGCTTCACGCCGAGGCGCTGGGCATTGGAGTCGCGGCCGTTGCGGGTGGATGATGCACCCTTCTTGTGTGCCATCTCTTCTCAGTCCCTTACTTCGCAGCCGCGGGGATCTCAGTGACCTTGATCGCCGTGTACTGCTGGCGGTGGCCCTGACGCCGGCGGTAGCCGGTCTTGTTCTTGTAGCGCAGGATGTCGATCTTCACGCCCTTGTGGTGGTCCACGACCTCGGCCTGGACCTTGACCCCGGCCAGCACCCACGGGTCGCTGGTCACGGTCTCGCCGTCGACGAGCAACAGCGTAGAGAGCTCTACCGCGTCGCCAACCTTGGCAGTGGAAATCTTGTCAACCTCAACGATGTCACCGACAGCAACCTTGTGCTGGCGGCCACCGCTGCGCACGATGGCGTACAAGCGGGTCTCACTCTCTGTGCTCGATACGGGACCTCCGATGCCAGCCGCTCACACGGGCGAAAGCCCGATGTTCCGGCGGTGTTGCTCCGACGGAGGAAGCGGCCTCTCCAGGCGGGATCCGCCCGGAGGAAGTTGCTCAGAGGGGTGGCGTAGGGACGCCGACAGTCAAGATTACGGGGCCGGGTGCGAGGAATCAAACCGAGGCACCTCCGCGGGGCGTCACCGGCCCCGGGCGGCTTCTGCCGTGCCCGGGCCGACCGGCCGACACACCGCCGCCTCCCCGGTTCCGCGCCCCTGAGCAGGGCGCGGAACCGGGGAGGACCGGGGAGGTGCGTGCCTTTAGTCCTCGTCGGTGGAGGCCGTGACGGCGGAGGGCGACTGCCGCTCCGCGGCGGCGGTCTTCTTCGTCGTCTTCTTGGCGGCCGGCGTCTTCTTGGTGGCCGGCTTGGCGGTCTTGCCTGCCGGGGCCTTCTTCGCGGCCGTCTTGGCGGCCGGCGCGGCGTTCTTGGCGGTCGCCTTCTTCGCGGTCGCCTTCTTGGCCGCGGTCTTGGCGGCCGTGGCCTTCTTCGCGACGGTCTCCTTGGTGGCGGCCTTCTTCGCCGTCGCCCTCTTGGCCGTGCTGCGCGCCGCCCTCTTGGCCGGAGCCTGCTCTTCCTCGCCGGCGGGCCGTGCGGCCTGCTCGGACGCCTCGGGAGCTGCCCCGGCGACGGCCGCCTCGGCTGCCTCCTCGGCCGCTTCCTCGCTCCGGCCGGCGGCCTCGTTGGCCTCGACCGTCTCGACGGGCCGGGCGGCTTCGGCGGCTGCCGCGGTGACGACCACCACGGCCGACTCCTCGGACGTGGTCGGCGCGGTGGCCTTGCGCACCGCACGGCGCCGGGTGCGGGCCGGAGCGGCGCTCTCGGGCGCCGTTGCGGCCTGCTCCGCCGCGGGGGGCTCGGCGGGCTCGGGCTGCGGCTCGGCGGCCGCCTTCGGTGCCTTGGTGGCAGCCGCGGGGGGCTCCGCGACGACGGTGCCGCTCTCGGTCACCGCCGCACCGGCCTGGGTCACCGTCACCTCGGCCGTCTCCGGTGTGCCCACCGGAGCCGTCGCCCGCCGGGTGGCGCGGCGGCGGGTGCGGCCCTTGGGTGCGGCGGCGGTGTCGGCCGCCGCGGCTTCGGCGAGCGGTTGGCCGGGTTCCGTCGCGGTCTCCACAGGCTCGGCCAGCGTCACGGGCTCGGCCGCGGTCGGTCCTGCGGGCTGCGGAGCGACGACGACAGCGGCTTCCTCCGCCGCGCGTGCCTCTTCGTACGAGGCCCGCGGGGCACCCGCCGGAGCGGACGCGCGACGGGTGGCACGGCGCCGGGTGCGGCGTCCGCCGGAGCGGCCCGCGGCGGCCTCCGCCTCGGCGACGCTGCTGTACAGCTCCTCGTCCGGCTCGAACTCCGGAGCGGGCAGCGCCACCGGCTCGGCGAGGTCGGCAGCCACCTCGGCCGCGGTCTCGATCTCCATCTCACGCTCGGCCGCGGGCAGCGACTCGGCCTCGGCGGCCGCCCCGCGCCCACGCTTCTTGCGCTTGCCGGCGCCTACTGCGGACGGCTGCTCCATGTGCACGATCAGCCCACGGCCGTTGCAGTGCACGCAGGTCTCAGAGAACGACTCCAGCAGGCCCTGGCCGACCCGCTTGCGGGTCATCTGGACCAGGCCGAGCGACGTCACCTCGGCCACCTGGTGCTTGGTGCGGTCCCGGCCCAGGCACTCCAGCAGGCGTCGCAGCACCAGGTCGCGGTTGGACTCCAGCACCATGTCGATGAAGTCGATGACGACGATGCCGCCGAGGTCGCGCAGCCGCAGCTGGCGCACGATCTCCTCGGCAGCCTCCAGGTTGTTCCTGGTGACGGTCTCTTCGAGGTTGCCGCCCTGGCCGGTGAACTTGCCGGTGTTGACATCGACCACGACCATCGCCTCGGTCTTGTCGATCACCAGCGAGCCGCCGCTGGGCAGCCAGACCTTGCGGTCCAGCGCCTTCATCAGCTGCTCGTCGATCCGGTACGTGGCGAACACGTCGGTTTCCGAGGTCCAGCGCTGCAGACGCTCGCCGAGGTCGGGCGCGACATGCGAGACGTAGCCGTGGATGGTCTCCCAGGCCTCGTCGCCGCTGACGATCACCTTGGAGAAGTCCTCGTTGAAGATGTCGCGCACGACGCGGACGGTCATGTCCGGCTCGCCGTACAGCAAGGTCGGCGCGTTCGAACTGCCGCTGCCCTTGGCCGTCTTCTGGATGTCCGCCCACTGCCCCTGGAGGCGTTCCACGTCGCGGCTCAGCTCGTCCTCGCTGGCGCCCTCGGCGGCGGTGCGCACGATGACGCCCGCGTCTTCGGGGACGATCTTCTTGAGGATGGTCTTCAGGCGGGCCCGCTCGGTGTCCGGCAGCTTGCGGCTGATGCCGGTCATCGAGCCCTCGGGCACGTACACCAGGTAGCGGCCCGGGAGGGAGACCTGGCTGGTGAGCCTGGCGCCCTTGTGGCCGATCGGGTCCTTGGTGACCTGGACGAGCACCGACTGCCCGGACTTCAGCGCGGCCTCGATGCGGCGCGGGCCGCCGGAGAGGCCGAGCGCTTCGAAGTTCACCTCGCCGGCGTAGAGCACGGCGTTGCGGCCCTTGCCGATGTCGATGAAGGCGGCCTCCATGGACGGCAGGACGTTCTGCACCTTGCCCAGGTAGACGTTGCCGACGTACGAGGTCGACTGCTCCTTGTTGACGTAGTGCTCGACGAGGACGTCGTCCTCAAGGACGCCGATCTGGGTGCGCTCGCCGTACTGGCGCACCACCATCACGCGCTCGACGGCCTCGCGGCGCGCCAGGAACTCCGCCTCGGTGATGATCGGCACCCGGCGGCGGCCCTGCTCGCGGCCCTCGCGACGGCGCTGCTTCTTGGCCTCCAGACGGGTCGAGCCCTTGATGGACTGCACCTCGTCGGAGCTGGTAGCAGCGCGCTCTTCCTTCTTGCGCGGCTCGCGGACCTTGACGACGGTGCGCTCCGGGTCGTCGGACGGCTCGGCCTCACCGGAGGCGTCTCCGGCCCGGCGGCGGCGCCGACGGCGACGGCGGCTGCTGCTCGACCCGTCGCCGGAGTCGTCGCCCGCGACCTCGTCACGGTCGTCGGCGGACTCCGCGTCGCCGTCCCCGGTGTCCTCGTCGGATTCCGCAGCACGCTCGCTGTCGGACTCCGCGGCATCGGCGGCTTCGCCGCCTTCCGCGGACTCGCCGCGGCGCCGGCGACGGCCTCCACGGCGGCGCCGGCGGCGGGCGCCACCATCCTCCGCCTCGTCGCTGTCGGCGTCGTCGGCGTTCTCGTCGTAGGAGTCCGAGGCGTCGTCGTCGCCCTGCTCGTCCGTCTCGCCGCGGCCTTCGCCCCTGCCGCGCGCGGGCTGCGCGGCGACGGGCTCCTCGGACACCACACGACGGCGGCGGCGCCGGCGCGGACGGCTCTCTACCGTGTCCTCGGGGGCCTCGGGCCCGTCGTCGTAGGCTTCGGGCGCTTCGGCCTCGTCCGTCTCGTCGGCGGCTTCGGCGGCGGCCTGGGCCGCGGCGCGCTCGGGGGTCTGGAACATCGGCTCGGTGAACACCGGCGCCTGGAAGACGGCTACGGCGGGACGCGCGGGCCGCGCGGGGGTCTCGTCCTCGGCCATGTTGGCCTCCTGAGGCTGTGCCGTCTGCGCGGACGACTCGGATACGGGCTGCTGCTGCGGTACGGACCGGGTGGCGGACTGCGCCGTGGCCGCTTCCGGCTGGGCGGGCGCGGCGGAATCGGAGGACCCGCTGGCGGTCTTGCGGGTCGCCCGGCGCCGGGTCCGCCGGGGGGCGGGGTCGGGAGTGGGCTCTGCGTCGGCGGTGGCCGCCGGTACGTCGGAGGTTTCGGCCGTGCCGGACGCCGCTGCCGCTTCCGGCGCGTCAGACACTTCGGTGGCGGCTTCGGCCGGGATACGGCTCGCGGGGACGGCCGTGGCCTCGGTGGACTCGGTTTCGTCCGGCGTGCCGGTGCCGGATGCGGCCTCCGATGCGGCGGGCGTCGTCGTTTCGACGGGCTTGGGCGCGCCTGCGGGTGCCGACGCGCGGCGGCGCGAGCGGCGAGTGCGGGCGCCCGGGGCGGCTTCCGCCACCGGGGCGGTGCTCTCTTGTGCCGGGGTGGCGCCGGTTTCCGTGGGCTCCGCGATGTCGGCGGTGTCCGCCGGCGTCACGGTGGCGGAGACGGACTCCGGGGCCGCGGCGGACTGTGCGGTCTTCGGCGCACCGGCGGGTGCGGAGGCGCGGCGGCGGGCACGGGAGCGGGCCGGTGCCGTGGCTTCCTCGGTGACTGCCTCCGCAGGCTCGGCAGCCGCTGCTGCTTCTGCCGCCTCTGCTTCGGCTTCCTGGGAAGCGTCGGCCTCGGTCGCAGTGGTCTCGTCGGCGCCGATGGCGGCCGGGGCGGCACTCTGCGGGCCGCCGTCTGCGGCGGCGACGTCGGCGGTGGCCGTCGTGTCCGCTTCCAGGACGGCCGCGGTCTCGTCCTCGGTGGATGTCACGGACACCAGCTGCACGGGCGGGCCCGCGGGGCGGGACGCGGCCCGGCGGCGACGACGCGGTGGGAGCGTGTCGCTGGGGGTGTCGGTGGTGGTGCGGTCGGAGGGTTGGTGGGTGGAGTTGTTCTTCTGTGAACCCTTAGCGGGTTCGTTCGGCTCAAGCATGCGGGCGGTTCTCCCGTCAGGCTCCCGGGCGCCGCGTTGTTCCGGTGACGTCCGCGACTCGCGCTGAGGTGCGCGAGACCGCCGTCCGGTGGCGCGGGCGCCGCACGGGAGCTCTCTGTGTCCTGTCTCGCCGGTTCCGCACGCTGTATACGTGCGGCCTGGCGAAAGTCTGCTGGTCGGTGCGCTGCCCGACCCAGGTGGCTCCCGAGTACGAGGGCGGCGCTTCGACGACCGTTCTTACGCGGAACCTTCCGGCCTCTCGCCCGGCGCCTGAAGCGCCTGCGACGTGCCCCCAGCCTGCGCGGGGGCGAGTCCGGCGGCTCCTGGGTTGTCTGCCAGAGCGGCCGGGACTGCCTCGCGGTCGGGCGCGAGCGGGTCGGTCACCGTGCCGGTCTCTTCATCGAATGGCCCCTGCGCCAGCCTGGTCACCGCTGCGGGGACCGGCGGCGCCAGGTCGGCCACAGCTCGGAGACCGGACAGAACGTCGTCGGGTCGTACGGCAGGCGTCACGTGCCGAACAACCAGGCGCAGTATCGCACAGGGCCCGTCCCCTGGCCTATCAGCCACGGTGTCCTCCCTGTTCGAGGGGACGGTAATGCCCATGGGGCCCGGCAGCCCGGGCCTCGGGTACCCCGGAGAACCGGTGCCGCGCACCGGCTTCGCGGGTGGCCGAATCGCCGCGGCTTCCTCGGCTTCTGTGGTCCCTTCGGCTGCTGTGGCCTCCGTCGGCCCGCCAGGTCCCGAGGACTTCGGCTCTTCGGCGCGCACCGACAGATCCACGACGGCCGCGCGGGCGTCGAACGTGCGCATACCGCTCTTGGTCCTGCGCTGTACTTCGATGGTCGCGGCGGCCTTGAACGCGTCGGCGGCCCGCTTGGCGGCGGCGGGTTCGACGCCGGGCAGACGCAGCTCCCACACCGAGGCGGCGAGCCGCTCGGCGAGGCCCGAGGTGCGTGCTTCGACGGCTTCGATGACGTCGAGTCCGTCAGGCAGTGACACGTCGATGAGCTCGCGCAGCTTGTCCGGGTCGCGCGTCTCGGCGAGCGCGATCTCCAGGTACTCGGCCTCGCTGCCCGTGCCGGTGGGTGCGGCATTGGCGTACGACACCTTGGGGTGCGGGGTGAACCCGGCCGAGTAGGCCATAGGCACCTCGGCGCGGCGCAGCGCGCGCTCGAAAGCGCGCTGGAAATCGCGGTGGCTGGTGAACCGGAGGCGGCCGCGCTTGGTGTAGCGAAGTCGGATGCGCTGCACCGCGGGTGCGGGCGGCGGGCCTTCGGGCTGTCGCTTGCCCAGTGGTACGTCTCCTTGTGTGCTGCGGTCCGTGCGCCTGCCCGGCGTACGAAGCGGTCCGGCCGGCACCTATGCGGCGCCACCGGGCCCGTACGGCTCCGCACCAGCGGAGCTCGGGCGCGCCCGAACCTTCCTTCAAGAATACGCGCCACGCCGCCGTCGAGTTCCCTGCGGGCCCAAGCTCAGGTACGAGGCCGGCGGGAAACCTGTACCGGGCACCGACCACAGGAGTGCGTCGACGGCCTCGCGGACCGCCGCTGAGTGCGGCGCCGGAGCCGACCGGCCGCGTCGAGCCGGGGCCGACGGGACCGGCCTGGCTGTCTCAGTCGGCCGCCGAGGGCAGCGCCACCGGCCGGCGCAACAGCCACTGCCAGAACGTCCGCCGTGCCGGCCGCGCCAGCACCCGGCTGCAGTGGATTCTGCCGGTCAGCTCCACGCGCAGGGCGACCGCTGCGCCGGGCGCCGCGGTCTGCTTGAGTTTGACGGCGCCGTAGGTCACGACGAGGGCGTCGGCGTCGATCACGGTGCCGGGCACGGTGACGATGGTGACGGCGCCACCGCTTATGTCCATGTCGATGTGCAGGGTGTCCTGCGTGAACACCGCCTGGGTGAGGTCAAGGATCACCTCGCTGTAGGAGGTGTGCAGCTCCAGCCGTCGCGGGGCCACCCATCGACCGGTGCGCTGTACCGAGCTGCCGCGCTGCTCGATACGGACCACGTCCTTGGCCTTTGCCGCGAGGTCCAGCCGACGGGGCGCCGACACGGCGGGCAGGTCAACGGTGAGCCGCGCCAGCTCGCCGACGGTACGGGCGGATAGGGCGGCCTCCAGGCGCTCGTCCAGCTCGGCGGCGGACAGCCTGCCGTCGCCCGCGGCGATCCGCAGCACGTCCACGGTCTCGTCCCGATCCGCGTGCGAAGCCCGCAGGGCCATCGGTCCGATCGGAACACCAAGGTCGGAAGGCGCCGCGGGCGCCGCTCCTTCGGGCGAGCACGCTCCCGGCATGGCACTCTCCCCACGGTCTCGTTCAACGACGTCACCGAGCGGCGCGAGCCATACCTGCGTACGCGACCAGCCCTGGCGAACTAACGCTATATCGCGTCATGCCTCGCAGCCAAGCCCCTGATGCGGCCAAACCCGAGGGGAGAACGTGAGGACCTGCTGGCCGGGTCTCAGGTGGTGAGCGGAACTTCGTGGACCTCTTCGGCCGGGTGGCCCGTGCGCTCGTGGATACGCATCACCGCCTGCGCCGACGGAGCCTCGGAAAGGCAGAAGACCATGCCCGATTTCGGATCGGCCCAGGACCGCTCGAAGCGGACGCCTTCCTCGCTCTCAATGTCAAGGTCGGCCTGGTGGGCCTTCCTGAGCTCGTCGCCCGTGATGCCTTCCATTCCGCGGTGTACATCCATGAACTTCATCGCGCCCGCACCTCCGCTCCTCGTCAGGTCGAGAGCCTCGTTCCAAGTCAGCCGACCCGTCAAAGGCGAAGCTCTCCTAAGTTTCCGTTCTCCAGTTTCTACCTGCCGCCGGAGGATCGCCATCCAGAGGGCGTACCGGGCACCCGAATTCGTACGCCGGCAATCTTCGTACGGCAAGCACCGGATCTCGGAGCACCACGACGACGTCACCGAGCCGTCGACGACGACCTGGCAGGCCTGGCAGGTTCCGGCAGTCTTGGCAGATCAGATGACGATCACCGTTGGAATCGCCGGGATCGCCTGGATCGCGGCGGGCAGCCCGCTCTACCGCTGTTCCAGCGCAGAGCAGGCGGGCAGGTTCTTCTCCGCCACCTCCGATTCCTCCTCCCCTTCCCTCTTCTCTTTCCCTTTTCATCTTTTCCTTCTCACTTGGCATATCGCTGGGAATGCAGCGGCGAGATGACGTGCGTACGCGAAGTGGCACGCGAGTTAACCGTTGTTCCGAGTGACATGCGATGCGGGCAATGGTCCTTCCGGATTCCGCCTCCTGCTCTCCTTGTTTCAGTGTCCGCGGCATTCGGGCAACCGCAGCGGGGCGCCGTTCGTCTTCTGGATTGACGCTCCAGGAGGGGGAACTGATGGGGTTGGTGCGCACACTCCTGCCGTTACCGCGTGCCGTGGCCCGGCTGAGTCCGCGGGCGGGTGGGCCGCTGCTCGGCGCCGCGTTGCTGCACTGCCTCGCCCCCGGCTGGGTGCTGCTGCGACCGGCGCCGACCGAGCGGCGGGTGGCCTGGGCCAAGGAGGCGGTCGCCGTCTATCGGACGCTGGTCGAGGTGGCGGACCCACGTCCGCGCCACCGTGACCTGCTGGCCCGCGCGCTGGCCCAGCACGCCGCCACGCTCGGGTACGTCGGCCGCCATGAATAGGCGGGCACCGCGATGCAGGCGTCGCTGGCCGTGCCAGGCGCGCGGTGGTCGCCGGCACAGCGGGTAGCCCTGCTGCACCTCCGGGCGCAGAAGCAGTGCAAGCTCGGTCGGTTCGAGGAGGCGCTGGCGTCGGCCAAGGAGTGTGTCGCGGCGTATCGCGATCTCGTCCCCACCCGCCGGGAGCGGATGCTGGGCGGCCTGCCGGGCGCGCTGCGCACCTATGCGCTGGTGCTGGGCACGCTCGGCCGTACGGACGAGTCCGTGGCCGTCTACGAGGAGTGCGCCGGGCTGCTGCGGGCCATGTCGCTGCGGCAGTTGAGCCGCGTGCTGCTGGTGCGACCGCGGGTGCTGAGCGAACTGGTTTCGGGACTGCGGCACCTGCGCCGGTACGAGGAGGCCTTGGCCGTCGGCCGGGAGGCGCGGGAGGCGGCTGAGCCCGCCCTGTGGGCCGTGCCCGACATCGTCCAGCCGCTGCGTATCCAGCTGCTGACGGACCTGGCGCACTGCCACAAGGCCACCGGCGACCTGTCCACGGCACGTACAACCGCCGAAGAGGCCGTCGCCGCGGCCCGCGCCCTGACCGGCCCTGACCGACTCGTCAGGGCGCGGTGGCTGCTCACGGCGCTCGACTGTCTGGCAGCCGTACTCGGTTCGCTTGAGGAGTACGGCGCGGAGCTGCGCATTCGCCGGGAGCTGGCGGACCTGTGCGCCGCTCTCGCCGCCGAGCGACCGGAAGCCTTCGACTCTCTCCTCGCCCGCCACCTTGAGCGGCTGGCCGACTGTCACGAGGCGACGGGAGAGCAGCGCGCGGCCGTCAGTGCGGCAGAGCGCAGCGCGGCCGCCTACCGGCGTGCCGCGGCCCCGCCGCGTACGAACCCGAACTCGCCCGCGCACTGGACGACTTGAGCCGGCTCCAGCTAGACGACGGCAACCTCGACGGCGCGGTGACCGCCGCGCGCGAGGCCGTGACCCGCACCCGGCGGCTGGCCGAGTCCAACTGGCCGGCCCACCACCCTCACATCGCCCGCCGGCTGCGCACCCTCGGCCGCGCCCTGCGGGAGCGCGGCGAACACGCGGCGGCCGTCGCCTGCTACGAGGAGTCGGAGTCCATCCTGGAGAACGCGGAAGAAGGCGTCGAAGCCGAACCGCGCGCGGCGTCGCTCGCCATCACGCGGTTCGGTCTCGCCATCACGCTCGGCGCGGCGGCGCGGGATCACCTGGCCGGCGACCGCCCGGCCGAGGCGGTCGGCGCGCTACGTTCGCTCCTCGCACTGACCCGCCGCACCGACCGGAGCGACGTCCACGCCCGCTGCGTCACCGCTTTCGACGCTGCCCACGCGGCACACGGCGAGACGGTCGTACCGGCTTGGAGGCAGGCGACGGGTGCAGACTTCCCGACGTTCGTCTACCGCCTGCCCGCCGCGGACGCGCGCACCTCAACCGCCGACGAGTAACGCGACGCCCGGTGCGGCCCGCCTCCCGGAGAGGCGCCCGGACGGCCTCCCAACTGGCCGGCCGGCGCCCGCGCGGCCCTCTTCGGATCTTCGTCCGTGTCGCTCAGGTAGCGCTGTTCTGGCTGGTCGCGGAGGTGACGGGAGTCAGAGGCAGCAGCTTTCGACCGGTGGGACCGACCTGAATGGCCGTATCCATGGTGGGGCACACTCCGCAGTCGAAACACGGCGTCCACCGGCAGTCCTCGACCTCGGTCTCGTCTAGCGAGTCCTGCCAGTCCTCCCAGAGCCAGTCCTTGTCGAGCCCGGAATCGAGGTGGTCCCAGGGGAGCACCTCCTCGTAGCCGCGCTCCCTGGTGGTGTACCAGTCGACGTCGACGCCGAAGTCGGGCAGCGTCTTGTTGGCGCAGGACATCCAGCGGTCATAGCTGAAGTGCTCACGCCAGCCGTCGAACCGGCCGCCGTCCTCGTAGACGGCGCGGATGACGGCGCCCACCCGACGGTCGCCACGGGAGAGCAGGCCTTCGACGATGCCGGGCTTGCCGTCGTGGTAGCGGAAGCCGATGGAGCGGCCGTACTTCTTGTCGCCGCGGATCCTGTCGCGCAGCTTCGTAAGGCGGGCGTCCGTCTCCTCGGCGCCCAGCTGCGGCGCCCACTGGAACGGCGTGTGCGGCTTGGGCACGAAGCCGCCGATCGACACGGTGCACCGGATGTCGTTGGCGCCGGAGACCTCGCGGCCCTTTTGGATGACGTTCATCGCCATGTCGGCGATCTGCAGGACATCGTCATCGGTCTCGGTGGGCAGGCCGCACATGAAGTACAGCTTCACCTGGCGCCAGCCGTTGCCGTACGCGGTGGCGACGGTGCGGATCAGGTCGTCCTCGGAGACCATCTTGTTGATCACCTTGCGGATCCGCTCGCTGCCGCCTTCGGGCGCGAAGGTGAGGCCGGAGCGGCGGCCGCTGCGGGTGAGCTCGTTGGCCAGGTCGATGTTGAACGCGTCGACCCGGGTGGACGGCAGCGACAGGCCGATCTTGTCCGCCTCGTAGCGGTCGGCGAGGCCCTGGGCGATGTCACCGATCTCGGAGTGGTCCGCCGAGGAGAGCGAGAGCAGCCCGACCTCCTCGAAACCGGTGGCCTGCAGGCCCCGCTCCACCATCTCGCCGATGCCGGTGATGGAACGCTCGCGCACCGGCCGCGTGATCATGCCCGCCTGGCAGAACCGGCAGCCGCGGGTGCAGCCGCGGAAGATCTCCACGGACATCCGCTCGTGCACGGTCTCGGCGAGCGGCACGAGCGGCTTCTTCGGGTACGGCCACTCGTCGAGGTCCATCACGGTGTGCTTGGACACCCGCCACGGCACCCCGCTGCGGTTCGGCACGACACGGCTGATGCGGCCGTCCGGAAGGTACTCGACGTCGTAGAAAGCGGGCACGTAGACGCCGCCGGTACGGGCGAGGCGGAACAGCACCTCCGTACGGCCGCCCGGGCGTCCTTCCGCCTTCCAGGCGCGGATGATCTCGGTCATGTCGAGAACGGCCTGCTCGCCGTCGCCGACGATGGCCGCGTCGATGAAGTCCGCGACCGGCTCGGGGTTGAAGGCGGCATGGCCGCCGGCCAGCACGATCGGGTCGTCGATGCCCCGGTCCCTGGCCTGCAGCGGGATGCCCGCGAGGTCGAGCGCGGCGAGCATGTTGGTGTAGCCCAGCTCGGTGGAGAAGGACAGACCGAAGACGTCGAAGGCCCGCACCGGCCGGTGGCTGTCCACCGTGAACTGCGGCACCTTGTGCTCGCGCATCAGCGCTTCGAGGTCCGGCCAGACGCTGTAGGTGCGCTCGGCGAGCACGCCCTCGCGTTCGTTCAGCACCTCGTAGAGGATCATGACGCCTTGGTTCGGCAGCCCGACCTCGTACGCGTCCGGGTACATCAGCGCCCAGCGGACGTCGCAGGACTCCCACGGTTTGACGGTGGAGTTCAGTTCACCCCCGACGTACTGGATGGGCTTCTGCACATGCGGGAGCAGCGCTTCGAGCTGTGGAAACACAGAATCAACAGCTTCAGCAGACTCGGCAGACATCTCGCACTTCCGTGGACAGACAAGGGTGGCCGTTCAGCGTAACGCGACGCGGAGGTGCGTCCGGCCCGCCCGCACCGCCCGCACCGTGCGGGCTGCTGCCGCGCCGGGCCCGCTCGGCACCGCTCAGTCCGCGGTCAGCTTGCTCTCGTCGGCCATCGCACACTGCTCCTGCCTGCCGTACAGCACCCCGTACGGGAAGGTGTCCTCACCCGCCGCGTGGGCCTGGGCCGCCAGGTCGCGCAGGGCGCCGCGGGCCATGACGCTGTCGTGGTGGTCGCCGAGGAGCTTTTGCAAGCCCTTGGCGCGGGATGCCGTTTTCTTCGCACCGGAGCCGAGCACGGGGACCGCGGCCTCCGCCGTGTACCGCAGCCGTTTGGCGGCCTTGCGCGCCTCGTGCAGCGCGATATCCCGCCTCTCGCCGGGCGGCTGCCGCAGCGCGTCGGCGAGCAGGCCGTCCATCCGCCGGCTCTGGCGGCGCACCGCCTTGCCGAGCACCTTTCGCGGCGGCCCGGCGGCGGCCTTGCGCAGCGGCGGGGCGGCGAGCAGGCCGTCCAGTGCGGCCAGCAGCGCCAGATAGCGTTCGCCGTCGAGCACCGCGGTCACGCGACGCCGTGAACCGCCGCGGCGCTCCTGCGACCAGCCGTGCAGACGCTCGTGCACGGCCTCGGTGCGCAGGTCGGACGGCAGGCCCTCGAACCCGGCCGACAGCCGCTCGGCCAGTACCTCCTGGTCCCTGTCGACACCCAGTGCGTCGCCGAGCCACTTCAGCTCGGCGGCTATCGGCCTTGTGACGGCGCGGTCCAGGACCTTGCGGTACGCCCGCAGAGCGCTGCGCAGCCGCCGGGTCGCCACCCGCATCCGGTGCACGGAGTCGGGCAGCTCGCGGCGGACGGCCGGGTCCAACTCGACCAGGGCGTCGCGCTGGGTGCGCAGATAGACGAGGATGCAGGCGGCGGTGTCGGCGGCGGGGTCCGGGCCGGGCGCCGAGGGCCGGTCCTGCGGTCCTCGTGAGTCTGCAGGTGCGGAGGCAGGCGCCGTCTCCTGGAGGGCTCTGGAAAGCTTCGACGGTGCGTCGGACAGCCGCCAGCCCGCCGCGTGCAGCCGCTCTTCGACCTTATCGAGGAAGTCCAGGGCGCCGCCGTCCGCGAGCTCCACTTCGGCTTCGGTCCATTCGGCGCTGCGGCCGTGCGCACCGGTCAGCCGCCGAGCGTCCACGTGGTCGATGCTCACCTCGGCGAGCAGGGCGCCCGAGTCGTCCACGAGATGGCTGAGCTGCCGGGCGGAACGCAGCCGTACGACGGGAACCAGCGGCGCGCTGCGGACACGGGAGCGCACCAGGCCGGTGAGCTCCGCCGGCGGCACCGGGCCGGTGGCCGCCGAGCCCTCGCCGTCCTGCGGGTGCTCGTCGAGCGGTGCGTGGATCTCGTCGCGGACCCCCTGCGACACCGGCAGCTTCAGGTGCCAGCCCGCGTCCGTGCCGCCGGTGCGGCGCCGCAGCGTGATCTTGTGGGCGGCGAGTTGCTGGTCGGCCGTGTCGTAGTAGACGGCGTCCAGCTCCTGGAGGCCCTTGTCCACGACGGCCGACACTCCCGGGACCCCGGTCAGATCCGGCAGCTCGAACCCTTCGGCGGGACCTTCGTACTTCCGTTCGATCTCGCGCTTCGTCTCCGCCATAGGACGACCCTAATGCGCCGGGCGGAACACGGTCAGCCCCCTGACGGCACCGGGCCCGAGCGCGGGCCCGGTGCCGCGATCCGTGCGGGGCGGTTCAGCCGGCCAGCAGCTTCTGCCGGAGCTTGGCGAGGGTCCGCGGGTTGAGGCCGAGGCCCTTGGTGGCGTAGCCGGCCATCGATCCGTAGCTGGCCGTGACCTGGTCGAGGCCGGCCTGCAGATAGGCGGGTTCGACGTCGAGGAAGTGCTGGTAGATGGCGGCTTCGGCGGCGGGCATGGCCGCGAGCTGAGCCTGCACGGCGGGCGAGTCGTAATAGTTCTCGTTGCTGCGCAGGTAGTCCTGCAGCACGGTGTCCCGCGGGACACCGAGCAGGGTCAGCAGCACGGCGGTGGCCCAGCCGGTGCGGTCCTTGCCGGCCGTGCAGTGGTACAGGCTGGCGCCGTCGTCATCGGCGACGCCGGTGAGCAGGTCGGCGAACGCCTGGCGGGCGACCGGGCTGGTGACGAACTGCTGGTTCGTCTGCGCCATGTACTGCTGCGCCTGCGCGGCGCTGGTGATCGACGGCATCGTCGCCTGCGTGTCACCGAGCACGTTGAGCATGGTGTACGCGGCACCGGCCGGGACGGCGTCGGGGGTGGCCGCGGCTTCGGCGGGGGTGCGCAGGTCGTAGTCCGTGGTGATGCCGAGGGAGTTCACCTGGGCGAGGTCGCCGGGAGTGAGCGCCATGGCCTGGGACCGGTACACGGCGCCCATCCGGACCCACCGTCCGTCGCCGGTGCGGTAGCCGCCGATGTCACGCAGGTTGGGGTCGCTGGCCAGTCCTACTTCGCGGACCGTCACGACGAGCGGCCGGCCGGTGCTCGGCACGAGAGCGAACCATCGGCCGGTCCCGGCGGACACGGTCAGCGCGCCGGTCCCGCGGCCGTGGCCGACGACCCGGTGCTGGTGTGTGGCGTCGGTGCCGGCCAGCACGGTGACGTCCCGGACGCCGGGCGCGTCCCAGGAGACACGGAGCTTTCCGGTGCCGTCGGGGATGACGGAAGCGGCGGTGAACGGGATCGCGCGGGAGGTGACGGAGTGCGGCGCGGCGGACGCCGGGTGTACGGGTTGGGCGAGGGCGGCCGGGCCGGTGACGGCGAGCACCGCGCTGCAGGCCACGACGGTGCCGGTGAGCGTGACGACCCGCCGGGCACGCGAGAGGGTGAATTCCATGGTTATGGAAACTAATTACGCTCGGTGAACGCCACTCCAACACCACTCGACTTCCCGCCGCCGCCGAGAAGAACCGAATCACCCACTCCGCCCGCCGGCCTGGGAACTCCTCCGCCGGGCCACCGCACCCGCCGGACCAGCGACTTGACCACCGGCCGGGCCACCGGCCGCTAACCGAGCGGCTTTTGCACCCGAATGCTCTGCAAGAGACCCACCGCCACCCATACCGCGAACATGGATGACCCGCCGTACGACACGAACGGCAGCGGCAAGCCCGCCACCGGCATGATTCCCAGCGTCATCCCGATGTTCTCGAACGCCTGGAAGGAGAACCAGGCGATGATTCCGGCCGCGACGATCGTGCCGTAGAGCTCGGTCGTCTCACGGGCGATGCGGCAGGCACGCCAGAGGACGATGCCGAGCAGGACGAGGATCAGTCCGGCGCCGACGAAACCCAGCTCCTCGCCCGCCACCGTGAACACGAAGTCGGTCTGCTGCTCGGGGACGAACTGTCCCGTCGTCTGCGAACCGTGGAAGAGCCCGGTGCCCGTCAGGCCGCCGGAGCCGATGGCGATACGGGCCTGATTGGTGTTGTAGCCGACGCCCGCCGGATCGAGGTCCGGGTTGGCGAAGGCGGCGAAGCGGTTGATCTGGTAGTCGTCGAGCACATGCAGCTGCCAGACGGCGATGGCGCCGGCGGCGCCCGCGGCGAGCAGGCCGAAGGTCCACCGGTTGGAGGCGCCGGAGGCGAGCAGCGCGCCCAGCACGATGACCACCATCACCATCACCGAGCCGAGGTCCGGCATCAGCATGACGATCATGATCGGGACCAGCGCCAGACCGAGGGACTGCAGGACGGTGCGGTGGTCGGGATGTTCGCGGTCGCCCGCGTCGACCCGTGCGGCCAGCAGCATCGCCATGCCCAAAATGATGGTGATCTTGACGAATTCGGAGGGCTGGAGGGAGAACCCGGCGGGGAACACGATCCAGGCGTGCGCGCCGTTGATGGTCGCCCCGAGCGGCGTCAGCACCAGCAGGATCAGCAGCACCGACAGGCCGTAGAGGATCGGCACGGCGGTGCGCAGGGTGCGGTGGCCGAGCCAGAGCGTGGCGACCATCAGCGCGACTCCGATGCCGGTGTTGAGCAGGTGCCGCATCAGGAAGTAGTACGGGTCGCCCTGGTTGATCTCGGTGCGGTTGCGCGTGGCCGAGTAGACGAGTGCGCTGCCCATCAGCGAGAGCGCGACGGCCGCGAACAGCATCGGCCAGTCCAGCTTGCGCACCACCGAGTCACGGGCGAGGAGCCCCTTCCAGGTGGAGCGCTGGGGCCCGTAGCCGGAGACGGAGAAACTTTGGGGGCCGACCATGGTCAGTTCCGCCTCCAGATCACTGGCTCGCCGGGTGGCGCCGCGTACGGCTGCCCGTCGCTCTGCGGTCCGCCGGGAGACGTCGCGACGGCAGCCATGGTCTCGGTGCCGGTACCGTCAGCCTGGCCCGGGACCGATGCGGAGGAGACCGCGGGTGTCAGGCCCGGCAGTCTCCGGCCGTCACCGGTTTGCCGCGCGAACGCGGCCTGCTCCTGGCCGCCCGGGTCTGCCACGGCCTGCTGGTCCTGGTCGCCCGGGTCCTGACCGGCTGCATTCTGATCGTTCTGACCGTTCTGGCCGCCCTGGTCCTGACCGGCCCCGGTCTGCTGGGCGTTCTCGGCCTGGCGCTGCTGGGCCGACTCGTCGCCCTTCGGGTCGTAGGGCTTGATCGTCGGAGCGTTTATCGAACCGTCGGAGTCCACCTTCGGCAGCCCCTTCTGCGGCTGCGGCAGTAGGGCCCGCTTGTTGTCGATGCTGCCGTCCTGGCCGATGCCGTACAGCGCGTCGTAGATCTTGCGGACCGCGGGGCCCGAGGCGCCGGATCCCGTACCACCCTGGGAGATGGTCATCGAGATCGCGTAGTCCTTGGTGTACGTCGAGAACCACGAGGTGGTCTGCTTGCCGTAGACCTCGGCGGTGCCGGTCTTGGCGTGCATCGGGATCTTGTTCTGCGGCCAGCCCTGGAACCGCCAGGCCGCCGTACCTCGGGTCGCGACGCCCGCGAGGGCACCGTCGATCTCCTTGTCCAGCTTGGCGCTCATCGGGAGCTTGCCGGTGACCTTCGGCTTGATCTCCTGGACGTGCTTGCCGTCGGCGCTGACGATCGCTTTGCCGATGGTGGGCTGGTGCAGCGTGCCGCCGTTGGAGATGGCGGAGTAGATCATGGCTTCCTGGACCGGGGTGAGGAGCGTGTCTCCCTGGCCAATGGCGTAGTTCACGGAGTCACCGGCGCGCAGCTGGTAGCCGTCGCGGCAGTTCTCGTAGGCGATCTGCTGGACGTAGGTGCCGTTCTTCTTCCCGGTCTTGCACCAGCTGTCCTTGTTCGCGTTGTAGTAGTCCTGCTTCCACTTGCGGTCGGGAACCCGTCCGGTGACCTCGTTCGGCAGGTCGATGCCGGTCTGCTTGCCGAGGCCGAACTGGTGGGCCGTCTTGTAGAACCAGTCGTGAGGAGCGCCCTTCTTCGGGTGGAGGCCGCCGTCCTTCTTCCACTCGTCGTAGCCGATGCCGTAGAAGACGGTGTCGCAGGAGACCTCAAGGGCCCGGCCGAGGCTGATCGGGCCGAAGCTCTCCGACTCGTAGTTCTTGAAGGTCTGGCCGCCGATCGAGAAGGAGCTGCTGCAGTCGTAGTGCCCGTCGAACGGGTGGCCGCCGTTGACCGCCGCGGTCGTCGAGATGACCTTGAAGGTCGAGCCGGGCGCCGACTGGCCCTGGATGGCGCGATTGAGCAGCGGATAGTTGGAGGTCTTGCCGGTGAGTTTGGCGTAGTCCTTGCCGGAGATGCCGCCCACCCAGGCATTGGGGTCGTACGACGGGTTGGAGGCCATGGCGACCACCCGGCCGGTCTTGGCCTCCATGACGACGACGGCACCCGAGTCAGCCTTGTAGTTCTTGTGGGTGACCGGGTCGATCTGGGTGCGCGCCACCTGCATCGCGTCGTTCAGCTCGTACTCGGCGACCCGCTGCACCCGGGCGTCGATGCTGGTGACGACGTTGTCGCCGGGCTCGGCCTTGTCGCTGTCGGCCTGGCCGATGACACGGCCGAGGTTATCGACCTCGTAGCGGGTGACGCCCGCCTTGCCGCGCAGTTTGTCGTCGTACTGCCGCTCCAGACCGCTGCGGCCGACCATGTCGGAGCGCAGGTACGGCGAGTCGCTGTGCTCGGCGGCCTTGATCTCGTCGTCGGTGACGGGCGACAGATAGCCGAGGACCTGCGCGGTGTTGGCGTCGCCGGGTGCCGGGTAGCGGCGTACCGCGGTGGGCTCGGCGGTGATGCCCGGGAAGTCCTCGGAGCGCTCGCGGATCTGCAGGGCCTGCTTGGGCGTGGCTTCGTCGGTGACGGGGATCGGCTGGTACGGGGAACCGTTCCAGCAGGGCTGCTTGGTGTGGACGTCGCAGAGCCGGACGCGGTCCAAGACCTCTTTGGGCTTGACGCCGAGGACACCGGCGAGCTTGGTGAGCACCGCGGCGCCGCCGTCGTCCATCTTCATCAGCTTGGTGCGGGAGGCGGAGACGACAAGTCGGGTCTCGTTGTCGGCGAGCGGCACACCGCGGGCGTCCAGTATCGAGCCGCGCACGGCGGGCTGGACGACCTGCTGGACGTGGTTGCCGGAGGCTTCCTTCGCGTACTGGTCGCCGTTGCGGATCTGGAGGAACCAGAGGCGGCCACCGAGGGTGCCCAGCAGGGAGAGGACGAGGATCTGCAGGACGACGAGCCTGATCTGGACCCGCGGAGTGCGCCCGGTCTCAGGAATATTACTCATGGGCGCAGCCCATTCGTTGAAAGGGTGGTGGTGGGCGACGGGCGGGCATTACTCATGGGCGCAGCCCATTCGTTGAAAGGGTGGTGGTGGGCGACGGGCGGGCGCCGGTCCTGGCGGGCCCGTGCGGCGGCACGGGTGCGGATGGTGTGATCACAGCCTCTTGACCCCCTTGATGCGTCCCGCGCGGGCCATCCGCGCCTTTACGCTCCTCATGCGCAGCGAGCCGATGCCGCGCTGGTCGGCGATGTTCAGGCCGGTGCCGGAGGCCAGCCAGCCGGAGGCGACGTCGGATGCTCTGCCGACGCCGGACGACTCGGCGAACGGATCGTGCTCGGCGCGTCTGGCCAGCGCGATGATGAGCGGCACGGTGAACGGTGCGAGTAGCAGGTCGTAGATGAGGGCCGTCAGCAGCAGGCTGCCGAGGCCGACATGGCGGGCGGCGGTGTCGCCGACCAGCGCGCCGACGGCCGCGTAGAGCACGGTGGACGCGACGGCGCCGCAGGCCACCACGAACATCGGGCGCAGCACGGACTGCAGCCGCCCGTGCTCGGGCTTGGCGAGTCCGGTGACATAGCCGATGACGCAGAGCACCAGCGCATAGCGGCCCGCGGCGTGGTCGGCGGGTGGTGCGAGGTCGGCGAGCAGGCCCGCGCCGAAGCCGATGAGGGCGCCGCCCACATGGCCGTAGACCAGCGCGAGGCCGAGCACGGTGAGCAGCACCAGGTCGGGCACGGCGCCCGGCAGGTGCAGCCGGGCGAGCACGCTGACCTGGACGACGAGCGCGATGACCACCAGTGCGACGGCGAGCAGGATCCGGTTGAAAGAACGCATGGCCCAGCTCCTACTGCTCTTGCTGTTCGGGGACGTCGCCTGGCTGGCCGGCGTCGCCGGGTGGCTGGCCGTCGTTCTGGGGCTGCTGGCCCGCGGCTTCCGGCTGGTTTCCGGCGCCGGCGTCGTTCGCGGCGTTCTGGCCGTTCTGGTCGGCGTTGCCCTGCGGGTTCTGCGGGTTCTGCGGCGCGCCGGGAGTGACGGTCACGGTGACGGTGGGCGCGGGTTTGGGTTTGGCGGGCAGTACCGCGTCGCGCGGGTCGGTGCGCGGTGGCAGCACGACCACGCCGACGATGTCGAGCTTGGTGAACGACACGAACGGCTCGACGTAGACCGTGCGGGTCAGATCACCGCCGGACGGGTCGACGCGGACGACCTGGCCGACCGGGACACCGGGCACGAACGGCTTGTCGGCCTCCGAGCCGAAGGTGACCAGCCGGTCGCCCTTCTTGACCCGGGCCTTGCCGTTGAGGAGCTGCACGCGCATCGGGCGGTCGCCGCCACCGGAGGCGAAGCCGAGTTCGTCGGTCTTCTCCATACGGGTGCCGACGCTGAAGTCGGGGTCGTTGGCGAGCAGTACGGTGGCCGTGTCGGGGCCGACGGTGGTGACCCGGCCGACGAGCCCGTCGCCATTGAGCACGGTCATGTCGCGCAGTATGCCGTCGTTGGACCCGGCGTCGATGGTGACGGTCCAGGAGAAGCTCTGGGCCGCGCCGATGGCGATGACCTGGGCGCCCTTGATGCTGTACCGGCCGTTTCCGGCGGTCTTCAGCATCTTGTCGAGCTGCCTGAGCTGACTGCGGGTGCGGTCGTCGCTGCCGAGCTTGGCCTTCAGCGCGGCGTTCTCCCGCTCCAGTTCGGAGACGCGGCTGTGCCGGGTGCTGGAGTCGCGGACCGCGGAGATGGCGTTTCCGACCGGGTTGACGACGCCCGAGACGCCGTCCTCGACCGGACCGAAGACGGTGGCCGCGGCCTGCCGGGCTCCGTCGACCGGGGAGTCCTGGCCGCCGCGGATGTCCACCGTGATCAGTGCGAACGCAATGGCGATCAGCAGCACCAGGAGCAGCCGACTCTCTCGTGTGTCCCTCACGTGCGGCGGCCGTGCCTTCCTCTTCGGAATTCTCGGAGTGCCGGCTCGTCGGCGGCGGCTGGTGGAGCCAGCCTGTTCGGCCGGGTGAGCCGGTTCGGTGTGTCGGGGCTGGGTGGCCTTGTCGCTGGCGTGTCTGCGGCTCGTTCAGCCCGCGGGCTGGTGCGGCCGGTTGGTTCTTCGGGGTTGCCGGGATGCCGGGGCGCCGGGGTGGTGGGCAGGTGTCGCACCGGGGCCCGGGGTGCGCCGGGTGGGCGCGGGGCCGGCGGTCACCGGCCCGCCGCCGCCTTTCGGCGCTCCCGCGGACGCCCTGCGGCGAGCGGAGTGCACCGAGGCTTGTCCCTCTCTATCAAGGAATCAAGGAACCGTCGCACGGCATGACGCGTCCTTACCGCGACGGGGGTACCTCCCGGGCCCCGCCGGGCCCTGGGAGATGACGGACGGTTCATCGGCGGGGCTGTGCGTCCAGGACCTGCTGCAGCGCCTCGAACTCCTCGACACACTTGCCGGAGCCGAGTGCCACGCTGTCCAGGGGGTTTTCCGCGATATGGATCGGCATGCCGGTCTCACGGCGCAGCCGCTCGTCGAGGCCGCGCAACATGGCGCCGCCGCCGGTGAGCACGATGCCGCGGTCCATGACGTCGCCGGAGAGCTCCGGCGGGCACTTGTCGAGCGTCGTCTTGACGGCGTCCACGATCGCGTTGATCGGTTCCTCCATGGCCTTGCGGACCTCGTCCGCGGAGATGACCACGGTCTTCGGGAGGCCGGAGACCAGGTCACGGCCGCGGATCTCGGTGTGCTCGTCCCCTTCCATCTGGAACGCGGAACCGATCGTGATCTTGATCTGTTCCGAGGTGCGCTCACCGAGCAGGAGGGAGTACTCCTTCTTGATGTGCTGGATGATCGCGTTGTCCAGCTCGTCGCCCGCGACGCGGATGGACTGGGCGGTGACGATGCCGCCGAGCGAGATGACCGCGACCTCGGTGGTACCGCCGCCGATGTCCACGACCATGTTGCCGGTGGCCTCGTGGACCGGCAGGCCCGAGCCGATGGCTGCGGCCATCGGCTCTTCGATGATGTGCACCTGGCGGGCACCGGCCTGCGACGATGCCTCGATCACGGCTCTGCGCTCGACTCCCGTGATGCCCGAGGGCACACAGACGACGACGCGCGGACGGGCCAGATAACGCCGCTTGTGGATCTTCAGGATGAAGTAGCGCAGCATCCGCTCGGTGATCTCGAAGTCGGCGATCACGCCGTCCTTCAGGGGCCGCACCGCCACGATGTTGCCCGGCGTGCGGCCGATCATCTGCTTCGCCTCGGAGCCGACCGCGAGGATGCCACCGGTGTTGGTGTTGATCGCGACGACGGAAGGTTCATTGAGGACGATTCCCCGGCCCCTGACGTACACCAGCGTGTTGGCGGTCCCGAGGTCGACAGCCATATCACGGCCGATGAACGACATATTGTTCCCCATGAGGATGCGTCTGGCCTTCCCAAGTAGCTTTTGATGGCATTTCAGGTCGGCAAGGTGGGTCGAGGTGGGTGCTGCGTGGCGTGAAGGCTTCCATCGTAGTCGGGCCTGCACAGACCGCGCGCGAGGGTCTTCGCCATTGTCAGCAGATGATCCGCCGCCTCGCTAATGCAGACGTGCCGATGGTGGCATGCGTTCCCCCGATCGGCGCGCATATGCGCGGCAGGAACCGATTTTCTGTGCGGTTTTTAAAATCAGTCCCAGGTCAGGCGCGGATAGAGCTGACTTTCCATCAGGAAATTGGACCCATTGGAACTGCCGGGCACGCCCCGCGAGCAGCCGCGGGTCCGGCGCATCGGACGTGGTGCGCGCGTGGGGCACGTCGCCGCACGGGGTTGCGGTGCGCATCGGTCAGTGCGGCGGATCCGGCCATGGAGAGGCATCGGGAGGGGAATTAGGGGTGCGGGTGCGGGGTGCGGGACTGTCCGCGTCGTGGCCGGTGCGGACATCTGCCAGGCCCTTGCGGCAGTGCCAAACGGCCGGTGGCGCGTGCTCGCGTGTTCGCCGCGGCGCGCGAGGCGCACGTTCGATACGCCGGCGTCGCCTCTGCCTTACGCCGGTGTCGCCTCTGCCTTGCGGGGCGTGCGCGGGGTCTACCTGGCGGCGCCTTATGACGCCGCAGCCCGCGCCCCTTTCGGGGCGCAGGGTGCCGCCTTGTCCGGACGGGGGCCCGACCAGGTCAGGCGAGGCCCGGGAAGAAGAGCTTCAGCTCGCGCTGGGCGGACTCCTCGGAGTCGGACGCGTGGATCAGGTTCTCGCGGGTGACGGTGCCGAAGTCGCCGCGGATGGTGCCCGGCTCGGCCCCGATCGGGTCGGTGGGCCCGGCGAGCCGCCGCACTCCCTCGATGACCCGTTCGCCCTCGGCGACCAGGGCGACGACAGGGCCGGACGCCATGAACTCCATCAGGGGCTCGTAGAACGGCCGGCCGACATGCTCCGCGTAGTGCTGCTCCAGGGTCGAACGGTCCAGGGTGCGCAGCTCCAGCGCGATGATCCGCCAGTCCGCCTTGCGCTCGATACGGCCGACGATCTCGCCGATCAGCGAGCGTCGGACCGCATCGGGCTTGAGGAGGACAAGAGTGCGCTGGGTCACGGTGGTGGCTCCTTCGGTCACTGAGGTGCGGGGCTCAGAGGCTACAGGGAGTGGCCGACCACCTCGTACACAGCGTCCGGCCTGGGCGGATCCCGGCGCACGGACACCCGCGGACGCGGCGCATGACGCCGTCTCACACGGAGTCGGCGCCGGCTTCCATGCCGGTCTGCGTGCCGGTCTGCGCGCTGCGCGCGGCGTACGCGGCCTTCGCCTCGTCCACCTTGCGGCCGAAGTGGACCGAGCACCACCACAGGGCGGCGAAGGCGACACCCAGGAAGAACATCACGGGCACGGCGAATCCGGCGGCGATCAGCGCTATCTGCAGGGCCCAGCCGAGCTGCACCCCGCCGGGGCGGGTGATCATGCCGCACAGCAGCAGGCTGAGCAGCATCGCGGCGCCGCAGACCGTCCAGACGGTCAGCATCCCGAGTCCGGGGTCCTTCATGGCCACCAGACCGGCGAAGCCGACCACGAAGAACTCGCCGATCAAGGTCGATGCACAGAGCGTACGCACAGGTCAGCCCCTCCCCAGGAGCAGTCGGGCCTCGCCGACGGTGAAGACGGAACCGGTGACGAGGACGCCCGCGCCGGCGAATTCGCCCTCCTCCTCGGCAAGGGTGATCGCGGCTTCCAGGGCATCGTCGAGCCGCAGCTCCACCTGGACGCGATCCTCACCGAAGACCTCCACGGCGATCGCGGCGAGCTCGTCCGCGCCCAGTGCGCGCGGCTGTGAGTACTGGGTGACGACGAGCTCGGTGAAGACCGGCTCAAAAGCCTCCAGCAGGCCCCGCACGTCCTTGCCACTGCTGGCGCCGACCACACCGATGAGACGGCTGAAACCGAACACCTCACCGACCGCCTCGGCGGCGGCCCGGGCTCCGGCCGGATTGTGCGCGGCGTCCAGGACGACGGTGGGCGAGCGGCGCACCACTTCCAGGCGGCCGGGCGAGGAGGCCGCGGCGAAGGCCTTGCGGACGGTGTCGATGTCGAGCGGGCGGGCATGCTGGGAGCCGACACCGAAGAACGCCTCCACCGCGGCGAGCGCGACCACGGCATTGTGCGCCTGGTGGGCGCCGTGCAGCGGCAGGAACACGTTCTCGTACTCCCCGCCGAGGCCGCGCAGCGTCAGCAGCTGGCCGCCGACGGCGGTCTGCCGGGAGACCACGCCGAACTCCAGGCCCTCCCGGGCCACGGTCGCATCGGCCTCCACCGCCTTCTTGAGCAGCACCTGCGCGGCGTCGACCGGCTGCTGGGCGAGGATCACGGTGGCGCCCTGCTTGATGATCCCGGACTTCTCGCCGGCGACCTCGCCCGGCGTGGAGCCGAGACGGTCGGTGTGGTCGAGGTCAATGGGAGTGACGACGGCGATGGACCCGTCGATCACATTGGTCGCGTCCCAGGTGCCGCCCATCCCCACCTCGACGACGGCCACGTCGACGGGCGCGTCGGCGAACGCGGCGTACGCCATGCCGGTCAGTACCTCGAAGAAGGAGAGCCGGTATTCCTGCTGGGCGTCGACCATCTCGATGTACGGCTGGATGTCGCGGTAGGTCTCGACGAACCGCTCGGGCGCCATCGGCGCGCCGTCCAGGCTGATGCGCTCGGTGATCGACTGCACATGCGGCGACGTGTAGCGGCCGGTGCGCAGCTCGAAGGCTGAGAGCAGGGCTTCGATGAGGCGGGCGGTGGAGGTCTTGCCGTTGGTACCGGTGATGTGGATCGCGGGGTAGGCGCGCTGAGGCTCGCCGAGCACGTCCATCAGCGCGGCGATCCGGGTGACCGAGGGCTCCAGCTTGGTCTCGCCCCAGCGACTGGCGAGCTCCGTCTCGACATCGCGCAGTGCCCTGGCGACCTCCGGGTCGGCGGGGCGGGCCGGCACGTCGGCGTCCGGCGGGCTTGCCTGCGTGCGCAGGGTGCGGCTGCCGGCCTCGATCGCGGCGAGGTCGGGGATGGACGTCTCCCCTGGTGGAGCCGGGTCGAGACCTCGGGAAAGGTCGATCTCCGCGGCGATGATCTCGTCGAACCGGTCCAGCGGGTCCGGTTCGCCGTCGTCGCCGGGCGCCCTGCCGTGCGGGGGTTTCTCACTCACGTGCCCCAGTCTACGGAGCGGCGCGCCCCGCAGGTGCGCGGGGAACCGCTCGGTGCCGCGACGGGTGGCGTCCGCCTGTAGAGGAACGCCGTCCGGTGCGTGCTCCCGGCGGGCCGGGAGTCCTGGCGCGCGAGCGGCTCACCGCCGGCAGGTGGCCCCGGCAGAACCGAAGGCCACCCCGCCGGACGGTGCCGTCCTCAGGCCGAAGGCAACCGCTCCAGCTGTCCGCGGATCCGCGCGATGTCCTCGTCCGCCTTGGCCAGCCGGCCGCGGATCTTCTCGACGACCGCCTCCGGCGCCTTCGCGAGGAACGCCTCGTTGCCGAGCTTGCCGCCTGCCTGGGCCCGCTCCTTGTCGGCAGCGGCGAGATCCTTTTCGAGCCGCTTCCGCTCGGCCGCGAAGTCGATCGCACCGGACAGGTCGAGCGCCACCTCGGCCCCCGCGACGGGCAGCGTCGCCGTGGCCGCGAAGCTCTCGTCCGCCGGCTGGAGCCGGAGCAGCTGCCGGATCGCCGCCTCGTGCGCCGCGAGGTCGGTGCCGTCCAGGCTCAGCCGGGCGGGAACCCGCTGTCCCGGCTGGAGCCCCTGATCGGCGCGGAACCGGCGCACCTCGGTGATGACCTGCTGAAGAGTCTCGATCTCCCGCTCGGCGGCGGCGTCCCTGAAGCCGCTGTCCGCGGGCCAGTCGGCGATCACGACGGACTCGCCGCCGGTGAGCGTGGTCCACAGGGTCTCGGTCACGAACGGCACGATCGGGTGCAGCAGCCGCAGGGTGACGTCCAGGACCTCGCCGAGGACCCGCTTGCTGACGTCGGCGGCCGCCCCGCCCGCCTGGAACGTGGTCTTGGACAGCTCCACGTACCAGTCGAAGACCTCGTCCCAGGCGAAGTGGTAGAGGGCGTCGGAGACCTTGGCGAACTGGTAGTCGTCGTAGAACGCGTCGACCTGGGCGACGGTCGCGCCGAGCCGGGACAGGATCCAGCGGTCGGCCGCGGACATCTGGTCGGTGGCCGGCAGCGGCCCGTCGACGGTCGCGCCGTTCATCAGGGCGAACCGGGTCGCGTTCCAGATCTTGTTGGCGAAGTTGCGGGACGCCTGGACCCAGTCCTCGCCGATCGGGACGTCGGCACCGGGATTGGCGCCCCGGGCGAGGGTGAACCGGACGGCATCGGAACCGTAGGCGTCCATCCAGTCGAGCGGGTCGACGGAGTTCGGGTTGGACTTGGACATCTTCTTGCCGAACTCGTCACGGACGAGCCCGGTCAGCGCGATGGTGTGGAACGGGATCTCGCCGTCCATCGCGTACAGGCCGAACATCATCATCCGGGCGACCCAGAAGAAGATGATGTCGTGGCCGGTGAGCAGGACATCGGTCGGATAGAACTTCGCCAGGGCCTGCGTCCGCTCCGGCCAGCCGAGCGTGGAGAACGGCCACAGGCCCGACGAGAACCAGGTGTCGAGGACGTCGGAGTCCTGTGTCCAGCCCGCGCCGCTCGGCGGCTCCTCGTCGGGACCGACGCAGACGGTCTCCCCCTGCGGCCCGTACCAGACCGGAATACGGTGCCCCCACCACAGCTGGCGCGAGATGCACCAGTCGTGCATGTTGTCGACCCAGTCGAAGTAGCGCTTCTCCATCTCCTTCGGATGGATCGTCACCCGGCCGTCGCGCACCGCGTCCCCGGCGGCCTGCGCCAGCGGGCCGACCTTGACCCACCACTGCATCGAAAGCCGCGGCTCGACGGTGGTCTTGCAGCGCGAGCAGTGGCCGACGGAGTGCACATAGGGACGCTTCTCGGAAACGATCCGGCCCTGCTCGCGCAGGGCCCCGACGATCGCCGAACGCGCCTCGAAGCGGTCGAGGCCCTGGAACGGGCCGTGGACGGTGATGACGCCCCGCTCGTCCATCACGGTCAGCGACTCCAGGCCGTGCCGCTGGCCGATGGCGAAGTCGTTCGGATCATGGGCCGGGGTGACCTTGACGGCGCCCGTGCCGAACTCCGGGTCGACGTGCGCGTCGGCGACCACCGGGATCGTACGGTCCGTCAACGGCAGCTTGATCTGCTTGCCGATCAGGTGCGCGTACCGCTCGTCGCCGGGGTGGACGGCGACGGCGGTGTCACCGAGCATCGTCTCGGCCCGGGTGGTGGCGACGACGACGGTGTCCTCGCCGGTGCCGTACTTCAGCGAGACCAGCTCGCCGTCGTCGTCCTGGTAGTCCACCTCGATGTCGGAGATCGCGGTCAGACACCGGGGACACCAGTTGATGATGCGCTCGGCGCGGTAGATCAGGTCGTCGTCGTAGAGCTTCTTGAAGATGGTCAAAACGGCCCGCGAGAGGCCCTCGTCCATGGTGAAGCGCTCACGCGACCAGTCGACGCCGTCGCCGAGGCGGCGCATCTGGCCGAGAATCCGGCCGCCGTACTCTTCCTTCCACTGCCAGACACGCTCGGTGAACTCCTCGCGGCCCAGGTCCTGGCGGGACTTGCCCTCCTCGGCGAGCTGCTGCTCGACCTTGTTCTGCGTCGCGATTCCGGCGTGGTCCATGCCCGGCAGCCACAGCGCCTCGTACCCCTGCATGCGCTTGCGGCGCGTGAGCGCGTCCATCAGCGTGTGCTGGAAGGCGTGCCCCAGGTGCAGGCTTCCTGTCACGTTCGGCGGGGGGATGACGATGGTGTACGGGGGTTTGTCGCTGGTCTCGTCGGCCTCGAAGTAACCGCGTGCCACCCAGCGCTCGTACAGTCGCCCCTCTACCTCGGCCGGCGCGTACTGGGTCGGGAGTTCAGTGGCGGGCGCTGTGTGCTGCTGCGGAGTCTTCTCGGTCACGGGGTCAGTTTAGATGCGGCGGGGCCGCGTCCTGAAACCAGTTATGCGGTGTCACGGTCGCGCATGGAATCCAGCGGGTTTCGTAACGGTCAGACCCCCGGTTCCCCATGTTCGCGTCACTTACGCCAGGATGTTCGGAACGTATAAGTACTGGAGGGGAACCCCGTAATGAGTCACAACCAGCCGGGCCCGTACGGCGGGCAGCCACAGCAGCCCGGTCCTTACGGCCAGCCGGGTCCCTACGGCCAGCCGCCGCAGGCACCCCAGCCCGGCTACGGCTACCCGCAGCAGCCCCAGCCGCAGCCCGGTTACGGCTACCCGCAGCAGCCCCAGGGCGCGCCGCAGCAGCCGGGACCCTACGGCCAGCCGCCGCAGCCGGGGTACGGCCAGCCCAACCCGTACGGGCAGCAGCCGCCCTACGGCCAGCAGCCGGGTACGTACGGCATGCCGCAGCAGCCTGCGCCGGGGGGCGGCAAGAAGAAGACCGGCGTCATCGTCGGCACCGTGGTGGCCCTGGTGGCGATCGGCGCGGGCGTGTGGTGGTTCACGTCGGGGGGCGGAAGTTCCGATGTGGCGGACGACGGACCGCACAAGCTGACCACGCCGGCGACCGTGCTCGGTGAGTACAAGAAGACCGACAGTGACAGCAACTCCCTGACCGACGACAACATCAAGGATGCCCGTACCTGGGGCGTAAAGGACCCCAAGGACGTCAATGCTGCCTACCAATCGGGCAGCGACGACAATCCGCTGGGTCAGAAACTGATCCAGTACGAGGGTGTGTACGGCACCATCGACGACCCGGCGAAGACGGTCGACGCGATGTTCGCCAACTTCCAGAAAGAGTCTCAGAAAGGCGGCAACGACGATAACGTCGCCCTTCAGGGCGACCCGAAGGAGTACAAGCCCGACGGGCTCGACGGCGCGATCCTGAAGTGCCAGAACATCAAGTTCGACAACTCCGATGGTGGCACGGGCGCGCCTAAGTCGATGACGACCACCTACTGCATCTGGGGCGACCACAGCACCCTCGCCATGGTGATGCCGATGTCGTACGCCGACATGGCGACCGGCAAAAACGACCAGGCGGGGGCGGCCGACATCACCGCCAAGTTCCGCAACGAAGTCCGCGTGCCTGCATCTGACCGCGACAGGGCACCAAACCGGGCGCGCCGGACAGGGACACCCGAGGGGCGCCCGTCGTGCGACCGCGCCGCCTGCCGTGGCCGTGCCCGGCTCATGCAGCCTTTTCTGCTCCCCTGTACCACGGCCCCGGCATCCCTGGGGATCAGGGTCGGGTTGACGTTCGAGTGGACGACATCGGCGGTGATGACGACACGGGCGACGTCCTTCCTGGACGGCACCTCGTACATCGTCGACATCAGGACCTCTTCGATGATGGCGCGCAGGCCGCGGGCGCCGGTCTGGCGGAGGATGGCCTGGTCGGCGATGGCCTCCAGGGCCGCACGCTCGAAGTCGAGCTCGACGCCGTCGAGTTCGAAGAGGCGCTGGTACTGCTTCACCAGGGCGTTGCGCGGCTCGACGAGGATCTTGAGCAGGGCCTCACGGTCCAGGTTGTGGACCGAGGTGATGACCGGGAGGCGGCCGATGAACTCGGGGATCATGCCGAACTTGACCAGGTCCTCGGGCATGACGTCCTCGAACTGGTCCTTCTCCGCCAGCTCCCGCTTGGAGCGGATGGTGGCGCCGAAGCCGATGCCCTTGGCGCCCGCCCGGCCCTCGATGATCTTCTCCAGACCGGCGAAGGCGCCGCCGACGATGAACAGCACGTTCGTCGTGTCGATCTGGATGAACTCCTGGTGGGGGTGCTTGCGTCCGCCCTGCGGCGGCACGGAGGCGGTGGTGCCCTCCAGGATCTTCAGCAGGGCCTGCTGGACGCCTTCGCCGGAGACGTCGCGGGTGATCGACGGGTTCTCGCTCTTGCGGGCGACCTTGTCGATCTCGTCGATGTAGATGATGCCGGTCTCGGCCTTCTTGACGTCGTAGTCGGCGGCCTGGATCAGCTTCAGGAGGATGTTCTCGACGTCCTCGCCGACGTAGCCCGCCTCGGTGAGGGCCGTGGCGTCGGCGATGGCGAACGGGACGTTCAGCATGCGGGCCAGGGTCTGGGCGAGGAGGGTCTTGCCGGAGCCCGTGGGGCCCAGCAGGAGGATGTTGGACTTGGCCAACTCGATGGCGTCCTCGCGGCCTTGCGAGCGTGCTCTCGCCGGCCTGGACGCGCTTGTAGTGGTTGTACACCGCGACCGAGAGGGACTTCTTGGCGGTCTCCTGGCCGACGACGTAGCCCTCCAGGAACTCGTAGATCTCGCGAGGCTTGGGAAGTTCCTCCCAGCGCACCTCGCTGGTCTCGGCGAGCTCCTCCTCGATGATCTCGTTGCAGAGGTCGATGCACTCGTCGCAGATGTACACACCGGGACCTGCGATGAGCTTCTTCACCTGCTTCTGGCTCTTTCCGCAGAACGAGCACTTGAGCAGGTCGCCGCCGTCACCGATGCGTGCCACGAGGTGCTTCCCCTTCGCCTGGGAGCCGCCATGATCGGCGTCTCCTGGTGCCTCATATCCGACGGTACCCTGCCTGGCCCCCCGTTTGGGCCCCCCTTGGCATGGTTCGCTTTGCCGCGGCCGGCGCCAAGGGGCGGCACCAAGGTGTCGTCGACTGCGTCAGGCGACGGTCGGAGGTGCTCATCTTGCGGGTGGAGATGATCTGGTCGACCAGACCGTACGCCAGCGCGTCCTCGGCGGTGAGGATCTTGTCGCGCTCGATGTCGTCGCGGATCTTCTCGATCGGCGTGGTGGAGTGCTTGGCCAGCATGTCCTCCAGCTGCGAACGCATCCGCAGGATCTCGTTCGCGGCGATCTCCAGGTCGGACACCTGGCCGCGGCCGGTCTCGCTGTAGGGCTGGTGGATCAGCATGCGGGCGTTGGGCAGGGCCATCCGCTTGCCGGGGGTGCCGGCGGCCAGCAGGACGGCGGCGGCGGAGGCCGCCTGGCCCATGCAGACCGTCTGGATGTCCGGCTTCACGAACTGCATGGTGTCGTAGATCGCCGTGAGCGCGGTGAAGGAGCCGCCGGGGCTGTTGATGTAGACCGAGATGTCACGGTCGGGGTCCATCGACTCCAGGCACAGCAGCTGCGCCATGACGTCGTTGGCGGAGGCGTCGTCGATCTGCACGCCGAGGAAGATCACGCGCTCCTCGAAGAGCTTCGCGTACGGGTCGTACTCGCGCACGCCCTGCGAGGTGCGCTCGACGAAGCGCGGGATGACGTAGCGGGACTCGGCGTGCGGGCCCGTGTACTGGGCGCTCGGCCGCCGAAGGGCCGCTGCCGGGGAAGTCGGTCACTGGGTCTCCTATGATGGGGCTTCGGCGGTCGGCTACGGGGTCCGCGGGGCCCTGCAGCGTGCGTGGCGGAGCGGCTCAGGCCCCGGTGCCGCCGCCGCCCGGCACGCCGTGGCGCGTGGGCATGACGTCGTCGATCAGGCCGTACTCCTTGGCCTCATCGGCGGAGAACCAGCGGTCGCGGTCGGAGTCCTGGGTGATCTGCTCGACGGTCTGACCGGTGTGCTGGGCCGTCAGCTCGGCCATGCGCTTCTTGGTGTGCAGCAGCCGCTCCGCGTGGATCTTGATGTCGGAGGCGGAGCCCGCCGAGGCCCGCGGAGGGCTGGTGGATGAGGATCTCGGCGTTCGGCAGCGCGAAGCGCTTGCCCGGGGTGCCCGCGCTCAGCAGGAACTGGCCCATGGAGGCGGCCATGCCCATGGCGATCGTGACGACGTCGTTCTTGATGTACTGCATGGTGTCGTAGATCGCCATGCCCGCCGTGACCGAGCCGCCCGGGCTGTTGATGTAGAGGTAGATGTCCTTGTCCGGGTCGGCGGCGAGGAGCAGCAGCTGCGCGGTGATCTTGTTGGCGATGTCGTCGTCGACCGCCTGGCCGAGGAAGATGATCCGCTCGCCGAGCAGCCGGTTGTAGACCTGGTCGCCGAGGCCCACCGATGGTCGGCTCGCCGGCGGCGGAAGGCATCGGAGTCGTCACGTATCCACCTGCTCGTCGTCGGACGGCGCCGGGCCGTCTCAGCGTCTTCGCTGGGGCACGGGACCGCAGCGTCGCCACCGGCGGCTCCGTGACTCCCCTGCCCTCGTATTCATGGACCCTAACGCGCAGGTCGGACTCAGGTGCCATCCCGCATCGCGGAACTGTTCGCTGTCAGCGCAGGCTCGCACGCCTGGCTGGACGAGCGGCTCACCGGGGCCGCGAGCGCGCGAGCGCGTCGGGCCGCAGGACGCGGCGTGCGCCGTGGGCGTATCGCGGCGCGGTCCCGGGCCGGCGCCGCGCCGGCGTCGGCGCCCAGGGCGCGACCGGGCGGGCCCGGCGCCGATCGTCCGCCGGTCCTGCGGCAGCGCGTGCGAGGCTCAGGCCTCGGGCTGTCCTCGGCGGCGGCGGCCTCGGCGGCCTCGGCGGCGCCTCGGACGCCTCGGCCGCGGTCCTCGGCGGCCTCGTCCTCGTCCTCGTCGCAGGTCGACGACCTCGCCGTTGCTGTCGTTGACCTTGGCGGCCTCCACGACGACCGCGAGCGCCTTGCCGCGGGCGACCTCGCCGACCAGCATCGGCACCTGGCCGCCCTCGACGACGGCCTGGGCGAACTGGTCGGGGGACATGCCGGAGGACGCCGCACGGCGCATGAGGTGCTCGGTGAGCTCCTCCTGGTTGACGTTCAGCTTCTCCTTGTTGACCAGCTCGTCGAGGACGAACTGGGTCTTGATGCCCTTGACCGCGGCTGCTCCTTGGTCTCGGCGTCGTACTCCTCCTCGGTCTTGCCCTGGATCTCCAGGTACTTCCCAGGTCGAGGCCCATCTGGCCGAACTGGTGGTGCTCCAGGTTGTGCTTGCGGGTCTCGATCTCGTCCTCGAGGAGCTTCTCGGGGATCGGGATCTCGACCAGCTCGAGCAGCGCGTCGAGGACCTTCTCCTGGGCCTGGGTGGCCTGGTCGTACTTCTTCATTTGCTCCAGGCGCTTGCGGCTGTCCTCGCGCAGCTCCTCCAGGGTGTCGAACTCGGAGGCGAGCTGGGCGAAGTCGTCGTCCAGCTCGGGCAGTTCACGGCCTGCGACCTGCGGTGACCTTGACGGTGACCTCGGCCTCCTTGCCGGCCGCGGAGCCGCCCTTGAGCTCGGAGGTGAAGGTGGCCTCGCCACCGGCCTCCAGGCCGGTGACGGCCTCGTCGATGCCGTCGAGGAGCTGGCCGGAGCCGATGGTGTAGCTGACGCCCTCGGCGACGCCGTCCTCCAGGACCTCGCCGTCGACCTTGGCCTCCAGGTCGACGGTGACCACGTCGCCGTCGGCGGCGGCGCGCTCGACCGGGAGGTGGAGGCGAAGCGGTCGCGCAGCTGCTCGACGGACTTGTCGATGTCCTCGTCGGTGACCTCGATGGCGTCGACCTCGACCTCGATGCCGGAGTAGTCCGGGATCTCGATGACGGGGCGGATGTCGACCTCGGCGGTGAAGTTCAGCAGCTCGCCGTCGTTGAACTCGGTGATGTCGACCTCGGGCTGGCCGAGGACGTTCAGCTCACCCTCGTTGACCGCCTCGGTGTAGAACTTCGGGAGCGCGTCGTTGACGGCCTCTTCGAGCACCGCGCCGCGGCCGAACCGCTGGTCGATGATGCGGGCCGGGATCTTGCCCTTGCGGAAGCCCGGCACCGTGACCTGCTGGTTGATCTTCTTGTACGCCGCGTCGAGGCTGGGCTTGAGCTCCTCGAAGGGCACCTCGACAGTGAGTCGAACCCGGGTCGGGTTCAGAGTCTCCACGGCGCTCTTCACGGTTCGGTCTCCTTGGGGCTGACATCTTGGGGTCTGCGCGGGCCGCACTACTGCACGGCCCCGGCGCTCGGCCCTGTGCTGCACGGACAACCCTTGAGGACCGCCGGCAGGCCCAGAGCGGTCGTCGAGGCGGTCATAAGAGATACGCAGACACACGGGCTCGCAGCTTGCATAGTAACCGTGTGCGGGAGGAGACCCACAACGTGATCGAGGACGGGGCCCTCCCCCGGTGCCGCCCGCACCGCCCGGAAGGCGCGACCTCGACATGTTCCCCTACCCTTCGGGGGCCGGGTTACACGTTGGTCACCCTGAAGGTTATACTGCCACGGATATTTACAGCCGGTACAAGAGCATGAAAGGATTTAATGTCCTTCATCCTATGGGTTGGGATGCATTCGGTCTGCCAGCAGAGCAATATGCAATTCAGACCGGCACTCATCCTTCAATAACAACAAAAAATAACTGTGATACTTTCCGAAGACAGATCAAAGACCTTGGTCTTAGCTATGACTGGGATAAGGAGATCAACACAACAGATCCCGGTTATTTTAAATGGACCCAATGGATCTTCATCCGTCTTTACAATACATGGTTTGATGATAATCTGCAAAAAGGAAGACCAATTTCCGAATTTCCAGTCCCGGAAAGTATAAAGAAGAACGGTAAAAATGAAGTTGTAAAATATATCAATTCCAAAAGACTGGCATATTACGATAATGCCAGGTATGGTGGTGTCCTCACTGCTGCACGGTTTGTGCCAATGAAGAGGTCCTTAATGACGGATCGCATGAGAAATGCGGCAACAGGGTTGAAAAGAGAAATCTGAAGCAATGGATGCTGCGGATTCCGCTTTATGCCGAAAGACTGCTTAAGGGTATAGATAACCTCGACTGGCCGGAAGGCATAAAAGATATGCAGCGAAACTGGATCGGCCGGTCAACAGGTGCTGAAGTTGATTTTAACATCGATGGATTCGATGAAAAACTGAGTGTATTTACAACCCGTCCCGATACTCTTTTCGGTGCAACTTATATGGTAATTGCTCCTGAGCATCAGCTTATAGATTCAATAACAGTGAGCTCGCACAAACAAAATGTTGATGATTATATTAAGGCAACCTCGCTTAAATCTGATCTCGACCGGACTGACCTGGCAAAAGACAAAACAGGTGTTTTTACAGGCAGATATGCAATAAATCCGGTGAATGGGAAAAAGATACCAATCTGGGTTGCTGATTATGTTTTAACAGGTTATGGTACAGGAGCCATTATGGCTGTTCCTGCTCACGATACCAGAGATTTTGAATTTGCACAAAAATTTGATCTGCCAATTATATGCATACAGGATCCGGATGTAACTGATCCGGAACAGAAAAAAAGAATCCTGGAGGGAAAGAATGCTGGACAGAAGACGGGAAATATATTAATTCATCAGATAAACACGACTGGCATTGATATAAATGGACTGAATAAAGAAGCCGGAATTGCACAGTTATAACCACATGGCTTGAATCTGAAAAACTTGGTAAGTCTAAAGTGAATTATAAGCTTCGCGACTGGCTTTTCAGCAGACAGAGATACTGGGGTGAACCATTTCCTGTGATACATTGGGAAGATGGTGAAGTATCAGTGATGGCTGACGAATGATCTTCCTCTTGAACTTCCGAAGCTTGAAAAATATCTTCCGGGGGAATCAGGGGAATCACCACTTGTCAAATTCCGAGGAATGGCTGAATAGTAACTGATAAAAACGGACGCAGAGGAAGAAGGGAGACAAATACAATGCCTCAATGGGCAGGGTCATGCTGGTATTATCTGCGGTTTATAGATCCAAAGAATGAAAGCTCTTATTTTAGATAAGGAAAAAGAAAAATACTGGATGCCAGTCGATCTATATATTGGCGGTGCTGAACATGCAGTTCTTCATCTGCTGTACAGCCGTTTCTGGCATAAGGTACTGTTCGATCTGGGTATTGTATCAACTGATGAACCTTACCAGAGACTTATTCAACCAGGGAATGATCCTTGCTTTTGCTTATGAAACGGAGTCGGGATCAAAAGTTTCCGGCGACCTTGTGGAAGAACGTGAAGGAAAATATTTTCATAAAGAGACCGGGGCTGAACTGAGACAGATAGTTGCAAAGATGTCAAAATCACTTAAGAATGTGGTGAATCCTGATGATGTAACTTCAAAATATGGTGCTGATTCCCTGAGATTGTACGAGATGTTTATGGGACCACTCGACGTCACAAAACCATGGGATGAGAAGGGAGTAAAAGGAGTATTTGGATTCCTTGGAAGAGCTTTCAGATTTATTTCAAATCCGGAAAATATTTTTCAGGGAGAAGAAGATGCGGAAATACTTAAAAGGACTTCACCAGACAATCAAAAAGGTAGAGGGAGACATTGAGAATCGCTTCACTTCAATACTGCTATTTCAGCTATGATGATCTTCCTTAATCTTGCAACTAAAAAAGGGAAGAATCACATCTGAGACTGCCTACAGCTTTACTAAGATACTTTCACCATTTGCACCTCATATGGCTGAAGAATTATGGCAGATTCTGGGAATAACCAAATCACTGGCATATGAACCATGGCCTGAATTTAATGAAGAATATCTAAGGAAGAAATTTTGATTATCCGGTTTCATTTAATGGAAAAACGAGATTTAATATTGAGCTTCCGGTAAGTATGTAAAAAGAGGAGATTATTAAAATGGTTCTTTCCGATGAAAGAACTAAAGAAATGGCTTGGAGATTCAAGCCCTTCAAATATAATAGTTGTTCCAAACAGGATTATTAAATATTAAGGCTAATTAAAGATACTGAAACTGTAAGGGAGATAAGTCTTTATAAACTTAGTGTTAATTTTCCTATTTTGGTAAAATCATACTAATGATCAAATAAAAACTTAGAAAATTCAACAAGTAATCATACCTTCAGAATTTTCCGATGTATCTGATAATTCTCATTCAATTCAGTACTGTAACAACTGAAGACTCTACAACAGAATATGCTACTGATACAGCTGCCATAAAGAGTAATCCCCGGTATTTATGTATGGCATTCCCTCCGATTCATTCGATCTGACATCAGGTACATATAAAACCAAACGGCTTACTTTCCGAAATACTCCTTAAACACGGAGTAAGCAATGCAGGAGATTGACCAGGTACTGAAAAATTCGAAAGCAGTTTTTGATGTAAGGAAAGTCAGGTCAGGAAATAATTATATACTCTTTTGCGACAGGGACAGTATTGCAAAAGCCAGATATCTGGTTTATGAACATGATCCCACTACCTGTTATGTATTCAGCTTTAATGATTCACTGAATATTACATCTTTCAGAAAAGAGATAAAAGTGAGATAAAATATGCCTCCGGCACAATTGAAACATCACTATGGGATGCTATGATCAACGGCGGTCTGCACCCTCAGTCTGGCAGTAGATCTATCTGAAATATTTGCATGGACAGTAGATTTCTTTCGGATTACAGAAAGGAGACAATTTCAAGGTTATTTATGAAGAATTATTTATTGATGGAAAGTCACTTGGTACGGGAAGGATTTATGGAGCTCAGTTTAACCGATCAGGTACTTCAATTACGGCAATCCCATTTATTCAGGATGAGCAAAGAGTCATATTTTGACGCTGATGGCAATAGTCTCAGAAAGGCATTTCTTAAAGCTCCTCTTAAGTTTTCAAGGATAAGTTCGCATTTTTCATCTAGCCAGGATGCATCCTATACTCAGAATTAGTAAGACCACACTACGGAGTAGATTATGCTGCTCCTATCGGAACTCCTGTTCATGCTATTGGAGATGGAAGAATAATTTCAGCAACTAATGAAGGCGGATCAGGAAGAATGGTAAAAATACAGCATAACAGTGTTTACTCAACTGCATATATGCATCTCAGCAGATTTGGCGAAGGATTAGCCCCGGAGATTTGTTAAACAGGGAGATATAATTGGTTATGTTGGAACCAGTGGGCTTTCAACAGGACCGCATCTTGATTTCAGGTTTTACAAGAACGGATCACCTGTTGATCCTTAAAAGTTGATGCTCCTCCTGTAGAACCAGTATCTGAAGAGAACAGAGCCAGATTTGAGAAAATGAAAACAGTTGTACTTAAGCCTCCTCGGGACCTTTAATTAGAAAATCAGGCAAGTTTTATAACCAGATCTTCAATAACTTTTGGATAATGCAGATATTCAAGAGCATGAACTTTGGCTGCAAGCGATTCAGGTGTATCAGACGGATCAACCTTGCACCGTGACTGAAAAATAATATCACCCTTATCGTAAAGCTTATTCACATAATGAATAGTAATTCCCGATTCCGTTTCATGATTTCCAATAACAGCCTTATGAACAGCTATCTCCATACATTCCTTTTCCGCCATAAGCTGGTAGCAATGCAGGATGAATATTAATAATCCTTCCGTGATATTGTTCAATAATATTTTCCGGCACAAGCCATAAAAATCCTGCAAGAACAATAAAGTCAATTTTATATAGTAAAAGGTATCGAGAACTTTCCCTGTGACATAAAATTCTTTATGTTCGAAAAATACAGTTCTTATATTATGTGCTTCAGCCCTTTTTAAAACCAGAGCCTGACGCTTATTTGACAAAACAAGACTTACTTTCGCCGTATTTCTGTTCGAAAAGTATTTAATTATGTTTTCTGCATTGGTTCCTGAGCCTGAAGCAAAAATAGCTATATTCCTCATATTTTGATAATTAACATATTTATCAACATTTATTAATAATTCTCTTAAAATAAGATTATTTTTCTAATTATCAACACATTAAACTGTAGCATAAATAAAAAAACATCAAATCACTTGAAAAATATGGTACAAATATATTTCTTTGCATGGTTCAAAAATTAATATTAATTAAAATTTATTATTATGTCGGACATTGCCACAAGAGTAAAAGAAATTATAGTTGACAAACTTGGAGTAGACGAATCAGAAGTAACTCCTGAAGCCAGTTTCACCAATGATTTAGGTGCAGATTCTCTTGACACTGTTGAGTTGATCATGGAGTTTGAAAAAGAATTCAATATCGGAATTCCTGACGATCAGGCAGAAACCATCGGCACAGTTGGTGATGCAATTAAGTACATTGAGGAGAATGCAAAATAATTTGCATTTTTAAAAATCCATTTATGAGAAGAGTTGTAGTAACAGGACTAGGAGCCTTAACTCCTTTAGGTAATAATTTGCATGAATATTGGGAAGGATCTAAAAAATGGTGTAAGCGGATCAGTACTGATTACCCGTTTTGATACTGAAAAGTTCAAAACAAAATTTGCATGTGAATTAAAGAACTACGACTCGGCAAATTATTTTGACAGAAAAGAAGCCAACAAACTGGATTTGTATTCACAGTATGCACTTATTGCTACCGATGAAGCAATAATTGATTCAGGTATTAAATCTTGAAAAAGTTGACAAAGACAGAGTTGGTGTAATCTGGGCTTCAGGAATCGGGGGAATTGAAACTTTTTTTCTGGCTATTAAAAGTTATGTTCTTGGTGATGGAACACCGCGTTTTAGTCCATTCTTTATCCCTAAAATGATTGGTGATATAGCTGCCGGATGCAATTTCAATAAAATATGGTTTCACGGGGACCAAACTTTGCAACAGTTTCAGCCTGTGCTTCTTCTACCAACTCAATTATTGATGCCATTAATTACATTCGTTGGGGAAAAGCTGATATTTTTGTTACAGGTGGCTCAGAAGCCAGCATAAATGAACCCGGAATAGGTGGCTTCAATGCCTTGCAGGCACTTTCCACAAACAATGATGAGTATCCATACCGCATCACGGCCATTTGATAAAACCCGCGATGGATTTGTTCTTGGTGAAGGTGCCGGTGCATTATTGTTGAAGAATATGAACATGCAAAAGCCAGAGGAGCAAAAATTTATGCTGAATTGGTTGGTACAGGATTGACTGCTGATGCCTATCACCTTACAGCACCTCATCCTGAGGGACTGGGCGCCACGGAATGTAATGAAACTTGCAGTAGAATGATGCAGGTCTTCAAAGTTGAAGATATTGATTACATAAATGTTCATGGAACTGCTACTCCTCTCGGCGATGTATCAGAAACAAAAGCTATAGTGAGTGTATTTGGGGAACATGCATACAAACTTAATATCAGTTCAACAAAATCAATGACCGGACATCTGTTGGGTGCTGCAGGTGCCATTGAGGCAATTGCTGCAATTATGTCAGTTGTTCATGATATTGTTCCTCCTACTATAAACTTTAAAATTCCTGATCCGGATATTGATCAGAAACTGAACCTTAACACTCAATAAAGCACAGCACAGGAAAGTCAAATTGCCATAAGCAATACATTTGGATTTGGTGGTCATAATGCTTCTGTTGTTATAAAAAAAGCTGAAGTTTAGTGTCGTTATTCCGAAAAAGAATAAATGGTACTTATTTAGCTAGATAAGCGGGAATTCAGTTCCCGTTTGAAAAAAATATTGGGTTTTAAGCCGGGAAACCTGAAATTATATGAGATTGCTTTTATTCACCGGTCCGCAACATTTACTCTGCCTGATGGCAAAAAAGTCAATAACGAAAGACTTGAATACCTTGGCGATGCAGTTCTTGATGCAATTCTTTCCGATTATCTTTTCGAAAAATTTCCCGATGCAAATGAAGGATTCCTGACAAAGATCCGTTCACGGATAGTAAACAGGGAAGTTCTTAATCAACTTGCTGTGTCAATGGGCATTAATAAGATCCTAATAAGTAATGTAAGTTCATCTCATCTTACAAAAAATCTCTATGGTGATGCATTCGAAGCTCTTATAGGATCTGTCTTTCTGGATAAAGGATTTAAGAAAACAAAAAAACTATTCATCAAAAATGTACTCAATAAATACCTCGATCTCAATAGAATTGTTAATACTGATACTGATTATAAGAGTATTGTTTTTGAATGGGTCCAAAAAAATAAATCAAATCTTATCTTCACC